>DAOUHB010000222.1:0-12781 GCA_034428935.1 Anaerolineae bacterium | reverse complement strand
GAGCAGGGCAAAGAAGCGAGTCTTGCCAATGTCCAGCATCTCCTGAATCTCGGCTCTTTCCAGTAGGCCCTGGCAGTATCCCTTGAGCAGCACCTTGACCTGGTCATCTGTGAACCGCTTGTGCAGCTGTGTCATTTCGTCCCTCCTCATCTCGAGATCGACCTGGTGGGACTCTACCACAATCGGTTCACTTTTCAACTGGGAAGAGTTCACTTTTCAGCCTTAAATGGTTCACCTTTCAACTTTCAACCACATTTCGCAGTCTGAGGCTTGACAAATGAGCGGCCCTCGAGTATAATGTTTTTGGATTCGCCAACACGGGCGGATCGAGGAGGAGGATTCCCAGATTCCAGTGTTGCGAGATCCCCCTGGCACTGACCAGGCAGCAGACTTGTGTAGGCCTGCGGCGGCGGTGCTAGCTCGTGGACGCGAGGAATGGCTGGGCTATAAGAAAGGAGGTGCTTATAGAGGTAGATCGTGCGGTTACCAACCTCTCGCAGTATTTGAACATCCCAAGACTATTCTGATTAAGGAGAATCCAAGATGAAACGCATGATTTTTCTGACCCTCGTGCTGGTGCTGCTGGGAACCGCCGGCACCGCCTTTGCAGACCCGCAGCGGGTTACTCAGGACCCGGATCCTGTGACCCTCGGCGACGTCTGGTGGTTCTACTATCCCTTTGACGAGCCCGACCTCCGCGTGGACGCCTATCTGTATCGGCCATCAACCCTCGTCTGGGATGAGACGCTGGAAGAGTTCGTAAGTGAGTGGCCCTTCGCTGGCGGCCCAGCCTATGGCACCTATTGGTATCCAGACTTTGAGTCGCGACAGCGGCGGATGAACCTGTCCGGACATGCGCCCGATCCAGATGATCCAGATCCGGTCTACCTGTTCACGGACGCGTTTGGCTACTACTATGCCGAATTCATGATGCCCCGCGATGAGGTCTGGTTCCCCTGCGGCTTCCCGCTGAAGTGGAAGTGCAACTATGCCATCAGCCCCGTAGAGACCGAGTACCACTCTCCTGTGCAGATGGTTTACCCGGACGGGCTGGAATGGCCGTGGGCAGCCGACCCGCAGGATACGGTCTCTCCGCTGGAAGTCTACCTGATCGATGAGAACGGCGACGGCTACATCATCCCGTTCGAAGTTACCGGCATGTACTGGATTCTGTCGGACCTGAATCTGCCGTAAATGCCGCCTGATGGCGATTGATGCCTGACGTAACCAGGGCGTACCCCATCTAGGGGTACGCCCTGACCTTGACAAAGAGAACGGTGGCAGAGTAAGCAACACACGAATGGTGGTCGGTTTGGTTTCTTTCTCTCCAGTCGTGGCTGGTTGCCCCAGCCCAGCCAAGATCGAACAAATCCGATGCGTCGAATGCAGGAGAAAACTGTGATGTGTGTTCGATATTCTCTTATTGCGCTCATGCTTGCCATCCACTCGCTGTTCCTCTCGATCGCTCTGCCTACTCCTCTTGGCAGCGTGGTGTACGCGCAAAGTGGACCGGTGTGGCAGAGTTTTCCGGCTCCGCCGGTCGGTTCCTTGTACAGCGTCAACTTGGTGGATCCCCACCACGGCTGGATCGGCGGTATGACAGGCAGCATGCTCCGTTTCGATGGTTCTGAGTGGCATACGGTCCGGCTGGGCTTTGATGAGGCGATCGTGAGCATTGACCTGTGGGATGGCTCGAATGGCTGTGCGGTTACCAACAGCGGTAGGATACTGCGTTACGATGGCAGCAACTGGCACGAAGCAGCCAAACCGGGGGACTGGAGTTGGCTCTCGGCCATCACCATGGTGGCGCCAAATGACGTGTGGGCAGTGGGCGCAGGAGGTGTGATCCTGCATAACGACGGAGGAGGCTGGCAAAGGGTTGCCACGCCTCGGCAGACTTGGCTTAGCGACATCGATATGCTGGGCCCGAGCGACGGCTGGATCGCCGGCGGTGGCGTGATCCTGCACTGGGACGGCGGGAGCTGGCAGGTGAGTTTTGAGCCTACGGATCACGAGTGGGTGCGTGGTATTGACATGGTGACAGCCAACGATGGTTGGGCAGTCGGTACAGCCGGCTTTGTCGCACATTGGGATGGCAGTGCCTGGAACCGGGTAAACAGCGGCACGGGCCTGGCCCTGCACGCCGTGCACATGGTGGACTCGGATTCCGGCTGGGCAGTCGGCGAATCAGGCCTGATTTTGCACTATAACGGCAGCAGTTGGCAGGTGCAGGACAGCAAGACTTTTCATGAGTTGAGAGCCATTCAGATGCTCGGAGAGAGTTGGGGCTGGGCCGTGGGCAAGAACGGGGTCGTGCTCCAGTACGGGGACAGTAGTGGCTGGGTACCCCCGGCGAGCCCCACACCCTGGCCGACCGACACACCCAGGCCCACGGCAACCAACACGCTCACACCGCGGCCGACTGCTATGCCGACCGACACACCCACAGCGACACCGGAACCCAGCCCTACATTCACTCCGGTGCCCCCTACGGTCGGCAGTGGGGCAGCGGCAACGGCCACAGCCGCCGCCAGTTCCTCGGCGCCAGCCGCTCCCACCCAGGCGGGGGCGCAGACCTCGCCGTCGGGGGCAACGGCGACCACCCTTCCCGGTACGCCTGCCACGGACCAGACGTCCGAGCCGGAAGGCAGCGATGCCCTGCCGGACCCTGAGGCCACTGCCACGCCCGAAGCCATTGCCCAGGTGACCGACCAGGTCCAGGGGACGCCGGAACCGCCGGGCGTCGAGAGCCCGGAACCGGCAGCGACCCTCGCTCCCACCGTCGTGGCTGTTGCGCCCTCGGAGGGAGAGGCCGAAGAGGCGCGGGGAGCCACCACCAAGGCCCGCAACCTGGCCGTCGTCGGCATCATCCTGGTCCTGGGTGTCGGCGCCGTCGGCGCAGTTGGCGTGGCCCTCGTCGCCGGCCTCTGGCTGCGACGCAGGAGGATGTGAACCTGGAGAGCACGCGGCGCAAGGCCAGCCTGGCCGCCGGGCTGGCCTTGCTTTTCATCGCGCTGGTCACCCGCTACACGGCGCTCGGGTCCTTTTCCTGGCCCGACGAGCAGACCTGGTTAGAGCGGTCGTCGGCTTTTGTCCTGGCCCTGGAACGTGGTGACCTGGAGGGCACCTATCTGACCGACCATCCCGGCGTGGTGCCCATGTGGGGCTTTGGCGCGGCCCTGGCCCTGCGGGCCTGGGTCACCGGCGACCACGCAGCCCTGGAAGCCCTGGCTGCCGAGAACTACCAGGGCGACTATCCGGCCCAACTCGCGGCGGCGGCAACCTTTACCGTGATCTTGACCTCGCTGGCCGTCGTGGCTGCCTACGCGTTGCTGATTCCCCTCGTGGGCCGCGCAGGCGCTGCCCTGGGCGGCCTCTTGCTCGCCCTGGACCCTTTTTACCTGGTCCACTCGCGCATCGTCCACGTCGACGGCATCCTGGCCAGCACTATGCTGCTCTCGGTGCTGGCCCTGCTGCTCTATTTGCAGCGGCCGCACCGGCGCCGGTTCCTGTTCCTGTCCGGCCTCCTGGCCGGGCTGGCCCTGTTGACCAAGACCCCGGCCCTCTTCTTGATCCCCCTCACCGCCCTGGCCCTGGGGCTGCAGTGGCTGTTGCGCCGCCTGGGCCGCGAGGCGTGGGGGAGCCTGGGCCAGGTGGCGGGGGCCTTTGGGCTCTGGCTGGCTTCCGCCGCCGTTTCCTTCTGGCTGGCATGGCCCGCGGCCTGGACCAACCCCTTCTTTTTCGTCTATCGTATCTATCGCGCCTCGCGTTGGGGGGTCGTCGTCTCCCACGGCAGCAACTTTTTCCTGGGCCGCGTGGTTGACGACCCGGGGCCGCTCTTCTACCTAGTCGTCCTGCCCTTCCGCCTGTCACCCCTGGTCATGATCCTCCTGCCCCTGGCCCTTGTGGCCCTGTTCTTTGCCTGGCGCCGGCGGCGCGACGTCCGCCTGCCCCTCGTCAGCCTGGCTTTTGTCGTCTTTTTCACGGTGATGGTTTCGCTGGCGGCCAAGAAGGGCGACCGCTACCTGCTGCCCGCCTTTCTGCCCGCGGCCATCCTGGCCGCCTGGACGTTGAACGCCGGCCTGGAGGGGCTGTCGGCCCGGCTGCGCGGCTCCCGGTGGCCCGGGTGGCTGCCGTACGCCGGGGCAGCGGTCTTCGTGTTTCTCGTATCCCCCATCTGGCTGCGGCTGGCGCCGCACTATGGCGCCTACTTTAACCCCCTCGTCGGTGGAGGGCCCGCAGCCGAAGGCGCCTTTGCCTTTGGCCAAGGCGAGGGGCTGGAGATGGCCGCCGAGTATCTGAACCGGCAGGAGGCCATCGAGGAATCGCTGGCCGTCACCTTCTATCCGCCCCAGTTCCGCTACTATTTTGACGGCGAAGCCACGTCGTTGCGCCGCGGTGAATGGGACAAGACGTGGCTCTTTGCCGATTACGTCGTGTTTTACATAAGTCAAGTCCAGCGCCAGGAGCCAACGCCCGAGCTGGTCGCGTTTTTCCTGGCCCAGGAGCCCGAGTACGTTGCCCGCCTGGGGGGTGTGCGGTTTGCCCGGGTGTATCGCACGCCGGTGCTCCTTTCGGGCCAGCCCCCGGCCGTAGAAGAGAGCTTCCTGGATCGGCGCCTGGGCGACGAGCTGGGCCTGGCCGGCCTGGCCCTGAGCGACGAGGGCCTCAGGCCGGGCCAGGAGCTGTACGTGACCCTTGCCTGGCAGGCACTGGTGCAGATGGGCCTCGATTACGAGCTCGAGTTCCGGCTGGTGGACGGCGAGGGGCGGGTGCTGTGGGCGCACGCCGGGCAGGCCTTTGACGGCTATTCCCTCACCTCCTGGTGGCGGCCAGGCCGCACCCAGTACCTGCGATACAAGATCGGACTGCCTGCCGGCCTGCCGGCCGGGACGTATCACCTGCTGGCCGGCGCCCGGGATCCGGCGACCGGTCGGGCTCTGCCGCCCCACGGCCCAGGCCTCGACGGCTGGCCCGATCAGCTTCTCGTCCGCACCTTCCAGGCGGAGGGCCAATAACCCCAGAAAAAGAGCGAAGGAGCCGCGGCTCCTTCGCTCGTCGAGTCATTTACCTGCCCGGGGGGGGCATCACGCGGGGATGCTACTCGGGCGGTTGCGGCCTCCATGCCGGGTTTCTCTCGTCCACCGTCCCGTCCGTCACCCGCGCCTGGTTGCTGCCGTCGGCATCCATGACGTACACGTGGAACACCGAAGTATCGCTGCCGGCACGATTGGAGATAAAGGCGATCTTGGCGCCGTCGGACGACCAGCGCGGTTGGTTGTCGAACAGGGGGGCCTTGGTCAGGTTGGTCGAACCGTCCGGGTTAAAGGGATTGACGACTACGATGTCGTAGCTGCCACTATCGATCGGGCGGTAGGCCGAAAAAGCAAGCTTGGTGCCGTCTGGCGACCAGGCCGGAGCGTGGAAGGCGTTCGAATCGCTTTCCATGATGGTCGCGATCTCCTTGGTGTTGACGTTCACCCTGTAGACGCCACCTCCCTTGCTGTGGCCCTTGTCGCGGTACTTGACGTAACCAAGCCACTGGCTGTCGGGCGACCAGGTCAGCGCCGCGTCCTCGAAGTAGCCCTTGTCGGTCGGGTCTTCCGTGAGGCGCTGCCAATTGCTGCCGTCGGCGTTCATGACGTACACTTCGGCGAACTCGCGAAGGCCGCAGATAAAGCCGATCTTGGTTCCGTCCGGCGACCAGGCAGGATCGTGGCTCTGGCAGACCCGATCCGTCAGCCGCTGCACGTTGCTGCCGTCGGCGTTCATGGAGTAGACCTCCCAGCGTTCCTCCTGCCGCAGGGAGTAGAAGGCGATCCTGGTGCCGTCGGGCGACCAGACCGGACCGCGATCGTCCTTGGGGTGATTGGTCACATTTACCCTGCCGCTGCCGTCGGCGTTGGCCACCATGATCTCGCCCACGCCATCCTGGAAGTGTACCCATGCGATCTTGGTGCCATCCGGCGAAAACTGGGGCGTAGTATCTCCGCCTGCCATGTTGCTGACGTTCAGCAGGTCGGTGCCGTCCGAGTTGACAGCGTACACCTCGAGGTTGCCGGGATCCTGCCGCTGGAAGGCAACGCGGTAGGGCGTTGCCGGCGGCTCGGGCGGCTCGGTACGGATGATTAGTGGCAAGTAGGCGCGAAACTTGCGCTCGCGCAGCGTGACGCTGGCGGACATGGGCGGCACGTCGTCGTCGGGACTGGTCACCTGCACCTGGTTCGTGTGGACCGAGTTCACAGCGCCTCCGGTAGTTACCCGGTAGCGAAGCTCCAGGCTTTTCCCGGGCCCGACCTCCAGGTTGCTCCAGGTGAGCACATTGCCCTGCACCTGGGGATCCGGTCCCGCCAGCATGGACTGGAAGCGAAAGTCTGTGGGCAGGGTGTCGACGATGGTCGTCAAGGTTGCAGTGGTCGTACCACTGTTGTCGATTCTTACCGTATAGTCCAGCGGATCGCCCACCTTTACCTCGCTGGCGCTGGCCGTTTTGCTGCCCTCGAGGATTGCGCCCAACACGGTTACCTCGACGCTGGCCTCGACGGGGTCTCCGTCCTCGGGGAGGACGGTTACGGTGTTGGAATAGACACCGGGCTGCACGGTGCCTTCCACGGCCACGTAATACACGAGACGGAAGCTCGAGCCTTTGTACACGTCCTCGAGATTCCTCCAGACGAGGGGGCTTTCGCTTGAAGGCTCGCCGCCCTCTTGCCAGCCGGCGTAGGAGAACCCTGCGGGCAACGTGTCGGTGATGGCCTGTAGGGAGATGTCTTCATCTCCCGTGTTGGTGATGGTGAGGGTATATGCAATGTCGCCACCGGGTTCGACGGCAGTGGGTGCCGCGCTCTTGGTGACGGTCAGGGGGAGTTGTTGGGCCGAAGCCGCGAGCGCAACGGACAGGCCGGCCAGCACGAGCAGGAGACCGGCAAGCCCCAGCAGTGCGAGCCGGCCCCCAAACGGACTGGGACCTCTTCGTTCTTGCATCTTTGCATTCCTCTCTTTCCTGGATGGCACTTGCCCCATTGGCAAGGTGCGGGTATAATAGCACAAAGGACACAATTTGCCAAACATCTTCGAGCAAGGGAAGATCGTACAGAGACTGATGATGACCTTCACGCGTCGGGAAGCCCCAGAAGCGCTGCCTGCTTCCGCCAGGCGAGCCGGGCAGGCGCTGCCCCTGGCCTTGCTGGCCCTGCTGGCCGCCTTTCACCTGACCAACAACTGGCTCTGGCGGGCCGCCAACGAGGTCATCTTTGGTGCCGACCGGATGTATCACCTGGTCAGCAGCCTGGCCTACTATGATATCCTGAAGGCAGGCGTCAATCCGGCCAGCCTCTTTGACGCTCTCACCCTGAGCGGCTATTACCCGCCCCTGGTGCACCTGACGGTTACCGTCTCCTACGCGCTGTTCGGCGTCTCGGCCGACGTGGCGGCCATGACAAACAGCATCTACCTCGTGCTCTTTTTGCTGGCGGTCTATGGCATCGGCGAGCGGCTGGCGGGGCCGTGGATTGGGCTGGCGTCCGCCGCCCTGGCCTCTCTGTTCCCCATCGTCTTTGCCATGAGCCGCTATCTCTACATCGACTTTGCCCTCGCGTCCCTGGTGGCCGTCAACGTCTGTCTCCTGCTGCGCAGCGAGGGTTTTCGCCGGCGCGGTTATAGCCTGCTCTACGGCTTGAGCTTTGGGCTGGGCATGCTCGTCAAGTGGACGTTTGTGGTGTTTGCATTGGCACCCCTTCTCGTCGTGCTGGCATCGCCCGGTATGCTGGCTGCCGTCTTCCGCACGCCCGGCCTGCGCCCGGTGTTGGGGAACCCGCGGCGATGGCTGGCAGCCGCCCTGCTGGGATTGGCCGTCACCGCCCTCTGGTTCCTACCCAACGTGCAGGCCGCGGTCAGCCTGCCCCTCGGTTATGGCCTGCCGGCCCTGTCGTGGCTGTCGTGGACAGTTACCATCCGCCTCCTTCTGGCCTCCTTCGCCGGCTCTGCCGGGCTTCCAACCTCTGGCGCCGCCGGCCAGAGGGCGGCCAACCTCCTCGCTTCTCTTGCCCTGGCCGTCAGCGTGGCCGCGGCCTGGTACCTGACCCGCATCGACTTTGTCCAGGACTTCTGGGCCAACGCATACGGCAAGCCGACGGGCCGAGCCTGGGGTTTTTTGCCCTACCTGAGAGACTTGTACAACGAGCATCTCTCGCCGCTGTACGCCGGCCTGCTGCTCCTGGCCCTGGTGGGGCTGGCCTTCTGGCGCTGGCGCAGGACCCGTTCCTGGCGCCGGTTTCTGGCCCTGGGCGTCGACGGTTGGGCCTTGGTCCTGTGGGTCGTGTTTCCCTACGTCGTCTTTTCCACGCGGGTGAGCATCGTCCACTCGCGCTACATCATGCCCATTCTGCCGCCGCTGGCGCTGGCCATCGCCCTGGCCCTTGGTCGCCTGCGTCCGAAATGGCTCCGGGGACTGGTGGTGGGACTCGCTCTGCTGCCCGGTCTCGTACAGTTCGCCGCCCTCTCCTTCGACGCCCTGGCGCCACTGCACGAGCGCCTGCCGCTGGCCGAGGGCCTGTCCATCCAATTGCCGGCCTCGGGCCGTACCGACCGCGGCTTTGCCGTCGTGCCCGACATCCTTCGGACCGTCGACGAGGAGCGCCGCGGCGACACGGCTAGCCTGGGGCTGCTGGTCAACATGCAGCAGATCAACAACCAGCACTTTGCTTATGACGCCTACGGCCGTTACTCGCACCTGCTCAGGAAGGAACTGGCGACCGTCGGCACCGGCCACGGCGTGTACGGCGAGCTGTTTCAGTGCGACTTTGTCCTCGTCGTCGACCCGCCGCCCCACTATCCCCGCCGGCCCGAGGCCGAGGCGACCATCAGGCACCTGCTGACGACACCGGACGACACGTTTCACCGGGCCTTTGACGTCATCAAGACCTATCCCCTGCCCGACGGGCAGCGCCTGCTGCTCTACGCCCGCCGCTACGAAGAGGCCTCCCTGGCCGCCCAGGCGGATTACGAGGCGCTGGCCGGGGCATTGCTGCCCGTCGCGGCGCCGGGCGATGCCGTGGTCGTTTCGCCGCCCGAGGCCATCTATGCCCTGGCGCGTTACGGGGATGGCTCGCTGCCCTTCTACCCCCTGCGTATGGCGGACGGCGCCACTCCCGACGGCGAGGGCGCCGCACTCCTGGACAAATTGGGGCGAGACGCAACCCGCATCTGGGTGGTCGTCGACACCCAGGCAAGCCCGGGCGCGGGGCTGCAGCCCTGGCTCGCGTCGCGCGCGTACCGGGCCAGCGACGCCTGGCACGGGCCGCTCGAGCTCTTGCTCTACGCGCCGGCCGGGCACGGCGCCGGCAGCGTCGACCTGGCGCCCGGCGGAAGGGGCTGGCGGAATGGGATCTCTTTGGAGCAGGCCCTTGCCCTGGAGGGTGAGCTGTCGCCGGGGCAGATCCTGCGCCTGGACCTGGCGTGGCAGGCGGCCGAGCCGATCCCCGAAGCCTACAAGGTCTTTGTCCATCTCCAGGCGGCCGGCGGGCGCCTGGCCGCCCAACGCGACGCCGAACCCCTGGACGGCACGCGGCCGACGACGGGCTGGCATCCGGGGGAGACGATTGCCGACCGGGCCGGCCTGTGGTTGCCCGCGGACCTGGCCCCCGGCGAGTATCGCCTGCTCCTGGGGCTCTATGACGCCGTGACGGGCGAAAGGGTGCCCGTCGGCAGCGGCGAGTCGGACAGCTTCCCGCTGGCCGTGGTGCGCGTGGAGGGCGATGTCGCCCGCATTCTAACCCTTCCCGGGAATTGACACGCGCCGGATTCTCCCTATAATCTTTGAGGGACAACGCTCGATGACGCATACTGTGAAGCATCGTACGCTCTGGCTGGCCCGCCTGGCCCCCTGGTTGCTCATTGGCGGGCTGGTGGTGTTTCACGCCGTCAACAACTGGATCTGGCTCCAGGAAAACGTCACCTGGACCGGATGGGACAAGGCGCGGCACCTGGCCTATAGCCTGTCCTACACGCAGATGCTGAGCTCCCTCAGCCTCGAGACGCTGTTCAAGGTTGCGGTCCACGATCCGGTCCGCGTCCCTCTCTTTCCCGCCTCGGCCTCCATCATGTACCGGCTCTTTGGCTACACGGAAGACGTGGCGACCATGATCAACGTCGTCTACATGGTGATTGCCCTGGCCGCGACCTATGGCATCGGCCTCCGCTGGGGTCGCTCGGCAGGGATGCGTGGGCGGGCGTCTCTCGTGGGGCTGGTTGCCGCCGCCTTGCTGGCCCTCTTTCCCATGTTCTACGCCATGTCGCGCTACTTTTACATCGAGTTTGCCCTGACGGCCATGGTCACCCTGATGGTCTATTTGTTGCTGGCGACCGACGGCTTCCAACGGCGGGGCATGTCGCTCCTCTTTGGGCTCGTCTTGGGCCTGGGGATGCTGACCAAGCGCACGTTTGGCGTCTTTGCAGTTGGCCCCATGCTGGCTGCTCTACTGACCTCTGGGGCGCTGCCCGAGCTGTGGCGGCGTATCCGGCAGCGGCCGCGGATCTATCCCAAGAACGCCCTCCTCGCCCTGGTCGGGGGCCTCGTCCTGGCGGCCATCTGGTTCGTGCCCAACCGCGAGACGGCGCTCACGCTTACCCTCGGCGATCTGCTCTTTTTTGCCTGGTGGCTGCTGGCCGCCCTGGCCATCTATTTTGCCAGCCTGCCTTCCGCCCCCCTGGCCAACGGCCTGGCGGCGCTCTTCCTGGGTGCCGGTGTAGCCTCTACCTGGTATCTGGCGCGCATCGAGTTCCTGCGGCGCGTGGCCGTGTACGGGTACGGCATCGACGATCCCCGCGGGCGTACCCTGAGTCTGGGAGACGTCAACACCTACCTCTATTACATACGCAAGCTGGGTAACGAACATCTTTCCCTCGTCGTCTTGACCCTGCTGGTCGTCGTGTTCTTGCTCGTGGCGGTGGCCGCCCTGCGCCGGCCCGGCCCGGCGCTTCGGTCCATCCGGCAGGCGTCGCCCGAGGCCTGGGTCGTGCTTGCCTGGGCGGGTGGAGCCTATGCCATACTCACCCTGTCCATCTACCAGGAGACCCGGGCCCTCACCCCGGCGCTGCCTGCTGTGGCGCTCCTGGCGAGCGCCGCCCTCTACAAGCTCCCCTGGCGCCGGCTGCGCGCGGTCTTGATGGCGGTGCTTCTTGGCTTTGGCCTGGTGCAGTTCTTTGTCGTGTCCTACGAAGCCGCCTATCGCCTTCTGCCGCCCGTCACCTACCAACTTCCGGCCTGGGGGCGCACCACGTCCGTCGCCCAGGGCGTCTACATTCAATTGCCCGACGAGGGGAGGACGGACAGCGGCTTCTGGATCCATCCCGACATCCTGGATCGCATGGAAGACCGGCGAGGGGAGCTGGGCTACGAGCTGTGCAGCGTCGGCCTGCTTCTCAACTCCAGCGAGGTCAATGCCGGGGCCTTTAACTATCTCATCCTCACCACCTACCCGCAGTTGCGCTTGGAGAGCCTCATCGATCGCTTTGACGAGACCTCGCCCTTTCGCCGGCTCTTTGACCACCAATACGTGGCCCTGAAGCGGGTCAACTCGGACATCGGCGCGGTGCAACAAGAGCTTATCGAGGAGATCCTGGGCGGCTCGCGGCCCCTCTTTGACCAGGCCTTCGAGCTGGATACGACCTACCACCTGCCCGACGACGACACGGTCTATCTCTACCGCGCGCGCTACCCGCTGCCCGCCGGCTATCCCGAGGAATATATCAAGCGGGCAGCCGCAAGCCTGGCAGGCCGGACCCAGGCAGGGGATGCCATCCTGGTCACGCCCCGGGAGATAGTGGCCCCCTTCCTGGCGCGGTACGAGGGACCGGCCGAGGTCTATTTCGCCAGCGAGGAGCGGGCCGAGCTAAAGGCCCTTGCTGCCGGGCACCGGCGCGTCTTCCTCGTTGTCGGCGATGGGTCTGCCGGCCTGGTGCAGGGCGGTGCGGAGAACTGGCTGAACGAAAATGCCTTCCGCGCCAGCCACGAGTGGTCCGACAGCCTGCAATTGATCCTCTATGGCACGGGCGCCGGCGAGATGGCCGCCGCACCCAACGTCCAGGTGCCCGCCACGATTGGCGGCTCGATCCGCTTCCTGGGCTATCACCTGCCGGCCGGCGACTGGCACGCCGGCGACATTGTTCCGTTCAGCCTGTTCTGGCGGGGCACCGAGGGCCTGGGCGAGGACTACTCGGTGTTCGTGCATCTGATGGCTCCCGACGGGCAGCCTCTGGCTCAGAGTGACTCGGCGCCGGGCGGCGGCTCGCTGCCGACGAGCACCTGGAGCCCTCGCGAGACCATCGTCGATCGCCGTGGGCTGCTGCTGCCTGCCGACCTGCCGCCCGGACGCTATCCCTTGCGCCTGGGCCTCTATCTGCCCTCCAGCGGCGAGCGATTGCCTGTGGCGCTGCCGGGCGAAGGCGCGCCTGGCGACAGCCTGCTCCTGGGCGACCTGGTCGTGACGGCGCCGGATGGTTGACCTGCCGCCCGTAGCTCTTCCGCCGATGAGCAGCGAGTAGCCCCACGGTGAACGGCTGGCACACTGGCAGCGTTTTTACAGTATTCGTGACAAGCCAACCTATTTGCTTTTGGCTGTTAGGAAAAGTTGAAAAGTGAACCGTTCGCGACGCGTTTAAAGTTCAAAGGTGAACTCGAAATTCGCCCAGCGGGAGGGCCACAGAGTGCACCATCTTGCCCTTCCACCAGATGCGGACCTCCATAACCTGCTTGGCCGTATCAGGCACGAGATGGACTTGG
>DAOUHB010000221.1:0-44272 GCA_034428935.1 Anaerolineae bacterium | reverse complement strand
GGCTCCGGCCCCACCCCCGCATCCTCCGGAATCGACGGCCCTGTGGGCAGGTTGCGCAAGTAGTTGCAGCCTACCATGCGCACGTCCTCCCAGACGTGCCCCTCGGCCAGGAACGTGTCAATGTCCTTGATCCAGCGCTTCTGGTCGTTCTCCAGCCGGTAGATGTGATCGCTCCCCCCGCACTTGAGTAGGACGTGGATGGCTCGCCCCTCCTCGAACCGCTCCAGGAAGCTGTCCTCGACGACGTGCACATCCGCCCAGGTCAGCCCCAGGTGCTCGAAGGCGTCCATGCTGCTGATCCAGCGCAGTGTGTTGTTCTCCAGCATGTAGAACTCGGGCCCGCTGCCCTTGAGAACCAGCCCGTCGCGGATGATGAGCGACGACGATTCGGGCATGATCCGCGCCAGGCTGACGCCATACTCGTTCACCGGAATGTTGACAAGCACGAGGAGCAGGACCACCAGCAGCGCCATTCGCCACAGCATCTTGCCCATGTCGATGCTCGGCAGCCTGGGTGGCGGCACCCAGCCCTCATCTCCTGGCTCGGGCTCGGGCCATCGCGGTGGCGGTGCCCCGGGACGCTGGGCGACAGGGCTCGGCCGGCGCACCTCGGCAGCCGGTGGCGCGGGCCGGGGCGTCGGCATGGGCGGGGCGATGGGCTCGCCGGGTCCGGGTTGTTTCGCGGCAGCCGGCCGCGGGTCTGGCTGCGGCGCCGGCCGGGCCGTGTCCGGGGTACGGGGCACTGTCGTCCCCTGCGCCCGGCGGGCCCGCTGGCGCTCCGCCAGGGCGTCCAGTAGCAGGTCCAGGATCTGGTCCGTCGTCGATCGATCGTTTCCTTGATTTTGACTCGACATCTCTTATCCTCGCTTCCCTATCCCTGCTGCCTAGCGCACCACGAAAAAGCCCAAGATCTCGCCAATGCTGGCAAAGACGTTGGTGTAAAAGTTGCCCCCCAACTGGCGGAACAGCTCGAACTTCATGCTCGGCGCACCGATGAACGGCCGCAGCGTCCAGGCCATCTGGCTGCCAACGAAGGCATAGACCAGCACCCACAGCCACAAAACCCAACGCCGGGCCGAGGCCCCCTCCTTGCCCGCCGACGAGACGATCTTCATTCCCTGCGCCAAGAATATCACGCCGACAATGCCGCACACGGCAAAGATCGTAACGTTCAGAAGCTTGAAGAACTGGTAGCCCGCGGTCGTAAGCAAAAAGAAGACGACGATGGGCGCAAAACTGAGGAGCAGGACGGCGGTGACGGTGATGGCCGTGAGCATCAGGGCGACGTTCTGGGTCAGGCTCTGGTTAGAGCCAAAGAGCACGTTGAAAAAGTAGAGCGTGGGCGAGCAGACGATGAGCGTCGCCAGGAACAGCAGCGGCAGCTTGGCTGCCGAGCTGAGCGTCTGCCACAGGCTATGGGTCGAGCCCAGGACCGCGCCATACAGCGCCAGAAAGAGGACGCTCGATATCAGCATGGCCCGCATCTTGTCGTTGAGCCCGATCCCGTCGCGGATCTCCTGGAAAAAGTGGTAGCGGTTGCGCAGGATGGTCTCGATGACCGCCAGATCCTGGATCCCACGGCTCGTGGAATCTTGATCTGCGCCTGGCTTGGAAACTGCGGCGTCTCTCATGAGTCATTGCCTCCAGATCAATTTTGTGCGTCTGCACGCCTAGGGATCTCGCCCGGGCGGCGAGAAGGCGGAACGGGCGCGCCCCGCCCACGGGCGCCGCGATCCCATCGCAGCAGCAAGGCCAGGCCGGCTGCCAGGGGCAGCGCCAGAACGGGCAGGGTGATCAGCGCCTGAAGGGCCATCCGGTTGTTCCACGGTCCTGTTCCCAGCCGGCTGCCCAGGACCAACTCGTCCAGGACGGTCATCACGGCAAAGAGCAAGAGGGCCGGGGCCAGCGCGGGCAGCGTCCCCACGGCCAGGGCAAAGGCACGGCCCCGCCAGGAGCGGGCGTGGAGGAACAAGAACGCGCCACAGGTGACGACGACAAAGGTGCTGGTCGGAAACAGGATGCTCAGGCTCACGTTCTTGGACGTGATGGTCAGAGCATCGATGCGGGCCAGGGCATAGACCGCGTGCAGCGCCGCCGCTGCCAGGCCCGGAAGGGCGGCAAGGCCCAGTCTGCGCAGCGTCGCCGCCCTGTCCCCGCCCCTGCGTGCCTGCCAGAACAGGGCGAGCAGCAACAGCAGCCCGGCAGCCGCGAGGAACATCATCGCCCCGCCGTGATCCTGCAGGAAAAGAAGCGTGTTGTCCAGGCTGTCGAGGAGGGTGTCGCCCACCACCCACAGCCAGGAGGGCTCGGGGCGCAGGCGCAGGACAAAATCGCCGCCCTGGTGCTCAAACAGCAGGAACTTGTCGGGGCCGACGTCAGCCATTTGCAGGCGGGCGTTGTAAAAGAGCTGGCCCTCCCAGCCCGCCGTCACGCCCTCGACTTCGACGAAAGAGTAGCGGGCGCCGCCCGCCACCCGCACCGGGACCACGCCCGCCGGCGCGCCGGCGTAGCGCTGGATCCGGCCGCCGTCCTCGGCCCGGTCCTCCACGAGCTGGTACGGTGCTTCTGCCTGGAGGGCCAGGCGCGGATCGCCCAGCAGATAATAGTAGGGAAAGCTGGCAAAGCCGGCCAGCGTGCCCTGGTTTTGCACCTGGATGGCGTGGCCGGCCGGGAACTCGGGCCAGGTATAGCGCAGGGGCAGCCCCTCGAACTCGCCCAGCAGGTAGCCCTCGTTGGGGCTGTAGGCAAAGCCGGCATAGGCCGCCGCGCCCCGGCTGACCAGGGCCAGGGCCAGGGAGTTCTCTTCCCAGAGGCGAAAGGTGTTGCAGCTCCCCGTGGCGACCACCACCGGCCCCAGCCTGGGCAGATCCGCCGCCCGCACGGCCACCCCTTCCTCCAGGTATAGGGTGGTCTGGCTGCCGTGGCCGGTAAAGGTCAGGTAATCGGCTGCGGCCAGGCTGGCCAGGAACCGCGACTTGGTCAGGGGCTGTCTGCTCCCCTCCGGCCCCAGGATCTCGGCCTTGCGGTGGCCTGCTGGATTGGCCGAGTTGGCGGCATAGACCTCCGCGCCGCGTACCTCGGACGCCCGCTGCCAGAGCGCCCGGGCCTGCTCCATGCTATTGCCGCTGATGATGCCCGTGGAAATCGCCGGCTCCCTGCCGCGCATCGCCAGGCCAAAGGCCACCAGCACCTCGTCCGACAGGTGGTCGGGCGAGACGACCCACAGGAGATAGACGGGCTCCCGTGCCAGGGCTTCGTCCAGGCTCTCGACCAGGGGCAGCCCCTCCGCCGCGGCCATCTCCCGGGCCAGGGTGTGGTAGGGGTCGGCCGGATCGGCCAGGATGACGGCCGTCTCTTGCGCCTCCGCCGCGGAGCAGGTCGCCCACAGCAGGACCAGCAACAGTGCCAGGCCTGCCGCCCTGTGCTTTATCTGCCGGCGCCCCCGGCCTTCATAGCCGTAGAGCTCCATCCCCGGCAAGGCACCACCGAGCCGAAAAGGCCTGTGTCTGTGTTTCACGCTGTCTCCGTGGCCGGCCGTCACCAGCGCAGCGACGGCAGAGTGACAAAGATGACGGTCAGCACCCAGAAAAACGTCCAGGCCGCCAGGGCATAACGCCAGCGGTCGAACTTGAGGAGGGGCACGAGCAGCGTGATCAGGGCCACGGCCCAGAAGGAAGGCCGCTCGAGGAGCTGCGGCCAGCCCAGGGCCGTGCCGTCGGGCGCAAAGGCCAGCCAGCGCAGCACCAGGGCTCCGACCACCGGCAGGGCAGCCGCCACCACGGCGTCGGCCGTGCCCCAACCGGCGTGGGCCGCCTGCAGCTCGCGGCCCACGTCCTCCACGCCAAAGCGCGCGGCCACTTGGGCCTCGGCGGCCGCCTCGTCCAGGCCCTCGGCCCGTGCCTGGGCCAGCGCCTCGTACAGGTGATCGCGTAGCTCGTCCAGGACCTCGTTTTCGGTCTCGCTGTCCAGGTCCATCTGGGCGCGGATGCCGGCCAATAGTCGCCCTACGGCCGCCGCTTCTCCGCCCTCTCCTCCTTGCCCGCCGGTCATGCCTGGCTCTCCACGCCGAGCAGTTGGTCGACGTGCCGGGTAAAGGCTTCCCAGCCTTGCAGCTCTTTTTCCAGGCGGCGGCGGCCCGCGTCGGTGATGGCATAGAACTTGCGCCGGCGGCTGCCCTCCTCGCCCTGCCACTCGGCACGCAGCAGCCCCTGGCGCTCCATCTCGTGCAGCCTGGGATAGATCAGCCCTTCTTTGAACTGGAAGTAGCCCTGGCTCCGGGTCTCCAGCTCCTGGATGATCTCGTAGCCGTACATCGGCCGGTCCATCTCGGCCAGCAGGTTCAACACAATGACCGTGGTGGTGCCCTTGCGCATCTGCTCTCGAATTCCCATGGATGCCCCTTACCTAGTTATCTTATGCATTTGGCAGTATATCACACTCCGGCCGGGCTGTCAAGCCCTCTCTTGACAAGGATACCTGAGCATGTTAAACTGGCGGCACTCGCCACAGAGGAGGAACGATGCACGGTGTCCTTCGACTGGGCCTTCTGGGTCTGTGCCTTTCACTCCTCGTCGGCTGCGCGGGCGCGCAGGCGGGCAGCCAGCACAGCCAGGAGGCGTTGGCCGGCCGGGTGCCTGTCGAGGCGACGGACATCTTTTTCCTCGATCTGAAGCCCGAAGGCCAGGTGGGCCGCGACTGGGTGCGGTTCTTGACCAGGCTCGAGCAGATCCCCGAAGGCCGGGATGCGCTGGACGCCATGCTGGCGGGCTTTGAGGTCAAGGCCTATCCCATCCACGACCTCGTCTCCGGCTCCGGGGTTAGCGGCACCTGGAACCGCGTGCATTACGCCATCCTGCGCATCGCCGACGCGGAGGCGGTGCGCCAGGCCATGCACGCCCCGGAGGTGGGCGCGACCTGGACCGAGGAGAAGTACGGCGGCCGGCTCCTGTACGATGGCGCCGGCACAGATCGCGATGGCCGCCCGAGGTTCATCTCCTGGAGCGCGACCAAGGATCTGCTGTACGTGGTCAGCTCGACGCACAATTCGCCCCTGCCCCAGCTCAAGAGCCTCCTCGATCTGCCGGAGGACGAGAGCCTGGCGGCGCTGCCTGCCTGGCGGACCCTGGCCGACCGGCTGCCCGACGAGGCAGTGGCCCTCTACTTCACCAGGCCACCCCGGCAGCCTGCGCCACCCCCGGCCGATGCTTCGCGCAGAGACCTGCTGGTCGCCCACCTGCAGGCGCTGGCCCTGGCTGTCGTGCCCGACGAGGGCGGCCTCAGGATCCAGATCGAGGGCACGTTGAGCGATGATGCCGTCGACGTGCCCGAGATCCGTGCGCTATACGACCTGACGGCCCTGGATCCCGACTCGTGGCCAGGCTTGCCGGCGGATACAGCCGTGGCCATCATGGGCCACGACGCTCCGACGACGTGGCCCTGGGCCTACAGCGTCCTCGACCTCGACGTCGACGGCCCGTTCCGCCTGCTGCGCCAGGGGCTGGCCCTCGACCTGGCCGATCTGTTGGGCCCGGAGGGACCCCTGGCCGGTCCCTTTGCCTTCGGCCTCCTGCCTCCCCAGCCCGATGAACCCGCGAGCGGCCAACTTCCCGCCGGCCAATTTCTCGTCCTGGCTCCCGAGGCAAGCGCCAGGGACGCCACCCGGCTCCGTGCAGACATGGAGGGGCTGGGAGCGACCTTTGACACCGTGGAGGTCGACGGCGTGGAGCTGCAACGAGGGGTGGGCACCGGGGCCGGCGGCTATGCGCTGACCTATGCCCTGGAAGCAGGCGTCTTGACTATCGGCTCTTCGCCCACGGTCGTCGCACGGTCGGTGCTCAACACCCGGCGACAGGAGGGGTTGGTCCAGGAAGAGGCCTTTCGCCGGGCCTGCTCGGCCATCCTCCGCGATCCCGCGATCTTTGTCTACGGCTCTATCCCGCGGCTCGCGGAGCTGGCCGAAGCCAACGCGGCCGTGGGCCTGCCCCGGGCAGACGAATTGGGTCTCCTCGGGGTCTTTGATGCCGTGGCCGCCGGCATCCGGCTCAACCACAGCGAGATCCAGGGCGCCATCTATCTGTCGCTGGCCGGGGAGTAGGGACGCTCGCGTACGCGCGCCGCCGGGACTAGACTCGTGCCAGGGTGGGATCTACAGGTGCGTCGCACGAACGGCACGTGCAACGCACCTGCATGTAGGTTTCACTTTGGTACCGGTCTAGTCGCGCCGCGAGAAGCCGGTCAGCAAGAAGACATAGTAGAGGAGGGTCGACAGGGACTGGGCCAGGGCGGCGACGTAGGTCAGCGCCGCGGCGTCCAGCACCTCTTTGGTCTGCGCCAGCTCGCGGCCATCGGCGAGCTGGTAGGAGCGCAGCAGTTGCAGGGCTCGCCGGCTGGCGTTAAACTCGACGGGCAGCGTGATCAGGGCAAAGACCACCGTGCCGGCAAAGAGAAAGAGCCCGGCCCAGGCGACGGTCGTGGACCCGGTGAAGCCGGAAAGGAAAAATCCGGCCAGGAAGATAATGGGGCCCAGCCACGAGCCAAGGGTCACGATGGGCACCAGGCCCGACCGGACGCGCAGGGGGCCATAGTTGGCGTGATCCTGGATGGCGTGGCCCACCTCGTGGGCGACGATCCCCAGGGCAGCCACCGACCGGCTCTCGCCCACGCCGCGGGAGAGACGAAGGATGTCCTTGCCCGGGTCATAATGGTCGCTCAACTGGCCGGGTGTCTCCTCGACGCGAACCCGATCCAGCCCGGCACTGCGCAGCAGGATTCGCGCCACTTCCGCGCCGGTCAGGCCCCGGTTGTTGGGCTGCCGGCTGTACTTGTTATAGGTCGATCGCACGCGCCACTGGGCGTAAAAGGCCAGCAGCAATGCAGGGAGCGCAAAGATAAAATATCTAGGATCCCAGATAAACATAGATGCTCACCTCAATTTATTCACGAGAGGCGCCCCTGCGCCCCTCGGCATTGCATGCATTATATACCAGAATGGTCCGGATATCCACTCCGGACACTGACGGCTACCTGACAACGGCGTTCACTCTGCCGCACGCCGCGCCAGCTCGCGCGGCGGACGAACCACGAGGGCATTCATCTCGTCAGGGTGAGGCAGGTTATCGTAGTCACACTCGCAGGGCCCACCCTGGGCACAGCCCAGGCAGCAGTACGTCTTATCGCCGATGATCGTCGGTTGCCAGCGGATCACAATTCCGCAAGTTTCGCACCTTGAACGAGGCATCCTTCTTTGCTCCTTCCAGCTACCAATCCATTGTACGGAGCCTTCGTTAGACCAACGCTAGAGTTTTGTTAGAGTTTCATTAGAACTTGCTATTCGTCTGCGTTTGTATTATACTTATCTGCATTACGCGCCACTCGCGCAAAGGGAAGGAGGATTGCTATGGGATTCCTGAGAAGTCTAGCTTTCTACCTGGGATTGACCGTCGGACTCCTGAGCGTCGCCATCGCCGGAACCGTTGCCCTCACGTATCTCTTTACGGGCAAGTTTCCTTCCGTAGAAATGGCCGAAGGAAAGGCAGAGGTCACCCTCATGACCCCCGACGAGGTCGTCGCGATGGTGCGCCAGCAGGTGGACCAGGCCAGGGCGAGCCAGTCAGCAGCAGCTGGAGGTGAGAGCCATGCATAGGTCAGAAGAGAGTGGAATGGGAGTTCTTGGTAGCGTCGCCGACGTTCTGGCCATCCCCTACAACCTCATGGCCGGTCTCATCCTGGGGTTCATCGCCCCCATCGCCGCCATTGCCGCCATGGTCGCGGGCGTGCGGCTGATCACGGGCAAGATGCCCTTTATCAGCATGCAGAAGGCGCCCGGCCAGGATCGGTCCCTGGCGCTGAACCTGATCCCGCCCGAGGACGTCAAGGATCGGTTCGAGGAGCAGAAAGAAGAGATCGGCGAAGAGCTGTCCCACATGAAGCAAGAGATCCAGGCCATCATCGAGGAGGCAAAAGCCGAGGCCAGGCGAGCCGCCGGCCAGATTAGCCCGGAGGGCACCACGCCCGAGTTGAGCTAGCGAGGGCAACCTCTCGCTTTCAACATCAAACGCCCCTGCCACCAGGGGCGTTTTCTTTTGCCTGCCCGGACGCCACACCAGCCGGGCACAGACCTGCGTGGCCGCCCCGTGCCGGGCCATGACCAGCTTTGGCCGGGCCCTACGATCCGGCACCGTGGGGCGCTAGCCGGGCAGCAGGAGCAGGCGCGCCTCCACGTGCCGCTCCACCTGCTCCCGGGCAAAGGGCATGGGATAGGTCCGCCCCTCTCGCCACAGGGCCAGGAGGTCGCCGTAGTGGCGGCTGAGCGGATGCCCCGACTGGCCGCCGGCCACGACCATGCGGCACGCCTCCCAGTCGCCCAGGTCGGCGACGAAACGCAGCGCGTCGCCGACGTTGGCCCGCTCGGGCGGGAAGCGCGGCGGGCTGGAGGCTCGCAGGAGGGTGTCCAGGCCGCCGCCTGTCGGGTAGGGCCCCCGGTTAAAGATCAGGTTCAACGGCTTGACGGCGCCCACGAGATGCCCAAACTCAACCTGGTTGAGCCGGCCCCAGGTCCAATGCCCCATGTCCGGGCCAAACTGCTCCTCCAGCAAATCCAGCGCCTCCCGCAGCGCCCGGTGCAGCAGCCCTTGCCTGGTTCGCATCTCCCCGCTCTCCGGGTCGCGCAGCCAGCCATCGTTTCCCTTTCCGTCCAGCAGATCCAACAGCCGGACGATGCTGCGGCCGTGGTAGGGGCTCGTCGCATCCAGGACGGCGACCCCCAGCCCGACGTACGGATCGGCCAGCTCGCCCAGGTGGCCGTCGAACAGCAGGTGCAGGGCGCGCAGGCCCACGACCTGGCAGATGCTGGCGGCAACGCTTTCGACCTCCAGGCGGGCATCCCAGTCCCGCAGCAGCTCCAGGGCGCGACGCTCCCTGTCGTCCGCCGGCTCGACCGCGGACAGGTGGCGGGCCAGGCGCGCGGCCATGGCGCTGTAGGTGTCCAACTGGAACCGGAGGCAGTCCTCAACGGTCAGTTTTTCCACGCCCTCCAGCAGTTCGGCCACCCGGCAGACACGAGCCGGGTTCTCGAAATCAGAGCTCAGATAGTGGGGATAGCCATCGCCCATCACCCGGTGGTTGGCCGTGGCCAGCCAGCCCGTTTCGGGATTGTAGGCCCGGGGTAGCTCTTCGGCGGGCAGCATGCCCTGCCACTCGTGCCCGCCCGTCCAGCCGGCCATGGGCGCCAGCCCGTCGCCGGCCGCCCGGCGTGGCACGGTGCCGGCCTGGACGTAGCCGATGTTGCCCTGGCGGTCGGCGTACACAAAGTTGAGGGAGGGCGCGGGCCAGGCGGCAACGGCCGCCCGGAACTCGTCCCACGTGCGCGCGCGAGTCAACGGCAGGAGGCCATCCAGGGGGTCCGCGGGATCAAGGGCCGCCCAGCGGAGGGCCAGGGGCGTCGCCTCGCCCACCAACCCGCTGACGATGGGCCCGTGGCGCGTGGCGACCACCGTCTCCACCTCGGGCTCGGAGCGCCCCTTGACCCGGATCTCCTCGCGGCGCACCTCGGCCTCCAGCCACCGTCCCTGGAACTCGTAGCGCCCCGGGTTCTCGGGATCGAACCGCTCGACGTACAGGTCCTGGTCGTCGTGCCAGGCGATGGTGATGCCCCACGCCACCTCCTCGTTGTGGCCGACGACGACGCCCGGCACCCCGGGCAGCGAAACGCCGGTCACGTGCACGTCGCCGCCGCACAGGTGGTTCTGATACCAGAAGGCGGGCAACTGCATCAGCAGGTGGGTGTCGTTGGCCAGGATCGGCCGGCCAGTGGCGGTCCGGCTGCCGGCCACGACCCACTGGTTGCTGTTGCCCGGGGCCTGCTGCAGGCCGGGGGGCAGGTCGGCGGCCGGCTCGCGCGCCCCCTCCGCGGGCTCCCACAGCGCCGCCGCCCGGCGCAGGGCTTCCTGGAGCGCCGGCCCGCCCCAGCCGTTTGGCGGAAGGGCCGCGCCCTCGGGCAGGCCCTCCCCCTCCATCAGGATGGGACTGCCAACCGGATAGGGCGGCTCCAGGTCGGCGGCCAGCTCCGGGCCAAGGCAGGCAGCCAGGCGGGCGCGCATCAGCTCGGTGGTCCAATTGCAGCCCAGGTTCCAGGCCATGACCTTGACCCAGCCCAGGGTGTCGGCCAGGCGCCATTCTTCCGGCTCAAAGCCCAGGAGCCGAAACTCCAGGGGCCAGCGGCCCCGCTGCGCCTCCATGCCCGCGTTGACGCCCGCCACGTAGGCTTCCAGCACCGGGCGCGACTCGGGGCCAAGGTCGGCCGCGCAGACCTCCGCGCTGCGGTAGAGCCCCAGCACCCGGAAAAGGCGGTCGACGGGCACGGCCTTTTCTCCCACGATCTCGGCCACGCGGCCGGCCGCCAGCCGGCGCTGCAGCTCCATCTGCCACAGCCGGTCCTGGGCATGGACATATCCCTGGGCGAAAAAGAGGTCAGGCGCCGAATCGGCATAGACGTGGGGCACGCCCCATCGGTCGCGGAGCACCTGGACGCCGGCCTGCAAGCCGGGCACCCGCACGGTGCCTCGCGTCCGGGGCAGCGAGCGGCGCAGCCACAGCGCCAGCCCGCCGCTGGCCACAGCCAATGCGCCCACTACGGCCTTCTGGATCGGTTTCATGCGAGTCCTCCCTTCTCCGCAATACCGGCCATGACAGGAGTATAGCATGTAAGGGGGGAGCAGGCAAACACAACCGGCCGCGCAAGGAGTCCCGCCAGCTTAGCGCGGCGGCGGGTTCATGGTATAATGTCCGGGTGGTGCGAAACCGCGGCAGCCACGGGTCGTATAAAGGAATGTCATGGACACAATTCTGGTGGTGGAAGACGAAGAAGCGCTGGCGCGGGTGGTGGTGCGCGAGCTGCAAGGCGCCGGCTACCGGGCGGTGCACGCTGCCGATGGCGAGGCAGCCCTGGCCGCCCTTGACGAGGCACAGCCCGACCTGGTGATCCTGGACTGGATGCTGCCGGGCATCGACGGGCTGGAGGTCTTGAGCCGGGTCCGCCGCTCGTGTAGCGTGCCGGTGCTCATGCTCACCGCCCGCGGCGCCGAGATCGACCGCGTCGTCGGGCTGGAGGTGGGCGCCGACGATTACGTCACCAAGCCCTTTGGCATGCGCGAGCTGCTGGCCCGCGTGCGCGCCCTGCTGCGCCGCGCTTCCCAGGTGCACCAGGTGCTGGCCGAGGACCGGCGCCCGGGCACCGCCCACCTGCGCTATGCTGGCCTGGAGCTGGACCCGGAGGCCTATCGCGCCACCCTCGACGGAGCCCCCCTCGATCTCACGCGCACCGAGTTCGAGTTGCTCCACTTCCTGTTGCGCTCGCCCGGGCGGGCCTTCAGCCGCTCCTATCTGCTGGACGCCGTCTGGGGCGAGCACTATATCGCCGGCGACCGCTCGGTGGACAATGCCATCCTGCGCCTGCGCCGCAAGCTGGGCCCCCTGGGCGAGGCCATCGAGACGGTATGGGGTGTGGGCTATCGTCTCCTCTCCCCGGACGAGGTCAAAGGAGCCGCAGATGCCGGCGCGTCGTAAGCGGTTCCTGTGGCAGGCGCATCCCATCCGCGGTCTGGCGGAAACGTGGATCGTCGGGATGGCCATGCTGTGGGTCCTCTCCTACCAGGTGGGCGTCGTCTCGCCCTTTGTCCTGGGCAACGGCGTCCTTTTCGTCTGTGGGCTGTGCGGCATGTGGAGCGCGCTGCGCATCCGCCTGCCGGGGGGCAGCCGGCTGCGCAGTGCCGTGGCCGAGCTGGCCGTGGGTCTGGCCCTCAGCCTGGTCATGGGCGCCGGCCTGTCCGTCCCCGCGCGCTGGCTGGGCTGGGAGGGCATCTGGCAGGAAAGCAGCCTGGGGCCGGTGATCGCCGCCGCCCTGCTATGGGCCACCGGCCCGGGCTATCTCCTGGCCCGCCTGGGCGTCCGCGTCTGGCTGCGCTGGCAGCACCTGCGACGGCGGCGCATGTTGTGGGCCATCACCCACGCCCACCTGACGCTGGTTTTGCTCGTTGCCTGCCTGGTGGCCCTGGCCATCTTTGCGCTCGGGAACTATTCCGCGGGCAGCACCCTGTTGCAGCCCGAAAGGGCCAACCTCCTGACCTCCTTTCTCGGCAGCCTGCTCCACAGTGTCTTTCCGGCCGTCAGCATCGTGGCCATCCTGACCATCATGGCCCTGGTTGCCATCCTGCCCCCTTCAGCCCTCTTTTCCTACGTGGTGGCCCGCGGCACCACCCGCCGCCTGGAAGCGCTGGTGGCCGCCGCCAGGGCCCTGCGAGAGGGCAACTACGGAGCGCGGGTCGAGGTGGTCGGCGAGGACGAGGTGGCCCAGCTCCAGGCCGACCTGAACGCCATGGCCGAGGAGCTGGAGCGCACCCTCCACGACCTGGAGGTGCAGCGCGACACCGTCACCCATCTCCTGGAAGCGCGCCGGCAGTTGGTGGCCACGGTCTCGCACGAGCTGCGCACGCCCGTTGCCACGGTGCGTGCCCTCCTGGAGTCGGCGCTGGATCGCCGCGAAGAGGAGGCACCCGCCTCGCTGCGCCACGACCTGGAGGTGGTGCAGGGCGAGGTGCTGCGCCTGCAGGGGCTCATCGACGACCTGTTTGCCCTGTCGCAGGCCGAGGCCGCGGGCCTGGCCGTTGACTGCCAGGCCGATGACGTGGGGCTCATCGCAGCAGGCATGGTCGAGGCCCTGGCCCCCCTGGCCTGGAAGGCCGGTCGCGTCGAGGTCGTGGCCGAGCTGCCGTCCGACCTGCCCCCGGCCTGGGTCGACCGGGGCCGGCTGGAGCAGGTGTTGGCCAACCTGCTGCGCAACGCCATCCGTTACACGCCGCCCGGGGGCATCGTGGCCGTCGTCGCCCGCCCCGAGTCCGACGCCGTCCGCATCGAGGTCAAAGACACGGGCGAGGGCATCGCTCCCGAGGACCTCCCCCACGTCTGGGAGCGCTTTTACCACGGCCCGAACGGCGGCGCGGGCCTGGGCCTGGCCCTGGCCAGGGAGCTGACGGAGGCCATGGGCGGCAGCATCTCGGTCGAGAGCACACCCGGCCGCGGGAGCTGCTTTGCCCTCCGGCTTCCCCGCGCCGGCAGCGTGCCCGAGGACTGGCCGGCGGACCAGGGCGCCGACGCCGGGCACCGGATTGTTGGCAAAGGCCTTGACAAGGCCCCCTCTTTGTGATATCCTGAACCCAGCGACAAGCCGGGGAGACAACATGCTACGGGAACGTGTCACCGAAGATGTCTATGTATTCATCAGCCAGCTCTATGCCGAAGTCTCAGCCACCGTCGTCATCACCCCCGAAGGTGCAGTGATCGTCGATACCCTGCCCTTTCCCCAGGAAACCCGCCAGCTACGCGAGTTCGCCCTGGAGCGTTGCCCCGCGGGCATTCGCTACGTGATCCTGACCCACCACCACGCCGATCACATCTATGGCAGCTATCTCTTTCCCGAAGCAGAGCTCATCAGCCACCGGCTGACGCGCGAAACCCTGCTCAAGGTGGGGGCCGAGAGCCTGGCCCAGGCCAAGGCCCAGACCCCGGCCCTGGCCCACGTGGAGCTGCGGATCCCGCAGTTGGTCTTTGAGACCGACCTGCTCTTGCGGCTGGGCGAAAAGACCATCCACCTCATGCACGCGCCCGGCCATGCCCCCGATGCCATCATGGCCCACCTGCGCGAGGACAAGGTACTGGTGGCGAGCGACGTCGTCACCCCGGTGCCCCTCATCGTGCGCGGCAACTCCGAGGAACTGGCCAAATCCTTGCGCCAGATCAAGTCGCTGAACCTGGAGAACGTCGTCCAGGGCCACGGCGGCGTGCTCCTGCGCGGCGAGATCGACGAGACGGTGGACAGCAGCATCGCCTACCTGCGCTGCATCGACAAGAAGGTGCGGACCATCGTGGAGCGAGGCCAGCCGCGTTCGGCGCTGGCCAAGATCGACATCGAGGACTGCGGCAAGTCACGGATCCCCCTGGGCGGACTTGTGCAGCGCCTGCACCTGGCCAACCTCGACTATCTGTACAACGAGATCCGGCGAGAGTACCAGCAAGCAGCGGCGTAGGGAGAGGGCACCGTGAGCGACGCCGTTAACAAGCTCGCCGACCAGATCTCTCGCCTCCGGCCCGAAGACAGGCAACGCCTGTTCGACATCCTGGCTGCCCGGGGTCACCTCCCCCCGCCGCAGCAGCCCGGGGCCGTGCCACCCGCCGCCAGGGAACCGCGGCCCGCCCCCCGGCGCGAGGGCCCCGACTATCTCATCATCTTTGACGGCGGCAGCCGCGGCAATCCTGGGCAGGGGTACGGCAGCTATGCCCTCACCCGCCTGCAAGACGGCGCCAGCCGGCTGGAGCGCCTGGAGTTCGGCGGCGGCTACACCAACAACGAAGCCGAGTACGATACCCTCATCGCCGCCCTGCAAGACCTCACCCATCGCATCGAAGAGGCCGGGCGCCAGCCCGGGGAATTCGCCCTGGAGATCCGGGGCGACAGCGCCCTGGTGATCAACCAGGTCCAGGGGCGCTGGAAGGCCAGGGAAGCCCGCATGGCCGAAAGGCGCGATCGCGCCCGCGAGCTGCTGCGCCGCTTTGGCAACGTCGACCTGAAGGCGCAGCCCCGCGCCGAGAGCGTGCGGGTCCTGGGCCATTAGCCCGACTCCGAGGGACCGGATGGCGAGCTGGCAGCGAAGGTTGGCGCCGCTGATCCACGCCGTGGAGCAGCGTTTCGATGCGGCCAAGTACGGCCTCCGCCGGGCCCTGGGCGGTCCGGGCCCCCTCCACATCGAGGCCTACCGCGGCTATGGCACCACCACGGAGCTGCACTTGAAGGGCCGCGTGCTGGAAGACCGGGGCATCGAGCCGCCCGGCGAGCAGCAATCGGCCTGGAAGAACTTCCGCGACATGCTCAAGCGCGTGGACAGCCGCGAGCAGCCCTACGCTCGCCTGCTGGCCCGCTTTCGCGGGGTCGAGCAGGAGATCCAGGCCGACGAGGAGGGCATGTTCGAGGTGACCCTGCGCCTGTCCGAGCCCCTGGAGGAGGATGGCGGCTGGCACCCCGTGGAGTTGGTGCTCCTGGAGCCCCGCCCGCGGGGCCGGGTTGAGCCGCCCGTGGGCCAGGGACAGGTGCTGGTGCCGCCCCGGACGGCGCGCTTTGGCGTCATCAGCGACATCGACGACACGGTCGTCCAGACCAACGTCACCGACGTGCTGCGGGCAGCGCGGACCATCATGCTGGGCAGCGCCCGCACCCGCCTGCCGTTCGCCGGGGTGGCACCCTTCTACCGGGCCCTTCACGCCGGCCTGCCCGGCCAGCCCGGCAATCCCCTCTTTTTCGTGTCCAACAGCCCGTGGAACATCTATGACGTGCTCCTGGAGTTCATGAACCTGCAGGGGATTCCCCCCGGGCCGGTCCTGTTGCGGAACTGGGGCGTCTATCCCCACGAGTTCCTGCCCACCGAAAGCCGCGCCTACAAGCTGGCCCAGATCCGGCCCATCCTGGAGATGTACCCCCACTTGCCCTTTGTCCTCGTGGGCGACAGCGGCGAGGAAGATCCCGAGATCTATGCCCAGGTCGTCGCCGAGAACCGGGACCGCATCCTGGCCGTCTATATCCGCGACGTGGTGCCCGACGCTGACCCCGCGATCATCGAAGAGCTGGCACGGCAGGTGAGCGCCGCGGGCAGCACCCTCGTCCTGGCCGCCGACAGCCTGGTGATGGCCCGGCACGCCGCCGGGCAGGGCTGGATCGCCGGCGACAACCTGCCGGCCATACAGGCTGAGGTGTTTGGCCTCTGAGCGACCTTGCCCGTCGCCGGGGCCCGTGCCCCGGACCTCCCGGTGCATTTCACATTTCTGGACTGCACATTCCAGTTCAGGTCATGGCAAGTCGCGTACGGTTGGAGGAGCTTGCAGCGAGGCGCTGCAGCACAGCCGCCTTCAGCAGATGGCGAGACACTGCCTGGTGGATGCCATCCAGGATCACCAGGCGATAGTCGCCAGAGGCGATCATCAGGTCGAGGACAAGCATCGCCGCTTCGACGGCTACCTCATCGGCTGGCGTGTGGCTGAGGGGCCAATCCAGGCCGGGCAGGCGCCTACGCCCGCCGGCCCGGTTTGCATTTTTTCCCGGTGTGTGGTAGAATGCAGCCCCTCGGTAGGCAGCAGGTTGCCTCCGGGGCAAGGAGACAAATCGAATAGTCGCCCACCGGCTGTGAAGGGAACGAGTAGGCGCGGCGGAACGCCCAGAGAGTCTGGCCCGAGGGGTGCAAGCCAGATGCGGAAAACCCGCTGAATATCCTCCCGGAGCCGCCAACCGAACGTCCGCGGTGCGGATCAGTAGACTTGGCCGGAGTTGCCCACCGTTACAAGGGCACGGGTATCGCCGCTGGCCGGCCGTACCCGAAAGAGCGAGCGGTTACGCTAAGAAGGGTGGTACCGCGGGGGTGTCTTACGGCGCTCTCGTCCCTTGGGGATGGGGCGCTTTTTTTGTTGGCAGCGCGATCGCGCGCCGGACGGCACGAGTTTTCGGACAGGAGAGGAACATGACCGAGCAACTGTACCAAACGGACAGCTACATTCGCGAGTTCGAGGCGGTGGTCACCGCCGTCGATGGGCAGGCCGTGGCCCTCGACCGGACGGCGTTCTACCCCGGGGGCGGCGGCCAGCCCCACGACACGGGCACCCTCTCCTGGGAAGGCGGCGCGGGGCGAGTGGTCAAGGTGCAAAAGCGCGGCGACGACGTCTGGCATACGCTGGACGGCGAGGTGCCCCCGGCCAGCACGGCCGTGGGCGGCACGTTGGACTGGGAGCGGCGCTACCAGCTCATGCGCACCCACACGGCCCTCCACGTGCTTTGCGGCGTGGTCTGGCGCGACTGGGGCGCGCAGGTCACGGGCGGCAACATGGAGCCCCTGCAGGGCCGCATGGACTTTGAGTTCGAGACCATGCAGAAGGAGCTGGTGTCCGAGATCGAGGCGCGCGTCAATGCCGAGATCGAGAAGCAGCATCCCGTCCGCGTCTCGATCCTGCCCCGCGAGGTGGCCTTCCAGATCCCGGACCTGATCCGGACCAAGATCAACCTGCTGCCACCCCAGATCCAGGAGGTGCGCACCGTCGAGATCGTCGGGCTGGATCTGCAGGCCGACGGCGGCACGCACGTGGCCGGCACCGGCGAGGTGGGGCGTGTCCGGGTGGTCGACTACAAGAGCAAAGGCGCCATCAACAAGCGCATCTATATCGAATTAGAGCCATAGAAGTGGTTTCGTGGAGGTAGCATGTTTGAACCCGTACCCAATCAGGTAGACCTGGTCGAGCAGGAGCACCGGGTGCTCGACTTCTGGAAGCGCAGCGATGCCTTCCGCAAGCTCCAGGCCAAGAACCAGGGCAACGCCACGTTCTCCTTCATCGACGGCCCCATCACGGCCAACAACCCCATGGGGGTGCACCACGCCTGGGGACGCACCTACAAGGACATCTTTCAGCGCTACAGGGCCATGCGGGGCATGGACGAGCGCTGGCAGAACGGCTTTGACTGCCAGGGCCTTTGGGTCGAGGTGGAGGTGGAGAAGGAACGCGGCTTCCAGTCCAAGCGCGACATCGAGGAGTTTGGCCTGGCCGAGTTTGTCAACCTGTGCAAGCAGCGCGTCCTGGAGTACTCGGCCGTGCAGACCGCCCAATCCATCCGCCTGGGCTACTGGATGGACTGGAACGACACCGACCAACTGCGCTACCTGAAGGCCAGGATGGCCGAGGACCCCGCGCAGGTCATCACCGTCGAGGGGCCGCAGGGGCCGGTGACCGACACAGTGGAGATGATCGTCGGCCGGCTGGGCCTGCCCGAGATGGGCGGCAGCTACTATACCTTCAGCAACGAGAACAACTATAACATCTGGACCGCCCTGAAAAAGTGCCACGACAAGGGCTGGATTTACCAGGGCACGGACGTCATGCCCTGGTGCGCCCGCTGTGGCACAGGCATCAGCCAGCACGAGATCGTCACCGAGGGCTACCAGGAACTCACCCATCCCAGCGTGTTCCTGCGCTTTCCCTTGCGCGAGCGGCCCGGCGAGAGCCTGCTGGTGTGGACCACCACGCCCTGGACGCTGACGAGCAACGTCGCGGCTGCCGTCCACCCCGACCTGCCCTACGTCCTGGTGGAGAACGACGGGACACACTTCTGGCTCAGCAAGGGCGCAGTGGGCAACGCCGTGCGCGGCCCCTACACGGTCCTGGAGGAGAGGCCGGGCAGAGACCTGGAGGGCTGGACCTACGAAGGCCCCTTTGATGAGCTGCCTGCCCAGCGCCAGAGCGGCGCCAGCACAGCCCACCGTGTCATCCTCTGGGAGGAGGTGGGCGAAGCGGAGGGCACCGGCATCGTGCACATCGCCCCCGGCTGCGGCGCCGAAGACTACCAGCTGGGCAAAAAGTACGACCTGCCTGCCCTGGCGCCCCTGAACGAGGCCGGCCTGTTCATCGAAGGCTTTGATTGGTTGACGGGCATGAACGTCCACGAGACGGCGCAGCCCATCTTTGTGGACCTGCAGGGCAAGGGCCTGCTCTACCGCCTCCAGGATTTCACGCACCGCTACCCCGTTTGCTGGCGCTGTCACGAGGAGCTGGTCTTTCGCCTGGTTGACGAGTGGTTCATCAACATGGGCGAGCCCCTGGACAAGCCCTACGAGAAAGTGACCGCGGAAGAGAAGGACAGCCGGCTCCGCTACCAGATCATGGACTCGGTGCAGGACACGCGCTGGATCCCCTCCTTTGGCTACGAGCGGGAGATGGACTGGCTGCGCAACATGCACGACTGGATGATCTCCAAGAAGCGCTACTGGGGCCTGGCCCTGCCCATCTGGAAGTGCCCGGAGTGCGGCTGGTTCGACGTGGTGGGCAGCGAGGCAGAGCTGAAGGAAAAGGCCATCGCCGGCTGGGAAGCCTTCGAGGGACGCCCGCCCCACCGGCCCTACGTCGACGCCGTCAAGATCCGCTGCCAGAACTGCGGCGGGACGGCGAGCCGCATCGCCGACGTGGGCAACCCCTGGCTGGACGCCGGCATCGTCGCCTACTCCACCCTGCGCTATCGCACCGATCGCGAATACTGGAACAAGTGGTTCCCGGCCGACCTCATCACCGAGAGCTTTCCTGGCCAGTTCCGCAACTGGTTCTACTCCATGCTGGCCATGAGCACCATCATGGAGCGCCGGGCGCCGTTCCGCGCGGTACAGACGTACGCCACCCTCTATGCCGAGGACGGCCGCCCCATGCACAAGAGCTGGGGCAACTCGATCGAGTTCAACGACGCCGCCGACACCATGGGCGTGGACGTGATGCGCTGGATGTATTGCGCCCACAAGCCGGAGAACAACCTGCTCTTTGGCTACCAGCGAGCCGACGAGGTCCGGCGCCGCTTCCTGATCCCGCTGTGGAACGTCTATTCCTTCTTTGTGACCTATGCCAACATCGACGGCTGGCAGCCCGGCAGCCCGGTGCCGCCGGCCGATCTGCAGCCCCTGGACCGCTGGATCCTGGCGCGCCTGAACCAGGTGGTTGCCCGGGTCACCGACGCCATGGAGGACTATGACCCCTACGCGGCGACCCTGGCCATCGAGCCACTTCTGGACGACCTGACCAACTGGTACGTGCGCCGCAGCCGGCGGCGCTTCTGGAAGAGCGAGCAGGACACCGACAAGAAGGCGGCCTACTCCACCCTCTACCAGGTGCTCCTGACCCTGGCCAAGCTGCTGGCGCCCATGGTGCCCTTTGTCACGGAGGTCATGTACCAGAACCTGGTCCGCCGCGTGGACGAGAGCGCCTGCGAGAGCGTGCATCACTGCGCCTGGCCTCAGGTCGACGAGGCGGCCATCGACCAGGAGCTGCTGGAGCGCATGGGCCTGGCCACGCAAATCGCCGCCCTGGGCCGCTCGGCGCGCAGCACGTCCAACGTCAAGCTGCGGCAGCCCCTGGCCCGGGCGCTGGTCTATACCAGGCAGGGCGCTGGCGGCCTGCCAGGCAGCCTGGCGGAGCTGGTCAGCGACGAGCTGAACGTCAAGGAGGTCGAGTTCGTGGCCGAAGAGGCCGACCTGGTGCGCTACGAGATCGGCCTGCTGCCCAACATCCTGGGGAAAAAGCACGGCCGGCGCTTCCCGAAGCTGCGCCAGGCTGTGGCTGCCATGGAAGCCGGCAGCCTGGCACGGCGCTTCCAGGCCGGCTCCAGCGTCGTGGTGGACCTGGGCGACGGCGAGCCGGCGATCGAGCTGCTGCCCGAAGAGGTCGAGGTGCGCATCCACGGCCGCGAAGGCTATGCCGTGGCCGAGGAGCGGGGCGTGGTGGTCGCCGTCGACGTCCAGATGACCCCCGAGCTGGTCCGCGAGGGCCTGGCCCGCGACCTTGTGCGCCGCATCCAGACACAGCGCAAGGAGGCCGGCTTCCAGCTCGACGACCGCATCGTCACCTACTATGACGCCGGCGAGGAGCTGGCGGCCGTGATGCACGAGTGGGCAGACTATATTCGGGCCGAGACACTTAGCACCGAGCTGGTACCCGGGCCGGTGCCCGGCAGCGCCAGCCGCAAGGAATCCTTCAAGCTCGACGGGCAGCCCATCACCCTGGGGGTGGAAAAGGCGTGAGAACCCATCCACGGGCAGGTGGCAGCCTGAAGCGGCTGCGGCAGGATTTGCCGATTTGGCCCGTTTCATGTAAAATGTTGGCTCCTGGGAAAAAGGTATGGGTTGGAGGTGGAATGGTTATTAGGACACCCGATCTGCTCCGGTCGTCTTTGGAGGAGGAGCGGGCACGACTGCTGGCACTGATTGCCCAGGCTGAGGCCGAGGGAGGAACCAGCCTGGGATATGGCAATCACATGGCCGACGACGCCACCGAGGCCTTTGAGCAGGCCAAGGACCTGGCGTTGCGTCAAAACGCCCAACAGTTGCTGGTACAGGTCACCGACGCCCTGGCCCGATTTGAGCAGGGGACGTATGGCATCTGCGAGATGTGCCGGGAAGAGATCGACCCGGCGCGCCTCGAGGCGCTGCCCTACGCCACCCTGTGCTTACGCTGCCAACAACGACAAAAGACCTGAGACGAACCGGTGCGATCCCAACGTTTCCTTAACTGGGCCCTCCTGATCGGAGTGGCATCCATCGGCGTTGCCCTCGATCAGGTGAGCAAACACCTGGTGCGCCAGAACCTGGCCGTGGGCGAGTCCTGGGCGCCCATCCCTGCCCTGGCACGCTTCTTTACCTTTACCCACGTCCAGAACACGGGCGTGTCCTTTGGCCAGATGCCCGGCCTGGGCTGGCTCTTTATGCTGGTCAACCTGGCCGTGCTCATCGGCATCGTCGTCTACTACCCGCGCATCCCGGCAGGCTATTGGTCCGCCCGCCTGGCGGCGGGGCTCATCCTGGCCGGCGACCTGGGCAACGTCATCGACCGCCTCAGCACGGCGGCCATGCAGCTCGATTCGGCGGGCAGCCTCATGGCCGCCCTGCGCCGGGCCTATGTCACCGACTTTTTCGACGTCAAGATCTGGCCGGTGTGGAACGTCGCCGACATGTGCGTCGTCTCGGGGGTGGCCATCCTGGCCTGGATGTTGTGGCGCGTGGAGAATACGGAGGCCGACGGGCATCCGGTGACCGACGGCGGCTAGCAGGGCCCATGCCGGAAGAACTGATCGAACTCCTGGCCGGCCCGGACCAGGAGCGGCTGGACCGATTCCTGGCAGGGCAGGTGCCCGACCTGTCCCGCTCGGCGGCGCAGCGGCTCATCGACGAAGGGCGGGTCACCGTGGACGGCGAGCCCGCCCGGTCCAGCTACAAGGTTCGGGCCGGTGACCAGGTGGTGGTCCTGCTCCCCGGCGACGACGGCGTGCAGGAACTCCGGCCCGAGTCAATTCCCCTCCACGTCGTCTACGAGGACGACGCGCTCCTGGTGGTCGACAAGCCCGCGGGCATGGTGGTGCACCCCGCGCCGGGGCACACGGGCGGCACGTTGGCCAATGCCCTCCTGGCCCACAGCCCCGCGCTGGCCGGCCTGGACCTCCCCTCGTCGGAGCAGAGGCCAGGTATCGTCCACCGCCTGGACCGCGACACGTCGGGCCTCATCCTCCTGGCCAAGACGGAAAAGGTGCAGCGCGCCCTGCAGCAACAATTCAAGGACCGCCGGGTGGACAAGGCCTACCTGGCCCTGGTCCACGGCCACCTGCAGCCCGCCTGGGGACGCATCGAAGCGCCCATCGGCCGCGACCCGCAGCACCGGCAGCGCATGGCCGTGCTGCCCGGCGGGCGCGAAGCCGTGACGGAATATCACGTCCTGGAGCAGTTTGCCTGGCAGACGGGGCCGGCGGCCGGCATGTACAGCCTGGTAAAGGCCGAGCCCAGGACGGGGCGCACCCATCAGATCCGCGTGCACCTGGCTTCCGTCGGGCACGCCGTGGTGGGCGACCCGGTCTACGGCCGGCGCCGAACGCACCTGCCCCTCGAGCGGCAGTTCTTGCACGCCGGCCACCTGGGCTTTCAGCACCCCGTCACCGGCCAGCGCCTGGAACTGGACACACCACTTCCCGCTGACCTGGCCGGTGTCCTGGAGCTCCTGAGAGAAGGCTAAGCCGCTACTTTTTCCTTCTTTTCCTTCTTCTCCTTCTTGACCTTCTTCTCCTTCTTTTCCTTCTTGCCCTTGTCCTTGTTCTTGGCCATCTTGTTCTCCTTTTTCTTTTTCTTCTCGCCTGTCACCGCCTCATCGGAGCCGGCGACAGGGTCCGGCGGTTGGTAATTCAGCTCCTGGCTCAGGGTCTCTACCATGGTGCGCAGGGTCTTGATCCGGGCGTACCACTTGCAGTTGCCCTCGACAACGGTCCACGGGGCCGTCAGGGTGCTGGTTTTCAGGAGCATGTCGTTGACGGCTTCTTCGTACACGTCCCACTTGGCCCGGTTGCGCCAGTCCTCGTCGGTCAGCTTCCACGCCTTGTAGGGTAGTTCCTGGCGCTGCTGGAAGCGTCGCAACTGTTCGTCGCGGCTGATGTGGATCCAGAATTTGACCATGATCGTCCCGAAATCGACGAGCTGCCGCTCGAACTCGTTGATCTCGCGGTAGGCGCGCCTCCACTCGGCCTCGGTGCAAAAGCCCTCCAGGCGCTCGACGAGGACACGGCCGTACCAGCTCCGGTCAAAGATCAGAATTTGCTTTTCGTCCGGTGGCTTCAGGCGCCGCCAGAAACGCCATAGGTAGTGGTGCGTCCGGTCGTCGCCCTGGGGCGCAGCGATGGCAAAGACCTCGTAGCCGCGGGGGTCCAGCCTTTCGGTGACCCTCTTGATGTTGCCGCCCTTGCCCCCCGCATCCCAGCCCTCGTAGACGACGACCATGGGGCGCTTCGCGACGTACAGTTGATAGGCCAGGCTGCGCAACTGCAACTGGTAGCGGATCAGATCGCGGACGTATTCCTCGCGGGTCAGGCTCTTTTCCAGGTCCACAGTACCGAGCATGGGGTCCTCCTACTCCTGTGCCTGTCGTCAGGCCGCTTCCGCGGCGGCAGCCACCGGCTCCGCCTCCACGGGCGGGGCAGGCACCACCTCGGCCTCTGCTTCGGGCTCGTCTTCCTCTTCGGCCTCGACCGCCTCCGAGCCGGCCTCCTCGGGCAGGGGCAGGCCCCGCGCCTGCAGCGCTTCCTCCATGCGGCGAATGATGGTCTTCAGGATCTTGACCCGCGCCCAACGTCGATCCGTCGCCTCGACGATGATCCACGGACCCCATTCGGTGTCGGTCCGCTCCAGCATCTCCTCGATAGCCACCACGTAAGCCTCGTACTTCTCGTGGTGATCCCAGTCCTCGGGCTGCACGTGCCAGCTCTCGAGGGGATCCCGTTCCAGCTCCTTGAAGCGCCTCTTTTGCTCCTTCTTGCTGATGTGCAAGAAGAACTTGGCGATGACGACGTCGTCATCGGCCAGGGTGTGCTCAAAGTCCACGACGTCGCGGTAGCCCTTGCGCCACTCTTGCACCGGCGTCAGCTCTTCGACGCGCTCCACGAGCACGCGCCCGTACCAGCTCCGGTCAAAGATGGCCATCTCGCCATAGCTCGGCAGCTTGAGCCAGAAGCGCCACAGCCACGGCAGCAGCGTCTCGAAGGTGCGGGGCGCCTGGATAGGATAGAGCTTGAAGCCGCGGGGGTCGAGGCGCGAGGTGAGCAGGTTGATGGCCGTCCCCTTGCCGGAGGCATCCCAACCCTCAAAGAGGATGACGATCGGGATCTTGGCGTCCCAGCAGGCCTTTTGCAGGTCGTACAGGCGCCGCTGCAGCAGGGGCCTTTGCCGCTTGTACTCGCCCTCGTCCAGGGATCGGGTCAGATCGATCTTTTCCAGCATGTCGACCGCTCCTTCTTCCTACAGGGCCGCTACCGCCCCGGCAACCAGGCGGCGGAACTCCGGGCCGGCGACGCGCTGCCAGATCGCGGCAAAGGTGGCCACCAGGTGCCGGAACTCGGCCAGGGTGGCGGCCAGGTACGCCTCGACGCCGGGAGCCTGCGGCGCCTGGCCGGCCGGCAGGGGCGCGGCGGGCCCGGCGCCCCACGTGCCCGTGGCCAGGTAATCGCGCAGGATGTCGCCTGCCACGATGGCGTCCTGCACGGCGCCCAGGTGGTCCTGCAAGACGACGACCTCGCCAATGACGGCCCGGGTTTCCGGGCCCAGCACCTCTTCAAAGAACTCCAGGGTGTAGCGCAGTCGCTTGCAATCGATGCGCAGGGCATGCAGCCGCTCGGGGGGCGGGTCGGGGTGGTTCACTTCCCCGTCATACGCCAGGACGGCGGCCAGGCGCTCCTCGACGGCGGCGGGTGCCACGTCGCCCACGGCATGGCCGCTGCCCGGCACGCTCGCGCCACCGCCGTCGACAAAGCCGTACATGGCCGCCTTGAAGCGGGCATATTTGCGGCCGTCCAGGTAGGCGATCATCTCCTCGCGGGCCGCTTCCCGCCGGGCCTCCAGCAGCACCAGGAACTCGTCGAGGCCGCCGCGCTGCCCGAGGGGCAGCGAATCCCGGTAGGCCAGGGTCTTCTGACGAAAGACGTCCAGGTCGCGCACGGGGCCGAGCGCCCGTCCGGTGCGCCGCAGCCCCTTGCCCAAAGAGGCGAGGGCCTTCGGATCGACGGCCGGCTCAAAGACCCGCAGGGCAGCCCGCATGCGCCTCGTGGCGACGCGCATGTCGTGGAGCGCCTCGGGGTCCTGCCCCAGGCGTGTGCCCGGCTCGTTGCGCAACATGCGCCCGTAGTGAAAGGCCAGCACCTTGACCGCAGCCTGGCCCATGGTATCGTCCGGGGTGAGGCCCGGCCTCGCCTTGCCCCCCCTGGCGGGCCGGCCGTCGCCCTCGCCGGGTGGGAGGGACTGGAGGAGCAGTAGCGCCCGCTCGAACTTGGACCGGGGCTGCGGCGCGAGGACCCACTCCTCCTGGATAGCCGCCGCCAGCCGTTTCAGGTCGTCTTCGGCCTGCCCCGGTGCCAGCTCCGCCTCGACCTCCAGGTAGGTGGCCAGGAGCGCGTCGTCGCGGCACACACGAACGTCGTCCAGGGAGAGGATGGCTAGGGTACCGCTTGATGCCAGGACGGGGCGGGTGTGGCGCGTCTGGCTGATGGTCAGCAGGGGCAAGAGAGGGCGGGACCCGGAAAGATCGAGGGCCAGCGACCGCGCCGGGCCGGGGGGCCAGTCCGCCGGCCCGACGAGCCCTGGCAGCTCGACCTCCAGCTCCTCCCGGCGATGGATCGCTCCCGCAGCCTGGCCCAGCCCCTTGAGGCCGCCCAGGGTACGGTCATCCTCCTGGCGCAGGCGACAGGCATAGCCCTGGGCGCGTAGCGCGCCCTCGGCGGTATCCAGGTAATGGTCCCGGACCCGGGCCACGGCGCCTTCGCCAAGCGGCAGACCGCCAAGGGTCTGCGCCTCCAGCAAGCGCTGGAATGTCGGGCGATCGGGGACGGCGAACTTGACCTCTACTTCCAACCGGCCGCCTCCTTCCCGCGACGCGGCACAGCCCTACAAATGTTCGATCAGTATACCACGGTTCTCCCCGGCTGGCAACTTGGGTTCCCGGCTCTCCAGGACTCTGTAGATGTGGGCATATCCGTATCAATTGGTAAAGCGGCAACAATCGGCCACTGCGGCGCGAGCAATTGCCGGGCCGGGCCTCACGCCGGTCGGCGCTGGGCGGCCGGCGCGCGCCGCGGCTGAAACAGCTCCCACAGGGCACCGCGCCGCGGCGCAAAGAGAAAGGCGACGACAAAAAAGGCGGTGCAGACGAGGACGACGGACGCGCCGGAGGCAATGTTCAGGTAGAAGGATAGATAGAGGCCGCCCACGGACGAGACCACACCGATGATGGCCCCGACGATCATCATATGCCACAGCCGCCGGGTGAGAAGGTAGGCGGTGGCGGCCGGCGTCACCAGCATGGCCACCATCAGCGCCACGCCCACCGTTTGCAGCGAGACGACGACGGTCAGGGCGATGAGCACCAGGAGCAGGTATTGGAGGGCCGTCAGGGGCAGGCGCAGTGTGGCGGCCAGGATGGGGTCGAAGGAGACGAGCAGCAGTTCCTTGTACAGGGCCACGACGAGGACCAGGACCACCAGGCTCAGCCCGGCCGCCAGCCACAGGTCCTGCGCCGACACGCCCAGGACGTTGCCAAAGAGGATGTGGGTCAGGTCGACGCTGTAATCGCGCACCGTGGAGAGCATGGCCACGCCCAGGGCCAGGCTGGCGGCAAAGATGACGCCGATGGCCGTGTCCTCCTTCACCTGGCCGCGCCCGCTGACGTAGCCGATGCCCAGGGCGGTGACGAGGCCCATGGCCAGCGCGCCCCAGAAGAGGTTGGCCCCCATCAGGTAGCTGGCCGCCACGCCGGGCAGGATGGCGTGGGCCAGGGCGTCGCCGAAAAAGGCCATGCCCCGCAGCACGACATAGCTGCCCACCACGGCACACAGCGTGCCGACCATGACGGACGCCAGCAGCCCGCGGACCATGAAGGGGTAGCGCAGGGGTTCGAGCAGCATCTCCAGCAGATCAGCCATGACGGTGTCCTCCCTCTCCGCAGCAGTCGATGTCGCCCAACACCAGGGCATAGTCCTCGCCGCGCCACACCGCCTGCCCGCCATAGGCCGCCGCCAGCGTCTCGGGCCGGATGACCTGCCTTGGCAGGCCATAGGCTACCAGGCGGCGGTTAAGCAGCGCGATGCGGTCAAAGCGCTCCACGGCCAGATTCAGGTCGTGGGTCGAGACCAGGACGGTGACGCCCTGGCTGGGCAAGGTTTGCAGCAGATCCAGGATCGTCTCCTGGGCCGCGGCGTCCACGCCGCTAAAGGGCTCGTCCATGAGCAGGATGCGCGCCTCCTGGGCCAGGGCGCGGGCGATAAAGACCCGCTGCTGCTGCCCTCCCGAAAGCTCGCCGATCTGGCGGTTGGCCAGCTCGGCCATGCCCACCTGCTCCAGGCAGCGCTCCACGATCTCGCCGTCGCGGGGGCGCTTCCAGCGCAGCCAGCCCATTTTGCCGATGCGGCCCATCATGACCACGTCGTGGACGGTCACCGGAAAGCTCCAGTCCACCGCCGAGCGCTGGGTCACGTAGGCCATCTCGGCGCCGTTGGTCGAGATGGTGCCCGAAACCGGCGGGATGAGCCCCACCAGTGCCTTGAACAGCGTGCTCTTGCCCGCCCCGTTGGGGCCGACGATGGCCACCTGCTCGCCCTCGTTGACGGCCAGGCTCACCTCTTCCAGGGCATGGCTGCCGTTGTAGCCTACGGTCAGGTTCTCAACGCGCAAGATCTCGTCCGTCATCGCAGCGCCTCCACGATGGCCGTCACGTCGTAGCGCATCAGTTCGACGTACGTCTCGGCCCCGCTGCCCGGCCCGCCGAGGGAGCCGGTGTAGAGGGACACCAGGCGGACGCCCGTATCGGCGGCCACCTGCTCCGCCAGCTTGACATTGACCGTGCTCTCGGTAAAGATGGCCGGCACGCCGTAGCGCTGGATGATCTCCTGGAGCGCGGCGATGGCCCGGGCCGAGGGCTCGGCCGATGGGTTAAAGGGGTAGACGGTGCCCACCTGCTCCAGCCCGTACCGGTCGGCGAGGTAGGCAAAGCTGGCGTGATTCGTGACCAGCTTGCGGTTCTCCACGGGGATGGACTCCACCTGGGCCTGGATCCAGGCGTCCAGCTCTTCCAGCTCTCGCGTGTAGGCCTCGGCGTTGGCCCGGTAGGCGTCCGCGTTGCCCGGGTCCCGAAGGCTGAGGGCCTGCCGGGCGTTTTCCACCCACTGGATGACGTTGGGAACGCTGAACCAGACGTGGGCATCCACCTCGCCGTGGTCGTCGTCTTCCCCGGCGTGGGCCTCACCCTCAGACGGCCGAAACTGGATCCCCTGGGAGATTTCGACCCGCGGCGCCTCGCCGCCGGCGCTCTCCAGGACGTTCTCCAGGCCGTCCTCCAGGCCGCCGCCGTTCAGGAACACCAGGTCCGCGTCGTGGATGGCGGCCACCTCGGAGGGAGCGGGCACGTAGCTGTGGGGGTCGACGCCGATGCCCATGAGGGTCAACAGCTCGATCCTGTCGCCACCCACCCGGCCGACGACGTCGCCCACGATGTTGGTCGTGGCCACCACCTGGAGCTTTTCGCCGGCGCCCAGGGCGGCCGGCCCTGGCTCGGCGATGGCCGCGGCCCCGTCCGGCCCCGACGGGCCACAGGCCGCGGCCCCCAGGAGCAGCAACAGCAGGACGGCCAGCGTCCCCGGCCACAACAGGCCACTCCGTATGGTCTTCATTTCCCTTCCCCCTTGTTGTCCGGCCCCTGCGGGCGGCAGGCCGCGCACAGGCCCACCAGCTCCAGCAGGTGATCCTCGACGATATATCCGGTGTCGCGCCCGACCTGGGCCAGGAACCGGGACAGGTCACAGCCCTCGAACTCGACCGTGGCGCCGCACACCCGGCACACCAGGTGATGGCGATGGCCGTGCTCGGCGGCCGCGTAGCCATGGCAGCCGTCGTCGGCGTGGATGCGCCGCACAAAGCCCATGCCCGCCAGGAGGTCGAGGGTGCGATAGACCGTCACGAGCCCCACCGTGGGGCAGTGGGCGCGGGCCCGCTCCCAGACCTCGGCCGGGCTGGCATAGCTGCCATCTTGCAGGAGGGCGCGGATCACGGCCCGCCGCGGCCGCGTGACCCGATAGCCGGCCTGGCTCAACTGCCAGAGCAGTCTCTCTTCCGAAATCATAATTGAAAAACCTTGTCATTAAGGATAGGGGCAGTATAGCGCAAGTGGGCCGCGCTGTCAACAGCTCGGTGGGGGTTAGCGGAGCATGACCTGCCGGGCCACGTCGCGTCCCCGATCGGTGAGGCTCAGGTAGGCCCCTTCCGCCTGCCTGGCCAGGCCCTCGCGCGTCACGTGGCGGGCCACCCGCTGTCCAAAGGCCGGGTTCCAGCGCATGTGGCGCGTCAGGTGCTCCAGCGAGCACTCGGCCGCCTCCTGGGGCGTGCCCTCGTGGTGGGAGAGGTGCACCAGGAGCATCTCGCCGGCAAACTGCCAGCGCTGCCGCCGGCGCAGGAGCCACTGGGCGACGAGGCCCCGCCCGGGCGCAAAGAGAAGCGCCAGGGCAAAGAGCACGCCCGTCATGGTCGCCATGCTGCCCGCGATGGAGGCGTCGAGCCAGCGGGCCACCAGGTAGCCGGCCACGGCGGCCCCGGCGCCCAGGGCCACGGACAGCAGCAGCATCACCGGCAGCCGGTCGGTGAGCAGATAGGCGGTGGCCGGCGGGGCGATCATGAGCGCCACGACCAGCACCGAGCCCACGGCCTCAAACGAGCCCACAGCCGTCACCGAGACGAGGGTCATGAGGGCATAGTGGACGACCGCCGGCGAAAAGCCCAGGGCGGCGGCCAGCCCGGCGTCAAAGGTCGCCAGCTTCAGCTCCTTGAAAAAGACGACGATGAACAGCAGGTTGACCAGGCCAATGCCGCCGGCCAGCCACAGGGCCCGCGGCCCCAGGTCACTGCCGGCCACCACCAGGCGATCGAACGGCGCGAAGGCAATCTCGCCCAGGAGGACGGCGTCGGTGTCCAGGTGGACGTTGGCCGCGTAGCGGCTGATGAGGATGACGCCCAGGGCGAACATGGCCGGGAAGACGAGGCCGATGGCCGCGTCGGCCTTGACCAGGCGGGTGCGGTGCAGCGCCTCCACCAGCGTCACCGTCAGGACCCCCGTCAGGGTGGCGGCGACGATCATGGGCAGCGAGGCCGTGCTCTCCACCAGGAAGAACATGAGGACGATGCCCAACAGGATGGCGTGGCTGATGGCGTCGCTCATGAGCGACATGCGCCGCAGCACCAGGAAGGTGCCCACCAGGGCGCAGCTCGCCGCCACGACGGCGGCAATGAGCATGATCTCGATCTGTGGCTGTGACATTTTATCTCACCATCACTTTCCGCGCCACGTCGCGGCCATGATCCGTCAGCTCCAGGTGGCCGTTGGTGCGCTGGATCAGGTCGTGGCTCACCGCCCAACGGACGACGCGCCGCGTGCGATCCTCGTCCCAGCGCATGTGGGCGCGCATGTGGCCCAGGGCGCTCTCTTCCCGCTCGCCGGCCTTGCCCTCGTGGTTCAGTAGGTGCACCGCCAGCGCCTCGGCGGCAAACTGCCAGCGCTGGCGCGCCCGCCGCCGCGTGCGGGCCACGATGCCGCGCTCGGGGGCAAAGAGCAACGACAGCAGGACGATGGCGCTCATGTACAGGACGATGGTCGGACCCGTGGGCAGCCGCTGCACAAAGCTGCTGGTCAGGGCGCCCAGGAGGCCCACCACTGCGCCAAAGGCGCCGGACAGGAGAACCATGACGTGCAGCCGCTCGGTCCACTGCCGGGCGGCTGCCGCCGGCGCGACGATCATGGCGCTCATGAGCACCACGCCCACGGTCTGCAGGCCGACGACGATGGCCACCACGATGAGCGACGTGAGCAGGACGCTCAGCCGGCCGCTGGGAAAGCCCAGGCTAGCGGCAAAGTCGGGATCAAAGCTCAGCAGCTTGAACTCTTTCCACAACACGAAAACCACGGCCAGGGCGATGGCCCCCAGGACCGCCATGGTTGCCACGTCCCGCTGGATCAGCGTGGCCGCCTGTCCGAAGAGAAAGCGGTCCAGTCCGGCCTGCCGGGCGTCGGGCCGCTTCTGGAGAAAGGTCAACAGCAGCAGGCCAAAGCCGAAAAAGACCGACAGCACGATGCCCAGGGCCGCATCCTCCTTGATGCGCGTATGGCGCATCACCAGGAGCACGGCCAGCGTGCCCAGCCAGCCGGCCACGGCCGCCCCCAGGACGAGCACCAGGGGCGCCTTGGAGCTGGTCAGCAAAAAGGCCAGGGCCACGCCGGGCAAGGCGGCGTGGGAGATGGCATCGCCCAGGAGGCTCTGCTGGCGCAGCACGGCAAAGGCGCCCAGCACGCCGCCGACGAGGCCCAACACCGCCGAGCCAAGGGCCACCGTGCGCAACGTGTAGTCAAAGAATAGATCGTATAAAATCTGTGCCAGATCCATGCCTGTTCCTCTTCACATCCACAAGCTCGTCGCCGTCAGTTCTTGCCCAGGAAGGCAATGCGGCCGCCGTAGGCCTTGCGCAGGTTCTCTTCCGTAAAGACCTCGCGCACCGGGCCGCTGGCGATGCGGCGCACGTTCAGGAACGTCGCCCAATCAAAGTACTCCTCCAGGGTCTGGAGGTCGTGGTGGACGACGACCACCGTCTTGCCCGCCGAGCGCAGGTCGCGGAGCAGATCGATGATGGCCCGCTCCGTGGTGGCGTCGACGCCGGCAAAGGGCTCGTCCATGAAATACACCTGGGCGTCCTGCACCAGGGCCCGCGCCAGGAAGACGCGCTGCTGCTGCCCGCCCGAGAGCTGGCTGATCTGCCGGCCGGCCAGGTCGGCCAGGCCGACCTTCTCCAGGCCCTCCATGGCCAGCGCCCGCTCTTCGCGGCCCGGCCGGCGCACCCAGCCCAGCTTGCCGTACAGCCCCATGGTCACGACGTCCAGGGCGTTGGTCGGAAAGTCCCAGTCGACGCTGCCGCGCTGCGGCACATAGCCCACCAGCCGCCGCTGCTCGCCGTAGGGCCGGCCGTAGATGCGCACCTTGCCCGCCGCGGGCCGGATGAGGCCCAGGATCGTCTTGACGAGCGTGCTCTTGCCCGCGCCGTTGGGGCCCAGGACGCCCATCAGCACGCCCTCAGGCACCTCCAGGTCCACGTCCCACAGGACGGGCTGCTCCCGATAGGCCACGGTCAGGTCCGTGACCTCGACTGCCAGGTTGTCTCCGTTGTCGTGGTTTTCGTTCATCGCTTCCTCCAAAGCCCGCCGCGCCCTAATCGTCCGCCGGCGCCAGCAGGGCCGTCACGATCGTATCGATGTTGTGCCGCACCATGCCGGGGTAGGTGCCCTCGGGGCTGCCCTCGTCGCCCATGGCGTCGGAAAATAGCTCGCCCCCGATGCGCACCTGGAATCCCCGGGCACGCACGGCCTCTTGCAGGGCTTCGACGTTTCGCACCGGCACGCTGGATTCGACGAATATGGCGCCGATGCGCCGCTCAGTGATAAAGTCCGCCAGGTCTTGCACGTCGCCGATGCCCGCCTCGGTGGCGGTGCTGATGCCCTGCAGCCCGCGCACCTCAAAGCCATAGGCCCGCCCAAAGTAGTTAAAGGCGTCGTGGGCCGTCACCAGCACGCGCTGCTCTGCGGGCAGGCGCGCCGCCTGGGCCAGCACGTAGCGGTGCAGCTCGTCCAGCTCGGCCAGCGTCTCGCGGGCGCGGGCCTCGTAGCCGTCCGCGTGGCCCGGATCGATCTCGACCAGGGCGTCGCGCACCGCTTCGACGGCGTACTGCCACAGGGTGACGTCGAACCAGACGTGGGGGTCGTACTGGCCCTCGAACTCGGGCGGCGTCAGCAGCCTGTCCCGGGGGATGCCGTCGGTGACGGCCACGGTCACGATGGCGCCACCCATCTTCTGAAAGACCTCGGCCATTTTGGCCTCCAGGTGCAAGCCGTTGTAAAAGACAACGTCGGCCTCGGCCAGGGCAATGACGTCGCCCTCGCTGGCCTTGTAGCTGTGGGGGTCGATGCCGGGCCCCATCAGCCCCTCGACGGCCACTCGCTCGCCCCCGACGCGCTGGACGATGTCGGCGATCATGCCCACCGTGGCCACGGCCTGGATCTGGCGCCCGGCAACGTCGCCCAGGTGGCCGGGGGGACGTCCGCAGCCGGCCAGGAAGAGCGCGGCAAGGGCGAGCAGGATGACGCTTCGAACGCGGGTTCTGATCATGGTTTCCTCGTGGCTGCCCGGGGGGCCGGGCAGTAGACCTCAATCGTCGCCGGGATCTCCGGCCGTCACCTGCACGCTGGCCGCCAGCCCCTCTTCCAGGAGCCTGTTCTGGCCCCCGGCCTGCACCCGGACGGCGCCGGACGCCTCGTCCCGCTCCAGCAGGGTCACGCTGGCGCCGGGCACCAGGCGCCAATCGGCCAGGCGGCGCAGCACGGCGGCGTCGCCGTCGGGCACCTCCACCACCCGCACGCTGCGCCCCACCTCCGCGTCCAGCAGGGCGACCGTCTCGCGGGGCGGGAACTGCCCGTCGCCGGCCGGGATGGGCTGGCCGTGGGGGTCGGCTTCCGGCTGCTGCATAAAGGCTGCCAGCCGCTCGGCCACCCGCTCCGACGTGGCGTGCTCCAGGCGATGGGCCTCGACGTGCACCTCGTCCCACGACAGGCCCAGGACCTCTGTCAGGAACAGCTCCCAGAGACGGTGCCGGCGCAACACCCGCAGCGCCGCGTTCTGGCCCTCGGCGGTGAGCACCACGCCCCGGTAGCGCGCATACTCCACCAGGCCGTCGCGGTGCAGCTTGCGGATCATGCCCGTGACCGACGCGGGCGCCACGCCCAGCCGGCCCGCCAGGGCGGACGTCGACACCCGCACCTGCTCCTCCTGGAGGCGGTAGATCATCTGCAAATAGTCCTGGACGGATATGCTTTCCATTGTTCATCCTTAAATTTAGTCACGCCTAAATTATAGCAGAGAGACCACCGTCTGTCAAGGGCCGGGCGTTAAGGCCGTGTAAGAAACGGCTCAAATCGCCCGCGGCGGCTTGTTGACTTGGCCGGCAAAGTGTGGTAAGATGAGCCAAGGAGAGGGGATTGGCCCCCCGTGTAATCGCCTGGCTGGGGCCACGTGCAAACGTCTTGTTGGCGGAACTGTATGCCCTGCCGGTTCTGGACCGGTACCTGGTCTACGCACCACTGCACCACCTTGCGGCCCTCGTGGACCGGGCTGCAGTGCATTCCCTTCCGCATTGCCTGGACGGTCACCCATCGAAACAAGGGGGAGCCTGGCAGGACCTTCTCGAGAGCCTGAGGCTCGGCCAACAACAGGCAGCACCTTTACCACAACAGGGGCCCCTGGAGCCTCTTTTCCTGGGCCTGATGCCCACCCGCGGCTGCAACCTGAACTGCGCCTACTGTGGGTTCCAGGCTTCGGCGGATGGCTCTCACATGGATCCTCACCTGGTCCGGACTGCCATCGACTGGTACCTGGAGCTGGTCGCCGCCGGCTCGGGAGCCGCCCAGGTGCACTTTTTCGGGGGCGAGCCGTTTTGCGCTCCCGAGGTCGTCGAATTTGCCGTGCTCTATGCCGGGCTAAAGGCGGCCCAGGTGGGATGCAGTGTCTCGTTCGAGGTGGCGACCAACGGCACCATGGACGAGGAGCTCTGCCATTGGGCAGCCGGCTCGCTGGACAGCGTCCTGGTGTCGCTGGATGGCCCGGCCGACATCCAGGATCGCCAGCGGGCGCGCCACGGGGGCCAGGGCAGTTTTGAGGCCGTGGTCCGCAGTGCCCGCATCCTGTCGGAGGGCAGCGCCGAGCTGTCGTTCCGTGCCTGCGTGACGGCCGGCAACGAGGAGCGAATGCCCGAGATCGCCGCCTGGTTCTGCCGGGAGTTCCGGCCGGTCTCGGTCTGCTTCGAGCCGGTGACGCCAACGCAGCCCTCCGAAGCGGCCGGCCTGCGGCCGCCGGACCCCTGGGCCTTTGCCCGGGAGTTCATGAAGGCGAGCGCGGTCCTGGCGTCCTATGGCGTCGAGCCCGTCCACGCGGCGGCCGACGTGGCAGCGATTCGCAACAGCTTTTGCCCGGTGGGCAGGGATGCCATTATCGTCTGGCCGGACGGCATGTTGAGCGCCTGCTACCTGCCGCCCGACGAGTGGCAGCGCCGGGGTCTGGACCTGACGCTGGGCGAGATCCGCGACGGCCGGATATCGCTCCGCGACGAGGCGGTGCAGGCCGCCCGCCGCCTCAACGTCTGGAACGAGCCCTTCTGCCAGGGCTGCTTTATCAAATGGCATTGCGCCGGGGGCTGTCACGTGAACCACCGGCTTCCCCGGCAAGCGGGGAACTATGACCGGCTCTGCATCCAGGCGCGGGCCATCGCCCTCTCCCGGCTGCTGGCCGGCATGGGCCTGGATGGGGAATTGGACGCGCTGTGGGCCGATGGGAAAGCACTGGCGCGGGCGGTGCACCAGCCTACGGATCGCATCGAGGACGTAGCGAAAGGCTTATAGGCATATGAACGGCCAGGATGGGCTGGCCTACGGTCCGGCACCGGGCGTCGCCTGGGTCAAGGACGCCGGGCAGACCATTCTCGTGGATGGCCCGGCAGGCAGGTCGTGGACCCTCGAGGGGTTGGAAGCGGCTGCCTGGGACCTGTTGGTCCTCGGCCACTCGTTCGAGCGCACCGCCGGCTCCCTGGCGCTCCTGGCCGGGACGGACGACGAGCAAGGGCAAACGACGTTGTTGGCAATGGTCCACCGCTGGCAGTTGGCCGGCATCCTGTCTGCAGCAGAGGGAAAGCGGCCGTGACAAACCTGGTGGTCAGTTCCACGTGCAACCGGCGCTGCACCTATTGCTTCACCCTGGATCAGGCGCCTCCAGGGCGCCGCTTCCTGTCGCTGCGCGCCTTTGAGGCCCACCTCGACTTTCTCCATCGCTCCGGCATCGACCGCGTCCGGCTCCTGGGCGGCGAGCCCACCCTGCACCCGCGCTTCCCCGAGCTCGTGAGCCGCGCCCGCCGGGCGGGCAAAGCCATCACCGTCTTTAGCAACGGGCTGATGCCCGCCCCGGCCCTGGCCTCCCTGGAGGCGCTCCCCACCAGGGATTGCACCGTAGTCGTGAACGTCACACCCGATGGCGACGGCCCCAGGACGCTGGAGCGGCAGCGCCGGACCCTGCGCCGGCTGGGCAAGCGGGCCATGCCGGGCTTGAACCTCTATCGAACCGACCTGGCGCCGGGGTTCCTGCTGGACCTGGTGGCCGAGACGGGGTGCCGCCCTGTCCTCCGGCTGAGCATGGCCCATCCCGTTCTCTCGGGGCGCAACACCTTTATCCATCCCGGCCAGTACAGGGCCATCGCGGCGCGCATCGTGCCCCTGGCCGGGCAGGCGGAGGCGGCCGGGGTGCGGCTGGAGCTGGACTGCGGCTTTGTGCGCTGCATGTTCTCCGAGGCCGAGCTCGAGGTCCTCCACCGCTCGGGGGCCGACGTCGGCTGGCGCTGCAACCCCATCCTGGACCTGGACCTGGAGGGCAGGGCGCTGCACTGCCTTCCCCTCGCCGGCCTCCTATCGTTGCCCGTGGCGCCGGGCGATACCGCCGATTCGCTCCGCGCCGAACTCGAGGCCCGGGTAAGGCCCTACCGGCAAGCGGGCGTCTACCGGGAGTGTTCCACGTGCGCCTTCAAGGCGGCGGGCGACTGCTCCGGCGGCTGCCTGGCGGCGACGATCCGGCGCTTTCGCCGCGTTCCCTTCCGCCTCGAGGTCCCGGCCGGGGGAAAGGGGGACGCGTGACCGTCTGCGTGATCCCCTACGTGGACCAGCCCCTGGCGTTCTGGGAGGGCATTCGGGACCGCTTCGGCCCGGCCATCGCCGGGGTCTATTTTCCCATGCCGGGCGGCCGTTTCGCCTCGGGCCGCAGCCCCCAGCCCGATGAGCACCTCCTCACCTTCCTGGCCGCCGCGCCCTTGCCCGCCGAAGTGGTGGTCAATCCCATCGTCCTGCCCCGGCCCGTGGAAGAGATGGCCCCCGAAGTCGTGGAGGCCCTGCGCTGGCTGGAGGGAGAGTTTGGCGTGCGGCGGGTGACGGTCAGTAACCTGTCCCTCGCCCGGCACATCAAGGAGGCGTTGCCCGGCTTTTGCGTCGGCGCCTCGGTGCTGATGGGCATCGCCAGCCCGGTCCAGGCCCTCATGGCCGGCGGCTGCCTCGACGCCATCGCGCCCGACACGCGCCTGGCGCGCGACCTGGCGGGCCTGGGGCGCCTGCGCGAGGCCTTTGCCGGCGAGATCCGCCTCCTCGTCAACGAGGCCTGCCTGCCCGGCTGCCCACTGCGCACGCAACATTTCTACGAGATGGCCTATGGCGGCCCGCAGCCCCGCTCGCTGTGCGCCGCCATCCTGGAGGAGCGGCCCTGGCTGCGCCTCACGGGCGCCTGGATCTTGCCCCGCCACCTGCCCCTCTATGCGGGCGTGTACGATACCCTCAAGCTGGCGGGACGGGTCACCTTGAGAAAACCCGAGCGTTACCTCTCGGTCCTGCAAGCCTACGTCGAGGGCGGCGAGATCCTGCCCCGCGACATAGGCGGTGGGCCAGCCTCACCGCTCACCGGCCTGGACGTCTCGGACGAGTGGTTCGAGTTCGTCCTACGTTGCGACAAGCGCTGCGACACCTGCCCGGTGTGCCGCGCAGCGTACGAGCAATTTCAGCGCGATTTGGAGGAGAAGGAAAGATGGACAGCCTGATCGGGCAGCAGTTCGGCCCCTACAAGATCACCGAAAAACTGGGGGAAGGCGGCATGGCCGTGGTGTACAAGGGATACCAGCAATCCCTGAACCGCTACGTGGCCATCAAGGTGCTGCGCCAGGAGCTGGCACAGGACGAGGAGTTTGTGGCGCGCTTCCGGCGCGAGGCGCTGGCCGTGGCCGACCTCGACCACCCCAACATCCTCCACGTCTACGACGCCGGCTTTGTGCAGGGCATGTATTACATCGTCATGGCCTTTGTCGACGGCGGCTCCCTGCGGGACCTGGTTAGCCAGGGACCCCTGGAGCCCGAGTACGCCTTGTCCATCGCGTCGCAGGTGGCCGACGCCCTGCACCACGCCCACCAACGGGGCATCGTGCACCGCGACGTCAAGCCCAACAACATCCTCCTCAGCCGCGATGGGCGCCCGCTCCTGTCCGACTTTGGCATCGCCAAGGCGCTGCACGAGAGCACCGGGCTGACCAGGACGGGGATGAGCATCGGCACCCCGGAGTACATGGCGCCGGAGCAGATCCAGGGCCAGAAGGTGGACGCGCGCACCGACATCTATGCCCTGGGCATCGTCCTGTACGAGATGCTCGCCGGGTGGGCGCCCTTTAGCTCCACCACACCCGTGGCCGCGCTCTACAAGCAGGTCAACGAGCCGCCCCCACCCCTGCGCCAGGCCAACATAAGCATCCCGGCCTGGATGGAGGCCGTGGTGGCCAAGGCCCTGGCCAAGAGCCCGCTGGACCGCTACCAGCAGGCGAGCGACTTTGCCGAGGCCCTGCGCCAGCGCCAGGCCCCGGCGCGCACGCCCGGTCCCACGCGGATCGCGACGCCGGCCAAGATGCCCCGGGTTGAGCCGGAGGGTAAAGGGCGCCGCAAGGCCGTACCGGTCCTCATCGCCGGCATCGTCCTCCTGCTGTTGGCCCTGGTGGCCGTGGTGGTCATCCTGCTCTCGGGCGGCCCCGAGGTCACCACCGGGCCCACGCCTTTCGTCACGGTCGTGGTCACGCGAGATCCCAACGCCCTGCTGATCCCCGAAGCGCCTGAGGCGGGGCTGGGCGCGGCGGGCGCGGACGGGATGCTGACGCTCCCCCGGGACTGGACGGAGCCGGCCACCGGTGCCGGCAGCGGACTGTAGACAGCCTGGAGCGAATCGGAGACCTGCTGGAATTCCGATTGCCGCTCATTCATTTACGGCCGCCACGAGGCCGGAACGCCGTACGAGGAGAAAGAGATGGATGCCAAGGAACGTGCCGACGAGAACGCGGAGCCGACGGGGGAAGAGACACCCCAGGTCTACACCGTCAAGAAGGATGTGGGCGGCTGGCGCTTTAGCCGGCGGACCTTTTTGAGCGCCGCCGGGGCCACTGCGGCTGCCGCGGCAGTGGCCAGTTGCGGCGAGCCCGAGCCGCCTGTGGTCATGGTCACCGAGACCGCTTCGCCGGTGCCCGAGACCGCCACGCTGGCCCCGACCGCGGGCGAGCCCGCGCCCACAGGAGAGGGCGCGCCCGAGCCGACCGGCGCGGAAGGGCAGGGGTCCGAGCCGCCCACCGCCACGCAGGCCCCGCCGGCTGCCAGCACCGCGGAGCCCACGTCGACGGAGGCGCCGGCTGCCACGCCCACGCCCGAGCCGCCCCGCGCCGAGTTTGTCAAGGACGTCACCGTGCCCGACGGCACGAACATGCGCCCCAACCAGTCATTCACCAAGACCTGGCGCTATCGCAACAACGGCACGGTGCCCTGGGGAGAGGGTGTCAAGCTCGTCTTTGTCTCGGGCAGCGTCCAGGGCTACACCTCCAACCACATGGGCGGGCCCGACGCGGTGAACGTGTCCAACGTGGCCCCGGGCGACCAGGTGGACGTCAGCGTCAACCTGGTGGCGCCGGCCACCCCCGGGCGCTACCGCAGCTACTGGCGCCTGCAACTGCCCAACGGCGAGTGGCTGGAGAACAACCATTATGTCGAGATCGTGGTGCCCGCGCCCACGAAACCGGCCACCGCGGTCCCGACCCAGCCGCCGGCCCCCACTGTGCCTGCCTGTGGCTGCGACGGCGACTGCGGCTGCGACGGCGACTGTGGTTGCCACAAGGACTGTGGCTGCGACAAGGACGCCGGCCACTACTGGTATCCGACCTAAGGCCCTGGCAGGGAGATGTCTTGGAGCTCCTGACGATTCCGGTCCAGGATGGCGTGCTGATCTACCGGCCCCTGGCGCGGTTGGCCTTTGCCGGCAACCGCGCCATGGCCGGCCTGGCCCGATCGCTGGCGGTGGCCGGGCCGGGCGCGCCGGGGGTCGATTGCCCCCCGGCGGCCTATGCCTTCCTGGAGAGCATCGGCTTCCTGGAGCCCGATCCGCCGCCCCCGGCGCCCCGCGAGGTGGACTACCGCCCGATCAACGTCGTGCTGCTGCTGACCAACCGCTGCAGCCTGCGCTGCGTCTACTGCTATGCCGGCGCGGGCGAGGCGGCCGGTGAATCCATGTCGCCGGCCCTGGCCCGGTCCGCCATCGACTGCGTCGTCACTAACGCCCGCGACCTGGAGCGCCCATCCTTCGAGCTGACCTTCCACGGCGGCGGAGAGCCGGTCATGGCCTGGGAGACGATGGAGCAGGCGGTGCTCCACGCCCGCTCCCGCGACCTGCCCGCCCGCATCACGGCCGTGAGCAACGGCGTCTGGAGCGACGAGCAACGGCAGTGGATCGTCGATCACCTGGATCGGGTGACCATCTCGTGCGACGGCGCGCCCCTCACCCAGGACCGGCAGCGCCCCTTCCCCACGGGGCGGGGCAGTTCCGAGGCCGTGATGCGCACCATCCGTGGCCTGGACCGCGTGGGCTACGACTATGGCATCCGCATGACCGCCCTGGCGCCCTGGCGCGGCCGCCTGGCTGATGACGTGCGCTTTCTGTGCGAGGAGACGGGCTGCCGCTCCATCCAGGTGGAGCCGGCCTTTAACACCGTGCGCGGCCTCTATCGCCCCCCCTCGCCGGAGGAGGGTGACGAGTTCGTCGCTGCCTTCATGGAGGCCCACGACGCGGCACGCCGCGCCGGGCGCCGCCTGACCTACTCGGGAGCCCGGCCCTGGCTCCTGACCTGTAGCTTTTGCTCCGCGCCCTACAGCAGCCTTATCGTCAACGCCGCGGGCGAGCTGGTGACATGCTACGAGGTGACAAGCGAGGACCATCCCCTGGCGCCGGCCTGCACCTTTGGCCGGCTGGAAGGCAGCCAGGCTATCGTCGACGAGGACCGCCGCCAGGCCATGCTGCGCCGGATGGAGGCCCGGCTGGAGGGCTGCCGCGACTGCTTCTGCTACTGGCATTGCGCCGGCGACTGCCACGTCAAGGCCTTCTATCCCGGGGCCGAGGCCACGCCTGGCGCCAGCACACGCTGCCGCGTCAACCGCGCCATCACCCTGGAGCTGCTGCTGGCCCGCCTGGCCGAGACCGAGGACGGCGTGTGGCGGGGCGGCAACGGAGGGAGAGGCGACCGGCGATGAGCGACAGGCCCCGCGACCCCCGCCTGAGCTTCCCCCTGACCCGGCGGTCCTTTTTCCGGGCTCTGCTCGTCGAGGCCCGCCAGGCAACGGCATCCCTCCGCGGCACGCCCTCCTTTTCCCTGGCCGCCCTCCAGGACCTGCCGGCCGAGGGGCTTGCCCGCCTCGTGCCCGAGGTCCAGCCGGGCTGGGCCCTGCACGTTGACGGGGACCGCCTGGTGGCCCGCGGACGAGAGAGCGGCGTCGTCCTCGACCTGGCCCCGGCCTCCAAGGAGAACGTCCTGGCCCTGAACCTCCTGGACGGGCACCGCACCATCGACAGCGCCGCCAGGCGCCTGGCCCGGGAGATGGGCTGGCCCGAGGAACAGGCCTTCGAGCACGTGCGCCAGTTGTTCTTTACCCTGGCCGGCGCCCTCGTCTGCCTGCCCCGCAACGCCGGAGACATGGGGGCGTGATGGCCTCCCTCCCGCCCGGCGGGGGAGCGGCGAAGGCGTTCATGGCCCCCGGCGCCCTGGTGCCCGTACCCGGACCCGACCCCGGGGAGGCGGCCCTCTGGCGGGCCTCGCGGGACGGCTTCGACCTCTATTACGCGCCCGGATGCCTGTGTGTCGTGCCCTCGCCCCAGGCCACCGCCTTTGAAGCCGGCCTGGTCCTCCCCGGCGCCCCCGAGGGCCGCTGGGCGGGCGAACTGTGGCGGCGGGCGGCCCGCGCTCGCGCCACGAGCGCCCGGCCGGAACCACCATTCCGGCCCGAGTGCCTGACGCTCTACCTGCACGACGAGTGCAACCAGGGCTGCACCTACTGCTACGCCCACCCCCGGGACAGGCGGAGCGTCCGCCTGGACCCCGGCGCCGTGGTCGCGGCGGCCGACCTGGTGGCGGCCAACTGCCAGGCCCTGGGGCGGAGCATGACGGCCGTCTTCCACGGCGGCGGCGAGCCCAGCCTCTACCCGGAGGAGGTGGACGAGCTCCTCGACCTGGTGGCCGGCGCGGCCGGGCGCCATGCCGTGGGCCTGTTCCGCTACGTGGCGACCAACGGCAGCCTCTCCGCCGAGGGGGCCCGCTGGCTGGCGCGCCGCTTTGACCTGGTAGGCCTGTCGTGCGACGGTCCGGCCGATATCCACGATGCCCAGCGGCCGGGGCGGGACGGGTGCGGCACACTCCAGGCCGTAGAGCGCACGGCCCGCACGCTGCGGGCCGAGGGGGCGCGCTACCACGGGCGGGCGACCATCACCCCGGCGGGCCTGGGCCGCCAGGACGAGATCGCGGCCTACATCTGCCAGCACCTGGCCCCCGAAGAGCTTCGGTTCGAGCCGGTCTATGGCGGCGGGCGGAGCGTGCTGGGCGCCGGCGATGCCCCTGCCTTTGTCGCGGGCCTCATGGCCGCCCGCCAGGTGGCCGCCGGCTACGGCGTGCCCCTCACCACGTCCGGCTGCCGCCTGGGAGCCATCCACGGCCCCTACTGCCACGTCTTTCGCCAGGTGCTCAACCTGCTGCCCGACGGCCTGGCGGGCCCCGCCGTCGCCACGGCCTGCTTCATGGACTCGACGGCCGGGCAGGCCCGGCGGCGCGGGACGGCCATCGACGTGCAGGACGGCGAGACCGGGCAGTTCGCCGTCGACGGCGGGCGGGTCGAGGCCCTGCGCGCCTGCCTGGCGCCCCTGCCCAAGGGCTGCGCGGCCTGCTTTAACCGCTTTCACTGCGCCCGCGGCTGCCCCGATGCCTGCCCCCTCGATGGCCGGGGGCCGGAGGAGGCGGTCTTTCGCTGCCAGGCGTCGCGCTCCCTGGCCGCCGCCCTGCTGGCCGAGGCCGCCGAGGCCCTTTGGTCCGAGGTCCTGGCCGGCGAGGCCACGGTTCCCCATGGCTGCCTCCTTCCTTGACCGCTTCCTGGCAGCGAATCCCCTCCCGCCGGGAATCGACGCGGAGGTCATTCGCCGCGAGTGGCTCGCCCTGCGGCCGCCCCTTCATCCCCGGGAGCGGCTGTTGCCCGCTCCCGTCTGGGCGCGACGGCCGTTCGACGACTCGGGCCGGCAGGCGTGGCAGATCCTCCGCCGCGACGTGCCGGCCATCGATCCCGCCCGGCCCTACTGCGTCTACGTCCACGTCCCCTTTTGCGCCCAGCGCTGTGCCTTTTGCGACTGCTACTCCTTCCGGCTGGGCGCCCATCGGGAGCGCCACGTGGACGGCTACGTGGACCTGCTAGCCGCCGAGCTTGGTGCCTGGGGCCGCCTGGGCTGCCTGGCCCGCCGCCCCCTGACGACGGTGCACCTGGGCGGCGGCACGCCCACGTTTCTGGGCCCGGAGCATCTGGAGCGCCTGGTGGGCCTCTGCCGTGAGCACCTGGCGCCCGGACCGGAGGCTGAGTGGGCCCTGGAATCGACGGCGGCGGACCTGTCGCCGGAGATGCTGGCCTGCCTCGACGGTTTGGGGTTTGCCCGGCTCCACGTCGGCGTGCAGACGCTGGACGACGGGCTGCGCCGGGCCCTCGGCCGGCGGCTGCCCGCCGCCGGGGTCCTGGCGGCCATCGAGCGGGCAGTCGCCCTGGGCTGGGTCGTCAGCGTGGACCTCCTGTGCGGCCTGCCCGGGCAGACGCTGGCGGGCCTGGCGGGCGACGTCGTCGCCCTGGCGGCCGCGGGCGTGGACGGGTTTTCCCTGTACGAGCTGCAGATCTCGAGGCGCAACCGCCCCTTTGCCGAGCGCCACGGGCTGCCTGGCCGGGACCGCGCCGAGACGTACCTGGTCTACGTCGCCGCGTCCCAGTTCCTGGTCTCCCTGGGCTACCTCAAGACAGCCTACAACCATTTTGCCCGCCCCCGCGACACCAATCTCTACTTTACCTTTCCCGAGCGGGGCGAGGATCTGCTGGCCCTGGGCACCATCGCCGACGGCCGCTTTGGCGACTATCACTATCGCCATCCCACCTACGCCCCTTACCGCCG
>DAOUHB010000220.1:0-25589 GCA_034428935.1 Anaerolineae bacterium | reverse complement strand
GGCCACGGAGCGCTACTTCGTCGTCGAGGCGCCGTCCGGCAGCGTCACCCGCTACGCCTCCAGCACCCAGGCCTACACCGACGAGGGCTACCGCTCGCTCCTGGCCGGGGCCGGATTTCGCGACGCGACCTTCCATCCGTCGCTGCAGGGCGAGCCGGACAGGTCGCAGGCCGACTTTCTGGTCATCGTCGCCGAAAAGTCCTAAACCGATACCAAGGCGAAACCTACATCCCGGTGCGTTGCACGTGTCGTTCGTGCGACGCACCTGATCCAGCATCCCGGTGCGCTACACGTGTCGTTCGTGCGGCGCACCTGATCCAGCATCCCGGTGCGTTGCACGTGCCGTTCGTGCGACGCACCTGATCCAGATCCGACCCTGGCCGGAGTCTAGAGTTCTACCCTGGGCGCAGGGAAGGACCGTGCCTGCTCGTAGGCGTAGGCAGCGCGCAGCACCCGGACCTCGTCCAGGGGGGCGCCCACCAATTGCAGACCCAGGGGCAGGCCCTCGGCCGTGAATCCGCACGGCACCGAGATGGCCGGCAATCCCAGCAGGTTAAAGACGCGGCTAAAGCGCGTCAGGGCCGGCAGCACCTCCACTTCGGCGCCGTCGACCACGACGCTGGCAGCGCCCCGGGGCGGCGCGCCCAGGGCGCACGTGGGCGTGGCCAGCAGGTCGATCCCGTCAAAGAGCAGATCCATGTCGCGCTGCAACCGGCGGCGCGCCCGCTGCGCCCGGGCCACCTCGACGCCCGGCAGCCCCAGGCCCCACTCCAGGCGGGGCCGCACCGCCGGGTCATAGTCTTCGGGCCGCGTGCGCAGCCACTCGGCGTGCACGGCCGCCGCCTCGGCGCCCCAGATGACCAGCGCGGGCGCCATGCCCTCCTCCAGGCCCGGGGCGCGCACGTCCACGACGCGGGCGCCCAGCCCGGCCAGCACGTCCAGCGCCGCCTCGAAGGCGGCCCGCACCTCCCCGCCGATGCCCTCCAGGGCCAGGTCGTGGTCCACCCCGATGCGCAGGCCGTCCAGCCCGCCGTTTAGCCCGGCCACGTAATCGGGGACCGGCGCGCGGCGCGTCGCCGGGTCGCCCGGGTCCCAGCCGGCCATCACGCTCAGCATGACCGCCGCGTCCCACACGCAGCGGGTCATGGGCCCCGCGTGGTCCTGCTCCCACGACAGGGGCATGATCCCCCGGCAGCTCACCCGGCCGTAGGTCGGCTTCAGGCCGACGACTCCGCACAGCGCCGCCGGGATGCGGATCGAGCCCCCCGTGTCGGTGCCCACCGCCAGGATGCACGTGCCGGCGGCCAGCGCCGCCGCCGAGCCGCCGCTTGACCCCCCTGCCGTGCGCGTCAGGTCCCAGGGGTTCGCCGTGTCGCCATAGTGGGCGTTGGTCGTCGTCACGCCGCAGGCAAACTCGTTGAGGTTGGTCTTGCCCACGACGACGGCGCCCGCCGCCCGCAGCCGTGCGACGCTCTCCGCGTCCTCCGCCGGCACCCGGCCGGCAAGGATTCGAGACCCCGCGGTGGTGCGCAGCCCGGCCGTATCGAACAGGTCCTTGACCGCCAGGGGGATGCCATGGAGGGGGCCGCGGTCCCGCCCGGCAGCCAGCTCGGCGTCGCAGCGGCGGGCATCGGCCAGGGCCTGATCGGCGGCCACGGTGATGTAGGCATTGATCCTGGGCTCGAGCGCCTCGATGCGCGCCAGCACCGCCTCCACCACCTCCATTGCGGAGGTCTGGCCGCCGCGCAGCAGCGCCCCCAGTTCTCGGGCCGGCAGGGCCCACAGCTCGTCTGGCATCGTTAACTCCTCGAGTGCCGCTGTAGCACGTGCCAGCAGTCTAGCACACGCCGCGGGGCATGTCAAACATTTGCTCGCGCCCTGGCACCTTGCTCGCGAAAAGAGTTGTCAACGAATGGGAAACGAATAAACGAATTCTAGCGTTCCCTCATTCGTTTATTCGTGTCTTGATTCGTTGTCAGCATCCTGCCCAATCTTTGACCTCTCATTGACCCGTTGGCCCACCCGCGACGCGGTTGTGACCTTGACACCGGGCACGCCTTGTGGTACCATAATTTTACATCATATCTATCACTGATATCTACAACTACTGTTTCAGGAGGCCGCCCATGCTCGTCAAGCCCTTTGTGGATGAACACCTGGGGAACTCGTCCTACCTGGTGGCGTCGGAGGTGACGGGCCGGGCAGCCGTCATCGATCCCCAGCGCGACGTGGACCGCTACCTGCAGGCCGCCGAAGGGCTCGGTCTGCGCCTGGTCTATGCCCTCGACACCCACCTCCACGCCGACTTTGTCTCGGGAGGCCGGGAGCTGGCCGCCCGCCCGGGGCTGTCCTTCGGCGCCAGCGCCGAGGCCGGCCTGGGCTTTGTCCACCTGTCCCTGGCCGAGGGCGACACGATCCAGTTGGACGACCTGGCCATCGGCGTGTTGGCCACGCCGGGCCACAGCCCGGAGCATATCACCTTCACCCTGACGCCCGAGGGTGCGTCCGCCCCGGCGGCCGTCTTTAGCGGCGGCGCCCTCATCGTCGGCGGGGCCGCCCGCACCGACCTCCTGGGCCACGAGCGGACCAGGCCGCTGGCGCGCCAGTTGTACCACACCTTCCGCGAAAAGTTCCTGCCCCTGCCCGACCAGACGGTGGTCTATCCCACCCACGGCGCCGGCTCCTACTGCACGGTGGCCCAGGACGCCGAGCGCACGACGACCATCGGCCGTGAGCGGGAGCAGAACCCCCTGGTCCGGGCGCGCAGCGAAGACGAGTTCGTCCGCCTGGCCTTGAGCGACCTGGGCACCTATCCCACCTACTATCATTACATGCGGGGCGTCAACCAGCGAGGGCCCCGGCTCCTGGGCGGGCTGCCGGTGCTGGCGCCCCTCTCTGATGAGGAGGTGGGGCAGGCCCTGGACGCGGGCGTGTGGGTGGTGGACACGCGCACCCCGGAAGCGTTTGCCGCCGGGCACATCACCGGCAGCACCGGCATTCCCCTCGACGCGCCCCTCGTAGTATGGGCCGGCTGGGTCATCCCCTTTGGCTCGCCCATCGTCCTCGTGGCCGAAGGCCGCGCCGAGCGCGAAGCGGCGGTGCGCCAGCTCGTTCGGATCGGCTACGACAACGTCCAGGGCTACCTGGAGGGCGGGCTCGCCGCCTGGGAGAGGGCCGGCCTGCCCCTGGCCGGCGTGCAGGTGCTGTCGGCCCGTGAGCTGCACCGGCGGCTGGCCGGCGGCGATGATCTGGCCGTCCTCGACGTACGCCAGGAGAGCGAGTGGCTGGAAGGGCACATCCCCGGGGCCACCCACGTCGAGGCCGGCCGCCTGCCGCACACGGCGCTGCCCTTTGACGCCGGCCATCCCATCGTCGTGCAGTGCGCCGCCGGAGATCGCAGCACGGTGGCCATCTCGCTCCTGGAACAGCGCGGCTATCGAAACCTGTTCCTCCTGGAGGGCGGGCTGAACCGCTGGGAGGCACAGGACTTGCCCCTGGAGCCCGGCCCCGGGAGCCAGGAGCAGGACTGAATCGCGCCCCGGTCGCGGCGCCCCGCCGCGGCCCGGAATTGGAGGCCCATGAAACAGACCCCGGAACTGCCAACCATCCAATTCGAATCGGCGCAGGCCTGGGAGGCGTGGCTCGCCGAGAACCACGACGCGGCTCCCGGCCTGTGGCTCAAGCTGGCCAAGAAGAACTCGGGCATCGACTCGGTATCCTACCGGGAGGCCGTGGACGTCGCCCTGTGTTACGGCTGGATCGATAGCCAGGCACGCAGCTTTGACGAGGACTTTTACCTCCAGCGCTTTACCCCCCGCAAGGCACGGAGCCCGTGGTCCCGCATCAATCGCGAGCGGGCCACGGCCCTCATGGAGCAGGGCCGGATAAGGCCCGCCGGGCTGCGCGAGATAGAGCGGGCGCGGGAGGACGGACGATGGGATCGGGCCTACGAGCCGCAGAGTGCGGCCGGCGTGCCCGAGGACCTGCAGCAGGCCCTGGACCAGAACCCGCGGGCGAAAGAGTTCTTCGAGGGGCTGACTGCCTCGCAGCGATACTCTTTCCTGTACCGCATCCAGGACGCCAAGCGCCCCGAGACGCGCGCCCGGCGCATCGCGCAGTACGTCGCCATGCTCGACGAGGGCAAGACCCTGCGCTAGGGCCGGGGAACCTGATGGCCTGCACGGTCGTCTAAAGCCCGGAGGTGCAACCATGACACGAACGCTGACTCTGCTCCTTGCCCTTGTGCTGCTGGCCGGCTGCGCCGGAATCGGAAGCGCGCCGACCGCCACAGCCGACCCTACGCCGCCGCCCGAGGCCTCGGCACTGCCCGAGGCCACGGACCCGCCCGAGCCGACGGCAATGCTCACCGCGCCGCCCACGGCGACGACCGAGCCGCTGCCAAGCGCCACTCCCGAGGCCACGGAGCCGCCCGCCGCCACGGCTACGCCGGACGGCGCGGAAGGACCCGGCGACGGGGCGGGTGCCGTCGTCGCCGCCTGGGTGCGCGACGGCGACCTGATCGTCAAGCGGCTGCCCGACGGCGAGGAGGTAGCCATCACCGACCTGGGAGACGTGGTCGAGTTCCCGGAGTTCTCGCCCGACGGGCAGCTCATCCTGTTCCGCCGCCAGGGGCCGGTGGCCACCGTGTCCCCCGACCCCGGGGCCGAGGTGCCCACCACCACGCTGTGGGCCGTGCCCGTCGATGGCGGAACGCCCCGCATGGTCCTCGACCCCCTGGCCGCGCTGCCCGCCGTGCCGGGCTCGGGGGCCCTGGCCGACGACCTGTATCCCTCCGACGCCGGCCGCCTGGCCTGGCTGCCCGGAGGCTTTCAGGTGCTGTTCAGCAGCCGCTTCCTGACGGTCAACAGCGCCCTGGGCAACCACGACCTGTGGCGCCTGGACCTGGAGACCGGGCAGCTCGACGAGTTGCTGCCCGCGGGCCAGGGCGGCCGTCCCACCCTGTCGCCCGATGGCGAGCAGGTCCTGCTCAGCGCGCCGGAAGAGCTGGCCGTGGCCCGCGCCGACGGCACGGAGCGCCGCACGCTCCTCACCTTCGAGCGGGTGCCCACCTACAGCGAGTGGGAATGGGTGCCCGAGCCGGGCTGGAACGACGACGGCAGCCTGCACGTTGCCCTGGCGCAGCCCTGGCAGGCCGGCCGGCCGGTGACCTACACGCTGCTTCGCCTGGACCCGGCGTCGGGCGAGAGCCAGGAGTTGGGCGAGGTGGAGGTACCCTGGCTGCACACGCCCCTCTGGTCGCCCGATGGCTCGCGCCTGGCCTACATCGCGGCCGGCAGCGGCCTGGTGATGGCCGGCGCCGGGGGCGAGGACCCGCGCCTCGTCGCCCCCGGCGAAACGTCGATTCCCCTGACCTGGTCTCCCGCCGGCACGCGCCTGGCCTTTGTCCGGGAGGGCCAGTACTGCGTGGCCGAGGCCGCCGGGGAGGACGCCGAGCCCCTGTGCGTCGCGCCCACCTGGGACGCCGCCGTGTACTGGCTGGACGAGGAAACGCTGGTCGTCATGGCCGACGCCGGCGAGGATCAGCCCCAGCTCCAGGCCATCGAGCTGCCCGCCGGCACGGCCACGGAGCTCTGGACGGCGCCGGGCGCGCCCCTGTACTACGATCTCTACGTGGGGCAGGTGGGGCAGTAGCTGCCGCCAGGCTCGCCGCGCGGGATGGGAAAGAGTTGGGACGGATGACGGCACAGCCGGGAGAGATCCCCCGTCGGGCCGCAAGATCGACATCACCGTGGAGCCATTCCAGGACCTCACGGACACGGGACGCGACGAGATCGACGAGCAGGTGGCGCGCATCGGGGAGATCCTGGAAGGCCAGGCACGGTGGACCGTCGGCACCATCTCCACGGGACCCCACGCCTGAGCAAACGAAAAATGGGGTGCACCGACAGCAGTGCACCCCACCGTGAAACTCTCTGTTCGGCGGAGGGCCGTTGCTCAACCGGGATCAGGCCGCCGGCAGGGTAAACCAGAAGGTGCTGCCCCGCCCCACGTCGCTGTCCAGGCCCACCTCGCCGCCCAGCTTCTCGACGATGCGGCGGGCGATGGACAGGCCCAGGCCATAGCCGTCGCTTGGGGTGGTGTTCAACTGGACAAAGGGGCGAAAGATCTCACACTGCTGTTCCGGCGCGATCCCCGGGCCGTTGTCGCGAACCCAGAAACGCAGGGCATGCCTGTCTTGCGTGTCCAGGGTATCCCAGCCCACTGCGATTTCGGCCGGCCGCCCGCCGTACTTGAGGGCATTGCTCAGGTAGTTGACCCACACCTCCACCACCCACGGCCCGTAGCCGAGGACGGCCGGCCAGGTCTCCGGTGTCGAGAGCCGGACATCCAGGCCCTCGGCCACGTGTGCCAGCCGCGACCAGGCGTCGTGCAGGAGGGCGTCCATGTCCAGGGGGTGCAGGGCGACCTGGCCGTCGCGCACCTGGGCGAGGAGGAGCAGGTCGTCGATCATGCGCCGCATCCTGGCGCCCTGCCCGGTGATGACGTCCACCTGCCGGCGGGCCTGTTCGGAGGAAAGGACTTCCAGGTCCTCGCTCAAGAGGCTGGCCGTGCCGACGATGGGCGCCAGGGCGTTGCGCAGGTCGTGGGCCACGGTCTGGGCAAAGCCTTCCAGGTCGCGGTTCTGCGCCATCAATTCGGCATTGATCTCACGCATCGCCAGTTCCTCGGCAAAGCGCACCTGGGCTATGGTGATGGCGCGCGCCAGGTCGCGCCCGATGGGCGGCTTGACCAGGTAGGCGCCCACTCCCACCCGGGCAGCCTTGGCAGTCAGGCCCAGGTCGTCGTGGGCGGTCAGGGCCACCACGGGCGTGGGATGGGTCTGCTGAATGCGGCGCGTGGCCTCGATACCGTTCATCTCGGGCATCTCCAGGTCCATCACCACCACGTCGGGGCGCAGGCGCCCCACGGCTTCGACGGCGTCGTACCCATCGCGGGCCGTGCCCACCACCTGGTAGCCCTGATGCTCCACGAGGGCGACGATCAGCTCGCACACCAGCGCATCGTCTTCGGCAATCAGCACCCGTCCCTTAGTCTCTCCACTCAATGCCCATCCCTCCTCTTAGCCCAGGGTTGCCCGGAAACCAGACCCGCGTCACCGCGCCCCCGTCGTTGGACATGCTCCAATGGCCGCGCAGGCTCGTACGCACGATGCTGTCGATGAGCCACAGGCCCACGGAGCGATCGTGGCCGGCCAACACCGCGGGCGGATAGCCCGGCCCCCCATCGCGATAAACGAGGCACACCTGGCCGTCCTCCAGGCTGACGTGCAACGCCACCTGCAATCCCTGATCGCCGCGTCCGTACTTGAGTGCGTTGGTCGTCAGCTCGCCGAGCACCAGGGCCAGTTGGTGCGCTTGCTCGGGGTCCACCTGGATGGGCGCAGCGTTCACATCCAGGGCCATGCGCCTGTCGTCGCTGTCGCTGGAAAGGGCCGCCGCGGCAAAGACCTCCCTGGCCAGCTCGCCCACCTCCAGGGGCCGCCAGCCGCTCGCCGACAGGATGGCGTGCACCGTCGCCAGGCTGCCGACGCGGGCTGCCAGGTCGTCGAGCATCTCCTGGGGGTGCAGCTTGTCGCCTTCCCTGGTGCGCCGCCCCTCGGCGTGGACAAGGCCCAGGATGGCCGACAGGTTGTTCTTGACCCTGTGATTGACCTCGCGCAGGAGGGTGTCGCGCACCACGGCATTGCGGCGAGCCTGCTCGTAGAGATGCGCGCGATCGATGGCGGAGCCGGCAGCGGCGGTGATGGACTCGGCCAGGCTCTGGTCGCGCGCATCAAAGCCGCGAGACCGGGCGTCGAGCACCTGCAGGACGCCGGCCACGGTCGATTTCAGCCTCAACGGCACAGACAGCACCGCGCGGACGTCGATGCCCAGGTGGGCGGTCAGCAAGGCGGGATAAAGCGGGCCGGGAACCGGCAGCTCCGCGGCGACGTCGGGCACCGCCAGGCTGCAGCCGTGGCCGAACACCCACCCCGCCAGCCCATCTCCGGCTCTCTGGCGCAGGTCCAGTGTGAGCGCCGGCCCAGGGCCTCTCAGGCGGCGGCAGACGAGATCGTCGGGGCGGGTATCCGGGCCACGATCCCCGTCCAGGGCAGCTTCCACCAGCCAGGCCGCGGCGCCCGCGGCGCCGAACAAGCTGCACAGCTCCTCGAGGGCCACGTCGAGAATGTCGTCGGTCTCGAGGCTGCCGGCCAGCCTCTGGTTCGTGCGGTTGAGCACTTCCAGCTCGTGGGTGCGGCGCAGCAGCGCCTCCTCGGCCAGCTTTTTCTCCAGGGCCTGAACCACCGCCGGGGCCAGGGCTTCGAGGTCCTCCAGTTGCTCGGGACCATACCCCCCTTCGCGGTTGGCGACCACCAGGAGGCCCAGCGGCTGCTCACCGCGGATCAGGGGCACCCCCAGGAAGCAAGTGATGGGCGGATGGTCCGCGGGCAGGCCCAGGCTCTCCGCATCGGCAGGGGGCTCGTTGCGGTAAAAGCCCCGGCGGAGACCGGGAACGTACCCGCACATTCCATGGAACGCGGGCTCGGCCGGGGGACGGCCAGCACCGCTGGCTTCGGACACCACGTCGCCCATGGCCACGTCGCGCAACTGGCCATCGGGCGCTGCGTTGGCGACAAAGCCAAGCTTGCTGCCCGTCACCTGCAAGGCGGCCGCCAGGCAAGTGTCGGCCACGGCCTGGTCCGTTTCGGCAGTGACCACCTGTTCCAGGATACGGTTGATGCCCTCCAGGACGGCCGTGTACCTGGTCCGGCGACGCTCTTCCCGTTTCAGCTCGCTGACGTCCAGGCCGATCCCCACCTGGCGCCCGTCGCGAAGGGCCACGTTGGCCCAGCTCGACTCGATGGTCGTCCCGTCCTTGGCCGCCATCAGGAGGTCTCGGAACCCGGGCTCCAGCGACTGCATATACTCTGCCACCGAGGCCCGATACTCCGCGTCGGGATAGACCAGGTCCATGATGTGGGTAGCGTCGGTGTCCTGCCTGGTCCAGCCCGTGACCCGCTCAAAGTGCTTGTTGATGGCAATTTCGCGGATGTTCGGATCGTAGATGGTCAGCATGATGGGGATGGTGTCATAGATGGCCTGCAACAGCTCGCGCTCGCGCCTCAGCTCGTCTTCCAGGCGCTTGTGCTCGGTGATGTCGTGGGCAATGACCAGGGCGCCGGCCGGCCGGCCGCCGGGGTCGGTGGTATGGCTGATGTGCAGCAGGACGCAGAACTCGCGGCCGTCTTGTGCCCCGACGCGGTATTCGACGTTCTGGTCGGGCGGCTGCCGCGTCATCCACTGGCCGACACGTTCCTGAAAACGCTCCCGGCTCTCGTCCACCAGGATATCGGCCGAGTCCATGGACAGGAGCTCGTCCCTGGTGTAGCCAAGCATCTGGCACATGGCGTCGTTGACCGAGACAAACCGCCTGGTCCGAAAGTCTATTTCAAAGATGGGCGTTGGCGCGTGGGTGATAAAATCGCGGTACTTGTGTGCGAATTCCTGGAGCTCATCTTGCAGGACCGGACTGCGCCTCAAACCCTCTTCAAGCCCTCTGCCGTCTTCCACCATACCCCCCACAACAGCTTTCGGTATCAGGATGAGAAGCAGCCCGGATCGTACGCTTCGCGCTCAAGCGACACCCGGTGCGCTGCGGGCAGGGGCACCAGGTGCAACATTCTTTACACTTGCTGGCTGCATTATAGCTGAAACGATTGGCAATGTCAAGAAAGCCGGGAGTTTAGCGGGCACCCGGCAGGGGCGGCTGTCACTTACCCGGGGGAATTGTCCTGCGTCTGATGCGGGGCCGCCGCGGCATCCAGGGCCTCGCGCACCACCTGCCGGATGTCGGCAATCCACATGGGCTTTTGCAGGCAGCGATAGACGCCCAGGTTGCTGGCCTCCACGGCCACGGCCCGGCTGTCGTGATAGGTGAACCAGATGACCACGGCTTCAGGAGAGAGCGTCTTGAGGGCACGCGTGAGGGCAATGCCGCCCATGCCGGGCAGCCTGATGTCGAGGAGGATCAGGTCAAAGATCTCGCGCCCCGCCTTCTCGATGGCCTCGGCACAGTCGTGGGCCGTCTCGGTCTTGAGCTCTGGACCGAGCTTTTCCAGGGCGGCGTGCAGGGTAAAGAGGACCAGAGGGTCATGGTCTACCACAAGAATTCGTTTCTCCAACACCCTACTCCTTCCGCATCTCCTCGACCGCGACGCCATAGGTCACCAGCGCCCGGCGGTGATGACTGCCACCATTATAGCAAAAGATCCGCCAACCCTGCGACTGGCTTGGTAGCAGCCGGGTTTGTGTTTGGTTGGGGAGGTTGGCATTTTGCCGGCTGCTAACCCCTTGTACCGGCGGTAAAAAGCTGGTATAATCCTTTCGATCCCTGCTCGCAATTCTGGCAAAGGAGGAACAAATGACTTCCGGTCAACCGACATCTGAACCGCCCGTCTACCAAATCAAGATCACACTCCTGGGGACCCAACCCCCCATCTGGCGCCGGCTGCAGGTCCTTGGCGACTCGACCCTGTCGGAGCTGCACGACGCCATCCAGGCCGCCATGGGCTGGACCGATTCGCACCTGCACGAGTTTCACATCGGCGAGGCGCGCTACGGAGAGCCCAACCTGGAAGAAGAGTACGCGCCCCACACCCGGGACGAGGCCGACGCACTGCTGTCCGACGTCCTGGGCGGCGAGGGCACGCGGTTCCGCTACATCTATGATTTTGGCGATGGCTGGCAGCACGACATCCTGGTGGAAAAGATCCTGCCCGCCGATCTCGATGTCTTTTATCCCGTCTGCACCGGCGGCGAGCGGGCGTGCCCGCCCGAAGACGTCGGCGGTGTGGGGGGCTTTCAGCAATTCCTGGATGCCATGGCCAATCCCGCGAACCCGGAGCACAACGAATTCATGACCTGGTTCGGGGGCGAGTACGACCCGGAGGCGTTTGACCTGGAGGAGGCCAACGATGCCCTCCGGGACATGGCCATCTTTACCTCGACGGTCTATACCACCGAGATGGTCGATTTTATCGTCTACTCGCACACGCCGCCCTATGCCAAGTTCTACCTCTTCCGGCCGGAGGAGGAGTCCAGCCTCGAGACCGCTTCCCACAACGGCCATCCTGTGGACGAGGACGACGCCCTGGGCAACGAGCGCATCGGCATCCTCATGCTCAGCATGGGCCCCGATGGCTTCGAGGGCGATCTCTACCTGGACAGGCGGCACGTCCAGGAGGACGAGATCGAAGGGCTGGTGGACGCCACGGCCGAGCTGCTGGACGAGGTCGACGAGATGGGCGAGGGCGGCCTCCTGGCCGTGCATTGGATGGAAGAGATCGGCCTGTGGGATTTTCCGGCCGAGGAGTAGGCCATACACAACACTATTTACAGGGTAATTGCCAGGCACCATGGGCAATTCGCTTAAAGCCTTGCCACGTGGTACAATAGGCGGACTATGGCAGATCGAGAACAAGAGATCCGCGAACGCCTTGGCATCCCCGCGGACGTCGAAAAGATTATCGTCTTTGGAGAATCGAGCCATTGGGATCCCAATTGGCTCTATACATCAGAAGAGTACTACCGGCGCTACGTGCGCGACAACCTGTACCTGGCACTGAGCGAGCTGCAGAAGGAGCCGCGGCGCATCTATTCCCTGGAGTCGGTCTTTTTTCTGCAGATGTTCTGGGAGCGCGAGCCGCAGCAGCGAGAGGCGGTGCGGCGGCTGGTCAACGAGGGGCGCCTGCGCCTGACCAGCACCGGCGTCACCACCGCCGACACCCTCCTGCCCCGCGCCGAGGCCATCCTGCGCGACCTGCTCCTGGGCCAGGTGTGGCTGTGGGACAACGGCATGATCCAGGAACCGCGCCTGGCCTACTTTACCGATAGCTTTGGCTGCTCGCCGGGCCTGCCATCGCTGCTGCGGGCTGCCGGCTTTGAGCAGACGGCCATCACACGCATCGACGGCGCCTACTTTCCCGGCTGTGACTACGAGCCCGAGGCCAATTTTCCCCGGGCCGGCTCCAGCGCCTTCAAGCTCTCGCGCCAGGAGCGCAGCCTCGACTTTGTCTGGCGCGGTCCCGACGGCGCCGAGGTCCTGTGTCACTGGAACGCCTTCAACTACGGGCAGGGCGACCTGCTGGCCCACCGCGGCCTGAGCCGCGTCTACCTGGCGCCCTTTTCCATCTCGGACCCGTCGGACCGGAACGTGGCCCGCCGCATCCGGCAATTCTCGGCGCGCCTGCTGCCCTGCACCCGGACGCCCTACGTCTTTTGCCCCATCGGCTTTGACTTTGTGCCCCCCATCCGCGACCTGGTGTCGCTCCTGGACCGTTACAACGAGCGCCACTACGCGCGGACCGGCCTGTGGGCCGTCAACGCCGGGCTGGACGACTACCTGGACCTGGTCGGCTGCCACCGCGAGCGGCTGCCCGTCCTGGAGCTGGATCCCAACCCCTACTGGACCGGCTTTTACACCTCGCGCCCCACGCTGAAGGAGCTGGCGTACCGCCTGGTCGACCGCCTGGAGCTGGCCGAAAAGCTGGCCCTGATCCACGGCGACGATGAGACGGCGCGCGAGGTGGCGGAGGAGCTGCGGGAGCCCTGGTGGGTGGCCGTGTCGTCCAACCACCACGACTTTATCACCGGCACCTCGCCCGACCGCGTCGTGGAAGAGGAGCAGCGTCCCTGGCTTCTGGAGGCCAACGAGGCCGTGCACCGTACCATCCAGCGCCTGGTGCCCGCCGGCATGAGCGCCGGCGAGCACCCCGCTGTGCCTGCCACCGGCGCCGAAGTCAAGTGCGACCTAGACGAGGGCCGGCTGCGCGTCGCCACGCCCCACTATGTCGTCGAGATGGACCAGGCAGCCGGGGGCGGCATCGTCCGCGCCTACCTGCCCTCCGACGGCGGCCAGGACCTGCTGGGCCACGGCGTGTCCAACGACGTGGTGAGCTATCGCGACTCGGGGGGGCTGTGGCGCATGGGCCACGAGTTCCGGGGCGGCCGGTTCCGCGAGACGGGCCGGGCCAGCCAGCGGCCCGCCCGCCTGGAGGTCGAGCGCAACAACGGCAACGTGGAGGTATCGTGCGAGACCAAACTGCAGGATGAAACCATCGTCCGCCGCCTGGTGTTCGACGCCAACACCCCCGTCATCCGCATGCGGCTGGAGGGGCGGGCGGCCCGGCGCCACACCATCACCGTGCTCTTTCAGACAACGATCAGCACGGCCGAGCTGGTGATGGACCAGCCGGGCGGGGTTGTCACTCGCCCGCCCAAGAAGCTGTACGAGCCCACCTTCTGGCCCCTGCAACGGTTCGTCCACCTCCGGGACGACACCGACGGCCACGGCCTGGCCCTCTTTGTGCGGTGGCCGGGTGCGGTGCACTATGGGCCAGAGGACGGCGAGCTGGAGACCGTGGCCCTGCGCAACGCCAACCGCGAGATGGCCTTTGGCTTCTTGCCGCTGCCCGCCACCCCGGCCCGCGGCCACGAAGACCGGCCCTACGCCTTCGATTACGCCCTGTGGTTCACCCCGGGCGGCAACTGGCGTGACAACGAGATCCCGCGCGTGGCGCGCGGCCTGAGCGGCAGCCCCTGGGCGCCCCCCGAGTGGCCGCCCCTGTATCGCCTGGCCGCCACGGCCGTCACCACCAGCCGCAGCGAGGTCGTCGTCAGCGCTGCCAAGCCCGCCTCCGCCGGGGAGGGTTGGATCGTGCGCCTGTACACCCTCACCGAGCCGGGCGAGCCGGTGTTCGTGCGCGTGCCCGGCCGGCAGTTGCGCGCCGCCTGGCTGTGCGACGCCCGCGAGCGCGACATCGAGCCCCTCAAGCTGGCCGATGGCGCGGCCCACCTGACCATGCCCGGCACCATCGCCAGCGTGCGCCTCATCCTGGAGCCGTAAGGGCCCCGGGCGCGGCCGGCCGGCGCCCCACCATAGCAGGAGTGAAACCATGACCACCGGCAACGCACCATCGCGGCCCTACGGCAGCCAGAGCATGTACGCCCCTCTGCGGCGCGTCATCGTGCGCCGCCCCGACGAGGCCTTTGCCGGCGCCGACCCCGCCGCCTGGCACTATACCGCCGCCCCCGACCTGGACGCTGCCGGGCAGGAGCACGACGCGCTGGTCGCCATGCTCCGCCAGGCAGGCGCCGAGGTCTGCTACCACGACGAGCCCCTGCCGCGCCACGCCGACGCGATTTACGTCTACGACCCGGCCATCGTCACCGACGCCGGCGCCGTGGTCCTGTCCATGGGCAAGGAGCTGCGCCGCGGCGAAGAGGAGCCCCTGGCCCGCAGCCTGGAGGCGCTGGACGTGCCCATCCTGGCCCGCCTGGATGGCAGCGCCCGGGCCGAGGGCGGCGACCTGTTGTGGCTGGACCACGACACGCTGGCCGTGGGCCTGGGCTTTCGCACCAACGCCGAGGGGCTGCGCCAGATCCGCGAGGCCGTCGCGCCCCTGGGCGTGGAGGTGGTGCCCGTGGAACTGCCCTATCACACCGGTCCGCAGGCTTGCCTGCACCTCCTGTCCCTCATCAGCATTGTGGACGAGCGCCTGGCCGTCGTCTACCCGCCGCTGCTGTCGGTGCCCTTTTACCAGCTCTTGCAAGCGCGCGGTTTTGCCCTGGTGGAGGTGCCCCCCGCCGAGTTTGACACCATGGGCACCAACGTCCTGGCCCTGGCCCCGCGCCACTGCCTCGTCCTCGAAGGCAACCCCATCACCCGCGCCCGCCTGGAAGCCGCCGGCTGCCAGGTGTGGGCCTACCGCGGCGACGAGATCTCGAACAAGGCCGAGGGCGGACCGACGTGCCTGACGCGGCCGGTGCTAAGACTCACCTGATCCCCAAGGGCCCGATCCCTTCCTTTTGACCTGACTGGCCGGTTGTGGTACAATCCGGGCAGCAGCAGGCGCTCTCGCCTGCATTTTGCCTCACAGACAGGGGACGTTCTGGCTCGCCAGGGAGGTGCGCGGTGAAGACCTTGAAACGCTACCAGCTCGACATCCCCGGGGAGGTGAGCGGCCGGCCGGTGACCAACCGCGGCGTTCACCTGCAACCCTTTGGCTATCACGGCTTCTGGATGGACCGCGAGGTTCAGGATCACTACTGGACGGATCTCATGAAGGCCATGGGGATCTCGTGGGTGGTGATGCTCACCGAGGGCGACAGCGTCGTCGAGAACCGCCACGGCACCACCCCCCTGGAGATCCTCCTCGACGCCGGCATCATCCCCATCATCCGCGATAAGAAGGAGCTGCCGGATGGCTTTACCAATTTCCGCACCGTGGAGCGCACGGTGGCCATCTGTGCCCGCTACGGCGTCCGGCCCTTCTGGCAGCTCTACAACGAGCCCTTTGACGTGCGGGAATGGCGCAACCGGAGGGTGCCCTCCTACGAGGAGGCGTGGGACATTATCGCCGGGCGCTGGTCGGCGGGGGCGCGCCGGGTGGTCGACGCGGGCGCCTACGCCGGCTTTCCCGACGGGCCGGGCTATGGCGAGAATCCCTTCGAGCGGCTGCGCGGCGCCGGGGGCCTGGACCTGTTCAAGGAGCGGGTCGCCTTTTACGCGCCCCACACCTATGGGCTGGGCCGGCCGGTGTGGTACCCCTACGACGCGGTGACGCGCCACGGCGCGCCCCTGACGGAAGAGGCCTACGGCCGCCTCCTGGACGACTATGCGACCGATCCCCAGTGGCACGATGCCCCCCTGTCTACAATCAACGAGCAGCGCGCCGAGTGGGCCGACGCCGACCGCACGGCCATCGACGATGACACCTGCTGGCGGGGCTGGGAAAAGATCGTCTGGTGGGCCATGCAGTCGCTGGGCGAGGTGCCACCCATGGCCATGACCGAGGGCGGTTGGACGCCCCGGGCTCGGGCCGGCGTCCAGCCCGTGGACAATCGCTGGACCTACACCACGCCCAGGATGGTCGCCAAGAAGACACTGCGCATGTACGACACGCCCTCGCCCTATTTCGCCATCTGCCCCTGGCTGCTGGCCAGCGAGGACATGGGCGGCAGCGGCTGGCCCGACGAAGCCTGGCACGGCGGTTCCTTCTCCGACCGCTACGGCCGGGCCAAGCCCGTCATCCACGTCCTGCGGGCCCGCCCGCCCCGCGAGGTGGCGCCCCTCTCCGAGCCGGTGGTGAGCGACCTGGACGACGACACCCGCGACTGGCTCTGGGTGCGCCGCACGCTGGGCGCGAGCTACCGGCGCGGAGCCGAGGGCGCGGCCATGCGCCTGGTGGAGGTGCAAGAGCACGAGGGCCCGGCGACCCTGGACGTGACCGCCGTGGACGCCGACGGCCTGCCCGTGGAGGGCGCCGTCTTCTATCATCACTTTCCCGGCGCGCCGCCCATCCCCGCGCCGCCGGGCGGGGCTGCCCCGGACGAGTGGTACCCCAACGCCGTGCGGGCGATCACCGACGCCACGGGGCGCATCTCGTTTCCGGCCGGCGCGCCGTCCTGCCTGCCCGGGAGCTGCCGCGAGGCCATCTGGCCCGAGGGCAAGGGCGACGTACTGGAGCACATGGGCATCCTGGCGGGCACGCGCAACCGCCACCTCAACGGCGTGTGGCAGCTCGGCGCGGCGGTGGGCCCGGGCGATGGCAACGGCGACGATGGCGGCCCGCCCGACGACGGCGGTCCGCCCGATGATGGCGGCCCCCCTGACGAGGGCGAGCCGGAGCCCACGGGCTGGCGCATGCGCATCGAGCGGCGGCCTGGGACGCGCATCCTGGCCGGCACCCTGCCCGAGGCGGGCATCACCGTCACGGTCACCGACCCCTGGGGCAACGCCTCGCAGTTGGTTAGCGGCTCCAAGCCGGAGCACGGCCCCGGCGGCTTTGAGGTGCTGGCCCACCACGTCGTCACCTACACCGTCCGCTTCCTGGACCAGTCCTTTGCCGTGCAGACCCACGACGGCGCTACCTTCGTTACCTTCGAGAGGGGCGAGGGCGGCCCGCCCGACGACGGCGAGCCCCCCGACGACGGCGGCCCCCCTGACGAGGGCGAGCCTCCTGACGACGGCGGCCCGCCCGACGACGGCGAGCCACCCGACGATGGCGGCCCCCCTGACGAGGGCGAGCCGGAGCCCACGGGCTGGCGGATGCGCGTCGAGCGGCGGCCGGGGCCGCGCATCCTGGCCGGCACCCTGCCCGAGGCAGGCATCGCCGTCACGGTCACCGACCCCTGGGGCAACGCCTCGCAGTTGGTCAGCGGCTCCAAGCCGGAGCACGGCCCCGGCGGCTTTGAGGTGCTGGCCCACCACGTCGTCACCTACACCGTCCGCTTCCTGGACCAGTCCTTCGCCGTGCAGACCCACGACGGCGCTACCTTCCTCACCTTCGAAAGGGGAGAAGGCAGCCCGCCCGACGATGCGCCACCACCCGACGATGCCCCCCCACCCGACGACGACGGCGGCCTGCCCGACGCGGGAGGCAATCACCAGCCCCAGATGCCCGCCGCCCACAAGCTGGGCTTTTACCTGGAGGTGACCACCGTCCCCGGCCTGTTGGAGGCCGTGCGCGACTGCCAGCCGCCGGTCATCCTGACCCACGCCACCGACTGGGGCTTTCTCCGCGAAGTGCGCCGCTGGCTGGCGCCCGACGCCTTTGTCGTGGGGCGGCTCCACGTGGACCCGGGGCAGCAGGACGAGTGGCTGGACAGCGCCGACCCCGCCGCCCGGGGACGGGCCTTTGCCGAGCGCATCCTGTCCATGGACCACGGCCAGGCCCTGGCACGGGGCGCCAACGGGCGCCTGCTGGTGGACGCCTGGATGAGCCTCAACGAGTGCCTCCCGGGCCCCGCCTCCGACGCCTACCTGCGGGGCAGAGAGGACGAGCGAACGCGCATCCGCCGCCGGGCCGACGCCTACGACCGCTTCCAGGTGGCCTTTCGCCAGCGCCTGAAGCAGGCCGACCCCATCCTCGAGGCCGTGGCCTTTAACTTTGGTGCAGGGAACTTTCCCGACGCCCGGGGCTACCTGGACTGGTTCCCGCGAACCCTGGCGGTGTACGTCTACCTGGGCTTTCACGAATACGGCTGGCCCGCCCTGTCCAAGCAGTTGGACCCCGAGGCGGCCTCCAGCGCGGGCACCTACCGCCCGGTGATGGAGGGCATTCGCCAGCGCTACGGCGACCGCCACCGGGTGATCATTGGCGAGGCGGGCCTGGCGCGCATGTACAAGCACCCCACGTCCGAGGCCGGCGACGTGGGCTGGCTCTACCCCCACGACCCGGTGTCCCAGAAAAAGTACTGGCGGTCGCTGGAGTGGTACAACGCCTACATGGCCCAGGACGACTATGTTCTGGGCTGCTGCCTGTTCGAGGTGGGCCACAGCGGCAGATGGGAGACCTTCCGCCACCTGGGGGTGGACAATGCCCGCCAGCCCATCCAGATCGTGCCCTGGATCCGCGAGCTGCGGGAGCGCATCCTGGCCGCCGGCCCCGAGGCGGCCCCGGCCGCCCTGGAAGAAGCCAAGCTGCCCGTGCCCGCCGTCGAGCTGCGGGGCCGCGTCCTGCGGGCCGGCGAGCCCGTGCCCGGCGCCCAGGTGCGCGTCGTCGGGACGGTGGAGCTGCTGGGGGGCGACCGCCGGGCGGCGGCCCACGTCCCCGAGCTGGTCACCTGGACGCGCACCATCACCGGCTTTGGCGGGCGGCCCTGGAACTGCTGGCAGCGCTTTGTGCAGCGGACCGTGGCCGGCATCACCTGGGAGCAGTTCGAGGCCCAGCTACCCGTCCACAACCCGTCGCTGCGGGAGAGCGGCGGGCTCCTGGAGCCGGGGCGCACCTACCTGCTGCCCGAAAACCCGCCTGGCCTCGAGGCCGAGGTCGCCTGGGACCGGTTCGTGACGGGGATTCGCGGCAACCGCTGGCAGTGCTGGAACGACCACGTGCGGGGCAAGGTGCCCGGGCTGGACTGGGCGGCCTTTCGCCACCAGGTGGCCGAGCGCAATCCGGAGCTGGCCGGGGACGGCTACGAGTTCCTGGCCCACAAGACCTACGTCCTGCCGCGGAGCGCCGCCCAGCAGCTCTACGTCCGCGAAGCGTGGACCGAGCCCGATGGCTGGTTCGAGTTCCCGGCGCTGCCGGCCGGCGACTATACCCTGGAGGCCTCGGCCGAGGGCCACGAGCCCCGGAGCGAGCCCCTGTCGGTGGCCGCCGACGCCACGCTGACCGTCGAGCTGGAATAAGGTGGGGCCAGGCGGGGCACGACTTTCCAACAACGGCTGAAGCCGTTACTACAAGCCGGAGAGGGTTCGTAGTAACGGCTTTAGCCGTCCAACAACGACTGAAGCCGTTACTACGAGCGAGAATCGTTCTCTTCTCCGGCAGGCCGCTAGAAGGTGGCCAGGCGCTGGATGATGGCCGCCTGGAGCTTCTGATCCCACAGCTCCTCGGCGTGGCTCAGCCCGACCGAGATGTGCTCGTCCACCTTGAAGGTCGACGGGAAGTGGCAGCGGCTGTTGGCCGTGAGGCCATCGCCGCGGCCGGGCAGGATCTCGTCCACGTCGAGCTTGAGCAGCTTCAGGGGCAGCCCGTCGGGGATGGGCGAGGCGCCCTTGGCCTCCACGGGCTTGGCCCGCCAGTGGAACTGCAGCTTGCCGCTGCTGCCCTTCTTGGGCAGCATGCTGTCGCCGCTAAAGGTCCACAGGTAGAGGCGGAAGAGGCGCGGCGACGTGCCGCCCACCGAGATGCAGCGCACCCCGGCCCGGATGGGCTCCTGGGCCTGGAGGGAGCGGAACAGCGGGCTGTCGGGCTCGATCTCGTCGCCGTGGGCGCCCACGTAGGCGTCGATCTTGGCCTTGAGGGTGTTGATGACCTGGTTGCCGGCGTCGTTGGGCAGCTTGGGCACCACCTTTTGCACCGTGTTCAAGAAGTTGATGACCTTGTCGTCCATGAGGGCCATGTGGCTGCCCTGGTGGGGCGACGAGAGGGTGATGAGGCCCGCCACGGCCGGGAAGCGGCCCCCGTTGTCGGCCTTGACCTCGGCATCGCCCAGGTAGGCCCGGCCGATGAGGCCGCCCCGGCTGTGGCCCAGGATGACCGCCTTGCGCCCCTTGTGCTCGGGCTGCGACAGGACGTCGTGCTGCAAGAGCTCCATGAACTGCTTGAACTGGGCGATGGGCCCCCTGGCAAAGGGCACCATGAGGTCGGGCACCTGCGAGTAGGTGACCACGGGAAAGCCGGCGCGCTGCAGGGCGTGCCACCAGCTCCGGTCGTCGCTGCCCTCGACGCCGCGGCTGTTGCTCGCCAGCCGGGGCGACAAAAAGTACTTGGTGTCGATGCCCGGCAGGCCGGGCAAGGGCGGCTTGTCGTGCACCCCCAGGTCCATCTCGCCCGGGTCCCGGCTGTGGTCGTAGGGCCAGTTCCGCTCCTGGAAGGGGTTCATCCAGTCGTTGCGGTCGCCCCCCAGGCCGTGCAAGAGCACGACGAGGGGCTTGCCCGGGGCCGCGCCGGCGGCCGCCCCCACGTGCAGATCGCGCACCAGTTTCTGAAGTCGTGCCAGATTGGCAGCCATGCTCCATTCTCCTCCGTCGGCAATAGGGTCAGCAGGGGGCGCTCGCCTGCTGTTCGGCGGGCGCCAGTTCCTCGACGTATTCCACGATCTCGGGCAGCAAGAAGAGCCGCTCCTGGAAGTAGTGGTTGACCAGCTCGCCCACGCGCTTGTACGAGCGGCGCAGCAGGGCCTGGCGCTCGTCGCCCAGGGCGCGGCGGCCCGTCAGGTCGTCGCGCAGCTTGAGCAGGGCGTCGACCAGGTCCACCTCCTCGGGCCCCTCGCAGACGCGGACGACGGTGCGCACCAGGTTGTCCACCTGGTCCACCAGGGCGTCGTCGCCGGCCAGCACCCCGCCGTGGGCGATGGCCTCGTCCAGCGTGTCGAGGAGGGCCGCCACCTGGTAGAGGAGGGCCGCCGGCTCGTCGAACAGCTCGCGGACAAAGGCCGCCTCGGCCCAGCGGCCGGTCAGGCGAAAGATGTTGTACAGGCGCTTGGCCACCTTGCCATAGTTGCGCGGGTCGCAATGGCAGTACTTGGCCACCTCGCGCTCCAGTTGGCCCACGTAATCCTGCAGGGCGTTGGCCGACAGGTGTTTCACCAGGCGGGTAAAGAGCGGGATCGACTCGGCGTCGAGATAGACCTCCTGGAAGTAGGGGTCCAGGTAGCCGTCCAGGGGCACGATCTCGCCCGTTGGCGACTCCCACGTGGCGTCGAGCATGTTGCTGGCGTGCACGATCCGCCCCGCCTCCGGCTCGACGATGACCCAATCGAGCTTGCACCAGCCCGGATCCTGGCAGCCGTACTCCCAGGTGACGTGCAGGGCCTCGCCCTCCGGGGTCTGCACGTCGAACGCGCCCGCGGCCGCCTCGGCGGCATTCCACGAGATGGGCTTGCCGGCGCGGATCGGCTCGCCGGCGCGGACGACGTCCTGGAGCCAGGTGCCCCACTTGACCTCCACCAGCTCATAGTCGGGGCCCTTGAGGTCCGCCAGGCACTTGTCGCGGAGGACGTCGCCCAGGAGGGCGCAGGCCTCCTCGCGGGTGGCGGCCTGGAGGTTCACCCGCTCGAAAAAGTCGGCGTCGCCGGGAAAGAGCTGCACCCTCGACTGGGCGGCGCTGCCCGAGAGCGAGATGGCCGTCTGCACCCCGGGCCGGTCGGGGATCTCCACGATGTCGGCGATGCGGCGATAGCGCGCCAGCACCTCCGGGTCAAAGTCCAGGAGCGTGATGCGGTGGCCGTAGACGCCCGCCTGGACGTCCACGGTGAAATCGCCACCGGCGGCGTGGCTGGCCGCCACGGCCGCCAGCCATTGGCTCGCCGCCGCCTCGTCCACCTCCACGCCGAGCCTGGCCGCCGACTCGATGATCCTGGCGACCTGTTCGGCCGCCGATAGCTCGTCCTGCGGCGCCTCCCGGTCGTTGCCATCCGATTCCATGATCCTGTGTCTCCTTTCGCCGTGGTGACGTGCCACTTTGCGGAGCCCCACACCCGGAACGGCTCGGCTCGAAGGGTGCTCGCAAGGGCCAAACCTCGCCCGCGGCCAGCCTGCATGCCGCGTGGGCGGGGGTGGTGCGCGCATGAGAACGGGTCGCGGCCTAGCCGCCCCGCATGGCCATGCCGATCAGATAGGCGGCGATGAGCACGAGGACGACGGCGACCAGGCCCACGCCGATGAGGATGAGCAGTTGGCGGTCGCGCTGCGCTTGCAGGGCCGCGGCCCGGGCCAGCGCCTCCTGCCGCTCGCGCTCCATCTCCAGAAAGACGGCCATGCGCTCCTGCGAGGCCAGTTCCTCCCGCTCCTTGAGGGCGGCCATGCCCATCTGGCGTTGGGCCAGCCGCTCCTGCGTGGTCTGCTGCAAGCGCCGGGCCATGTTCCCGATCACGTCGAGGTTGCGACCGCACTCGACGCAGTGCTCGGCCTGCACCCAGTTGTCGGCGCCACAGGCCGGGCAGTCGCGGATCAGCGGAGCGCTGCACTGCGCGCAGTGGCGGGCGCCCGCCTCGTTATAGTGCCCGCATTCCAGGCAAAGGCGCTGGACATCTCCGAACGAGCTGCCGCAGTAGAGGCAGTACAGCCGCTCGTCCTGGCCCGTGATCATCTCGTTGGCGCCACAGTTGGGGCACTCGAAGGCCGTCAGTTTCACGCGTCCCTCCCTGGTCTGGGGGTCCAATGATAGCACAGCACGGGGCGTTTTGCAAGGATTCGGCGGGCCGGTTCAGCGATTCTCGGTATGGCAGCCATACGCACCTATCGCTCCCGCCGGATCCGGCGGGAAAAGGTCCGGATCTGTCGGTCCGGACCGAGCGAAAGGGCCCAGTCGGACTCGCGAGCCCCGGGGCCGCTCTTGCGTGCCTGCCTGCCCTCCCCCCGTCCATGCCTAGTCATCAAGGGGAGCATTAGGGGGAGGGCAGAGGCAAGCACTTCCACACGGGGCAACCGGCGGCCGGGGATCGCCTCGACGACAGAGCGGGCGTGGTGTGCGGTGGGTCGATGGGCATGCCCACCGCGGGGTGGAGGGTGTCGAGGCTCACCGGCGCCGGGGCAGGCGAGACGAACTCGCCCTTGCCCCAGGCCCCGTGAGGATCACCGGTGGGACGGGACGCCATGAAAAGGACCCGGCCGTGGCGAGCGCGTGCGCCACGGCCGGACCCTATGGCAGGGCTTGGGTTTACCGCCTCGGTTGTGCGTCGTCCCGGGGTTCGGTCTGCGTCGGTCATGGCTCGGGGACGGGACCGCCGTAAAAGTCGCAGACGTCGACGCCGCCGACCGCCTGGCCGGCGCCGACGGCCACGGGGATGAGGCTGTGGTCGGTGCATTCGACGTTCAGGCCACAGGTGACAAAGCGCGAGTAGCTGCCGCCCAGCCCGTCCACCGTCCAGGCAAAGACGTGGTAGGTGGCCTCGCCGGGCACCGCCAGCTCGTACTGTGCCGTGTTCTCCGGCACCTCCACGGTGACGGTGTCGCCCGTGTTCACGTCCCGGGCATAGACGGTCATGGCCGGGATGTACTCCGACGGGTAGCACAGCCGGCCGCGGATGGTGCCCGCCTCGCCCTCGGGCCGGCCGCCGCAGGCCTGGAACAGCCCGACGACGATCATGATCGTCGCCAGGACGGATCGAACTGCCCCTTGATGTACCATCGCTGCACCTCACCAACCGGCCGGACGGCAATGCCCGGCGCTCCGGGGAATGCGGCGGTGAGCGTACGTTGGCCCGGTCATTATGTGAACACACCTCTGTGCCATCAGTGCTCCAGGGAAGCCGGCCGCCGCAGCGCGCAGAGGCCCGCTGCCCGGTATTATAGCACAAAAGCGGGCCGAGAACCTTGTGGTTTCCTTGCAATTTTGGCGCGAGGGGCGCGCGGGGCTGGCCGTGATGGTTGGAAGGTTGCGTTGGTCATGGGCTATGGGCGGGGGGTACCAGACTCAAGCCAAGGTGGGCTGTGCATCCGGTGCGTCGCACGAACGGCACGTGCAACGCACCGGAGCCCTCCATCGGCGCGGCCGCCCGTTTGCCGGCAAGCGCGAAGCGTGCTATAATGGTTCCGGGTTCCGGGGCGAGCCGCCCGGGCCCAAACTTCCGAACGAGCCACCTGACCGGCCGCGCGGCCGGCGATTTCCAGGCAGTGGATCGCTGCCGTGCTGTTTCTCTTGGGCTCCCGGGGCGTAGGCGTGGCACCGTGGTTTTGCGGTGCGGGCGCACGCGTGGGAGAAGTGTGATGGATGGGGCAGGCGCCACCAGGGCCGTAGCTTTGCCTCCGAGGTGCCCTGGACGGCTGCCCAACATCGGAAGGCAATTCGTCTATGAACGCCACGTCGTTGCGTTACCCGCAACACGCACCCCGTATCCTGGAGCAAACCAGGAACGGAGGTGCAAGATGCGACGTGCAGATCGACAGAGGTTGGAAGCCATCTGGAAAACCGTGGAGAAGGAACCGGGCATCAAGGCGGGTCGCGTGGCCCAGGAGATGGGCCTGCCCCGCTCGTCGGTGACGAGAGCCCTGCCAGCGCTGGAGGAAGAAGGACTGCTGTTGAGCCAGGATCGCCGGGGCCGCCTGTTCCCCTGGGGCCGAAAGGATTGAGGGCCGGGCCGATTCAATGCAATTTCCGAAGTTACTGCTCAGCCGCCCTGCCAGCCAGGCGTTGAAACGCCTGGCTGATACCGAAAATCCGTTGAAACGGGTTCACACCGCACTGACCCCGAACGCGTTTTAACGCGTTTCTGGTCTCAGACGCCGGTTTCAACCGGCGGCGCAGCGGATGCCTGAGCAGTTACTTTCCGAAAATGTTGCGTTTTGACGCCGGCGGCATGTTATACTGGACCCAGTCACAACCAGGTTGCACGAGGAGGAGACCATGGAGCGCGCCATAGGGAAAGCCGAGCGGCTGTTGCAGATCGAGTCTCTGCTGTTGTCCTATCCGGAAGGATTGACCCAGGCAGAGATTGCGCGGCGCATCGGCGTGAACCGGTCGACCGTCCACCGCTGCCTGCCCGATCTCGGCCGTTTTACGGTGCACGAGATGGAGGACGGGCGGCTGGCCATCGACCGCGACCACTACCTGATGAACGTGCGGCTGACGCTGCACGAGAGCATGGCGCTGCACCTGGCCGCCCGCCTCATGGCAACCCGGAGTGACAAGCAGAACCCGCACGCCGCGGCCGTTCTGCGCAAGCTGGGTCTGGCCCTCGAAAAACTGGCCCCCCGGGTCTCGGCCCATTTAAAGTCCTCCGCCGAGGTCATGGAGGACCAGGCCCAGCGCTTCGACCCCGTCTACCTGGCGGTCCTCGAAACCCTGACCCGGGCATGGTCGGACGGCCGGGTGGCGCACGTGTGGCACAAGATGGAGGATGGGCGCGTGTTCGACTATCGCTTCGCGCCCTACCTCATCGAGCCGTATGCCGTGGGCCGGACGACGCACGTCATCGGCTGGCGGCGCCCGCCCGACGCCCTGCGCACCCTGAAGCTGGAGCGCATCCAGCGCGCCGAGCTGACGGACGAGCCCTACAGCATCCCCGACGATTTCGACCCCCGGGAGATCCTGGCCGACGCCTGGGGCATCTGGTACACCGACGCGGAGCCGGTGGAGG
>DAOUHB010000219.1:0-20631 GCA_034428935.1 Anaerolineae bacterium | reverse complement strand
GGCATGGGCGGCGTGGGCAAGACGCAGTTGGCCGTCGAATTTGCCTACCGCTACGGCCGATGGTTCGACGGCATCCACTGGGTCAACGCCAGGGAGCCGGCCGGGATCGCGGCCGAGATCGCGGCCTGCGGGGAGAGGATGGGATTGCGGCCGTGGCCCGCCGAGCAGCCCGAGCAGGTGGCCGCCACCCTCGCTGCCTGGCGCGACGGCGGGCCGCGGCTGGTGGTGCTGGACAACCTCGAGGACGTGGGCGCGGCCCGGGAGTGGCTGCGGCGGCTGCGGCAGGAGAGCGGGGCGCGGGTGCTGCTCACGGCCCGGCGGGGCGATTGGCCCCGGGACCTGGGCCTGTCTCCCCTGCCCCTGGCGGTGTTCAGCGCCGGGGAGAGCCTGGCCTTTCTGCGGCGATACCTGCCCGCAGAGCGGGCGAGCGACGGCGAGCTGGGGGCGCTGGCGGAGCGGCTGGGACGCCTGCCGCTGGCCCTGGAGCTGGCGGGGCGCTACCTGGCCGGCCACCGGCGGCTGACCGTGGGCGACTACCTGGCGCGCCTGGAGCGGGCCCTGGACGACCCGAGCATGCAGGCCTGGAAGGTCGAGATGGGCAATCCCACGGGGCACGACCTGGATCTCATGGCCACCTTTGCCGCGAGCTGGGCCCTGGAAGAGATCGGGCCGACGGCGCGGCGCGCCTTCCGGGCGGCGAGCTGGTGCGCGGCCAACGTGGCCATCCCCTGCGCCTTGCTGGAGCGGGCAGCCGGGCTGGAACCCGAGGCATGCGACGAGGCGCTGTCGCAACTGGTGGGCCTGGGGCTGCTGGCCTGGCCGGCCGGCAAGGCGGGGCCGGCCATCCATTCCCTCCTGGGCGAGTTCGGGCAGGCGATGGACCGGCTTCAGCCCGAGGGGGAGGGCGTGCTAGGGGGGGTGGCCGAAGCGCTTGCCCGTCTCACCTTTGACGCCAACGAGACAGGCCTGCCAGGACGCTTTGCGCCACTGCGGGCGCACGCCGAGGCCGTGGCGCCGGCCGCAGAGACGGCAGGGGCGGAAGCTGCTGCGGCGCTGTGGAACAACCTGGGCTTTCACCTGCAGGATATAGCCGACCTGGCCGGGGCGCGGGAGGCATACGAGCGGGCGCTGGCCATCGACGAGGAGGCCTACGGGCCGGAGCATCCGAACGCCACCCACGTCAACAACCTGGGCCTGGTGCTGCGGGACCTGGGGGACCTGGCCGGGGCGCGGACGGCCTTCGAACGGGCGCTGGCCATCGACGAGCAGGCCTACGGGCCGGAGCATCCGAAGGTGGCCATCCGCGTCAACAACCTGGGCGGCGTGCTGCGGGCCCTCGGGGACGTGGCCGGGGCGCAGGCGGCGTACGAGCGGGCGCTGGCCATCTGGGAGAAGCAGCTCGGGCCGGAGCATCCCCAGGTGGCCATCGGCGTCAACAACCTGGGCCTGGTGCTGCGGGACCTCGGGGACCTGGCCGGGGCGCGGGCGGCCTTCGAGCGGGCGCTGGCCATCGACGAGCAGGCCTTCGGGCCGGAGCATCCGAAGGTGGCCATCCGCGTCAACAACCTGGGCAGCGTGCTGCGGGTCCTGGGGGACCTGGCCGGGGCGCGGGCGGCCTACGAGCGAGCGCTGGCCATCGACGAGCAGGCCTTCGGGCCGGAGCATCCGAACGTGGCCAGGGACGTCAACAACCTGGGCCTGGTGCTGCGGGCCCTGGGGGACCTGGCCGGGGCGCGGGCGGCGTACGAGCGGGCGCTGGCCATTCTTGAGCAGTTTCTGCCTGCGGGACACCAAAAGATTGAGACGGTGCAGCGGAACCTCGCAGTGGTCAAGGCCGCCATGGAGTCCGATGGACCCTGATCGCCCAGCGGACCCGGCGAGCACGCCCTGAGCCTCGTGCGCGCGCCTGCCGTCGTGTGCTCCCTGCCGGCGGCCCCTCCCGCCCTGAGACCAACCATTCGCTTATTCGTTTCCCATTCGTTGGCGACCCCCCACCCCCAGCGCTGCCGACGGATGCAAACCGCCCTTCCGGCCCCCATCCGCCCCGAACGACCGGCCCGCCCAGGGACGCCCGGCCAGCGGGCAGCCAGGCCGGCGAGGAGAGGGGCCCGTGCCAAATTGCGCAAAGCCGCTCCCTGGAGTATAATCGGACGCGAGCCACCGAGAAGGACAGGGGTGCACCATGGGCAAGAAGACGACCATCCGCGACATCGCCGCCGCCGCAGGCGTTTCACACCAGACCGTGTCCCGCGTGCTGAACGACCGGCCCGACGTGGCCGAGGAGACCCGCCAGCGCGTGTGGCGGATCATCGAGGAGCTGGAGTACCAGCCGAGCGCCATCGCCCGCAGCCTGTCGAACCAGCGCACGTTCACCCTGGGGGTGGTGACGGCCGGCCTCGACTATGCCGGCCCGTCGCGCACCCTCAACGGCATCGCCGAGCAGGCGGAGCGCATGGGCTACGCCCTGCTCCTGAAAGAGCTGCCCCGTTTCGACACCAACGACCTGCAGCCCCTGTTCCGGTCGCTCATCGCCCAGCAGATCGACGGCGTCATCTGGGCCGTGGCCGAGGTGGGCGACAACCGGGCGTGGCTTGACGAGCAACTGGGCGGGCTGCCGGTGCCCACCATCTTTCTCACCATGCAGGCCCGGCCCGACGTCACCATCGTCGCCATCGACAACTATGCCGGCGGCCGCATGGCCACCGAACACCTCCTCCAGCAGGGCTACCGCCACGTCGGCCACATCTCCGGCCCCCTGGACTGGTGGGAGGCTCGCCAGCGCCAGGCCGGCTGGCACGACGCCCTCCTGGCGGCCGGCGTCGCCGCCGGCGAGCTGCACGCCGAGGAGGGAGACTGGTCCTCGGCCAGCGGCGAGCAGGCCATCGGCCGGCTCCTGGCCCGCTTCCCCCACGTGGATGCCGTCTTTAGCGCCAACGACCAGATGGCCCTGGGCGTCCTCCAGGCGGCCTGCCGCGAGGGCATCCACGTGCCCCACGACCTGGCCGTCGTCGGCTTTGACGGCCTGCCCGAAACCGCCCAGTACTGGCCGCCCCTGACCACGGTGTACCAGGATCAGCCCCAGGTGGGACGCCTGGCCGTCCAGGAGCTGGTTCGCGCCATCGAGGCCGGCCGGGGCGGCAAGCCCCAGGCCGAGCCCCGGGTCATCTCCCTCCAGCCCGAGCTGATCGTCCGCGCCAGCTCCCTGCGCGCCTAGCCCCCGGGACCGCCGAGCGCCTGCTCGGCCTCCTCCCCCCGGGACCGCCGAGCGCCACTTCCTGCGGTCGCCGCCCCTGCATGGGGCGATGTGGCGATCGCCCGCAAGCCAGGTGCGTCGCACGAACGGCACGTGCAACGCACCTTGGGGCGGGTGACGCGGCGATCGCCCGCGAGCCTTTACTGCCAGGCCCCGGAAGGTTAAAATTCCCCCGTTTCCTGATTTGGGGTATTGACAAGCGGTCCCCCATATGGTATAATGTGACCGGTCACGGGAACGGTAACGGGAACGGTAACGACACCAACAATACGCTACTAAACGCAACTGGAAGAGGCCAATACGATGCCTGGTCCCAGAAGGGTCACAATCCGAGATGTGGCTGCCGCGGCGGGGGTATCCCACCAGACGGTGTCGCGGGTGCTGAACGACCGGCCCGACGTGGCCGAGGACACCCGCAACCGCGTGTGGGAGATCATCGAGGAGCTGAGCTACCAGCCCAGCGCCATCGCCCGCAGCCTCATCAGCCAGCGCAGCCTGACCCTGGGGATCGTGACCGCAGGGCTGGAGTACGCCGGCCCCTCGCGCACCCTCAACGGCGTCACCGCCCAGGCGGAGGATCTGGGCTACACCCTCCTGCTCAAGGAGCTGCCCGACTTTAATACCAACGACGTCCAACCCCTCCTGAACTCGTTGCTGGAGAGGCGGGTGGACGGCATCCTGTGGGCGGTGCCCGAGGTGGGCGACAACCGGGCCTGGCTCGACGAGCAGCTCGGCGGGCTGCCGGTGCCCACCATCTTTCTCACCATGCAGGCCCGGCCCGACGTCACCATCGTCGCCATCGACAACTATGCCGGCGGCCGCATGGCCACCGAGCACCTCCTCCAGCAGGGCTACCGCCACGTCGGCCACATCTCCGGCCCCCTGGACTGGTGGGAGGCCCGCCAGCGCAGGGCCGGCTGGCACGACGCCCTCCTGGCGGCCGGCATCGCCCCCGGCGAGCTGCACGCCGAGGAGGGTGACTGGTCCTCGGCCAGCGGCGAGCAGGCCATCGGCCGGCTCCTGGCCCGCTATCCCCACGTGGATGCGGTCTTTAGCGCCAACGACCAGATGGCCCTGGGCGTCCTCCAGGCGGCCTGCCGCGAGGGCATCCAGGTGCCCCACGACCTGGCCGTCGTCGGGTTCGACGGGCTGCCCGAGGCCGAGCACTACTGGCCACCACTGACGACCGTCGTCCAGGATTTGCGCCAGCTCGGTTGCACCGCCATCCAGGAGCTGATCCGGGCCATCGAGGCCAGCCGCGGGGATGGGGCGCGGTACGAGCCCAGGTTGATCCCCATCTGCCCCGAGTTGGTCGTCCGCGAGAGCAGCAGGGCCACGAGGATCCAGGGGGATTTTGTGCCCCATGCGGCAAACATATCGGCTTGTAGGGAGATAAGCTAACATGTATCAGGTCACGCTCGGAGTTATCGTCGGCAATCGAGGCTTTTTCCCCAGCCACCTGTGCGAGACGGGACGGCAGGAGGTATTGCGCGTGCTGGCCGAAGAGGGCATCCGGACCGTCGCCCTCGACGCCGGCGACACCCCCTTTGGCTCGGTCGAGACGCTGCGCGACGCGGAAAAGTGCGCCGCCCTCTTCCGGGCCCACCGGGACGAGATCGACGGCATCGTGGCGACCCTGCCCAACTTTGGCGACGAGCGGGGGGTATCCGACGCCATCCGCCAGGCAGGGCTGGACGTGCCGGTGCTGGTCCACGCCTTCCCCGATGAGAACGAAAAGATGACGGCCGCGGACCGGCGCGACAGCTTTTGCGGCAAGATGTCGCTGTGCAACAACCTGCGGCAGCGGGGCATCCCCTACACCCTCACCACGCTCCACACCGTGGCCCCCGCCTCGGAGAGCTTTCGCCGGGACTTGCAGCGCTTTGCCGCCACCTGCCGCGTGGTGCGCGGGCTGCGCGGCGTCCGGCTCGGCATGCTGGGCGCCCGGCCGGCGCCGTTCGTCACCGTCCGGTTCAGCGAAAAGCTGCTGGAGAGGGCGGGCATCAGCGTCGAGGTGCTGGACCTCTCGGAGGCCCTCGGCCAGGCCAACCGCCTGGCTCCCGACGACCCGGCCGTCCGCGCCAAGCTGGACGCGCTGCGCGGCTACGTCCGCACGGCCGGCACCCCCGCCGAGGCCCTGGACAAGATGGCCAGGTTCGCCGTCGTGACCGAGCGTTGGATGGAAGAGAACCGGCTGGCGGCGACGGCGATACAGTGCTGGACGTCCATGGAGGAGCACTTTGGCGTCGTGCCCTGCGCGGTGATGAGCATGATGAGCAACGCCCTCAAGCCCAGCGCCTGCGAGGCCGACATAGCCGGCGTGGTGGGCATGTATGCCATGGCCCTGGCCTCGGGCAAGCCGAGCGCCCTGGTGGACTGGAACAACAACTATGCCGACGATCCCGACAAGGGCGTCGTCTTTCACTGCAGCAACCTGCCGGCCGACTTTTTCGGGGACGCCGAGATGTCGTTCCAGGAGATCATTGCCGGGTCGGTGGGCAAGGAGAACACCTATGGCACGGTCGTAGGCCGGGTAAAGGCTGGCCCGTTCACCTACTGCCGTGTCTCGACGGACGACCAGTGCGGCGTCATCCGCGCCTACCTGGGCGAGGGGGAGCTGACGGACGATCCCCTCGACACCTTTGGCGGCTATGGCGTCGTACAGATTCCCGACTTCCAGGGCCTGCTCCACTACATCTGCGCCAACGGCTACGAGCACCACGTCGCCCTGAACCGGGCGCGGGTGGCCGATGCCCTGGACGAGGCACTGGGCAAGTACATGGGCTGGGATGTCTACCATCACAGGGAGAGAATCGCAAAGGAAGGAGGATTGCGCCAGGAGTGAGATCGAGCTTGGGCAGCTCCGACGGAGCGCGCGTCGCCATCTTGCGCAAGGGTTGGTCAGAGGTCCATTTCACTCTCAAACGCACAATAGTGTGCAGTACGTTTCCAACAGTGACAAGGAGGAAGAAAGAAATGAACGTCTCGAAGAATGTGTCTTTTACCGTGCTGTCCTTGCTGCTCGTCCTGGCGATCTCGGTGCTCGGAGCGTGCGGTTCCACACCGGCACCCACCGCCAAGCCGGCAGAAGCACCCACGGCAGCCCCGGCTGCCAAGACCTACACGTACGAGGACATGGTCGTCGGCTTTCTCCAGACCGGTTCTGAGGGCGGCTGGCGCGCCGCCAACACCGCCTCGTTCAAGGAAACCGCCGAACAACTGGGCCTCACGCTCAAGTTCTATGACTCCCAGAACGATCTGGTGCGGCAGGTTGCCGGCTTTCACCAGTTCAACCAGGACCCCGACGTAAACGTCATCATCCTCGCCGCCCTGGAGACCACCGGCTGGGAAGAGGCCCTCAAGGAAGCGCAGGCGGCCGGCAAGGTCGTCGTCATCGAGGACCGCCGCATCGATGCGCCGGAAGATCTGTATGCCACCTACATCGGCTCCGACTTTGCCGAAGAAGGGCGCAAGGGCGCCGAAGAGATGTGCAAGCTGCTCGAGGGCATGGAGGGCAAGAACGTCTGGGAGCTGGTGGGCAACGTGGGCTCGTCAGCAGCCAAGGACCGCGGCCAGGGCTTCCGCGAGCGGATGGAAGAGTGCGGCATCACCATCACCAAGAGCCAGACCGCCAACTGGAGCATCACCGAAGGCAAGGAAGTGACCGAAGCCTGGCTGAAAGAGACCCAGGATGTCCAGGGCATCTTTGCCCAGAACGACGAAATGGGCCTGGGTGCCATCGAAGCCCTCAAGGAAGCAGGACTCAAGCCCGGTGTGGACGTCAAGATCCTCACCTTTGACGCCACGGCCGGCGCCTTCAAGGCCATGCTGTCCGGCGAGGTGAACGTCAGCGTGGAGTGCAACCCGCTCCTTGCTCCGCAGGTCTACGAGGCCGCCCTGAAAGCGCTAAACGGCGAATCGCTGCCCAAGTGGGTCCCCTCGCAGGAAGGCGTCTTCCGCGCGTCGGATCCCAACCTGCAGGAAATCGCCGACGGCCGCAAGTACTAGGCACGGCCCGGGGTCTGCACGGCCCGGGGGATCACACGGGATTGTTACGGAGATCAGGTTGAGGAGCGGCGTGCACGGATGGCGCCGCTCCTCGAACAAAAGCACCGTTTGAAAGGCGCGAGCAGAGGTGGGTTATGTCATCTTCTGACTGTATCGTCGAGATGCGAGGCATCAACAAAACCTTTCCCGGCGTTCAGGCGCTCTCCAACGTGGACTTTTATCTGGAGCGGGGCGAGATCCACGCCATCGTGGGCGAAAACGGCGCGGGCAAGTCGACGCTCATCAAGGTGCTCACCGGGGTCGAGAGGCCGAACGCCGGCAGCATCAAGCTCGACGGGCAAGAGGTCACCATCCGCTCGCCCCTCCACGCGCAGCGACTGGGCATCAGCACCGTCTACCAGGAGATCAACCTCTGCCCGAATCTCTCGGTCGCCGAGAACATCCTCATCGGCAACGAGCCGAAAAAGCTGGGCCGCATCGACTGGAAGGCCATGAACGTCCAGGCCAGGGAGATCCTGCGACACCTGGACATCGACATCGACGTCACCCAGCCGCTCAGCACCTATTCCGTCGCCCTGCAACAGATGGTGGCCATCGCCCGGGCGCTCGAGATCGCGTCGGCCAAGATCCTGATCCTGGACGAGCCGACGTCCAGCCTTGACACCCACGAAACGGCACAGCTTTTTCGCGTCATGCACAAGCTGAAAAGCGAGGGCGTGGCCATCATCTTTATCACCCACTTTATCGACCAGGTCTACGAGATCTCGGACAGGATCACGGTCCTGAGAAACGGCAGCCTCGTCGGCACCTTTGAGACGGCCAGCATCGCTCGCCTGGAGCTCATCGCCGGAATGATCGGCCGGAGCCTGACCGAGTTCGACGAGATGTCGCAGATCAAGCTCGAAAGCAGCAAGCAGATCGGCAGCGAGGCGCTGCTGGAGGCGCGAGACCTGGGCCTCTCGGGCGTCGTCGAGCCCCTGGACCTCGAGCTGCACGCCGGCGAGGTCGTGGGCTTTGCCGGGCTGCTGGGATCGGGCCGCACCGAGATCGCCCAACTGCTCTTTGGCGTTGAAAAGCCGGACAGCGGCACCATCGAGCTGTCGGGCAAGGCCATCAAGGACTTTTCCCCGCTGGCCTCCATCAACCGCGGCGTCGCCCTGTGCCCGGAAGATCGCAAAGACGCCGGCATCGTGGATGAGCTGACCGTCAGGGAGAACATCGTCCTGGCCCTCCAGGCCAGCCGGGGTTGGATCCGCAACCTGACCAAACAGCAGCAGTACGAAATCGCGGATCGCTACATCGACCTGCTGAACATCGCCACGCCCTCCCCCGACCAGCCGGTCAAGAACCTGAGCGGCGGCAACCAGCAAAAGGTCATCCTCGCCCGTTGGCTGGCCACGAATCCCCAGGTCCTGATCCTGGACGAGCCGACCCGGGGCATCGACGTGGGAGCCAAGGCCGAGATCCAGAAGCTGGTGCTGTCCCTGGCCGAAGAGGGCAAGGCGTGCGTCTTTATCTCTTCCGAGCTGGAAGAAGTCCTGCGGACCAGCCACCGCATCATGGTGCTCCGCGACCGGAAAAAGGTGACCGAGTTCAGCGGCGAGGTGAACGAGCAGGTCATCATGCAAGCGATGGCAGGGGGTGAATCATGAAACCGTCTGGCTTTTCTCTGGCCTGGAGGAAGGCAACCGAGAGCAGGCTCTTTCTGCCGCTCGTTGCCCTGGCCCTCATCCTGCTATTCGACCTGATCACCATTCCCGGATTCTTTACCATCCAGACGAGGGACGGCAACCTGTACGGCAGCCTCATCGACATCGTGCGCAACGGCTCGACGGTTGCCCTGTTGGCCATCGGCATGACCCTGGTCATCGCCACCGGCGGGGTGGACCTCTCGGTGGGGGCGATCATGGCCATTGCGGCGTCGGTGGCGGCCCTGCTGATGAACCCCTACGTGTTGGCCAAGGAGCTGCCGCCCCACCTCATGAGCCTGATCAACGACCCGACGTTCACCTTCCAACCGCTGTGGGTCGTGATCCTCGCGACGCTGCTCGTGGCCACCCTCTGCGGCGTGTGGAATGGGATCCTGGTCGCCTACGTGCGCATCCAGGCCATGGTGGCGACCCTCATCCTGATGATCGCCGGCCGCGGCATCGCCCAGCTCATTACCAACGGGGTCAGGATCCAGATCTTTTACGAGCCATACGCCTTTATTGGGCAGGGCTGGATCGTGCTGCCGGTCTCGGTCTATATCGTGGCCATCGTGTTCGTCCTCGCCTGGCTCTTCACGCGCAAAACGGCCATCGGCCTGTTCATCGAATCGGTGGGCGTCAACTTTCGCTCCAGCTACTTTGCCGGCATCAGCGAGAAGAGGATCAAGCTCCTGGCCTACACCTTCTGCGGCTTTTGCGCGGGCATTGCCGGCCTGGTGGACAGCTCGAACATCAAGACGTCGGATGCCTACAACCTCGGCATGTGGCTCGAGATGGACGCCATCCTGGCCGTCGTCATCGGCGGCACCTTGATGTCGGGTGGCCGCTTTTCCCTGTTCGCCAGCATCGTGGGCGCCTGGGTTATCCAGGCCATCAGCACGTCCATGTACGCCTTTGGCGTTCCGGCGTTCGCCCTGCAGGCCATCAAGGCCGTCGTCGTCATCTTTGTGATTCTCCTGTATTCGGAACAGGCCAGAAGCCTGGTGCAGAGGATCAGCGCGCAGAAAGGGGCGTAACCGCGATGCGAAGAATAGCCGCCTTTGTCTCCAACAACCAGAGGTTTATTCCGCTTGCGGCGACGGCGGTGCTGGCGCTCGTCGCCTACGGCGTTGGCGCGGCCTTTTACCCCGCCATGCGCGACTTCCAGGTGTTCCTCAACATCTTTCGCAACAACGCCCACCTGCTGATCAGCGGCATCGGGATGACGTTTGTCATCCTCACCGGCGGCATCGACCTGTCGGTGAGCGGGGTCATGGCGCTGACGACCGTATCCGCGGCCGCCCTGCTTCGAGCCGGGTGGGACGCCTGGGCCGTCATCCCGCTGGTGCTGCTCATGGGCATGACCCTCGGCGCTCTCATGGGCTACGTCATCACCTACATGAAGGTGCAGCCATTCATCGCCACCCTGGCGGGCCTGTGGTTTGCCCGGGGCATGTGCTACTTTATCAGCGACGACGCCATCCCCATCAACGACCGCACCTTTCGCATCCTGGGCCAGACCAGGATCCTCATTCCGGGGCTGGCGGATCCGGTGGCCAAGACGGGAAACTGGGTCTCGATCATGATGGTCGTCGCCTCTGTTGTCCTGGTCCTGGGCATGTATCTGGCCCATTACCGGCGCTTTGGCCGTACCGTGTATGCCATCGGCGGCTACGAGGGAAGAAACGAGCAGTCCGCGCGGCTCATGGGTTTGCCGGTGAACACCACCAAGGTGCTGGTCTATACCATGAACGGCTTTTGCTCGGCCCTGGCGGGCATCGCCCTGGGTGTCTTTGTCCTCTCCGGACACGGCTCGTACGCGTACGCAGCCGAGCTGGACGTCATTGCCTCCGTGGTCATGGGCGGCACGGCGCTGAGCGGCGGCCAGGGCTACGTATTCGGCACGCTCTTTGGCGTGCTCATCTTTGGCGTCACCCAGACCCTCATCCAGTTCAACGGGACGCTGAGCTCCTGGTGGACGCGCATCGTCATCGGCGTCCTGACGCTGCTGTTCATCGGCGTCCAGAGCCTGCTGGCCGCGCGCAAGAGCCGCCGCCGGGAGACAGAGGCCGTCGAGGCCGTGCCGCTGCCCGCTGCCGTCCGCAGACGTCGCGTGCTGCTCTACGGCGCCGGCGTGGTCCTGGTGGTCGCCGTGGCCGCGGTCATCGTCAGCATGCTGCCCGCCACCCCGACGAGCGTGGCGAGCACCCGCACGGCCACGCCAAAAGCCTCTGCCTGTGAGCTCAAGCCCTTCAGGCAGGAGCTGGCCGGAGAGCTGGCAAACAGCGGGGCGGTGGTCGTCTACGAGCGCAACGGCGGCCCGCGCTGCATCGACGAGGTGTATGCCATCTATGCCGACGGGCGAATCGTCGGCGACGATGGCGAGCGCAAGATCGAGAAGCAGGTCACGCCGGCCGACGTGGAGATCCTCCTCGCCGGCATCCGGGACCTTGGCTGGTTCACGGACGAGATGTACAACACCTGGCACACCCCCTGCGGGCAGTGCTATGGGTACTATCTCACCGTTGCCGACCAGGATCGCGTCAAGACGGTCAGGGGCGTGGACGGCGGTACCGATGCCCCGTCCGACTACTGGCAGGTGATGTCCCTGGTCAAGGCCATCGTTCCGAGGTTCGAAACCGCGCAATAGCGGGCCCGACCCGGAAGTGGAAGCGTTGGGGACAGCGTCGAGGACAGGAGCAAGAGAGATGAGCATAAAACGCGCGCTGATTCCGATCCTGGCATGCGCACTGCTGCTTTGTGGCTGCGACTATATCGTCTTGCCCGAGGACCTGGAGGATTCCGTGGCCGCGGGCTCGGGCGCCTGGACCGCCGTGGCGACGGGCATTGCGCCGGAGAACGGCAAGTTGCGCATCGACATCACCATCCGCAACGACACCGGCGACTGGAGCGAGATGCATGTCCTGCCCGACAAGCCCGCCGTCTTTACCGGGGGCGACGGCCAGACCACCAACTGCGGCACGCTTTTCGTCGGCACGGGCGGCCACCGGCTGGCGCCGGGCTTCCAGATGCGGGGCGCCATCGCCGGGACCAGGGCCGAGCCCAAGACCCAGCTTCTCTACGTCGAGTGCGAGGGGGTCGAAGCCACCCCCGGTTCAAAGCTGGCCATCGACTATCGATACGTGACCGGCGAATACAACTACTACTACCCGGAGACAAACCAGGCGGACGCCAGGCTGGAAATCGACCTGGACGAGCTCACCCCGGAGATCGACTACCCCATCGCCGCAGAAATCGAGGGCTTGATCCTGGAGCCCAGCGCCGAGATCGTGGCCATCAACGACGTCGTCCTCACCCTGACCGGCGTGGAGCGCACCGACTCGGGCCTGGAGTTCTCGTGGCAGACGGCCAATCCCGGCGAATACCCAGCCTACGTCCACATCGGCAATCCGCCCGTTATCGGCGACGACGGCATCCTGTACGGCTATTACGAGACCCCCGACATTGTGTCGGTGCCCATCACCCCTGCCGGCGAAAAAGCGACCTGGACAACCGAGGTCGCCGTCCCGCAGGAGGTCAAGGGCCTGTACATCATGTTGAGTGTCGAATCCAAGAAGCAGCGGCTATTTGTGAACTATGCCGTCGATATCACCGATCTCTAGCAGCCTGTCGGAGAGCCCGTTCGTAGTGCGCGCTTCAGCACGGTTCTTGGGCGATGAATCGCCCACTACGAACCGACAAGCGCAAGCGCCTCTCCGACAACCTGCTGGCTCGACCATGAAAGGCTGCAATGCAATGGCCAAAAAGTATACCATCGGCGTCGATTTTGGGACCGAATCGGGACGTGCCGTGTTGGTGGACGTGACCGATGGCCGCGAGCTGGCCAGCAGCGTTCACCCCTACGCCAACGGTGTCATCGACGAGAAGCTGCCCGGCACCGACGTGCGGCTGGAGCTTGATTGGGCGCTCCAGGACCCTAACGATTATGTCGAGGTGTTCAAGCAGGCGATCCCGGCCGTCCTGGCGGAGAGCGGCGTCGCCGCCGACGACGTCATCGGCCTGGGCATCGACTTTACGGCGTGCACGATGCTGCCGACCAGGGCCGATGGCACCCCGCTCTGCTTCCTGCCCGAATGGCGCGACCATCCCCACGCCTGGGTCAAGCTGTGGAAACACCACGCCGCCCAGCCCGAAGCCAACAAGCTGAACGACACCGCCCGGGAGCTGGGATACCGCTTCCTGGAGCGCTACGGCGGCAAAATCAGCTCCGAGTGGTTCTTTCCCAAGGCCTGGCAGATCCTCGACGAGGCGCCGGAGGTGTATGCCGCCGCCGACCGTCTCATCGAGGCCGCCGACTGGGTCGTCTGGCAACTGACGGGCACCGAGACGCGCAACGCCTGCACGGCCGGCTACAAGGCCATCTGGTCCAAGAGCGAGGGCTTTCCGCCCAATGCGTTCTTCAAAGCGCTCGATCCGCGCCTGGAACACGTCGTCGACGAGAAGATAAAGCGCGAGATCCTGCCCCTGGGTGCCAGGGCAGGCGGGCTGACCGAGACGGCCGCGGCATGGACCGGCCTCCGGCCGGGCACCGCCGTGGCGGTGGCCAACGTGGACGCCCACGTGGCCGTGCCGGCTGCCACCGTCACCGAGCCCGGCCGCATGGTCATCATCATGGGCACGTCCAACTGCCACATGCTCCTGGGCGAGCAAGAGCGCATCGTCCCGGGCATGTGCGGCGTGGTGGTCGACGGCATCCTGCCCGACATGCCCGGCTTCGAGGCCGGCCAGTCGTGCGTGGGTGATCACTTTGCCTGGTTCGTCGAAAACTGCGTGCCGGCGGCCTACGAGGAACATGCCCGGGCCCGGGGCGTGGACATCCACAGGCTCCTGGAGGAAGAGGCCGCCCGCCTGAGGCCGGGCGAAAGCGGCCTGCTGGCCCTCGACTGGTGGAACGGAAACCGCAGCGTGCTGGTGGACGTGGACCTCACCGGCCTGCTGCTGGGCGCCACCCTCCTCACCCGCCCGGAAGAGATCTATCGCGCCCTCATCGAGGCCACGGCCTTTGGCACGCGCCTTATCGTCGAGACGTTCCGCGAGAGTGGAGTGCCGGTCCACGAGATCGTCGCCACCGGCGGCCTGCCCGACCGCAACAAGCTGCTGATGCAGATCTATGCCGACGTGACCGGCCTGCCGATCAACATCCCGGCCTCGAACTTTGTGCCCGCCTTTGGCTCGGCCATGCACGGCGCCGTGGCTGCCGGCGCCCGCGCCGGCGGTTACGACGACATCGTCGAGGCCAGCCGCCGGATGGCCCGGCTGCGCGACGAGTGCTACCGGCCCATCCCGACGAACCAGGTCGCCTACGACCGGCTCTATGCTGAATACGTTGCCCTGCACGACTACCTGGGCCGGGGCGCCAACGACGTCATGAAGCGCCTGAAGCAGATCAAGGCCCAGGCGCGCAACGGCTGATGGAGGGAGGGACCTCATGCTCGAAGACCTCAAGCACGAGCTGATCGGCCTGCACATGGAGCTGGTCCGGAACGAGCTGGTGGCCTGGACCAGCGGCAACGTGAGCGCCCGCGACCCGAAATCGAACCTGGTGGTCATCAAGCCATCGGGCGTGCGCTACGAGGACCTGCGCCCCGAGATGATGGTGGTCGTCGACCTGGGCGGCTGCGTCGTCGAGGGCGAGCTCAAGCCCTCCTCCGACACTGCCAGCCATCTGTACATCTATCGCCAGCGGCCCGACGTGGGCGGCGTGGTGCACACCCATTCCCGGTATGCCACCGCCTTTGCCGCCGTAGGCCGCCCCATCCCGGTGGTCCTGACGGCCATCGCCGACGAGTTCGGCGGGCCCATCCCCTGCGGCGGCTTTGGCCTCATCGGCGACGAGGCCATCGGCCGGTTGGTGGTGGACTCCATCGGCGATTCGCCGGCGGTGTTGCTCAAGAACCACGGCGTCTTTAGCATCGGCAAGACGGCCGAGGCGGCGGTCAAGGCGGCGGTCATGACCGAGGACAATGCCCGAACCGTGTGGCTGGCCATGCAGTTGGGCCAGCCCGAGGAGATCTGTGCCGAGGACGTGGCGCGCCTGCACCACCGCTACACGCACGTCTACGGCCAGTAGCTGCCGGGGGCAGCCGGGAGGTTGGCGATGAAGAGCAGTGGAATGGCGCCCACCATGGGCGCCCTCGCCGAGCGAACAAGGGCTTCCTGGGCCAGGCACATCCCCACCTACGCCGCCGTCCCGCCCGCCTACCGGGCATTCTTCGAGCCCTTGCAGGCAGCGGGCCAGGACCTGCCCCACGCCGTCCTGGCCCCCTCCTACGAAGGCTTCCTCCACCGCGCCACCGAAAAGCTCGTCTTTGCCCTGGGCCAGGAGATCCACGTCCTGGAAAAAGCCGGCAACACCTTCCAGGCCCACTGTTTTCCCCTGCCGGCGATCAGCTACGTCGAATTTCGAGCCGTGCTCCTGGACGCCCACGTCAAGATCTGTGGCCTGGCGGACCGGGGCACCCCGGCTTGCTGCACCATCCGCTTCAACGCCGTCGGCGACTACCTGTTCAGGCCCATCGTGGAGACCATACGGCGGGCCGCCATCGGCGCCGGGGAGACCGACCTGGGATGGGAGCGGGAGGGATTCGAACACCTGATCCGCGTGAACTACAAGTTCATGAGCTATGCCCGCCACAGCCTGTTGCCGGGAGAGAAGGTCGTCCGTTCTATCCTGCAGCCCGAGATCCGGGAGGGTGTGTTGACCCTCCTGGGCAGGACCTACCACAGGACCATCTCGCCTACGCACATGACCATCCTGACCGATTGCGAGCTTGTTACCATCCGGGAAGAGCAGCGCCCCGGCAAGGACCGCTATGGCGGCGTGTGGACCTATATCCCCCTGAAAAAGATCGTCGCCCTGTCGCTGGCGGAACAGGAGGGCGGCCTGCTGCGCCTGTCCATCGAGCTGCCGGCAGGCGCCTCCCTCGATTCCCTGTTCGAGGCTTCTGCGCGGCAGGAGCTCGAGCAGTTGATGGAGGGCGTGGAGGAGCAGCGCCCGGCGGCGTGACCAGGGCAACTCCCCGAAATGCCAGGCCGTAGCTGCTGCCAGCACGGCATGTCCAGAGCGTCAACCGCTCGCAGCCAAACACAACCAAGTGATCGCTCAAGAGGTTGAATTGGGGGATTGACAAACCCCAGGATACGTGCTATACTGTACTTAGTAAGTTAAGTTAACTGCCAAAGTCGACTGTAGGAGAAGTGACCATGAAACGGTCGGCCCAGAAGGCTACTTCGAAGCAAACCAAAGCCTACAACACCCGCCTGGTCCTGCGGACCATTTACGACCACGACCGGATCAGTCGGGCCGACATCGCCCGCGCCACCGGGCTCACGCGTCCCACCGTCTCGGACGCCGTCGCCGGCCTCAGCCGCCGGGGCCTGGTCGAGGAAGTGGGCCAGGGGCCCTCGGCAGGCGGCAAACCGCCCATTCTGCTCAGCGTCATAGACGACTCGCGACATGCCATCGGCATTGACCTCGCCAGCGACGAGTTCCGCGGCGCGGTGGTAAACCTGCGAGGTGAGATCCGGCACCGTGCCAGCCTGCCCCTGGATGGCAGGGACGGCGAGGTCGCCCTTGAACGCGTCTACGAGCTCGTCGACCATCTGCTCTCGGCCACCGGCAGCCCCCTGCTGGGCATCGGCATCGGCACGCCCGGCTTGATGGATCCCACGAAGGGCATCGTGCGGCGGGCGGTCAACCTCGATTGGCAGGATCTGCCCCTGCGCAGCCTGTTAAAAAAGCGCTACGGCCTGCCCCTGTACGTGGCCAACGACTCCCAGGTCGCTGCCCTCGCCGAGTTTACCTTCGGGGGCGAACAGGCCACCGACAGCCTGGTGGTCATCAAGGTGGAGCACGGCATCGGCGCCGGCATCGTCCTCAACGGGCGGCTCTTCCACGGCGACACCTTTGGCGCCGGCGAAATCGGCCACGTCGTCGTCGCCGAGGATGGCCTGCCATGCCGCTGCGGGAATCGCGGGTGCCTGGAGACAGTGGCCAGCAACCAGGCCCTCGTCCACCGTGCCCAGGCGCTGGCCCGGTCCGATCCACGGTCCTTGCTCCACCGGTTCGCCGCCAGGCCCGAGGAGATCGGCATCTCTGAAGTCTGCCAGGCCGTGGCGGCCGGCGACGAAGCAATGTGCCAGGAGGTCGCCCTGGTGGGGCGATACCTGGGCATCGCGGTCGCCAATTTGATCGGCGTGCTCAGCGTGCAGCGCATCCTGATCGCCGGCAGCCTCGCGTGCCTGGGGCAGCCCCTCCTGGACACCATCCAGCAGGAGATGGTCAAGCGATCGCTGTCGGTGGTGGCCCGCGAGACAAGGGTGGGGCTTTCGACCATCGGCCCCGAGATCGTCGTCCTGGGAGCAGCGGCCCAGGTTCTGACCCAGGAGCTGGGCTTGTTCGCTCCCTTCAAGGGAGGCCTCCAATGACGGTGCCGAGGTTCCCGCCACCCCTCGACCCGCACTTTCGGCCGGCCGCGCCCATCAACCGCGCCTTCCGGGAAGAGGTTCGGGCCTCAGGCGCCGGTGTTCCGCTGGCCTTCGGCCTGGAGCGCCCCGACGGCTCGCTCTCTCGCTTCGAAACCCAGGTCTTTGCTCAAGATCACCCGCGGGCCCGCGCCAACATCGGCTATGCCGAGCGAATTTGCAAGTTCCTCCTCTGGCAGCGAGGAGCTTGCCGGGTCCACGTGGGGGGTCCGCGGGCCATCGGTGAGGCCATTCGTCACAGCTACGCCCCCGGTGGTGCGCGCCAGTTCGATGCCCACTTTATGGGCCAGGAGGTCTACGGGCAGGCGTTCACCGTGACCGCCTGTGACGCGAGCCAGGTGCCGGCCGGGCGGGAGAGCCGGCAGTGCCTGGGGCGCCACCTTGACGGTTGTCGCCTCGGGTTCGACCTGGGGGCCTCGGACCACAAGGTCGCAGCCGTCGTCGACGGCCGGGTCGTCTACAGCCGGGAGAGGCCCTGGGAGCCGGCCACCCAGAGCGACCCCCACTATCACTACCGGGAGATCCTGGCCGCCTTGAGAGAAGCAGCTTCGCAAATGCCCCGCGTGGACGCCATCGGGGGCAGCGCAGCCGGGATCTATATCGAGAATCAACCAAGGATCGCATCCTTGTTCCGCGGCGTCCCCCAAGAGCGTTACGACGAGGTCCGCACCCTGTTCTTGCGCCTCGGCGCCGAGATGGGCGTGCCGCTGGAGGTCTTGAACGATGGCGAGGTCAGTGCCCTGGCGGGGTCGATGTCCCTCGAAGACAACGGCGTCCTGGGGATCGCCCTGGGCTCGTCAATGCCCACGAAAAAGACCATGCCCGCAGTTGGACATGGTTGGAGCGAGGAAGGGGCGACCGGGAAGCAATCCTGCCGCCTGTAATTCTGATGGCGGAAGTAGCTGCCGCACTCAGTCGCGGGGCAGGAGACTCGGCGCTCGCTCACCGAGTTGTGCAACAACTGGAACGGGGGAGAATCGTCCAGTTGGTTGCAGTGACCATGCCTCTAGCGCTGAGAGCGGCAGCCATCGCAGCGGATCACCAAATCCGTGGTTGCCATGCGGTATACGTCGCCTTGGCGGATCAACTGGATGATTGTCTGGTTACCCTTGATCGGCAGCAACTGAAGCGCTGCGCATCCACCGTAGAGGCCCGAGAGCCGTAGGACGCCCCGTCTATTCCCCGCCGTTGCCTACCCACTCGAGGGCGAGCTTGAGCACGTTCAACAACGGTTCCAGGGTCAGGACGTCTGGCGTATCCCACACCTGGTGGTAGAAGGCCACCTGCTGTTTCGTGCTCATGCCCAGCAGCGTCGTAGCCTTGAGGCCGGCCCTGCTAAAGGGACCGGCGTCGCCGGCTACGCCGAGGGAAGCCGGCCTGAGCTTGTGGGGAACGCCGGCGCGCTCCGCGGCGGCGACCGTGCTGTGCACCATCTCCGGGGAATTCTTGACGGTGCCGTTCGTCTCGGAGGTGAGGATGGCGATTTCCGGGTGGGCAATCGTCTCGAAGTTGAGCAGCCGCGCATCCAGGCGCTGGAGCTCGTCCAGGTGGCGCGCCACGTACCGCCGCGAGCCCCGGTAGCCTGCTTCCTCGGCGCCGAAGGAGATAAAGCGGATCTCGGTGTCATCGGGGATGCAGGAGGGGTTCTCTACCAGGAACCGGCACATGGCCACGAGAAGACCGCAGGCCGAGAGGTTGTCGGCCGCGCCGGGCACAGTTCCTCCGTCCTCCCACCCCCGGCTCAGGAACAGGGCAAAGAGGATAGTAGGTGCGATGGGATAGACCAGCAGGGGCCAGCCAAGGGTCCCAGCTTCGAGCAGGCCGGCGTCCCCGGCGACCAGGCCCGCCAGTTGGACGAGGCACATCGCCGGCAGGGTGAGCAATCCCAAGAGCCAGGTGGCCGACAGGAGAAAGAACCCGTAGCCCAGGAACCGGAGCCAGGTGTTCTCCGGGGCGCTGTCGTGGTGTCCGCTCAGGATCAGGAGCCGCTTCACGTTCCGGGTTCCCGGCTTGCGCAGGCTGCCGACGACGTTCACCGACCGCCGCTTCTTGAAGAGTGGATCCGTCAGCTCCAGGCCGAGGACGAACTCGTAGAGAAACACCAGCGGCGAGATGAAAGAGATCACCAGGGCAGCGATGCAGGCCGGCCAGGCTGAGACCCCTGGGAGGCGGCCCGCGGAGATATTCAGTAGGGCGGCAAGGAGGGTCAGGAGCGCGATCGCCGGACTCGACCGCAAAAAGGCCGCCGGCGCAAAGGTGAACCCTTCCACGGCAACGCTCCCGGCTCCCAGGTGCGCTTCCAGACCCTCCTCGATCATCCGCGCCCGTTCCCGTTCCTGGGGGCTACCCGGCAGCCCAGGCCCTACCTCCGTGCAGATGGCACTGACGAGATCCAGGGCGTACTGGGCATCATCGCTCGTGACGACCCCCGGTTCCGGTTCGGTGCTCATCTGCCGGCCTCCGCCGCCGGCACGCTAGGGTGCGGGGCAGGCAACCAGCGCCGCATCCGTAGGCCAGTCTCCGTCGAACGGCTCACTCTCACCCCCTCCCACCTGCACAGGGATCACCTCTACGATGGGCCCGACAGGCTTGTGCATCACCAGGGCCAGTCCATGCACGCCGGGCGGGAGATCCGCGGACAGCTCGACGCGAACGTCCTGTGAGAAACTGGCGCCCGGTTCGAGCCTGAAGTCCTCCTGGGCCAGCGGAATGGCCACCGCAGAAGGGCTCGGTTCCAGCAACTGCACGCAGAAACGGCCATTCCAGGCCCGGCCCGTGTTGTTGACGACGGCCAGGTGCACGGTTTCCGCGCTGCCGGGCCGAAGCGCGCCGTCGTGGCCCTGCCAGGAGACCTGTATCCCATCCTCACCGGTCATGGACAGGTTGAAGGACTGCCGTCCCGCCGGGGGCAGTGTCGAACCGTCGTTCTGCGCGCAGGCGGCGAGCGGGCCGATGAGCGCCAAAGCGCAAACGATTTGAGCAAAGCGTTTTCCGGACATTGAACGCCTCCTTTCCACATGTCCTTCGGTTGATCGACGGCACAAGGGCTCCGACCTTTGCCGGGCCAGGTTGTCAAGTGCTGTCATTGCAACCCCTCCAGCTCCTGTGATGGGTCCATTATACCAGGTCGCCCCGTGCCCGTCATTGTCGGAATGGGGGAACCCTGAGCCATAAAAA
>DAOUHB010000218.1:0-20136 GCA_034428935.1 Anaerolineae bacterium | reverse complement strand
TGAAGCAGGTGCGAAAGACGGCCAGGAATTGGCGCAATTGGTCAGAAAGGCATACAATTGGCTTGGGCATGGCTCGACCTCGGGATATTGGTTTCCGCAAACCCTATTATCCTCGATCGGGCCGTGCCCGTCTATTTTAAGCCCTGTTAAAGTGCAAGGATAGTGGACATTATATCCACTACCTGATTTTCTGTCAAATCTGAGACTGGGAATGGTGAATCGAATCAGGCCCAAAAGAGCAGCCGCGCCAGGTTCAGAGCAGCGGCAGCTTCTCCCTCCGCCGTCGACATGAGCCACATGACCAGGACGGCGATGATGACGACGATGGCCACCACCACGGCGACCTTGATCCAACTGATGGGCGCCTCGCCCTGCACCTCGCCCGTCTGGCCGTTGACCAGGAAGTGATAGACCTTGTCGTTGTAACGGTAGGAGGCCATCCACACCGGAAACATCACGTGTTTGTAGGTCATGTTGGAAAAGGCCGTCTTGACCTGCAGGTTGCGGTGCGTGTCGCCCGGAACCTGCTGCGCGCAGGCGTTGCGCACCTGCGCCTGGATGATCTCCTGGCCGGTCTGCCACCCGCCGCGCAGGTCGATGGTGTACGCCTCGGCGCCCCAGCCCGACAGGAACTTGGGCTCGTAGGGCATCAGCACCTTGGTATCGAAGGGGTAGATGCGCTCGATCATGCCCCGGTCAATGTTCTGCGAGGCAGGCACCAGGACGTCGTCGAACTGGAGCTGCAGCCGCCCCGACGCCGGCACCCAGCGGATCTTTTGCACCTTCCGGGTCTGCTGCACGCGTTTGCCCTTGTCGTCGGTCGCCCAGAAGGTCTCTTCCTCGTAGTAATAGTGCCCCGCCTCGGCCCGCCACGACGACGACGTGAGGGTGTCGAACGTCCAGAACGGCATATAGATCCCTTGCAGCCTGGCGTCCGCCTCTTTGGCAATCTTTTTCACCGGGTTGGGCCGGAAAAAGCCGCGCCCCAGCCATTTGCGAAACTCGCTCACTGCCCGGGCGTGATCCACCTGGAACGGAAGCAACGACTCGGGCTTGATGACCTGGGCCACCTGCTCCTGGGGCACCACCTGGTTCGAGCCGCAGAAGGCGCACTCGGTCGAGATCACCTGGGCGTCGATGGTGTTGACCGCGCCGCAGCTCTCGCACTTGATGGAGCGCTTGCCTTCGCCATAGCCCACCTGCTGTGGGGCGGCGAGCATTTCCTTCAGGGCCTTTTCCAGGTCGTACTCCTGGATCTGCTGCTCGGTAACGGGAACGGTGGTGCTGTAGCCGCAATAAGGGCAGAGGAGGGCCCCCGTGGCTGCATCGAAATTGACCTGGGCCCCACACTTGGGGCACGGAAATCTGTGGACCTGATCGTTCGTCATGCTCCCCCCTCGGGCATTCGGCTGGCTATGGCCCCCCTTCGGGCATGTACCGCGGGGATTTTAACACATTCCGGGCGCGATGGCAACTCTGGCCCTATCCTGGCGCCTGGGAGGCGCGGGGCCCCTGTTTGACACTGATTGCTCCCTGGGGTACAATGACGCTGGACAACGCCGCCAGGAGCCGAGCCAATGACCGCCGACGACCGCTACAATCCAAGGATGATCGATCTGCCCCAGGGCGACAGGCCCCGCGAGCGTTTGCTGGCCAGGGGACCCGCCGCCCTGGCTACGGCCGAGCTTCTGGCCATCGTCCTGGGCACGGGTGTCAAGGATGAGAACGTGGTGCGCGTTTCGCAGCGGCTGCTGTCCACCTTTGGCGGCCTGTCGGGCCTGGCCCAGGCCAGCGTGGGGGAGCTGATGGCGGCCCGGGGGCTGGGGCCGGCCAAGGCCGCGCAGTTGAAGGCAGCCCTGGAGCTGGGCCGCCGCCTGCTGGTCGAGGGGCCGGAGCAGCGGCCCCAGGTTCGCTCGCCTGCCGACGCGGCCAACCTGTTAATGTCCGAGATGAGCTTGTTGGAGCAGGAGCACCTGCGCGTCATGATGTTGGACACCAAGAATCGAGTCCTGGGATGGCCGACGGTATACGTCGGATCCCTGAACACGAGCCTGATCCGGGTGGGCGAGCTGTTTCGCGAGGCCATCCGCTACAACTGCGCCTCTATTATCGTCGCCCACAACCATCCTTCCGGCGACCCGACGCCCAGCCCCGAGGACGTGGCCGTCACCCGCCAGATCGCCGAGGCGGGCAAGCTCCTCGACGTCGACGTCCTCGACCACCTGATCATCGGCCGCCAGCGCTTTGTCAGCCTCAAGGAGCGGGGGCTGGGGTTCAGCCTGTGAAAAGCAGGGTCCTGTGAAGGGCAACGTCCGCGATCTGCTCCTGGCCGACCTCGCCGGCTGCCTGGTGCTGCTGGCCGCCCTGGCCGCCGGCTGGCGCGACGCGGCGGCCTTTGGCCTGGCCGTCCTGGTCATCCTGAACCTGCTGGCGATCCTGCGCGAGCGGCTGGCTCGCGCCGACGAGGAATCGAAGGAATGACGACAAAATCTGTTGCCCCTCAGGCCGCGGGCAGGACCCGCCTGCCCGCGACGTTGGTCGAGATCCGGCGCCTGTTCGACGCCCTCGACTGGGACGCCATGGCCCGCCAGGTGGCCGCTGAAGCGCAGACCGGCGTGGCCATCGTGGGGCCCGTCAACTCGGGCAAGTCGACCCTGTTCAACACCCTCAAGGGCAGGGAGGTGTCGCCCGTGGGCGCCGTGCCGGGGACCACGCAGGCCACGCAGTACGAGGAGTGGGGGCCCTTTTCCCTGGTCGACACGCCGGGCTTTGGCGAGGTGCGCGGGGTGGATCGCGCCCGCATCGCCCTGGAGGCGGTCCGCGGCGCCAGCGTCCTCGTCCTGGTGCTCGACGCCATGGCCGGGGTGCGCCAGGCCGACCTGGGGCTCTTGCAGCAGCTCAAGGCCACCGACAAGCCGGTGGTCATCGCCCTGAACAAGATGGACCTCGTGGGCAAGGACGACCAGGAGCGGGTGCTGAACGACGCCCGCGACAAGCTCGGCGAGCCGGGCATCATCCCCATCTCGGCCAAGGAGGGCACCAACGTGGCCACGACCCTGCTGCCGCAGCTCGTCGACGCCCAGCCGTCCCTGGCCGTGGCCCTGGGGCGCGCCCTGCCGGGCTATCGTCAGCAGGCGGCCAACAGCGTCGTGCGGCAGGCGGCGGTGTGGAACGCCGTCATCGGCGCCGAGCCCATCCCCGGCCTGGACATTCCCTTTCTCCTGGCGGTCCAGGCCCAGATGGTGCTGCGCGTGGCGACCATATACGGCGAGCCCATCAGCGTGCAGCGGGCGCGCACCATGGCGGCCACCATCGTCGGCGGCGTGGCCCTGCGCTACCTGGCCCAACAGGGCGCCAAGCTCATCCCCGGCCCGGGCTGGATCGTCGCCGGGTCCATCGCCGGCCTGGGGACGTGGGCCATCGGCCAGGTGGCCATCCGCTACTTCCAGCACGGCAAGCGCCTGAGCACCGCCGAGATGCAAGACCTCTATCGCAGCCTCATGCGCAACCCGCGCCGGCGAAAGGGGAAAAAACAGCGTGCCCAAGCCTGACTCCGGGCCCTGGACCCGGCTGGACATCGACTACGAGACGGCGCGGTCGGCCTACGAGGCCGGCCAGAAGCTGCACCGCGGCGGGCAGGTCTTTGTGGTGCGCCCCGCCCTGCGCGAGCCCGCCGAAGGCCTGGTCCTGTGGGTCACCGACCAGCGAACCGAGGGCGAGCACGGCCTGCTCCTCTACCCGGACGGTCGGGTCGAGATCCGCTAGTCAGGGTCCTGTCGGGTACCGGTCGGACAGGGGCCTTTACACACCCCGCCCGGGTATGATACAATAGGGGTGTGGAGGAAGACGCCATGTCGGATCCCTTATTGGTATTGATCACCGCCGGCTCGGAAAAAGAGGCCGAGGACATTGCCACGGCGCTGGTCGCCGAGCGGCTGGCCGCTTGCGTGAACGTCGTGCCCGGGATCGCGTCCATCTATCGCTGGCAGGGAGAGGTGCAGCGCGACCAGGAATGGCTGCTGGTGGTCAAGAGCCGCCGCGACGTCCTGGACGACCTGGTACAGCGCGTGAGAGAGCTGCACAGCTACGACCTGCCCGAGACCATCGCCCTGCCCCTGGTGGGCGGCAGCGCGCCCTACCTGGACTGGCTCGTGGGCGAGGTCCGCGAGGGATAGACGGCCTCAGGGGCCGATTGGCCGGCGGCATTGCCGGGAGGTGGAAAATGCGCGACCTCGTTCGACAGATCGCAGAGGGCTACAAGTCCGTCAAGCTGCAAGGCCAGCAGGAGGGCTATGTCGTCTTCTCGGGGCACGATCCCGATACAAACCAGCCCGTGTCCATCAAGGTCCTGCCGCGGCTCCTGCGCGGCGAGGCGCAGGGCGCACGGCAGTTCGAGGCCCTTTCCCGGGCTCTGCGGCAGCTCAACCATCCCAACATTGTGAGCGTGCGGCAGGCAAGTGCCCGGGCGGGTATGCCCTACATCGTCAGCCGGGCCGTGGAAAGCGGGCAGCGCCTGGCCGCGGTCCTCGACCGTCAGTGGGACGTGGCGGCGGCGGCCGACCTGGTGATGCAGGCCGGCAGGGCCCTGGAACATGCCTACAACAAGGGCGTGGTCCACGGCAGCCTCACCCCGGAGAGCATCATCGTGGAGGACAGGGGCCGGGTGCTGGTCGGCGATTTCGGCCTCAGCGAGCTGATGGAGATGGTCGGGGTCCGCCGGCAAGGCGAGGCCTCGCCCTTTATCGCCCCCGAGCGGGCGGCGGGCAACGCGGCCACGCCTCGCACCGACGTCTATTCCCTGGCGGCCATCCTCTACCGGCTGCTGACCGGGCGGCCACCCCAGGTCGTCAAGGGCGAGGTTCTGCCCCCCAGCCGCTTTAACCGCGATGTGCCCGTGGGCATGGACCCCGTCCTGGTGCGGGCCCTGGCGCCGAACCCCACGGATCGCTTTCCCGACGTCAAGGCCTTCCTGGCGGCCCTGGGCAGCGTGAGCCTCACCGCCAGGGCGCAGCCGGCGCCGGACGAGACGGGGGGCCGCACCTGCCCCCGCTGCGGGACGCCGAACCAGGCGGGGCGATTTTGCCGCAAGTGTGGCGCCCAGCTCGACCAGCCCGCGGCCCGGCCATCCGAGCGACGCCAGCCCACGCCGCCCCCGGCCAGGGCTCCCGAACCGAGCCAGCCTGTCCTGAAGCCGCCGCCCGGGGTGCCCCAACGACGCCAGCCCCCGCCGCCGGCCGAGTCCAAGCTGGACGAGCCCATCCAGATCACGACCATTGAAGTGGGCCACGTGGAGATCGGCAAGGGGGTGGAGCGGCAGGAGACCGTCATTGCCCAGCCCATGGCCGTCGCCTCCGGGGCGGTCTCGGCCGACTTTCCCGAGCCCCTGCCCATGCCCGAGCTGAAGGTGACCGGCAGCGGCCTGTTCGCGGCTGACTTTGATCAACCGCCCATCGCCATGCCCGAGCCGCCAGAGATGCCGGTCATCGATTGGGCCGAGATCGCGCCCCCCATGCCCGAGGTGCCGACCATCGAGGACGTGCGCCTGGAGCAGGAGCGCCTGCAGCAGGAGCGCGTGGACCAGGAGCATGAGCGCCACGAGCATGAGCAGGAGCGCCAGGAGCAGGAGCGCCAGGAGCATGAGCGCCTGCAGCAGGAGCAGGAGCGGACTTGATCTATCTGCAAGATCTGCTCGCCGCCACCGGCGGCAGCCTCCACGGGCCGGTCTTTGCCGACGAGTTTTCCGATTTCTGCTACGATACGCGCCTGCTGAACCCGGGCGAGCTCTTTTTGGCCGTCGTCACCGACAAGGGCGACGGCCACGATTACGTCCTGGAGGCGGCGCGCAGCGGCGCGGCCGGCGTCCTCTGCCAGCGGCCCTTTGACCTCCACGAGCTTGGCGTCACCTGCCTGCTCATCGACGACACGCGCCAGGCCCTGGTGGACTGGGCGCGGTTCGTCCTGCAAAAGCACCGGCCCGACGTGGTGGGCATCACCGGGTCCAGTGGCAAGACGACGACCAAGGAGATGGTCGCCGCCGTCCTGGCGCGCCGCCACCCCGTCTTTGCCAACTATGGCAACTATAACGATCGCTACGGCCTGCCCATTGCCCTCGGCCGGCTGGTGGCGGACCATCGCGTGGCGGTCCTGGAGATGGCCTGCGAAGGCCTGGACGAAATCCGCGAGCTGGCGGCCCTGACCCGGCCGCGCGTGGGCATTGTCACCGCGGTCAATGAGACGCACCTGGCCTACCTCGGCTCGTTGGAGGCCATCGCCGCCGAAAAGGGCCGCCTGGTGGAGGCGCTGCCCCCGGCCGGCAAGGGGGGTGTGGCCATCCTCAACTACGACGATGCCCGGGTGCGGGCCATGGCCGCCCGGACCCGGGCGCACGCCATCACCTACGGCCTAGACGCCGACGCCGACCTCGTGGCGGGCAACTTCCAGGCCGACGAGACGGGGGTGTCGTTCACGGTCTTTGTCAAGGATTTTTTCCCTCTGCCCGGCCGCCGCCACGGGGGACGCCGCAAGCTGCGCGTGCGCCTGGGGCTGTTGGGCCGGCCCGCGGCCTATGCCGCCCTGGCGGCGGTGGCCGCCGGCCTGGCGCTGGACGTGCCCCTGGAGGAGGCGCTGGCCGCCCTGGCGGCCATGAAGCCCCTGCCCGGCAGGCTCAACCCCTTGCCCGCCAGGGATGGGGTGCGCGTCCTGGACGACAGCTTTAACGCCAGCCCGGCCTCGACGCTGGCGGCCCTGGACGTCCTGGCCCTGTTTCGCTCCGGGCGGCGGGTGGCCGTCCTCGGCGATCTGCGCGACCTGGGCAGCGTGGAGGCCGAGGCCTACCGGCGCGTCGGGGAGCGCGTCGCCGCCGGCGTGGACCTGCTGGTGGCCCAGGGCGACGCGGCGCGGCGCGTGGCCGAAGAGGCGCAGGCCGCCGGCCTGCCCGCGGACCGCCTGCTGGTGACCTACACCGCCGAGGATACACTGCGCGGCCTGGCCGGCCGGCTGGCGCCCGGCGACACGGTCCTGGTCAAGGGCGCCGTCGAGTCGCGCATGGAACAGGTGGTGGCCGGGCTGCTGGCCGACCCCGAGGCGGCGCCCCGCCTCCTCGTGCGGCAGACGGCCGGCTGGAGCAAGGTCCGGCTGCTGCATCGCGGCCGCCCCACCTGGCTGGAGGTGGACCTGGAGGCCATCGCCCACAACGTGCGGCGCATCGCGGCCCACGTCGGCGCCAGAGTCCGGGTCATGGCCGTTCTGAAGGCCGACGCCTACGGCCACGGCGCCATCCGGGTGGCGCGGACGGCCCTCAACAACGGCGCCTCTTACCTGGGCGTGGCCAGCATCAACGAAGGGGCGGCCCTGCGCCAGGTGGACATCGCGGCGCCCATCCTGGTCTTGGGCTATACCCCGGCCTGGCAGGCCCGAGACCTGGTTCTGCACGACCTGTCGGCCACAGTCTATAACCTGGACGTGGCCCGCGCCCTGAGCCGGGCGGCCCGCGAGCTGAACCGGGAGGTGAGGGTCCACGTCAAGGTGGACAGTGGCATGGGCCGCCTGGGGCTCCTGCCCGAGGACGTGCCCGCCTTTGTGGCCGACCTGCGCGCGCTGCCCGGCCTGGTCCTGGAGGGGATCTTTACCCACATGTCGACCGCCGACAGCGACCTGGCGTACGCCCGCTGGCAGCTCGCTCGCTTTCGGCAGATCCTGGAGGCCCTGGCCGGCGACGGGGTCCACTTTCCCCTGGTGCACGCCGCCAACTCGGCCGCCATCCTGGCGCTGCCCGAGAGCCACCTGAACATGGTTCGCCTGGGCATCGCCATGTACGGCCTGCAGCCCTCCGCCGAGGTGCCCTTGCCGCCCGACTTCCGGCCGGCCCTGAGCTACAAGACGCAGGTGGCGCAGGTCAAGACCCTGCCGCCGGGCAGCTTTGTGGGCTATGGCAAGGGCTACCAGACCGCCGGCGAGGAGCGCATCGCCGTCCTGCCCGTGGGTTATGCCGACGGCTTTCGCCGTGCCCCGCGCCACTGGGGCGAGGTGCTCGTCCGCGGCCGGCGGGCGCCCATCGTCGGCCGCGTGTCCATGGACCAGACGACCGTGGACGTCAGCCACATCCCCGGCGTGCGCCAGGGCGACGAAGTGGTGCTCATCGGCGAGCAGGGAGATGAGCGGATCACAGCCGAAGACGTGGCCGAGCGGCTGGGCACCATCAACTACGAGGTCGTCAGCGAGATCCTGGCCCGCGTGCCGCGGATCGTGTGAGGCCCGGGAATACTGAAGGGATGAGAGAAGGATGCACATCCTCGTCGACCCGTGAGCATCTTTCGGCCCCCGCCTTCTGGTGCCGCGCAGCGACTTGCAGGTCGGTGTTATCTGGTATATAATAGTTACCATGAGTGAGAAAATGTCTCGCGCCGAGATCGAGGAGTATCTTGCTCTGGCTCGGGAGGACCTGGCAGCGGCCGGGGACAACTTGCGGTTTGGCCACCTCCGAGTGGCGGTGTCGCGAGCATACTACGCCATGTTTTACGCTACGACAGCGCTGCTGGGCAGCAAAGGGTTGTGGCGCAGCAAGCACCAGGGTTTGATCGCTGCTTTCGGCGAGCACTTTGCGAAACCAGGACTGATAGAACCAGAATACGGGCGTAGCCTTCGCGATGCCTTTGAGGCGCGACTCGATAGTGACTATGGCCCGAACCCGGACCTGAACGAGGCGTCGGCGGAGCAGTTGATCTCCAACGCGTCAAGGTTTGTGGAGCGCCTGGCCCGGATTCTGCAACTGGAGAAAGAAGACGATGTCAAGTATGACGTCGACAAGCCTCTCTCATAGGGAAGACACGGCTTTGCAGGCCTACGTCCAGATCCTCGACGCGCGGTTTGGCCCACGGCTTCTGGAGGTCTTGCTCTTTGGCTCTAAAGCGCGAAGCGAGGCGCGTCCAGATTCAGACATCGACGTCGCTGTGATCCTGGATCAACCCAGTCCGCAGGATCTGAGTGAGGTTCGTGGCCTCACATTCGACATCTGGTTGTCCCACGGGGTCTTGATCTCTGTTCGGGCTATGAGCCAGCAGGGATGGGAAAAACTTGGCCGGCTGCGCAGCCTATTCTACCAAAATCTCAGACGCGACGGGGTTTCTCTTCTGTTCAGGGCGGCTTGAACCAGGTCAGCCGCTACATCCACCTACAAGTCACCCCGGATTCGTACTCACCTGCTGGGCGGAGGATCGACCTGGCCGGTTTTCAGTTACTCAAGGGTGACAGAAACCGTCCGCTGCAGTGCGCCGCCGGCCGCGCTAACCCCCGGCGGCCTGCGCCTCTTTCTTGGCCTCTTTTTCGGCCCTGGCCTTGGCCTTGGCCTTGGCCGTCTCTTCGGCGCGCACTTCGTTCCACACCCGGCTGAGGGAAGACTTGAAGCGACGGTCGGCCTTGGGTTTCTCGAAGGGCGGGATGGGCCAGAAGTGGATGAGATCTTTCAGGCTGCGGGCCGTGTCGGCCTTGGACAGGCCGGCGTTGTACGCGCTCCGGACGTTGCTGCGCACCAGGCGCAGGAACTCGGACATCTTTTCCGTTGCTTCTTTGCCGCTCAGCTCGCCATGCCCCGGCACCAGGACGTCAAAGCGCAGCTTGCGCACGTAGGCCAGGGCCTTGAGCCAGCGCTTGGTGCTGCTCTGCGACAGGAACGGCGGCCGGTCGGTGACCACCAGGTCGCCGGCAAAGAGGATGCGGTCTCGCGGCAGGTAGATGACCGTCGTGGCGGCCGTGTGGCCCCCCACGGGGATGAGGTGGACCTCTTTGTCTCCCTTGTAAAAGACCGTGCGGTCGGTAAAGGTGATCCTGGGCTCGACGATCTTCAGGTTCTCTTCCCACTCTTGCACGGCCGAGGGGATGCGGTTGCGGTAGAGGTTCAGCAGGCGGGTGCGAAAGCTCTCGCCGTAGCTCTTCATGTTCTTCCAGGCGAACTCGTGGGCAATGACCGTCGCCGTGGGAAAATACTGGTTGCCCATGACGTGGCCGCGGTGGTGGTCGGTGTTGATGATATACAGGATCTCCTGGTCGGTGCGCGACTGTATTTCAGCGCGCCAGGCGCGCGCCTCGTCGGGCAGCATGGGCGCGTCGATGAGAATGACGCCCTCGCCGGTGATAATACACCCGACGTTGGCCCCATGATACCCGGTCTCAACCAGTACATTGGGAGCGATCTCCTGGACCATACCTGCCTCCGATTCTCGACCGCAAAGAAGCGCAAACGACCTGGCTTCAGGTCAGGCCCGAAGCCAGGGCGGGTAGACAACCTGGATTATAGCACAACCCGCTGCCCGGGTCAAACAGGGTGGCTGCCCACAGAACGAGGGAACAAAGAACGAGGCCGCACGCCATAGGCGTACGGCCCCGTTGTCGCCAGGACTCGCTCGTGCGCCGCTTCGTTTCCCCCAGCCAGCGCAAAGGTCGTGGCCGGGCGGCGCCTGCTGGCCCCGCCCGCTACCCCGGCGTTCGACGGCGGGGCTGTAGAGGCTAGACCTCTTCGTTGCGGGCTTCGACGATCTGGTCTTCCGCCTGGGGCTCGTCTTCCTTTACCGCTTCACGGAAACCCCGAATGGCCTTGCCAACGGCAGGGCCAATATCAGCTACTTTGCCTACGCCAAAGATCAAGACCACGATCACGAGGATGATCAAAATCTCCGGCCAACCAAATCCACCCATTTTCACATACCTCCCTCGGATTCTTCTTCTTGCTCCCGTAACGTCCCGGGTTGATGTCGCAAGCTGTGTGACCACAGCGCCAGATCGCGCCGTATCAGCGCGTGTACAAAAGGCAACGCCTGCGGCGAGGAGCTCATGCCCTCGGCCGTAGCCATTGCCTGCTTTGCCAGATCGCTCTCGCCGGCCAGCCACAGCCACTCGCTCATGGCCAGCAGCCGGCGGCGCAAAAGCTCGGCCGTGCCCGGGTCCACGATCTCGACCGCCAGGCGGGACACCCGGGATTCCAGGCCGCGGCCCTGCCGCAGCATCGTCTCTGCCGCCCTCAGCAGCGTTTCGCTGCGCAGCGTCCACGTCATAAAGGCAGGATGCCGCAGGAGCGCTTCTCCTTGCAGGGCAAGGTGCTGCACCGCGCTCTCGGTTTCGGGCAGAGCCGGCAAGCGGCTGGGCGGCAGATCGTCGGCCCCGGACGCGGACCACAGCCAGGCGCCCAGGAGCCGCAGCGCGCTCGCCACCGGGATCTGGGTCTCCCGGTTCTGGGCCAGCGCATCGCGCACCAGCCGCCTTCCCATGTCGAACGAGATCTCGAGCATGAGGAGCCCGCTACTGCCGTCGGGCAGCGCGATGTCGTGCACGCTCCCCGTCGGTCGGCGCGGCGGCAGCACGTGCAATGGCACCTGCCCGTGCCCGGCTGCCTCCACGGCCCCGGCCCGGTCGTTCAGCAGGACGTTTAGAAACCTGGCGTAGCCCGTCATCTGCTCCTGCTGCACGAACCACAGGCTCTGCTGGCCCAGGCCATCGACGGGGCTGACCATGGCTCGCCACCCCGCATCGGGCGCGGGCAGCGGCTGAACCTCCACACCCGCAAACCGTAGCTTGCGCAGCAGGCGTTCGGCCGCGGGGCGCAGCTCCGTCGAGAGCACCGGGATCAGGGCTTGCAGGGCGCGGGCCGACTCGGGCAGGCGGATGGTTCCCAGCACCTCCAGCGCCGCGCCGCCGATCTCGTCGCGCACGTCCTGCGCCATCAGGCGCAGGCACTCCACGCTTGCCCCTGGCGTCTCTTCCGCCACGTTGCCCAACGCGCGCACCATGGCGAGGACGACGTCCGGCTCCTGGCGATCCAGCCCCTCGACGTACTCGGCCAGCCGGCCCGGTTGCTCCTCGAACTGCTTGAGGGCCGCCTTCAGGGCCGAGAGGGCCGCGCCCTCCGGGTCCCGGACGCTGGTCAGCAGGTCGTCGTCGGGCGCCTCGTCCAGAAAGCGCTCCAGGATGGTGATGGCCGCCACCCGGCCTCGATCGGTCTGATCGGGTTGCAGCACCGCCTGGCGCAGGGCGCTCACGATCCGGGGCCGGTCCAGGAAGCTCGAGACCAGGCCCATGGCCATCAACAGCCCGTCGTCGGCTTTGCTCAGGTTCCCGACCATGGCCGGGATCACCTGGGGGCCCAGGGCCGCGATCGCCTGTGCCTGGCGCCGAAGCTCCTGCTCGGACCCGGCGAGGCGCATCCGCTGCAGTTCGGCCTCGATCTGCCTTCGTTCCATCAATTTGGTAATGATCTTGTCACGAGAAGAGGGCGTCCCTCTTGTGCTCGCGGGCATTATAGCACAGTTCCCCCACCGTCACAAGTGGGCCGTTCTCTCTGCCCCGGGCATGCGGGCAGCGACACTCAGGCCCTGGCCATTTCTCGTTCGGCCAGCTCTTCCTGGCCGGCGTCCACCGGCCGGAAGGTGGCCGGATCCGTCAGCTTGTCGGTATAGAGCACGCCATCCAGGTGGTCGATCTCGTGCTGAAAGACGCGGGCCAGGTAGCCCTGCACCTTGTAGCGCACGGTCCGGCCGCGCTCATCCACACCCTGAACGGTGACCTCGTCCTTGCGGGCCACTTCGCCGATGGTGCCCGGGATGGACAGGCAACCCTCGTACCCCACCTGCTCGCCCCGGCCCTTGACAATCTCCGGGTTAAAGAGGATAAAGGTCTCGCGGGGCTCGCCCGTCTCCTCGTCTTCGGGCAGCTCGGCCACGAAAAAGCGCAGCGACACGCCGACCTGGGGCGCGGCCAGGCCCACGCCGTTGGCCTCACGCATGGTCTCCAGCATCTCCTCGGCCAGGGCGACCAGCCTGGGCGTCACGGCCTGCACCTTTCTCCCCCTCGTGCGGAGGACCTTCAGGTCCTCCGGGTCGTGTATCGTCAGAATTCTAAGCTCGGGCATCTCACACTTCTCATATGGTTCGATGCGACGCACCCGTCGCAGTGACCAGTGCGCCGCATCCGTTCACGTGCATTCCGAAAAAACCGTCGTCAGTCATTGTAACACCGGCGCCGGGCGATGTCAAGCCACTTCGAGGGCTTCGGCAATGACCTCGGCAATGTCCTTGATGGGTAGGGAGCCCTGTCCCGCCTCTTCGAGCATGATGACGCAAAAGGGACAGGCCGCGGCGGCCAGGGCCGGTTCCATGGCCTGGATCTCGGCCATGCGCACCTCGTTCACCCGCTTGCCGGGCTCGTGCTCCATCCACATGCAGGCCCCGCCGCCCCCGCAGCAAAAGCCCCGCTCGCGCGAGCGCGGCAACTCGGCGATGTGGACCCCGGGCACGGCGGCCAGCACCTGGCGCGGCGCGTCGTAAACGTCGTTGTAGCGCCCCAGGTAGCAACTGTCGTGGAAGGTGACGGTGCCCCCCGTCCACGGGCGGCCGGGGCGCAGCCTGCCGGCGGCCAGCAGCTCGCCTATGAACTGGCTGTGGTGCACCACCTCCCACGTGCCCCCGAACTGCGGGTACTCGTTCTTGAGGGTGTTGTAGCAGTGGGGGCACTGGGTCACGATGCGCTTGAACTCGTACCCTTTGAGCGTCTCGACGTTGGCCTCGGCCTGCATCTGGTACAGGTATTCCTCGCCGGCCCGGCGCGCCCACTCGGCGTTGCACGTCTCCTCCTCGCCCAGGATGGCAAAATCGACGCCCGCTGCCCGCAGGATGCGGACCATGGCCTGGCTCACCTTCTGGTTGCGCGGGTCGTAGCTGCCGGCGCAGCCTACCCAATAGAGCACGTCGGCGCGGCCCACGTCGGCCATGACCGGCACGTCCAGGCCGGCGGCCCAGGCCGTGCGCTCGTGCCGCGGCTGGCCCCAGGGGTTGCCCTGGCGCTCGGTGTTGCGTAGGGCGCCGGCCAGGGTGTCGGGCAGCCGGCCCTCCTCCAGGGCCAGGTGGCGGCGCATGCCCACGATCTCGCCCACGTGCTCGATGAGGACCGGGCACTCGCGCTCGCAGGCGCGGCAGGTGGTGCACGACCACAGCGTCTCGTCCTTGATGACCTCGCCCACCAGGGCCCGGTCGGACGGCTCGCCGCTGCCCAGGGCCAGGGAGCGCAGGAACGGCAGCCGGGCGACGATGGGCTCCTGCCACTTCCACAGCTTGCCCGGATACTCGCTCATCCGGTCGCGAAAGTCCATCACCACCCGCTTGGGCGACAGGGGCTGGTCCGCCGCGTAGGCCGGGCAGGCCGCCTGGCAGCGGCCACACTCCATGCAGGCGTCGCCGTCCAGCAGTTGCTTCCAGGTGAACTGGGGGATGGACCCCACGCCCAGGGGCTCTTCCGTCGTCTCGATGTCCTCGATCTTGGGCAGGGCGCCGGGCGTGTCGAGGCGCCGCAAATAGATGTTCACCGGCCCCGTGACGATGTGCAGGAACTTGTGGTAGGGCAGGGTGGCGATGAGGAAAAAGGTGGTCAACTGGTGTGTCCACCAGACAAAGGGATAGATGGCCGGCGGCTGCTCCGGCGGGGGGCCAAAGAGCCTGGACAGGGCGTTGCCCAGCCACGACCAGTCGGCCCACGGCGGCTGCTGCCCCCGGAGTCGCATGACCTCCAGCGTCAGCCCGGTGAGGGCGATAAAGGCCAGGGAGCCCAGCACGTAGGCATCGTCGCGGCGAATGTTGAGCCGGTCGGGACGCAGGATATAGCGGCGCAAGGCCGCCAGGCCCAACCCGATGAGAAACAGGAGGGCAAAGGCGTTGACCACCGCCTCGAAGACCAGGTAAAAGGGACCCTGGAGGATGAGGAGGTGAAGGTCCATCTGGATGCCCACCAGGGAGGTGGCGATGAAAAAGACCACGAACCCGTAAAAGATCAGGCCGTGCATCAGCCCGGGATAGGCCTGGGCCAGGACGCGCCGTTGGGCCAGGGCATACAGGAGCAGCCCGCCGATGCGGCGCCCCGCGCGGTCGGTGCGCAGCGCCGGCCCTCCCTCGCGCCAGAGCCGCACCCGGCGCCAGAGGCCATAGACCACCAGGGCGCCACACACGATGACCACGATCCAATGGATGGTGTACATCCACTCGGGCAGGTTCCACAGGTCGTCTCGGAACGGTACCATGCCTTGTCTCCTCCTCAGGGCCTGATCTCGATCTGCACCGCCGCGGAGCTGACCGTGCCGTCGAGGTGGGTCACCTCCAGCGCGTAGCCCGCCGTGCCTGCCGGGCACACCTGGCGCTCGGCCTGGCCGGGCACTCCCTCTCCATCCAGGTACACCTCTCGCACGTTCTCCACCTGCCACCGCAGCCAGGTGCAGGCCCCGGGCGACAGGGCCGCCTCGTCGGCCCAGAAGCGGACCGACGGCGGCCGCGAGGCGACGGCGTGGACGGCCAGGACGGTCCGGTAGCCGGTGGGGCCCAGGACCTCGGCCTCGCGGGGCACGCCGTCGCAGGCAAAGGTGGCGGGCGGCAGGATCTGAAAGTGGGGCTGCGCCTGGTTCTCCAGGGCGCCCCCGGGCAAGAATGTGCCCCGCTCGGGCACGAGGAACCAGTAGCCGGCCAGGTCGGCCAGGCGCAAGGCCCGCGACAGATCACCGGGCAGCAGCCGGACGTTGTCCCTGGTCCAGCGCCCGGCCTGGCCCGCCCACCCGCCGGCGTAGAACAAGAAGCCCACCTGGTGGTACTGGTGCCGGACATAGACCACGTCGCCCGGCCCGGCCTGTTGGACGACGAGGCGCGAGGCATCGCGCCAGTTCTGCTTGTCTTCGGCATAGAAGGCCGCCAGCGACGGCCCGCTGATGGCGGCCGTGACCCCCACGAGGAGGACCCCCGTCAGTAGCGTCCCGGCCCAGGGCGCGGCCCGCGGGCGGGCGCGGCGGGCGAGCCAGTCCATGGCCAGGCACAGGCCACAGGCCGCCACCCCCAGGTAGACGGGCAGGGCAAAGATGAAATAGCGGGCCCGCAGGGCCTGGCCAAAGGGCAGGAGCATCACCAGGGCGACGGGCAGGACGATCCAGGCCAGCGCCGCGAGGAGCAGGCCGCGCTGCCGGGCAGCCAGGAAGGCAGCCCCCACGGCCAGGAGCAGCAGGTAGACGGCCAGCCCGGCGTCGTTGCCTCCGCTCCACAGGCGCAGCGTGTCGAGGACGAGGGCTCCGTTCCAGCTCGACCCGGCGTTGCCGCCCAACCCCAGCTCGCCGCCCATCCCCCGCAGCAGGTAGGGCATCATGGGCAAAAAGAGCAAGAACACGAGGGCCAGGACCGCTGCCGGGCGCCAGGCTCCCTCCCCGGGGCGGGCGCGGCCCCCGGGCCGGAGGAACAGCCCGCCGGCGTACAGGGCCATGACGCCCAGGGGCAAGAGGGCGAACAGGTGCACGTACAGGTTGGCGGCGCTGGCCAGGGCAAAAGCCAGCCACCAGCCCCACGTTCCGGCCCGCACCGCCCGGACGAATAGGTAGAGGCTCAGGAGGGCGAGAAAGGTGAGCATGGTGTACATCCGCGCTTCCTGCCCATAGCGCACGTAAAAGGGGGCGAGGGCCAGCAGCAGGGCGGCCAGGAGGCCGGCGCCGCGGCCTGCCGCTCCGTTCAGGAGCCGGCCGGCCAGGGCATAGACCAGGGGGATCGTCAGCGTGGCCCACAGGGCGGCGGGCAGGCGCAGGAACAGGACCCGGCCCCCCAGCGCCAGGAAAAGGCGCGTGAGCAGGAAATAGAGGGGCGGCTTGGGGAGGGCGAGGTCGGTCAGGCTGCGGCGCATGGCGTCGGCCCAGGTGCCGTCCCAGGCCGCGCAGGTGAGGGTCCCCAGCTCGTCGAACCAGAGGCTCTTGGCCTCCAGGTTGTGCAGGTAGAGGGCCCAGGCCAGCAGGATGACGGGCAACAGCAGCAGGCCGGGGCGGAGCCAGGGACGCCCCCGCGCAGGGGTGGCGGGACGGAAACGCCCGGCGCTGCCCTCGCCCGTCATGGCCCGGGCGCCGCCGCGCGCGCCGACTCGGCCTTGCCCCAAAACTCGGCCGCCAGGTCCGCCTGGCCGCCGTCGCGGTACAGGTCTCCCAGGGCCTGGTAGGCGTCGGCCAGCGCGTTGAGGCGCGCCCAGTCTTCGTGGGCGCTCACCGGGTTGGCGGCCAGGTCCTCCAACACGGCCACCTGGGCGCGCAGATGGGCCTCGGCGTCCTCGGCGTCCAGGGTGCCAAAGGCCACGGCGTTCACCGTCTTGATGGGCAGCCGCACAAAGTCGTCCAGGTGGGCCTGCAGCCAGCCGTCCAGCGGCTCTTGCAGCTCGATGGGCGGCATGAAGGAGGTGCACAGGATCCACAGCCGCCTGGCCTCGCCCTCGTAGGCGTCGACCTCGGCCGGCGCCGGGTGGTGGTCGAGATAGACGACCGCGGCCCCGGCGGTCTCCAGGGGGCGCACGACGAACCGCGGCGACACGAGGACGATCTCTCCCGGGCCGGCGTGCTTTTCGACGATGGCCAGCACTTCCTCCAGGCGGTTGGCCGAGCGGGTGTAGGCGTACGAGACCTGCAAGGGGCGCAGCAGCAGCAGGACCAGGACGGCCGCCAGGCCGGCGGCGGCTGCCCTGCCCACCAGCGGGCCGTGCCTCCCGGGCAGCAGGCGGCCCAGGCCCCGCCCGGCGGCGACGACCCCCTGGGCGGCCAGGAGCAGCAGCATGGGCAGGACAAAGATGACATAACGTTCCTCAAAGGGGCGGGGCGAGGGAGCCACCGACAGGACCAGGAAAGGCAGCGTGATCCACAGGGCGCCCAGGAGGGCCACCCGTGGCCGCCCGCCCAGGGCGCTGGCCACCAGGCCGACGACGGCCAGGCCCGCCACCAGTGCCTGGAGCCAGCCGCTCATGATGCCGCTGCGAAACAGGAAGCCGCGAAAGAACGGTTTCGTCAGCTCGACGGTCACCCGGCCCGTGGCCTCACCGTCGGCGTTGAGGCTGGCCCACGACATGCCCCCCAGGTGCAGGACCGCGGGCAGGCAGAGGGCGATGAGCAGGACAAAGGCCACGACGGGCAGGACCAGGTGGCGCGGCTCCTGGCGGCGGCGGGCGACGGCCACCAGCGTCGCGAGCCAGGCGGCGGCGGCCGCCAGGCCCTCGGCGGCCAGGACAAAGAGGGCGTTGTAGTGGGTATAGTAGGCCAGGGCCGCCGTGACGGCGAACCCGGCCCAATGGCCGGCGCGGCCCGTCCGCCAGGCGCGGGCCAGGAAATAGGCCGAGGCCAGCGAAAGGACGACCAGCATGGGATAGGGGCGGACGATCTGGGCGTAGCGGATGTGCAGGGGCAACATGGCCGTGAGCAGCGCGCCCAGGAGCGCGGCGGGGCGATTGAACAGGGCGGCGCCCATCTTGTAGGTCACGGCCACGGCCAGGATGCCAAAGGCCGAGGGCAAGAAGCGCAGGACAAAGGCGCTATGGCCCACCAGGGGCCAGGCCAGGTGTTGCAGCAAAAAGTAGAGGGGCTGCATGTTGCCCGGCTGGCCCGTGAACTTGATCCCAATCGTGTCGAGGACGGCCCCCAGGCCCGGCTGGTCCACGTGGACGATGGTCACGTTCTCGTCGCGGCCCAGGACCTCCCGGTCGCCCAGGTCGTACCAGATGAGGGCCGCGCTCAACAGCAGAATGGCAAGGGGGAGGGCACGGACGATGGCCCGGAAAGAGGCCCGGGCCTGCGGCCGGGCGGGAATACGTTCAGGACGGCGAACGGGTGGCCCCAGTGCCTGCTGTCGAGACATGCTCTACCTGCTCTCGGCCGGGCTAGGCGCCTTCCAGATCCTCGTGCACGATGCTGCTAATATTTTTGCCCAGGCGTACGCTGTAATTGGTGCCGCGGTCCTCGGGGTAGATCTGCAATGTGTTGGCCAGGTAGAGCCCCCGGATGGGCGTTCGGTGATCGGGGATGCGCTCCGAGTAGTTGCAGGTGATGACCGGCTGGCCTGCCTCGGCTCGCATCACGATCTTTTTCTCGATCCAGGACGGATCGAAGGCCGGATTGATGCGCTTCAGGTGGGGCGCGTACAGGTCAAAGAGTTCGGTGGCGCGCATGCTGTAGCGCGGGTCGTCGCGCTCCATGTAGTTGGACACATAGATCAGGTGCCGGCCCTGGTACTCGCTGGGCGGCACGTAATTGGTGTGCTCGATGACCGCCACAAAGGGCATGGTCCGGTCGGCGATGTTCATCCAGTAGATGTGGCTGAGGCTCTGTTTGCTGACCAGGAGCAGCACCGCGGCCGCCTGGTAGCGCACGGAGCGCAGTTGCTCGGCGTACTCGCCGTCCAGCGAGGGCGGCGCGATCTCGAGAAGGTTGTAGCCGGGCACGGTGGCAATGACGGCGTCAAAGGGGATGGTCTCTTTTTTCGTCGCCACGCCGGCGATGCGGCACGGATCCTGGGGATCTGTGACCAACTCGACCACTTCCTGGTTGGTGCGCAGGTCGGCGCCGCCAGCCTCCAGGCGGTCTACCAGGGCCCGGGTGATGATCTCGAAGCTGCCCTGGGGATAGGCCAGCAGCTCCTTGGCCTCGGCTCCCTGGCGCGAGCTGCCCCGCACCTTGATCTTGCCCCACAGCCAGGTCATGCTCACCTGGTCGGCCAGGTCGCCGAACTTGCCGCGGAGCAAGGGCCCCCAGAACTTCTCGTATATTTCGCGGCCCATGTAGCGCAGGATCCAGTCGCGGGCCGTGATGTTCTCGTAGCGCTTCCAGTTCCCGGCGCGGCCCATGTACAGGTACATGAGCCCCAGCTTGATCCGGTTAAAGAGGTTGACCGGCTTGAAGCGGATGAGGTCAAAGGGTGTGACCAGGTTATAGATCCGGCCGTCGTAATACCAGCCCACCTTGGACTCGATCCAGCGCAACTGGTCGCCGATGCCAAGCTCGTCCATGAGATCGAGGATGTGCCGGTCGCTGCCAAAGAGGTGGTGGTAGTAGTACTCGATGCGCGTGCCGAGGATGGGCAGCGTCGCGGCCTGGCCGCCCCATTGGCCGTACTTTTCCAGGACGGTGACGTCGTAACCCTGCTTCTGAAGCTCGTAAGCCGCCGTCAGCCCCGCGTAGCCGCCGCCGATGATGCCGATTCGGGTAGGGTTCATTCAGGTATCTCGGGCTCCGGGACGTCGGCGACCAGCTCGATGGGGTCCTGGCCGTAGCGCCCCAGATCCTCCTTTGCTTTTTCGAATAGCGCGATCAGCTCTTCGTCGGTTCCCTGGTAA
>DAOUHB010000217.1:0-7615 GCA_034428935.1 Anaerolineae bacterium | reverse complement strand
TGGCCTTGACCGGGGCGACGTCGCCCGCGGCTTTGCCTGCCCAGGGGCGCCGCTGGCCAGCCGCGCCTTGCGTGCTTCCAGAATCAGCGCCAACAGCCGCTCAACCCTCGGATCTAGCTTCTCGCTCCGCGTCTCGGACATAGAAAACCCCCGTCTCTCGCTCTTCAAGGCCGTCCATCCGGAAGAGGGGCACAAACGGCGGCCAGGGCTTGACGGCCACCACGCGCCGCGCCCCCAGGTCTACCCGGATCTCTTCGAAGATGGCCCGTAGCATTTGCGCCCGGATCTCCGCCGGCGCATCCTGCCAGGCTTCGGCCAGGCCCGCGAGCGTTGCGCCCGCCTGCTCTACCCGGTCCGCGTCCGGGTCGCGCAGCCCGGCCAGCTCGCCTTGCAGCTCCGCCCGCCGGCGGTCATACTCGCCCCGGCTCAAGTCGCCGTCAACGTACACCTCGCGCAGCCGCTTTAGCTTGCCCTCCAAGGCCCGGCGTTGCCGCTCCGCCTGGCCCCGGTCCGGGCGCTGGCCGTCCAGCTCGGCAAGGCGCGCCCGCCAGTCCTCGGGCAAGCACAGCCGGCTTACCAGCTCGCCGATCTGGTCGTCTAGCGGTTTGGTTTGCACCGTCCGCACACTGGAGGCGCAATCCAGGCCGCGATAGGGCGCCGGGCAAACGAACCGCGGGATCGGTTTCCGGCCGCGGTTGACGGCCGTCTGTCCATGCAGCCGCCCGCCGCAATCGTTACAGACGGCCACGCCCGCCAGCAGATACACCCGGTCGGTGCGCCTGCCCCACGTGTTGCCGCGCCGGTGCTGGGCTCGGACCGCCTGCACCTGGTCAAACAGCTCTTGTGAGACTATGGCCTCGTGCTGTCCGGGGTACAGCTCCCCACCACCTCGCCGATGATGGCGCACCCATCCGGCATAGAACGGGTTACGCAGCAGGTAGGATATCCCCTCGCGCGTCCACTTGCTGCCACGCGCCTTGTCGCTGGGCGGGTAGCCGGCCCGGTTCACCAGGTTTGCTATCCCCGCGTCGGTGTATGCCCCGGTGGCGTAGCTCTCGAAAGCCAGGACCACGCCCGGCGCCGTCTCGGGGTCGGGCACGTCCAGGCCCTCGGCATTGCGCTTGTAGCCCCAGGGGATGATGGACGCGTTTGACTTGCCCGCTTTGGCGCGCCCGGCCTTGCCCTTCTTTGTCTCGCGGCTCAGGTTGGCCACGTAGTATTCATTGAACGCGCCCAGCATCTGAAGGAAGAGCATCCCCTGTGGCGTGCTGTAGTCGATCTGTTCCGTAACCGACAGATAGCCCACGCCCCAGCGCCCCAGCTTACCCAGGGTTTCGAGCTGTAGGGCCAGGTTGCGATAGAAGCGGTCAAGCTGATGGGTCAAGAGGATATCGAGCCGGCCGGCCTCGCAGTCGTCCAGGGCCTCGGTGAAAGCGGGCCGGTCCGTTACAGTCCCGGTGTAGCCCTCTTCGGTGTACTCGCGGATCACCGCCCAGCCGCGCTCTTTGCAGAACCGGCGCATGGCCTCGAGCTGGGCGTCCAGGCTGTAGCCCTCCGCCTGCTCTTCTCTCGAAACCCGCGCATACAGCCCGGCCCGCATGGCTCCGCCTACCTGCTCCCCACCGGCGCCGGCGTCCCTCGCGGGGGCCTGCCCCGCCAGGGAGGTGTCAGCCCGCCCGGGTCAAACAACAGGGGCTGGACGTGGGCCGCCCTGGGCACCGCGGCCAGTCGCCGATCAAACTCGCCCGGGTCCAGGTCAAGCAGGGACCACAACAGCCGGGCGCCGTCGCCGGCCAGGAAGTGCCGGGCATCGTCGGCCAGGCCAACCCCTGGAGGCAAGCCCAGCTCCTGGGCCGCTTTGTGCCCGTTGGTGCATACGGCATCGTCGAAAGCCCGGGCCAGGATGGCGCAGCCCAGGGCCTGCCACCCGTCCAGGTCCTGGAGGTCAGCCGGATCCATCGTCGGTGCCGTACACCCGATCCAAAGCTGCCTGTATGTCAGCTTCGAGGGTGAGCGCCGCCGCGTCCAGGTCGGCCGCGGTCGGCTCTTCGCCGTCGACGTCGCCATAAACCCGATGCAGGCTCAGCAGAAACCGCCGCGCCATGCTGCCCCGGCTCTTGTTGCTCTTCTTAACCCTATCCTCCAGGGATAGGATCCTGGTTTTTATGCGCCCCACAGTCCGCCCCCTTCCTTCGATTCGAGGATCAATCTTTCCAGTTCGGCCAACCGCTGCGACAGGTCCAGGGCCTCGCGCAACTTCGGCCCGCCCTCCAGGATGGCCCGGGCCGCGCTCACCCGGGCACCGGTGGGCGCTTCGCCGTCACCGTGGATCTCTTCCAGGGTTGTGAGGGCCGCGCACATGGCGTTGACCACCTGCCCGGCCGCCTGGGTCAAGGCATCGTCGAGGGCCTGGCCCAGCGCCCGCCGGACGGCCGGATTGCTCAGGTAGCGGCGTGCCGTCCGCTCGGAAACCCCGGCCAGCTCTGCCGCCTCTGCTATGGTCGCGGCCGTGAGCATGGCCACCACGAACCGCTTTTGCCGGGTGCTCAGGGTGTCCTTTTCTGGCATCGTTTGGCCGCTCCTGCAATCCAGCCGTCCAGGAGCACGGCTAGAATCGAGTTACCGGGCGATCGTCGCCGGGCACCCCGGCCGAAAACGCCCGCCACAGCTCCGCCTGTTCCTCGCCAAGGGCTTTCAGCTCGGCTTTCTGCTCCGCGGCCGCCGGCGTCGCCGGGCTCAGGGCTAGCAGCTCCTGGAGGGCCTTGCCGATGGCCGTCACCTGGGCGCTGTCGTGGGGCGGGTCGTTGTCGAGGATGTCATTCAGCCTGCGCGTGCCCAGGCGCAGAATCAGCCAGGCGCCCACCTGGTCCTTGGCATCCCGGGCCGCCGCGTAAAACGCCGGGATCTCGGTTGCGGGCATCGCGTCCAGGTCCTGGGCAAGAAAGCCCTCGCGGGCCGCCGCTTCCTGCCACTGGTCCGGCGTCGATGGCCCGGCCGCCAACATGGCCCGGTGGTGCCGGGCTAGGATCTCCGCCCGGGCCGCCTCGAGGGCCGCCAACCCCTCATCGCGATGCTTCTCGACCTGCCCCTTGAGGGCCGCGGCCAGCTCCGCTTCCCGCTCGCGGCGGGCCTGGGCGGACCACCGGGGGTCAATCGCCTGCTTTTCCTGGTCCGTTTTCTCGATGGCCCTCTTGATGGCCGCAATGCTTGACTGTGCCGTTAGTGTCATGGTACGATCCTCCTGATTCTGTGATTGTGCCCCCGCCATAGGGGGCGCTTGCTTTCCCTAACAGCCAATATCGTAACTCATTCCAGCCCCGCGAGGGCCGGAACGCCCCTCAAAATCCCCGGGTGATTGCTCCCCATCCCTCGCGCCCCTCTTGGTTTTCCGTTTCCGGTTGTCCGTTTGCCCCCCTTATAAAGGGGGGGGCAAACCGGAAAACCCAACCGCGGTTAACCGGATAACCGCCGGAAAACCCCGGAAAACCGGAAAACCTACTTTCGGTAGTACAGCCGGGCATTGTCCTTTTCTCCTGCCCTCTCGCAAAGCTGCCCGGAGTCCACCAGGCGCCGCAAGGCGGCCAGCGCCGTACCCTTGCCTATCCCCGCGTTGGCTTTCACCAGCTCTACAATCCCCGTCTGGTTTGTGCCGTCTACCATATCCTTGACGATGCAGAGTTCGGCTTGCTGCTGCTTGCTCAGGGCCTGCCCCTCAGGCTCGCCCAGGCCAAAGAATCGGCCGCGGGTCAACTCGCCGTCAGCGTCCGCTTCGTAGGTCCACAGGGCCGAAAAGGGCTTAACTGGCACGTCGCGGGTTTTGGTGGATCTCAGGGTGAGCGTGTCGCCGTCCCTGTCACGCTCTACCAGCAACGCGAGCTCAATCGCGGCTTCAATCGAGCTCTGGCCGCGTAGCCGCTCCCCGGCCCGGTCGCGCTGTCCCTTCCCGGCGTGGTGGATCACCACCACGGCGCAACCGCCCGCCTCGGCGATACGTCGCAGGCCCGACATGACCGCGATCATTTGGGCTGAGTTTTCGTCCGCTCCGCCACTCACCGCGCCCAGGTTGTCAATCACCACAAGCCCGGCGCCCGTCCGGCCGATGGCCTCCAGCACCAGGTCAACCGCCGCCGTGTCTTGGGCGACGAATGGAGGTGTAGGAAACGAGATATAGGCCAAGGGGGCATCCTCGGGCAGCTCGTGGGCGCGCCCCAGGGCAGCGAAGCGGCGTTCGCAGCGGTCCAGGCCGTTGTCGACGTCGACCCAAAGCACCGGGGCCTGCTCTACCTGAAAGGGCGCCACCTTGCCGGCATCGGGCAGGGGGGCGAGCCAGGGCCGCCCGCCGGCCACGCAAGCCGCGAGGTCCTGCAGCAGCATGGTTTTCAGCCCGCCGGGCAGCCCAAACGCGGTTGTAACGCTGGGAATGGGCAGCAGCCCGGACACAAGCCACCGGCGCGCCGGCCGCGGCTCGTAGGCGTTGGCCAGGGTCCGCCACGGCCAGCCGGCCGCGGGCTGTTCGTCGGCATCCAGGGAATCTAGCAGCAGAAGAGCGTCGCGTTTACGGCCCTCCAGGATGGCCCGGGCCGCGGCTTCGGCCTTCTCGTGCCGGCGACGCTTCTCGCCCAGGCCGGCCAGGCGCCGGGCGTAGGGGCCGGCAAGGTGGAACGCCGGGACGGTGCTGGCCAGTTTCTGGATAAACCCCTCGCCGCCCGCCCTCTCCAACCCGCCGCGCTCTTCGAGGTAGGCAACCGTGGTCAGGGCATCCACGGCCGCGCCGTTCTGAGCCTGGATCGCTTCATACAACGCGCGCCCCTGGGGGCTGAAGTCGGACGGTTCCACAATGGCGGCCACCTCTGCCCGTACGCCGGGCAGCTCGGGCACGGTCAACAGGATGGCCAGCAGGGCGCGCTCGGTCTCGAGGTCGTATGTAGGAGCCTGGTGCTTCACGTCTGCCCCTCCTGGTCCGCCCGCGCGATCGCGCGCGCAATCGCCTGGTGCGCGAGCTGCTGCCGGCGCGCGCGTTCAAAACCGGCCAGGTCGCCGCGGGCCTCGGCATCGTCGGCCAGCACGCCCGCGAGGTGCGCCCGGATGGCCGCTTGTTCTGCGAGGTCCTGCAGGTGAGGCTGTAGGCCGGCCCCCCTCTGCTTGACGGCCGCCCGCAGACGTGGTAGAATGGAAGTTGAGGGGAAGGAAGAGGAAACCGTCAACCTCCTTCGCGACGAGCCCGGCCAACCGCTGCCAACGGTGGGCCGGGCGCTTTCTTGCTTACACATCGCCCGCCGCCCCCTGCCCGTCGCCGGCGCCCCCCGGCGCGAGCTGTGCCAGCCCGGCGCGGATCAAGTCGCGAGCCGCCGCGGATCTGGTTTGGCGCTTCTCCGCGGCCACCGCGTCAATCGCTTGGATCGTCGCAACGTCGAGGGCCAGCCCAACCCCTTTAAACCGTCGCCCCTTTCGCTCGTTCATACTGCGCTGCACCCCCCCCATGAACGTTTTGCAAAACACGATACGAACTAATGCTCAGAAAGTCAAGCATAATATCCCTGTCAAGTTATTCTGCCCATCCCCGCCGCCGCCCGGCGCCCTGCTGGCCCGCCCAGGGGCAACAAAAAAACGCGGCAAAAACGATGGTTAAGCACTCCCACCGTTTTTTGCCGCGTCGTCCGCGTACAGGAGCCCGCCCCAAAGAGGGCGGTTAAGTCTCTATGCAGTTGAGAACCGTACTTTGCACGTCGGGAAAGCAATCCACCGCTCCCCCCGTTACACCGGGTATAGTATACCACAAAGCGGTTGGCATTGCAACATTTTGCCCGCCCAGTTTCAAAACTCATCGCTCTACCCCTGCCAGGGTCCAGGTTTCTACAATCACCAATATCATAAGCTACAGCCCGGCAAGCTCGCCTTGTACCAGCTCGAGCCGCAAGCCCAGGAAGTCACAGGGGGCCGCGTGTAGGTCCTGCTCGAGCCCCAAATATCGTTGGGTCGTCTGTATGCTGGCATGGCCCAATGACAATTGGATCTGGTCAAGGCCAGCGCCCCCCTTATGGGCCAGCTTGGCATAGGTCCGGCGCAGATCGTGGGGGGCGAGCTCGCCCCCGGTGTAGGCGCTCACGGTGTTTCGGATCGCCTGGGGGGTCATTCCTTCGCCCGCGAGCCGGCCGCCCTTGTTGACGGGCCGGAACAACCGCCCATCGTCGATACCCGCCGCTTCGGTCCAGGCGTCCAGCGCCGCCTTTGCCCAGGATGGCAGGGGCACGGTCCGGGTCTTGTTGCCCTTGCCTACCAAGTCGAGGATCACCCAGCGCCCCTCTCGTTGTTGGACGTGGGCCACCTCCAACCGGGCGCACTCATCCCGACGCAAGCCGGCGCCCAACAGCACGGCCAGCAACGCCCGATCGCGCTTGCCCTTGAGGGTGGACGGATCCGGGGCGTTCAAGAGGCCTTGGGCCTGCTGCCTGGTAAGCCAGTTCCCGGACCGGCGCCCCCCGGATCTCGCACCTCGCACCCTGGCAATCCCGGCCGCGAGGGTGGGGTCAAGCAAGCCGTTGTCGGCCGCCTCGCTGGCCAGCCGGCGGACCGCCGTCAGCCGTTGGTTAATCGTCGAGGGGGCCAGGTCGAGGTCCTGAAGGTAGTGTTTGTAGCGTTGCACCAGGGCCTTAGAGAAGGGCAGCCGCTGGCCCTGGGGGTCGAGCTGGGCGCCGGCCCAGCTCAGGAAGTCGGTCAGGGCCTTGCCGTAGGCCCGCCGGCTGTGGTCACTGGTCAGGCCGTCGACCACCAGGCGCACAACCGGCGCCCATTCCGCGTGCCTTGAAATCGTCAATGCTGTTGTCACGTTCGCACCCCCCGCCAGTGTCCAAAGGTTAGACAATCGCCACAATACCAGTCGGCCGCCGTGTCCTGTCGCAGCTCCGCCCGGTCAAACCACTGGCCACAGCCGTTGCAGATGGCCCGTGTCTCGCCGGCCGCCAGCGCAGCCAGCCCCACGGCGCCGGCCCCTGTCCGGTCCTCGCCCTCGCCGATCACCTGCCCGCCGGCGTCTGTGACCACGGCCGAAAACCGCGCGCCGCCGGCGTCGCCCACGATGGCCACCGTCACGGCCGCCAGTTGAAAGCGATACTCTGCCACGCTCACACCTCCCATGCTTTTTGCTGCCCCGCTCATGGCTGCCCACCGGCCGGGCCGATGGGCAGCGTCAACGGGCCAGCTATCCCCCGATCACCGGCCCCGGTATGGCGTGGGCGCCCCGGCGTTCCAGGATGGCCAAAAGGCCGTCTACCAGCTTCAGGGCGTGGGCCGCGAAGTCCGGGGTCAACCCCCCCGATGGGCCGCCCCGGGTCGGGCCGCGTCGCCGCTTCGGTGTTCGTCTGCGTTGCGTTCATGCGTCTATCCCTCGCTTCCGTGATACAATGGAGGTGGGCCGGGCTTTCGCCTGTCCGGGTTGTGGCCCCGCCCACCTGGGGGCAGGGGGTCAAACCCCCTGCCTCTGTCTTTACACCGCGAGCTGCCCGGCCAGCATCCTTGAGAAGTCCACCACGCGGCCGCGTTCGTCCAGGACGGTAACGCCCCGCTTGGGCCACGTTCTCACGGCCAGCTTGCACAGTGGCGATTCTGGCCGACGCCC
>DAOUHB010000216.1:0-2093 GCA_034428935.1 Anaerolineae bacterium | reverse complement strand
CCCGGCCTTGACGACGATGACCAGGTCGTCGGCCCCGGCCGCCTGGGCCTCGGGGGTCAGCAAGCCGCTCTGGGCGAGGATCTCCTTGTTGGCCTCCGTGCCCATGACCACGCCGGCGTCGAGGACGCCGGGCAGGCCGGCCAGGGAGCGTTGCAACTGCATGAGTACCACAGAGTCATAGTAGGCGCCGCTGCGTATCTCGGCCTTCGTGTTTGCCATGGGCACTCCCCCCGGTGCAGAATATGCCAGGTATAGTTTGTCGCCTGCCCAACCGTGGGCCAGGCTGAACGCTTCCGAGCCGATATTCCGATGATACGCCGCCAATCGATGAGCAGAGCCGAACCTGTTGGACAGCCAATCAGTGCCGCGGTTTCGGTATACGTGGAGTTCAAGCGGCCGCGCTCAATTCCGCAGAGTATACCACAAGGCAGCGGGAATGTCAATTGCTCCTTCGAGCGCTTGGGTGCGAAGCCGAGCTCCAGACGCCCGAAGCCCTGGCCCGCGTGGACGGCGGTCGTCTGCGCAGGGACAGGGCAGGGCTGTGCCTGGGCGTGGCACACAATCCGCCACATTTCCAACGGGGGCCGTCGATGGAAATGAACGAGGGCGGAAGCCCCAGCTTCCGCCCCTTTCGAATGGTAGACGAACGATCGTGCCCGGCTCAGGCCTTGTCGGGCGCAAACTTTTGCCGGAGGATGTCCATCACCTGGCTGCTAATGAGGCCGCTCGCCTCGTCAAAGCGCTCCTCAAAGTTCTCGGTCCCGATGAGCTCGGTCAGGGCCTTGCGGGTTGCCGGATCGTAAGTGCCGGTGACCAGCCCGTCATAGTAGCCGGCCCTTTGCAGGATCCTCTGCACCTCGCGGGCCAGCTCGCCCTCGATGGCGACCATCTCGCCGGGCGCGGGGGGCTTGAAGTAGAGGTGGTGGAGGTCCACCAGGGCCTTCAGGCGCTCGATGGGCGCCGGATCGTCGTCGACCCGCAGGTCCAGGTAGCGGTCGTTGTAGGCCCCGTAGCCGCCCGCCTCGCGCACCACGAGGACGGCGGCCGATTGCTGGCCGCGGCGGTCGCCGCCCGCGGCCTGGGCGGCGGTCAGGGCGGCCACCAGCCGGTCCGCCAGTTCCCCGCGCGCCGTCTCAAAGGTCTTGGCCAGCGCCTCCACCGTGGCGCCGCTGACCAGGATGTTGCCCTGGGCAGCATAGTTGGGGCCGGTGAGTCCGCCGGCCCAGTCGCTGCACTCCGCCCCGGTAAAGGTTGCGGCCCCGCCCCTGGCGTCCACGAGGCCCACCTGCCGGCGCGCGCGGCCCTCATCCCCGGCGACGAGCCGATCGAGCGCCTCCTGGGCGCTGGCGCCCTGCTCCATCAACGCCAGGCCCTCGGGCCCGAAGGAGGTGTTGCAATACGCCTGGGTGGCCACGGCGCCTGCGCCGGCCCTGGCCCACGGAACCAGGGCGCCCACGCACAGGAACTTGGATTGCACGGCGACACCCCACTCCCGCGCCTGGGGGTCGTATCCTACGATGGAAAACGTAGACGGCTGTGGACGGTGGGTCATTCTCAACGCTCCTCTCTATCCCGACAGCTCGAGCTGCCGCTGGTAGAGCTGGCTATACAGCCCGCCGCGGGCCATCAGCTCGTGGTGGTCGCCCACCTCCACGATGCGCCCGTTTTCCAGGGCGACGATCTTGTCGGCATCGCGAATGGTGCTCAGGCGGTGGGCGATGACCAGCGCCGTACGCCCCTTGAGCACCGACTCCAGGGCCTGCTGGATCAGGTACTCGGCCTCGGCGTCTACCGACGACGTCGCCTCGTCGAGGATCAGGATGCGCGGGTCGGCCAGGATGGCCCGTGCCAGGGCCAGGCGCTGCTTTTGCCCGCCGCTCAGCCGCACGCCCCGCTCGCCGATCTCGGTGTCGTAGCCGTCGGGCAGCTCCACGATAAACTCGTGGGCGTAGGCGGCCCGGGCCGCGGCGTGCAGCTCCTCGTCCGTGGCGTCGGGCTTGCCGTACAGCAGGTTCTCGCGGATGCTGCTGTTGAACAGGAAGGTGTCTTGCAGCACCACCGCCACCTGCTTGCGCAGCGAGGCCAGTTGCACC
>DAOUHB010000215.1:0-27357 GCA_034428935.1 Anaerolineae bacterium | reverse complement strand
CCGGATGTGCCGCGTGGCCTCCAGGCCGTCGGTGCCGGGCATGACCAGGTCCATGAGCACCACGTCGGGCGACAGGCGCCGCGCCTCGGCGATAGCCTGCTGCCCGTTCTCGGCCTCGGCCACCACCTCCAGTCCCGGCTCGGTAACCAGCAAGGCACGCAGCCCTTTGCGCACGATAGCGTGATCGTCGGCCAACAAGATGCGGATTGGCGCCTGGCCCTTGTCGATTTCTGTCAGCATCACGGACACACCTCCACGCGAACACGGGTGCCCCGACCCGGGGCGCTGTCAATTGTGAGCGTGCCGCGAAGGCGCGCGGCCCGCTCCTCCATTCCCCGCAGCCCGAAACCGCTCGGGGCGGCCGGCTCAAATCCCACGCCATCATCCACGACCTCGAGGACCACGTTGCGCGGGCCGCGACACAGCCGTACGACCACACTGCTCGCCCGGGCGTGCTTCAGCGCGTTGTTGAGGGCCTCCTGGCCGATGCGATACAGGCCGTCCTCGACCTGGGGAGATAGAGATTCCTCGCCCTCGACCTGCAGCCTGGTCTGGATGCCGACGCGCGCCTCCACGGCCTCCAGGCGCGCCTGCAGGGCGGCGGCCAGGCCCTCGCTGCGCAGCATGGGCGGGCGCAGCTCAAAGATCAGCAGGCGCATCTCGCGCAGCGACTCCTGGGCAGTGGCCCGGATCTCGAACAGGTGGTCGGCCACCGTCGGCGCCTCGCCCAGCCCAAGCTGGCGGGTGGCGGCCTCGGCATAGAGCGAGATGCCGTACAGCGCCTGGGTGACCGAGTCGTGCAGGTCGCGGGCCAGCCGGTTGCGTTCCTTGACGACGGCCAGTTGCTGGGCTTGCTCGTACAGGTGCGCGTTTTCCACGGCGACCCCGATCTGCCGGCCAATGGCGGACAGGAGCGTCAACTCTTCGGGCTGGATGGGCTGCGGGCAGCGGCTGCCCAGGTTGAGGACGCCCACCGACCGGCCCTGGGCGATGAGGGGCACGCTGACGAGGACGGCCACCTGCTCCCGCATTGCCAGGTCGTCCATCTCGCCGCCCGGTGCCTCGGCAGCCAGGCTGACCACGGGCTCTTGCCGCGCCACCGCCCGGCCGGCCAGGCTACAGTCCAGCGGCAGGCAGCCGGCACCGTTTTCCGGCACCTGCCACAGCCCGCGCTGGACAATGGGCAGCAGGCGCTGGCTCTCCGGGTCCAGGCGAAAGGCCTGCCCGGTGTCAAACCGGACGGCGGCCAGCACCTCGTCGAGGGTGCAGCCGAGAACCTCGTCCAGCTCGAGCGATTGGCTGGCCTGTGCGGCAACGGTGTTGAGGGTGGCCAGCTCGCGGGTACGGTCGGCCACCTTGCGCTCCAGCGAGGCGTACGATTCCTGGAGCTGGGCGGCCATGAGGTTGAACTGGCTGGCGAGCTCCTCGATCTCGTCCCCGGTATGGGCCGTGATGCGCCGGCCAAAGTGCCCGCCGGCCATCTCCTGGGCGGCGCGGATCAGCTCGGCGATGGGTTGGGAGATGCGCCGCACGCCGATGCTGACAATGACGGTGGGGATCAGGGTGCCGAGGGCCAGGAGCAGCAACAGGAGCTGCCCATAGTGGCGGCTGGCGCGGATCAGGCTCGCCCAATCCTCCTCCACGACCAGGGTCCAGGGGGTGCCGGGCACCGGGGCAAAGCTGGCGACGATCTCGCGGCCGGCGGCGTCGCGCGTGCGGTAGGCCTCGGGGGCGCCGGCCAGGGCCTTTTGCACCGTCGCCTGGCCGGCCAGGCTGATGCCGATGTACTCGGGCTGTGAGTGGTAGATCGCCCGGCCGCTGCTGTCCACGAGGTAAACGTTGCTGCTCTCCTGGCGCCGGATCTTGGCCACCGAGCGGTTCAGGACACTGTCGGTGCGCGCGCCCAGCCGAAAATAGCCGGCGATGCCGCCGCTCGGCCCGCTCCCTTCCTCCTTCAGGGGAATGATGACGACCACGATCTGTTCGCCCAGCGCCCGGTCGGTGATGACCCGGGAAAAGGCCGGCTGCGACGAGTCGGTGAGGCTGGCCAGGTGCATCTCGCGGAGCCAGGCCGGCCGGCGCCGGCCGGCGGCCAGGGGCTCGGTGGCCATCACCTCGCCGTCGGCATCAAAGGCAATGAGGCCGTCGAACATGGCCAGGAATTGATCCGAGAAGGGGTCGGTATAGGCCGTCAGCTCCGTGGCCAGCAGTTCGGCGGAAAGCCTCGTCATGTCCCGGTCGCGGTCGACCACCAGGCTCTCGGTCATCCACTGGTAGGCATAGAGGCTGACGAGGGCTACGGCGACCAGGATGATCGCCGTGGGCACAAACGACCAGGCGATGATCTTGGCCCGCAGGCTGCCGCGCACCGATTGTGGCAACACTCTCTCCCCCCTGTCCTGCCGCGCCGTGATCGGAGCCGGCGTAGCAGCACACTCATATAACGATAAACTCCTTCAGTTTGTTTGCATTCTGCACCCGAGATTGCAAATCTCGTCCGTCTTGACAAACCCCGCTCAAGATGCTACACTGAAGGCCAATCACGTGCGGTCCGCCGCATCGGCGGGGTCCGTCATTGCACCATTCATCGCTCTCCTCGTGGCCGGCCTTGGGCACCATCCTGGCCGCCAGGCGCCCGCTTCTTGCAAACTCGCTCGGAGGGCCGCGCTCGCTTTCGCTTGTCTCTCGCAAGCTGTACTGTTGCAGGGAAAGGAGGTGAAGCGTCCAGACCGTGCCTCAGCCTGAATCAGGCTTTCCGTGTGTTCCACTGTGGCTAACCATCTGTGCAGACCTTTGAACACCTGCTCAAGTCAGGGTGAAAGGAGAACTATGGAAAAGCATCGAGTCCTGGAACGTGGAATCGCCGGGCTGTTGGTGGTAATCCTGGTTACTGCGCTGCTACCCGTTGCCGGTCTGTCACCCGTCGCCGTTGCTTCGCCGGCGAACCCGCTGCGCATCAGCCAGGTCTATGGCGGGGGTGGCAACTCCGGAGCCTATTACACGCACGACTTTATCGAGCTCTTTAACGCCGGTGACGCGCCGGTCTCGCTGAACGGCCTCTCGCTGCAGTACGCCAGTGCCACCGGCACGGGGCTCTTTGGCGCAAGCTCGACGATGTTGACCGAGCTCCCGGACCTAGTGCTGCAGCCCGGCCAGTATCTTCTGGTCCAGGAAGCGCAGGGATCGGGCGGCACCGCGCCGCTGCCGGCGCCCGATGTAGTGGACCCCTCGCCCATCGCCATGGGCGCCACGGCGGGCAAGGTGGCCCTCGTGACGGGCACTGACTCGCTGGGCTGCAACGGCGGCTCGGCGCCGTGCTCTGCCGAGCAACTGGCGCGCATCGTCGACCTGGTGGGCTTTGGCAATGCCAACTTTTACGAGGGCGCAGGAGCCGCACCAGGGTTGAGCAACACGACCGCCGCTTTCCGCGCCGGCGAGGGTTGCATCGACACGGACAACAACAACGAGGACTTCACGACCGGCGCGCCGAACCCCCGCAACAGCGCTTCGCCCCTGCATCTGTGCGAAGCGGGCTTTCAGGAACCCAAGATCAACGAATTTTCGGCCAGCACCGCGGGCACCGACGTGGAGTACGTGGAAGTCTGGGGCTCTCCAGGCACCGACTATAGCGCCTACACGATCCTGGAGATCGAAGGGGATGGCACCGGTGCCGGGGTGGTGGACGAGGTGATCCTCGCCGGCGCGACCGATGCCGCTGGGTTCTGGCTCGCGAATCTGCCTGCAAATGCCCTGGAGAACGGCACGCTGAGCCTCCTGCTTGTCAAGGGCTTTGCTGGGGAATTGGGCCAGGACCTGGACACGGACAACGATGGCATCCTGGACGTCACACCCTGGGATGCGCTGGTGGATTCCGTGGCCGTGTACGACGGTGGCGCGGACGATCGAACCTACGGGACTACGGTCCTCGGCCCGAACTACGACGGGCTCGGCAGCTTTCCCCCCGGCGGCGCTTCGCGTATCCCCGACGGCTTGGACACCGACTCTGCCAGTGACTGGGTGCGCAACGACTTTGACCTGGCCGGCATCCCCGGCTTCCCTGGGAGCCCCGTCCTGGGCGAAGCGCTGAACACCCCCGGCGCGCCCAACGCGGTGTACGTCCCCCAGGCCGACCCCTGCGGCGAACCCTACACGCCCATCTATGAGGTGCAGGGCGACGGCCTGGCCAGCCCCCTGGTCGGCCAGGAAGTGGCCGTCGAGGGGATCGTGGTCGGCGATTTTCAGAACAACGAGAGTCCGGATCACGGCGACCTGAACGGCTTCCACATCCAGGACCCTGGCGGCGATGCCAACGCTGCCACGTCGGACGGCATCTTTATCTACGCGCCGGGCGGCACCGACGTCTTCCCCGGCGAGCGGGTGCGGGTGCACGGCGTCGTTTCAGAGTACTACAACCTGACCGAGATCTCGGCGGGCCAGGTCTGGCGCTGCTCCGGGGGCAGCCCCGTGGCGCCAACCCCCATATCGCTGCCACTGGCGAGCCCCGACGACCTGGAGCGGTACGAGGGCATGCTCGTCGTGCTGGAGCAGCCCCTCTTCTTTGCCGAGTATTTCGACTTTGACCGCTATGGCGAGCTCGTCCTGGCCGTCGACCGCCAGATGCAGCCGACGGCCGTCTATGAGCCCGGCTCGCCGGAGGCCGAGGCCCTGGCGCTGACCAACAGCCTGAGTCGCATCACCCTGGATGACGGGCGCGGCTCGCAGAACCCGGATCCGGCGCTGCATCCCAACGGCGGCATTTTTGACCTGAGCAACCTCTTCCGTGGGGGCGACATGCTGCAGAACGTGACCGGGGTGGTGGACTATAGCTTTGACCTGTACCGCATCCAGCCCACCGCGGGCGCGGCCTACACGCCGGCCAATCCCCGCCCGGCCCAACCCGACGATGTGGGCGGCAGCCTCAAGGTGGCCTCCTTCAACGTGCTCAACTACTTTACCACCATCGACACCGGCGCCTGGATCTGCGGTCCCCTTGGAGACCAGGAATGCCGCGGGGCCGACACGCCGGAAGAGCTGGAGCGCCAGCGCGCCAAGATCGTGGCCGCCCTGTCGACCATGAGCGCCGACGTGGTCGGGCTCATCGAGATCGAGAACCATCCGGGCGACGTGCCCACTGCCGACCTGGTGGCGGGTCTCAACGATGTCCTGGGTACCGGCACGTATGCCTACGTCGCCACCGGCGCCATGGGCATCGACGCGATCCGCCAGGCAATCATCTACAAGCCGGCCGCGGTGACGCCCCTGGGCGCTCCTGCCATCCTGGACGACCAGGCCTTTACAAATCCTTTCGGCTACCTCAATGATAAGGGGGAGCTGGACGAGATGAGCCGCCCCGCCCTGGCGCAGGCCTTCATGGACAATGCCACCGGGGGCGTGTTCACGGCGGTCGTGAACCATCTGAAGTCCAAAGGCTCGGCGTGCGGCCCGGGCGACGACGACCCGGTGCAGGGCAACTGCAACCTGACGCGCACCCTGGGCGCGCAGGTCCTGGTCGACTGGCTGGCGGGCGATCCCACGGGCAGCGGCGACGCCGATGTGCTCATCATCGGCGACCTGAACGCCTACGACAAAGAAGATCCCATCGACATCCTGCTGGCCGGGGGCTATACCGACCTCGTCTGGCACTTTGTGGGCGAGTACGCCTACTCTTACGTCTTTGACGGCCAGTTGGGCTACCTGGACCACGGGCTGGCAAACGCCAGCCTGTTCGACGAGGTGACGGGCACGACCATCTGGCACATCAACGCCGACGAGCCCGACCTCATCGACTATGACATGAGCTTCAAGCAGCCGGCCCAGGATGCGCTCTTTGCGCCCGATCCCTTCCGCTCGTCGGACCACGATCCGGTGATCGTTGGCCTCCAGGTCTGTGACGAGATCCCGCCCGTGGTGGAGGTGTCGGTCAGCCCGGATACGCTCTGGCCGGTCAACCACAAGTACGTCATGGTGGTCGCCACGGTGGTGGCCACGGACAACTTTGACCCGGCGCCGGCCATCAGGCTGGTGTCGGTCACGTCCAACGAGCCCGACGAAGGACTGGGCGACGGCGACGTGCCGGATGACATCCTAATCGTCGACGACTATACATTCAGCCTGCGGGCCGAGCGGGCCGGCGGCGGCACCGGCCGGATCTATACCATCACCTACGAGGTGACCGATGCCTGCGGCAACGTCACCGTGGCAACGGCCACCGTGACCGTGCCGCACGACCAGCGATAGGGAACGTTCGTGGTGGGGGGCGCCAGGCGAACGCGACTGGGGCGCCCAGGCACCCACCATCGGCGAGCCCGGTGCGCGGTTGACCGCGCTTTTACTCAAAGGGGCTGTAAGGACGCGGAAGGGCCGATGCCCTCTCGTTCCTTGCAGCCCCGTCTCGTTTTGTGCGGAGGCCGATCAGGCTCCCTTTCCTGGCTCTCGCGCCATCCCGTGCGGATCCTTTCCGTTGGGCACCGGCTGCCCGTTCAGGTGATAGCGCACATCGGTGACGGTAATGCCCGGCCTGGTGAGGAGGGCAAGGCGCAGCATCATGGCCGCCTGCGTGTGCAAGAGGTTGTGCCACCAGCGCTTGGGTACGAACTGGGGCACCACGATGGTGATGAGCTCGTTTGGCTGCCGCTGCGCCGCGACCCTTTCAACGTAGGCCAGCAGCGGCTCGACAAAGAGACGATAGGGTGAGTCGAGGATGACCAGGCGCACGCCCTGCCCCCACAGCTCCCACTTGTTCTGGATTCGTTCCACCTCGTCCGGGTCGGTGGACACGTGGACGGCGGTCACGTCGCGCGAAAGGGAGCAGGCATAGCGCAGCGCGATCAGGGTCCCCTGGTGCACGCCACCGATGGGCAAGATCACCCGGTGGCGCGGCGACACGTCCGGTGCCGCTCGATAGTTTTCGAGCGACAGGTATCCTGCAAGGTCCTTGTAGTGGTGGTGAATGTGCGCGGGCAGTTCGCCCAGATTGTCGCGCGAGACGATGTATGCTCCGCCGCCGCCGGGATAGGCGTGGATGGTCTGCTCGTACGAAATCGCGACAATCGCCAGCAGGGTGGCAATGGCCAGCGAGATAGGAAAGACAAGGCCGAACGCCGAGGTTCCGACGGCAGCCAGGATGACCAGGATCTCCTGGGTGGCATAGGCGGTTGACGAAAGACCATCGGACGCAAAGACCGCCAGGCCCACGAGCCGGCCAATGGTCTGATTAGGCGCGTCGGCCGTCGCCAACGGCCGGCCGATGAGCCAGGTGCGCCAGGAACGAGGCGGCGTGTAGGCCGCCTCCAGGTGCATTACAGTAGTGCCAGTTTCTGATTCGATGCCGATGCTCGCCACGTTAGTACCTTCACTTCGTGCACAATATACGGGCCGGGCACCTGGCAACAGGTGGCCCGGCCTCTTCAGGCCCTTGCCTCTTTTTTTCAGGCAGGCGCTATTGAACCGATGGCATTATACACGAAACCAGGTCAAGGCGGGGACAATGTTTGCGGCGAACAGGTCAAGAAAGCCTCAAGGCCGGGGTCACCGCACGTGACCCAGGCGTGGAGAATGCACGGATCAAGACCCGCCCACGCTTTGGCATGGGCGGGGAAGGCGTATACCGGCCCGCGTGCCGGCTTTCAGGCGCCGGTACCCTGGAGGACGAGCGATGCTCGCGGCGAGGCAGGTCCCGGTGGGCAGCAGGCCCGGTCAGGCCAGCGGCTGCCAGCGCCAGCCCTCCGCCAGGGGCACCAGGCGTCCCACGCCGGGAAACGGCAGATGAGAGGCAGAGACCAGCGCTCCCACATCGGCGGCCTGGCCGAGGAGCCGCACTCGGGCCTCCTGGGCCTGCGCCGGGTCCGAGTCCACGGCCCATTGCCAGGTCGGATGCTCGACAAAGGCCGGGTGCGGCACCACGTCGGCGACGTGCAACAACGTATTGCCGGCGGAAGTTATCGACACCGCAGCGTGGCCGGGCCGGTGGCCCGGCGCCGCCAGGAGCGCAATGCCGGGCAAAAACTCGACCCCTGCCTCGATGGGAATGACCCGGTCTCGAATAGCGGGCAGGATCTGGCGGCCAAAGCTGGTCATGAACTCGGGCCAGCGCGCCAGGGCTGCCTCGTCGTTCCAGAAATCCCACGCTTCCTGGAGCATCACGTAGCGAGCCCCGGTCATGATCGCCTGCCCGGCCACGTCCACGAGCCCGCCCACGTGATCGCGGTCCCCGTGGGTCAGGATCACCCAGTCCACATCGCCCGGCGCCACCCCCAGGGCCTGAAGCTGGTCGGCCACGCTCCCGTCGCGCTGGACCCGGGGCAGGCGCATCTTGTAGCGCGACTCAAAGGCCTCGTTCTGCGCGGGGTTGTCCGGCCCGAGGCCGGTGTCGACGAGGATGTGATGCTGCGCCGAGCGGACGTGCAGATAGTTGTAAGAAAAGGCAATCTCACTGGCCGAGTAACCGCCCCGGACAAGGGCCTCTTTCCACGTTTCGGGCGGCACGTTGCGCACCATGCCCTCTACGGGCAGAACCGCTCGGCCATCCTCCACCACCGCACACCGCAGATCTCCCACCGCGAACGAGTACGCTGCCACGTCACTTCCTTTCCGGCCGGCACGCCTGCGCCGGGCCTATGGCCCATTCCACCTGGACCATGATCTAGTACCATACTTGGGCCTTGTTGTCAAACTGCTGTCCACGGGCCGGTACCGCACGAACGAGTTATCGGTGATAGGGATCGGGGACAGCGGACGATGTGCTGCCAACGAATCACGAAACGAATAAAAGAATGAGGGAACACTAGAATTCGTTTATTCGTATTTTGTTCGTTGACAGGCGACCGCGGCGGGGTTGCCCGGGCTGCCCACCTATTTCGACGACTTTGAGAATCCCCGGCACCCGCTGGCCAGCAAGTATCCCCTGACCATCTGCACGCCCCACGTCAGCGCCTGGTTGCACAGTCACGCCAGCAACAACCCCTGGATGAAAGACCTATACATCCCGGAGGTCTTCCTCAACACGGCGGATGCCGCCGAGCGTGGTATTGCGGAAGGCGACACGGTTCTCGTGTTCAACGACCGGGGCACCATCGAGCAGCCTGCAGTGCAACCTGTGCGTCGATCGCCTGGAAGCCGGCGAGGAACCTGCCTGTTCCTTCGCCTGTCCCGTGGGCGCGCTGTACGCGGGCAAGCTGATAGACCTGGCCGAGATAGCGCGGGGGAAGGTGGCCACGAGGCTGGCTGGGGCAACGCTTTTCGTCACCCCGTAAGGGTTGTCATAAGAGAACTGGGCCGTGCTGGCGCTGCCTTGCAGCACCAGCACGGCTCTTGATCAATTCCTGGAGGCCGGCGCCAGGCTCCGTTTGCACTCAAGACCAGCCGCGGGATCAGCAATACCACAGATTCTGCAAATCCGCGCCCAACGGCGGCGCCCCCGCCAGGGGTCCGGTCTCGGCCTTGCCCACCGGCTCGATGCCCCCGATCTCCATCTGGAACCTGCCCGGCGCAGCGTAGGCGCCCACCTCGGTGATTCGCTCGTTGACGGCCCGCACATACACCTGGGGTGTGCCCAGGTTCCAGAACCACAGCTTGACCTCCGTGCCATCCTCGGCGCGCATCGACTCCAGCAGGCAGTGGGGCCAGTCGGTTTCCGCGTGAAACTCGGCGGCCACGATGGGCGCCGGTGGCTCCCCGCCGGGGCTGCCGGCAAACACCGTGTAGCAAAAGATATCGTCGCGCAGGTGGGCGGCCATGGCCTCGTTGTCGGCAAAGACGGCAAAGACGTCATCCCGGCCCGTGCCGTACAGGTCGGAGCGGGCAAAGAGCACGTTGCCCGCTCCGTGGACGGTATAGTGGACGTGAGCGAACCAGGCCAGCGTCGTGACCCGGCCGGCGTGCTCCAGCACGATCCAGCGCATGGGCCCGGCCATGACCAGCGTCCTGGTTTCGATGGCTGCCATGATGTGTCCTCCTGGTGAGAAGGAAAGGGGTGCAACGCACTCGAACAGAGTGCGTTGCACCTGATCCTATTGGCCAGATCGACGCTGATCTAGCCGATAGATCTCGTTTGCCTGTTGTAGCGTGATGTAGCCGTTCTTCACGTCCTGCTCTACCAGCTCCACGGGGCGTTCCGTTGGGTCGCCCCAGCCGGCGCCCGTGGCCGTCATAACCTGGATGACGTCGTCGGTGTTCAGCGTCAGGCCGCTGACCACCGAGTAGTGCTCCTGCTCGCCGTTGGCCCGCCGGATGATGATGTGGTTGGGTGACCCCGGCTGCCCGCCCTTCAGCGGCCAGGGCGGCACGCGCGAGCGGGTGTAGGCCACCGTCAGCCACGCGTTGTCGGACTTGATGCGGTAGTCGATGCGCACTCCCTTGCCGCCCCGGTGGAAGCCGGCTCCGCCTTCCTCGTCGTGGAAGCTGAGATAGTCGACCGTCACACCATAGCGCGCCTCGGCCACCTCGGCGGGGCAGTTGTAGGTCTCCCCGTGAAAGGCGCTGAACTGGCCCGGGTTGCCGTCCTTCAGGGGCGAGCCGCCCCAGCCGCCCAGCTCGGGCTCGATGACGGCATAGGCCCGGCCGGTGTCGGGATGGACGCCGCCAAAGAGGGTGCCGCACACCGAGGCAAAGCCGCCGGCGGGCAACTGCTCGGGCAGGGCCTCGGCCATGCACCGCCAGATAAGGTCGTGGAGCCGGATGCTCAGCTCGTAGTAGATGCCCATGGCAGCCGGGTAGATGGGATCGAACAGGCTGCCGTGGCGCAGCATGACCCGCAGCGGGCGGAACGTGCCGCCGTTCGCCACGCGCTCCGGCGACGTGATGCCCTTGAAGGCAATCTGGCAGGCCACGATAGCCTCGTCGGCGCTCATGTTAAAGGGACCCTTGTCCTGGTCGGGGTTTTCCCGCAGGTCGATGACGAACTCGTCGTCGCGGATCTCGACCGTGACCTTGAAGGGAGGCCCCGAGTCCTGCTCTTCGACCAGGGAATAGGTCCCCTTGGGCAGGCGCTTCATCGCCGCCAGGCTCACCCGCTCGCCATAGTCCAGGTACTCCTTGACGGCGTGCAAGAAGACGTCTTTGCCGTACTTGTTGACAATCTCCAGGACGCGGCGCTCGCCGACGCGCACGGATGCCACGCCGGCCCACAGGTCGCCCGTCAAAAAGTCGGGCATGCGGCAATTGGAGGTGAGGATGTCAAACACCGAGCGAATGGGCTGGCCCCGAGAAAAGAGCTTGACACCGGCCAGGATCATCCCCTCCTGAAAGATCTCGGTAGCGTCGGTCGACATGCTGCCGGGCACCATTCCGCCCACGTCGTTCCAGTGGGCGATGTTGGCCGTCCAGGCCACGATCTCGTCCCCCACAAAGACGGGCATGACCAGGACCACGTCATTCAGGTGGGTCACCCCGCCGTTGTATGGGTCGTTGGTGATAAAGATGTCGCCCTTCTCGATGTCGCCCGGCTGGTCGAACTTTTGCAGGACCCGCTTGACCGTCTTGTCCAGGACGCCGACAAAGGCGGGGATGCCGGCGCCCGAGCCGGCGAGCTCGCCGTCCTTGTCGGTGATGCCCGTGCCCATGTCGAGCACCTCGTAGATGATGGCGCTCATGGCCGTGCGCCGCAGCGCGGCAAACATCTCGTCCGCGGCCGCTTGCAGCGAGCTCTGGATAATTTCCAGGGTAATGGGATCGTAATTGTCGTTCATGGATCTCCTCCTCACCGCGCGGTCTGGATGTGATAGTTGCCATAGTCATCGACGTGGCATGGCAAACCGGGCGGGATTACCGTCGTGGCCCCGGCCTCTTCGATGATGGCCGGGCCGGCGAATTGCATGCCGGGGGTCAGCTCATCTCCGTTATAGATGGCGGTCTCTTGCACGCCATCCTGGACCCAATCCACGTCTCGTCTCTCCTTGACCGCGCGCGAAGCGTCGGCCCCGTTGCCGGCCCCGGGCAGGGGCCTGGGCTGGAGCTTGTCCACCTCGGCGATGGCCACCAGGTGATAGGCTACCAGCTCCACGGGCGCCGCCAGGCGGTAGGTGTATTCGCGCTCATAGTCCTCGTCAAAGCGCTGGCGGATAGCGTCGATCTGTGTGGTCGTGATCTCGCCGTCGGGCAGGACGATCTCCACCGAGTGCTCCTGGTTCTGGTAGCGGCACCGCCCATAGCGCAGAAAACGCACGCGCGACGGGTCGATGTCCTCGGCGGTATAAGCCTGGAGCGCCTGCTCTTCCAGCCCCCGCAGGTCGCTGTCGAGCTGCGCCGCCGCGCCGGGCACCGACAGGTCCACGATCTGGGTCTGGAGGTAATCGCGGCGCAGGTCCGTGAGCAGCATGCCCCAGGCCGAAAAGACGCTGGACTGCTTGGGGATCACCACCTTCTTGATGCTCAGCTCCCGGGCCAGGGCGCAGGCGTGCATGCCGCCGCCGCCGCCAAAGGCGATGAGGGTAAAGTCGCGCGGGTCGTGGCCGCGGTTGACCGAGATGAGCTTGATGGCGTTCACCATGTTGTTGTTGGCGATGCGGACGATGCCACGGGCCGCTTCCTGGGGGCTCGTGTTCAGCCGCGCGGCCAGGCGGCCCAGCGCATCGTCGACGCCGGCCATGTCGGCCTCCATGGTGCCTCCGCAGAAATAGTGGGGATTGATGCGACCCAGGGCCAGGTTGGCGTCCGTCGTCGTCGCCTCGGTGCCGCCCATGCCGTAGGACACGGGTCCGGGCATGGCGCCCGCGCTCTGGGGGCCGACGTGCAGCCGCTGAAACTCGTCCACCCAGGCGATAGAGCCGCCGCCATTGCCGATCTCGACCAGGTCCACGACGGGCACCGTCACCGGATAGCCTGCCGAGGCGTTGCTGCGCTCGATGAGATAGTTGGTGTTGAGCTTGACCTCGCCCCCGGTGATGAGCCCGCACTTGGCCGTCGTGCCGCCGATGTCGATGGCTATGGCGTTGGGCTCGCCAATGAGCCGGCCGAGGGCGGCCGCGCCCCAGATGCCGCTGGCCGGCCCCGACTCGACCATCGTGATGGGGATCTGGCGCGCGCTGCGGACCGTGTCCACGCCGCAGTTGGACTGCATGATGTATGGCGTGCAACGCATGCCGGCCTCGTAGAGGGCCGTGGTCAGGCAGTCCAGGTAGTGGTGGGCGATGGGTTGCACGTAGGCCGAGAGCACCGCGGTGTTGATGCGCTCGTATTCGCGCCACTCGCGTGTGATCTGGTAGGAAGCGACGGCCGAGACTTCGGGCCACAGCTCCTTCACCCTGGCCAGCGCCGCCTCTTCGTGGGCCGGGTTCGCGTACGAGTTGATGGTGCAAATGGCGACAGCCTCCACCCCTTCAGCCCGGAAATCGTCGAGGATGGCCGGGAACGCATCGACGTCCAGGGGGATCGTCTCCATCCCCTTGTAGTTGATGCGCCCCCTCACCTCGCGGCGCAGGTAGCGGGGCACAAAGGGCTCCGGCTTGCGATACTCCAGGTTGAAAAAGTCGGGGCGGTTGCCGCGGCCGATCTCCAGGATGTCGCGGAACCCCTCCGTAGTGATCAACCCCACCCGGGCGCCCTTTCGCTCGGTGATGGCATTGATCACGATCGTCGTCCCATGGACAAACGACGCGAACTCGCTCGGCTGGATGTTGTTGGCCGAGATGACGTCCATTACTCCTTTTTCGAACTGCCCCGGCGTCGTGTGGCTCTTGCCGGTGACGACCTCTCCGCCGGGGGTCACGAACACAAGGTCCGTGAACGTCCCTCCGATGTCCGTTGCAACTCGCAGCATATGAACTCCTCCCCTTTGTGGATCTGTGGCCGCCCAGGCGGCCGGACGTCTCGCTCCTACCCGGACCCGGCGATAACTCCGCGGGCCGCACGCCCGCGCCCGCGTCGGGCACAGGGTTCGCTACTCCTTCGATAGGCCCTCCTGATCCGGGCTGCTATGCGGGCGTGGCCCGCTGCCGCAGCCAGGCCGCCATGTCGGCATGGCGGTACCCTTCGTCCAGGCCCCAGGGCTCGCCCTCGGCCGGCGGCGGCGCTTCGTAGGCCGCGATCTTGCTGTGGCTCCACGACAGCCGCCCCGCCAGCTCGGCCGCGAACTCGGCCGTCTTGAACGCGGCGATCATGGGATCGAGGACGGGCACGCACAACTCGTCCTGGAGCTCGCGGTAGAATCCGTAGGTCGCCGTGCAGCCCAGGATCAGCACCTCCGCGCCGTCCTGCTCGACGGCCTCGCGCCCCGCCTGGCGCAGGCGCCGGGTGGTCTCGGCCTCGTTGTGGTGAAAGTCGAGCACGCCCATGTCGATGGGCTTGAACGAAGCGAGCCGCTCCCTCATGCCGTAGCGCAGGACGTTCTCCATCATCTCCGGTATCCACTTCCGCCGCCCGACAATGATCGAGAACTTGTCTCCCAGGGTGGCGGCGATGCGGGTCGCCGCCTCGCACGGGGCGACGACGGCCATGCGCTCCGTCACCTCGCGGGCTTCTTGCAGCCCCACGTCGTAAAAGCAACCGATGACCGCCGCGTCGAACCCCTGCCGTTCCGCTGCCTGCACGAGGTGCAGGATATCGACCAGCACCAGGGCCTCGTAGTAGCGGTACTCCAGGTGGTGCGGGCCGCGGGGCAGGCTCACCATCTGGACCTCGGTGTCCGGCCGCTTGACCTCCAGGAGGACCTGGAGGCCTTCCTGGACGAGGTCGATGCCCACGGGATCGATGTACAGGATCTTGGTCATCATTCTCCCCCCTGGCCCTTGCCGGCCGGCGCGTCACCGGCCGGCGGATAGAGGTGGCAGCGAACGCTGTGGCCCTCTTCCACGTCCGTCATGACCGGATCGACCTCCGAGCAGACGTCCATCCGGCGCGGGCAACGGAGGTGAAAGCTGCAGCCACTGGGCAGGTTGACGGGGCTCGGGATCTCGCCCCTGGACACCGTCTTGCGCGGCTTCAGCTCCTCCTCCGCCTCCGACAGGACCGGGATGGAAGATAGGAGCATCTGCGTGTACGGATGGTATGGCTTGCGAAAGAACTCGGCCGCGTCGGCGATTTCGCACACCTTGCCCAGGTACATGATGGCCACGCGCGAGGCGACGTTGCGCATGAGGCCCAGGTCGTGGGTGATGAACAGATAGGAAAGGTTGAACTCTTTTTGCAGGCGGATGAGCAGGTTGATGATCTTGCCCTGGATCGACACGTCCAGGGCGCTGGTCGGCTCGTCCAGGATCATGAAGGAAGGGTCGGTGGCCAGGGCGCGGGCGATGGCCACCATCTGCTTTTCGCCGCCGCTCAGCGACTGCGGAGACTTGTGCATGTAGTCCAGCGTCAGCTCCACCATGTCCAGGAGCATGGCCGTCTGCTGGATGACATTCTGCCCCGGGCGGTGCAGCTTCAGGGGCAAGGCCAGGATCTGCTGGATGGTGCGCCGCGGGTTGAGGGACGAGCCAGGGTCCTGAAAGACGATTTGGATCTCTTTGCGCAGGGCCAGGGGCCGCTTTTTCTCGGCAAAGAGGTCTTGCCCGCGAAAGCGGATGGTACCTGTCGTGGGCCGGTACATGCCGATGGTGGTATAGGCCACGGTGCTCTTGCCCGAGCCCGATTCTCCCACCAGCCCGAAGGTTTCCCCCTCTCGTATAGCGAACGAGACGCCATCGATCGCCTTGACCGTGATCGGCTCTCGCTTTACGATGCCCTTCTGGCCGATGGTAAAGTATTTCTTGAGACCGTTGTAGGTTAGAATCTCTGCCATGGTGCTCAGGCCGGCCTTTCGTCGTCACGGTAGAGAAAACAGGCCACCTCGTGATGCGGATCCACCCGGTAAAAGACCGGCTTCTCCTGGTGGCAGATCTCCATGGCGTGCGGGCAGCGCGGGTGAAACCGGCAGCCCGGAGGCGGATGGAGATAGTCGGGAATGCGGCCCGGGATTCCGTCGGACACACCGCCGCCCGTCAGCCGCGGCACGGCGTCCATGAGCCCGCGGGTGTAGGGGTGGAGGGGCTGGTGGAACAGCTCCTGCGTGCCTGCCACCTCGACCATGGTCCCGGCATACATGACATAAACCCGGTCGGTCAGCTCGCGGACGATGCCCAGCGTGTGGGTGATGAGGACAACCGACAGATCCTTCTCTTCCACCAGGCGGTGGAGCAGCCGCAGGATCTGGTCCTGGATCGTCACGTCCAGCGACGTTCCCGGCTCGTCGGCGATGAGCAGCCGGGGGTTGGCGACGAGGGCCATGGCGATGCACACCCGCTGTCGCATGCCGCCGCTGAGCTGGATGGGATAGCTACCGAGCATGCGTTCCGCGTCGGGCAGCGATACCTCTCGCAGCGGCTCGATGACCCGGTCGTGGACCTCGCGCCGGGATAGCCGCTCGTCCGTGGAGTGCCTGACGACGGCGCCGATTTGCTGCCCGATGTTAAAGACAGGGTTGAGGGCGGCCGTCGGATCCTGAAAGATCATGGAGATGCCCCGGCCGCGCACCTTGCGCAGGCCATCGTCGCGCATCTTGAGAACGTCCTTGCCCTCGAACAGGATCTCGCCTTTGGGGATGAGGGCCGGCGGCATGGGCAGCACGCGGAGCGTGGCCTTCATCGTCGTCGTCTTGCCGCAGCCGGTTTCGCCCACCAGGCCCACCTTTTCGCCGCGACCGACGGCAAAGCTGACGCCGTCCAGGACTTTCAGCGTGCCGCCATAGACCTTGAAGTGAACGTGGAGATCCTTAATGTCCAACAGTCGTGGCTGATCCATACTAGATCTCCTCGGCGGTGAGCATGTCGCGCAGGCCATCGCCCAGCAGGTTAAAGCCCAACACGATCAGGACGATGGCCAGGGCGGGAAAGACGGCGATCCACCAATGATCGGGCAGGTACTTGGCCCCCGACGCGACCATGGTGCCCAGGCCGGGCTCCGGGGGCTGCACCCCCAGCCCGACAAAGCTCAACGTGGACCCGATGATGATCACCCAGCCCATGTCCAGGCTGATCTTGGTAAAGATGGGTGACACCATGTTGGGCAGGATCTCGCGAAAAAGGATGTGCGACGTAGAGGCGCCGGTGGCCTCTGCCGACGCGACAAAGTACTCGTTGCGCAGGGCGCTGGCCAGCCCGTACACCAGCCGGGTGTACCACGGCCACCACATGAGCGACACGGCCATCATGGCGTTGAACAGGTTTGGCTTCAAGATGGAAGCGATGGCCAGGGCCAGGATCAAGGGCGGCACGGCCAAAAAGATGTCGGTGGTGCGCATGATGACGGTATCGATGCGCGTTCCCTGGAAGTAGCCGGCCACCAGGCCCAGGAGCACCCCGGGCGGCACGACGAGCGCCAGGACCACGACGCCCATCCACAGCGCATAGCGAAAGCCAAAGATGACCCGGCTCAGGATGTCGCGGCCGATCTCGTCCGTGCCAAAGGGATGGGCCCAACTGGGCGGGCTCTTGGCATTTGCAAAGTCGGTGAAGGGTTTGACGTGCTCCGGATAGGGCGCGATCAGCGGGGCAAAGATGGCCAGGAAAAAGACCAACAGCACCATGCCCCCGCCCACCAGCGACAGAGAGTTGCGCGAGAACTTGTACCACGCCCGCCCCAGGTTCTCCCTGCGGCTCTTGCGCTCCAGCTCTCTGACCTGCTCCAGGCTGATGGCGCCGCCGGTGTGACGGACAGGAAGCGTCTGGCTCATGGCTATTCGCTCCTCCCCGCACTCAACCGGATCCTGGGATCGAGACCCCCGACGACGAGGTCGACAATGATGTTGGCGATGGTGAAGGTGATGCCCAGGATGAGAATGACAGCCGAGATGGCGTTCAGGTCCTTGCGCAGCATGGCGTTCATTCCGTAGCGCGACAGGCCCGGCCAGTTAAAGATCAGCTCGACGAGAAACGCGTTGCTCAGCCCGGCGGCAAAGTCGAGGGCAAAGACCGAGATGGTGGGGATCAGAGAGGGCTTGAGCAGGAAGCGGCCCATGATCACCCGCTCGGGAATGCCCAGCGCGCGCTCGGCGGCGATGTAATCCTTGGAGAGATTGTCGGCCATGCTGGAGCGGGTGATGCGCGCCTCTTGCGCCAGGGCACCCATCGCCAGGGCCAGCGCAGGCATCAGCAGATGTTTGAACGCGTCCCAGAAGGTGGCGAATTGCCCGGCCAGCAGAGCGTCAAAGGTGATCATGCCCGTGATCATCGGCGGCTTGGGAATGCCGTCGCTCAGCCGGCCGATGGGCGGCAGCCACTTGAGGGCCAGGCCGAAGAGCAGCAGGAAGAGGATGGCGAACACAAAGGCCGGAGTGACCACCCCAAAGTAGGAAAAGACTCGCAGCAGGTTGTCGACCCACGTGTCCTTGAACCGCGCCGAGATGGCGCCCAGGCTTATGCCGGCGACCCCGGCAATGATGCCCGAGATGAAAACCAGCTCCAGCGACGCCGGCAAGAACTCGCGGACGTCGTCGGCCACGTTGCGCCGGGTAAAGAGCGAGATGCCAAAGTCACCTTGCAGGGCGTCGCGCAGCCAGTAGCCGTACTGGACAGGCAGCGGATCGTTGAGATGCATCTGCTCGCGCAGATTCTCTACGACCCAGTCGGGCGCGCGGGCGCCGACGGCCACCCGCGCCGGATCGCCCGGCATGATGCGGGCGATGATAAAGATCAGGATTGACAGCCCCAACAGCACAAAGATCGACTGAAAGATGCGCCGGCCGATAAACAACAGAAACCCCATAAGCTATGCTCCTTCCCCTTGGCAATCTGGCGTGGGCGCCCCTTGCGCAGGACAGCCCTTGGGCGGGACAAGTCCTTGCGCACGGCAGCGCTCAGCGCACCGCAGACGATGGCGGCTGGCAAGAGGCCCCAGGCGAACGCTGCCTGGGGCCTGCTCGCCGCGATAGCCGTTAGGGCGGGTTCACGCCAATGGCCGGCAGCCAGAAATCGTAGCCCATCAGCCCGCTCAGCTCGTCGGGATTCCAATCGACGTAATCGACGACGGCGTGCTGCTCGAGCTGGTCGTAGAGAAAGAGCGACGGGCACATCTCCATGATCCGTGCCTCGAGCTCCGCGTACTTGGCAAAGCGCTCCGCCTGGTCGGCGGTGGCCAGCGCATCGTCGATGGCCTCGTCAAGCTCCGTATCCAGCAGCCACTCGTTCTGCTGCCAGGTGGGCGCCGTGCTGGAGTGGTAGCGGTCCTTGATCATCAGGCCGGCCTCGGGCAGGGCCGCCGAGACATAGACGGTGACAATGTGCGGGCTGGTGTCCTCGGCGGCGGTCTCTTCCACCACGCTCAGCCAGGGCATCTGGACCACTTCCACTTTCATGCCCAGCTCGGCCATGTTGGCCTGGAAGAGCAGGGCAAACTTTTCCTCGTGGGGCACCTCCGAGATCCAGTGCACCTCGATGGGATAGTCGTCCAGGTTGTCCGCGTACTGGCACTGGGCCAGCTCTTCGCGTGCCTTGTCCAGGTCGCGGGTGTAGGTCATGACGTTGGGATCGTGCCCGCCGAGGATGGCCGGCACCGGTCCGTCCATGACCGGCGTGCCGGGCCATTCGAGGGCGACGGCTCCCTCGTAGTCAAAGGCGTAGGCCATGGCCTTGCGGCAGTGGATGTCGTCCGTCGGCGGCTTGCGCGTGTGGACCATGTAGTAGAAAGAGGACATGCTCACAAAGCTCTGAATGTGGACGCCGTCGATGGCGTCCAGCGCCTGGTAGGCTTCCACCGTTTGCCACTGGTCCGAAATTTCGAGCTCCCCCGTGCTCAACATTGACCGGACGGTAGCTGCCTCGGTGGTGCCAATGAGCTTGGCTCTATCTGCCGCGTTGGCGTGGAACTTGTCTGCCGCCCACCAGTCCTCAAACTTCTCGAGCATGCAGTACTCTTCCAGCGGGAACTCGATGATGGTGTAGGGCCCCGAGCCGGCGTCGTGGGTCAGAAGCCACTCCTTGCCATAGTCGCCCTCCTCGCCGTAGGCGCCCTCGGCCAGGGAGTTGGCGCGTACCTGGTCCTCGTTGAGGATGTAGAGTCGTACCAGGCTGGGCACAAAGAGGCCGCTGGGCTCCTCCAACGTAAAGACGACGGTATAGTCGTCGGGCGCCTGGATGTCGGCGACGCCGCTAACGAGGTAGGCGTACCCTTCGCCAATGGTCTTGAGCCGGTTGTAACTGTAGACGACGTCGCTGGCCACGAGCTCGCTGCCGTCGTGGAACTTGACGCCCTCTCTCAGGTGAAATGTGTAGGTCAAGCCGTCGTCCGAGATGTCCCACGATTCGGCCAGCCAGGGATCGACGCCCGCTTCGGCGTTGGGAAATATGAGGGTTTCGTAGACGTTGGCCAGGGCGGTCGAAGAGGCATAGTCGCTGCCGACAGCCGGGTCGGCATATAGCGGCCACGAGAAGGTAATACGCAGCAGGCGCTCCTTGGCGGCGGGAGCCGCCGTTTCTCCGGCGGGAGCCGCCGTTGGTGCTGTTTCGGGTGCCTGCGTGGGTTCAGGGGTCTCTGCTGGGCCGCAGGCCACGAGCAACGCCAGCACCATGCATAGCGCGGTGGACAGCATCGTCAGCCTTTTCATTTCGTTTCTCCTCCCATTCTCTCGTTCGTTTCCGACCGGTCAAATCGACTCATTGGCAGGCGCTGCCGCCAAACGATGGACGGCGCGTGCTCCGTGCCCTACACCCGGCGCTGACCGGCTGCGACCGGGCGCACCATGGGCACAGGCTGAGTTTTCCGCAGGATGCTCAGGCTTGTACCCCATCACCCCCTTTCCCCTCCGGCGCCTCGTCCGGCGCCCTCCACATGCCCTCGGCGTCGGGCAGAGGCGGCGAGATGGCCCACAGGACCACGCACTCGGCTTCCCCCTCGTTGCGCCAGGCATGGTGCTGCGCGCCCTGAAAGTGGATGCTGTCGCCGGCGTGGAGCAAGAACACCTCCTCGCCGACGGTGACCGTCAATTGGCCCTGCAGCACGAATCCAAACTCCTCCCCCTGGTGCCTGGGCATCGGGTCGCGGGCGGCACCCGGCTGGCAGACCAGGTAGAAGGGCTCGACCTCTTTTTGCGAGAAATCGGGAGACAGAAGCTCGACGCAGACGTCGCCTGATTGGAGCAGGAGTTGTCCCTGGTGGCGGCGCACGACGGTGGGCGGCGTCACGTCCTCCTGGAAAAAGGTGTGCACGCCCACCCCCAGCACCCGCGCCAAATCCGCGACGCGAAGGAGAGACGGCATGATCACCCCCCGCTCCACCTGCGACAGGTAGCTCGCCGATAGGCCGACTTGCTCACCCAATTGGGCCAACGTCAATCCTCGTTCCTGGCGTAGAGCCTTCAAATGTTGTCCGAGATCCACACTTTCCTCTTGTACGATCCGATCCAACGTCTTTGGTAGAAAACGCGATCGTGTTTGTCGTAATCGCTAGAAGACGGGTGGCGTCAGCACCCAAAGAGCGAGCATCGGACCGTCCCCTGGATTCTCCAGGCGATGTTTTACCGTCGAACGAAAATGGATGCTATCGCCCGGCGCGAGGTCATGGACGGTGTCGCCGATCCACAGGCGCAATGTACCCTCCAGGACGTATGCAAACTCTTCACCGGGATGAGAACGGTATTCGTCGGCCGGCAGTGCCCCCGCCGCCGGCTGTATCTGCACCAACAGGCATTCGATCTTGCGGTCCGGATAGTTGGCGGAGAGTAGGGAGTAGACCATGAAGGAGCCTTCGAAGTGAAAGACTTCCCGGCTGTCCTTGCGCACCACCTTGGCTCCGGTGATGACCCTGGGAAAAAAGTGGGCGACCTTGACATTGAGGGCCTGGGCGATGGCGTACAACATGGAGATGGACGGCACGGCCTGGTTTCTCTCCACCTGGGAGAGAAAGCCCGGCGTGCAGCCGGCGCGCTCGGCCGCTTCCTCGAGCGTCAGGCGCCGTTCCAATCGGAGCTGTCGTATTTGAGGTCCCAGGACCTGAATTGTAGTCTCCATTCAGAAATTATAGCATGGCTTCACTTCCTTGTCAAGGGATTGGGCACCGGTTCAGAAAAATCTGCAAAATTGGGGGTTGACAAGGCGCCGCCCGAGTAGTATAATCGCCAACTCGGACCACGATGGTCCAGCTACTGACCTCACAGCCTGTCCTCGCACAGTCGGGCATGCCGGGCAGATGAGCGAGCCCGGGCGGAGCCCTTGTCGAATTCGGACCCCGCCAGACGACTAGATCTCGCACGCCTGCACCCGGACGACGGACGTCGCCGGGCATGTGCCTGGTGCATGGGAAGCCCCGGCCGGCGTTTCGGCCGCCGCGAGGCCTGGAGGACAGAGCTTGGCTGTGAAACGAGACGGAGGTGTGAATGGCTGAATGGAGCCCTACCATAGGGCAGAAGATGGCCCCGCCGAGAACCAAGCGCGAGTTCAGCGTTCGAGACGAGCACGTCTACAACCGGGCAGGGCCGGTGCGCTGGATCCTGTCGCACCTGCTGCGCTATCCGCACTTGATGGCCAGCTTTCTTCTGGCCGCATCGCTGACCAACGTTCTCTTTGCCGCCATCCCGCGGCTGACCGGCCTGGCCTTTGACGAGGTCCTGGCGGCTGATCCCGACCCGGCGCGCCTCATCCCCCTCGTCCTGGCAATCCTGGGCCTCGCCCTGGCGCGTGGATTCCTGGACTTGACCAACACGTGGTCGGTGGAGACGCTGGGGCAGCGCATGGAGCGCGACGCCCGCGAAGAGCTGTACATCAGCCTGCTGGGCAAGAGCCAGGCCTTTCACAACCGGCAGCGCGCCGGCGACATCATGGCCCGGGCCACCAACGACGTGCGCCAGCTCAACCCGATGATGAATCCCGGCGTGTCGCTGCTCATCGAGTCCGTCATCGGCATCGCCGCCCCGCTGGTCTTTATCGCCTTTCTGCGCGCCGAGCTGCTGGTGGCCCCGGTCCTGTTTGTGCTCGTCTACGTCGTGGCCCTGCGCCGCTACGTCCGGCAGCTCAACCCCGTGGCCGGCGAGCAGCAGTGGCGCTTTGGCGAGATGAACGCCGGGCTGACCGAGACCATCACCGGCATCGAGCTCGTCAAGGCCGCGGCCCAGGAAGCCCAGGAAAGAGAAAAGTTTGTGAAAAACGCCCGCCTCGTGCGCGACCTCTTTGTCAAGCAGGGCGAGATCGAGGCGCGCTACTTGCCGCTCCTGCTGCTGGGCTTTGCCCTGACCGGGGCCTTTGCCCACGGGCTGTGGCTGCTGTCGCAGGGGCAGTTGACCATCGGCGAGCTGGTGGCCTACATGGGGCTGATGGGCGTCCTGCGCTTTCCGGCGTTCATCAACATCTTTACCTTCGTGCTGGTACAGATGGGCATCGCCGGCGCGGGCCGCATCCTGGACCTGATGAAAGAAGAGACCGAGCTGGACGAGAACAAGGACGGCTACGCGGCGCCCATGCGCGGCGAGATCGTGTTCGACCACGTGACCTTTCGCCTCAACGGCGACCCCGATGGGCCGCCCGTGCTGTCGGACCTCTCGTTTCGGGCCGCCCCCGGCGAGACCATCGCCATCGTCGGCCAGACCGGGTCGGGCAAGACGACGCTGGTCAAGCTGGTCAACCGCACCTACGACGCGAGCGAGGGCCGGGTCCTCATCGACGGCGTGGACGTTCGCGACTGGAACATGGACTCGCTGCGCTCGCAGATATCGACCATCGAACAGGACATCTTCTTGTTCTCGCGACCCATCGACGAGAACATTGCCTTTGGCCTGGGCCAGCAGGTGAATGAGGAGGCCGTCGAGGCCGCCGCGCGGGCAGCCCAGGCCCACGACTTTGTCACCGGCTTTGCCACTGGCTACAAGACGGTCATCGGCGAGCGCGGCGTGACGCTCTCGGGCGGGCAGCGCCAGCGCCTGGCCATCGCCCGTGCCCTGCTCACCGACCCGCGCATCCTCATCCTGGACGATTCGACCAGCGCCATCGACAGCGCCACGGAAGACCAGATTCAGCAGGCCATTAGCCGGGTGCAGGAGGGGCGCACCACGCTGCTCATCACCCACCGCCTGTCGCAGATCCGGCGCGCGGATCGGATCCTGGTGCTCTATCGCAACGGCATCGCCGACCAGGGCACGCACGAGGAGCTGATGGAGCGCTGCGAGCTGTACCGGCGCATCTTCTCGCGGTATGACTAGGTCTTGAGGAGGGACACATGGGTTTTATCTGGGAAGGTTTGGACGCCGAGGCGTACGACCGCGAGTATACAGACCGAGAACTTCTAAAAAGAATCATCGGCTACTTCCGGCCCCATCTGCGGGCCATGATCCTGGTGGCCGTGCTCATCATGCTCAATGCGGTCATGGACGCGGCGTTCCCATTTCTCATCGCCCGCAGCCTTGACCGCCTGCAGGGCGCCGCCGACCTGGGCCAGACCATCTGGCAGCGCACCGCCTGGCTCATCGGGCTCATCTTTCTCTCGGGCGCGCTGTCGTGGACGTTCAACTACTTCCGGCAAAGGTACACGGCGCGCACCGTGGGCGACGTGGTTCTCCGGCTGCGCCGGGACGCCTTTGACGCCGTGCTGGCGCGTGACCTGTCGTTCTACGACCAGTTCTCCACGGGCCGCATCGTCAGCCGCGTGACGTCGGACACGCAGGATTTTTCCAACGTGGTGACGCTGACGCTGAACCTGTTGAGCCAGGTGTTGATCGTGGCCATTGTCGTCGGCTTGCTGGTCTGGATCAACCTGCGCCTGGCGCTCATCGCCCTCGTCATGGCTCCGGTGGTCGTCGTGGTGGCCCTCGCCTTTCGCCGCATAGCCCGGCGGGCGACGACGCAAGCGCGGCGCGCCCTGGCCGAGGTGAACGCCAACGTGCAAGAGGCGGTTATGGGCATCAGCGTCGCCAAGAACTTTCGCCAGGAGAAGCGCATCTATGACGAGTTCCGGCCGGTGAATGCCCAGACCTACCGGCTGAGCCTGCGCCAGGGCCTGACCTTTGGCACCATCTTTCCCATCCTGGGGGTCATCTCGGGCATCGGCACGGCGCTCATCGTCTACATGGGCGGCCTGGGGGTCATCGGCGGCGTGGTGTCGGCGGGCAGCTTTTACCTGTTCATCGAGGGCATCAACCTCTTCTGGTTCCCGCTCACCAGCATCGCCTCCTTCTGGAGCCAGTTCCAGCTCGGGCTCGCCGCCAGCGAGCGCGTCTTTGCCCTCATCGACGCCGAGCCGAGGGTGATCCAGACGGCGAACACGACGGCGCCGCGCCTGCGCGGGCACATCGAGTTTCGCGACTTTGCCTTCCGGTACATCGAGAACGAAGAGGTGCTGGATGACTTTTGCCTGACCATCGAGGCCGGCGAGACGCTGGCCCTGGTGGGCCACACCGGCGCGGGCAAGTCCAGCCTGGGACGGCTGGTGGCACGCTTTTACGAGTTCCAGGGCGGCCAGTTGCTGGTCGACGGCCACGACGTGCGCACCTTTGACCTGCATTCCTACCGGCGTCAGATCGGCATCGTGCCCCAGACGCCGTTCCTGTTCTCCGGCACCGTGGCCGACAACATCCGCTACGGCATGCCCGGGGCCGGCGACGAGGAGGTGGCGGCCGCGGCCGCCCGCCTGGCCGGCGGCGACTGGCTGGACGCCCTGCCCCAGGGTTTGAACACGCCTGTGGGTGAAGAGGGCAAGGGCATCTCCATGGGCCAGCGCCAGCTCGTGGCCCTGGCCCGTGTCCTGCTCCAGGACCCGGCCATCCTCATCCTCGACGAGGCCACCGCCAGCGTCGATCCGCTGACCGAGGCCCAGATCCAGGAGGGGCTGGACGTCGTCCTCTGCAACCGGACGGCCATCGTCATCGCCCACCGCCTGTCTACGGTCAAGTCGGCCGACCGCATCGTCGTCCTGCGTGAGGGCCAGATCATCGAAGAGGGCAGCCACGAGGAGCTGCTGGCCCGGGGCGGCCACTATGCCGAGCTGTACGACACCTACTTCCGCCACCAGTCCCTGGCCTACATCGAGTCGTGGCGCAAGGAGAAGGAGGCAGCGTCCGCCCAGGCAGGGGACGTGCCCCAATTGCAGACGGCCGGAAGCCCTACCGCTCCTCCAGCACCATCATGATGTCCCTGTCCGGTCGCAGGGTGCCCGACCAGTGAGGCTTGACCTCCTGGCCAGGCACCAGCCCTGGCCGGAAGCGCTGGCCCACCTCGGCGAGGACCAGGGCCCCTTCCAGCAGGGCAAAGTGCTTGCCCAGGCACACCCTTGGGCCGCCGCCAAAGGGATAATACGCGTAACGAGGCCGGCCCTCGACCTGTTCGGGCGCAAAGTGGTCGGGGTGGAACGCCAGGGGGCGCTCCCAGAACTCCGGGTGCCGGTGGGTCATGTACGGCGACACGGTGACGATGCAGCCCGCCGGCACCTGGTACCCGCCCACCTCGTCGTCGGCCACGGCGTCGCGGGCCATGATGGCCACCGGCGAGTAGAGGCGCAGCGTCTCGTCCATGACCATGCGGGTAAAGGTCAGTCCTTCCACGTGGTCCGCCCCGGGGGAGCGCCCCCCTAGCTTTTCCTCCAGCTCGGCGTGGAACCGCTCTTCAGCCTCCGGGTGCTGCGAAAACAGGTACCAGGCCCAGGTCAGGAGCTGGGCCGTGGTCTCGTGCCCCGCGAAAAACGTGATCAGCACCTCGTCGCGCAGTTGTTTCTCGCTCATGCCCTCGCCCGTCTCCTCGTCGCGCATCTGCATCAGCAGCGACAGCAGGTCGTCGCCCGGCGGTTTCTGGCGGCGGCTGGCGATGATGCCATACAGGAACTCGTCGATGGTCGCCAGTGCCCTGTTCATCCGCCGGTTGCCGGGCGTGGGCACCGAGAGGGGCAGCGAGACCGGAGAGACGGATCGCTCGCTGGCAAAGTCCAGGATCTGCGTCAGGGCCTCGCCCGCCTCGGCGAAATCCTCCCCGATGTCCACGGTAAAGATCGACCGGGAGATGACGCTCATGGCCAGGCGCATCATCTCGTGGTTGATGGACACCGGCTGCCCGGCCGGGATCTCGCGCCAGCGGGCCAGCATCTTGTCCGTGGCGTCCAGCATGATGCCCGCAAAACGCTGCACCGCGCGGGGCGTGTACGTGGGCGACATAAGCTGCCGCTGCCGCCGCCAGAGATCCCCTTCGGCGGTCAAAATGCCGCATCCCAGCGGAATCCGCAGCCCGTCGTGGCTGAAGCCTTTGACATAATTGTCCTTGTTCTTGACCAGGATGTGCTGGACGTGCTCCGGGCGGACGAACTGCATCAGGGGCTGCGGTCCCATCTTGGCGCGGGCGACGTCGCCATACTCCTGCCACAGCTCGTACCAGAACTCCAGCGTGCCTTGGGCGCGCATGGCGCCGATGCTGCCGATGAGCGGCAGGCCCTTGGGACCGGGGGCGGACTTCAGGGTTTCGGCCATAGAGGCCTCCTTTCATGGGC
>DAOUHB010000214.1:0-40496 GCA_034428935.1 Anaerolineae bacterium | reverse complement strand
GGGCGAGCGCGATATGCTGATCATGCAGCACGAGTTCGTGGCCGAGTACCCGGACCACCGCGAGGCCATCACGTCCACCATGATCGACTATGGCATTCCCCACGGCGACACGTCCATGTCGCGCACGGTGGGGCTGCCGGCAGCCATCGCCGTGCGAATGATCCTACAGGGCGAGATCAATCTCACCGGTGTGCAAGTGCCTGTCATCCCGGAGATCTATGAGCCCGTCCTCGCCGAGCTGCGAGAGCTGGGCATCGGGCTAACAGAAAAAGTAGAGAGGCTCGCGTGAGATCCATCCGGCGCGAAACTGGGCGCATAGCAGCAAGGAGGTTTCGGCTGAATGGCTGATCTGTTCTTGGTCAATGGCAGTCTCTATAGCCAGGATCCTGCCTTCCCCCACGCCACAGCAGTGGCCATCCGGGCCGGGCGCATCAGGGCCGTGGGCAGCGACGACGAGATCCGGGACCTGGTCGGCGCGAACGCAGAGGTCATCGATCTGGAAGCGCGCCGGGTGCTTCCCGCCCTTCAGGACGCCCACTTCCACGTGCACGATTGGGCGTTAGGCCTCGGCCGCCTATCCCTGGCCGGAGTTCACTCCCTGGAGGAGCTACGCCAGGCCGTGGCCGGCAAGGCCCGTGCCCTGCCACCCGGGCGTTGGATCCTGGGCCAGGGCTGGGACGAGACCCACTGGGACGTGACGCGCACGCCCACCGGCGCCGACCTGGACGACGTGGCGCCCCACCACCCGGTGGCCCTCTGGCGGAGCGACCTGCACATCGTCGTCTCCAATTCCGAGGCGCTACGAGCCGCGGGCATTGACGGCAACACGCTGGATCCTCCGGGCGGAGTCATCGATCGCGACGCGACGGGCGAGCCCACGGGCGTGCTGCGGGAGCGAGCCATCGACTTACTGGCCGCCGTGATCCCACCGCCCAGCGAGGAAGAGACGGTCGACGCCATGCGCCGGGGATTTCCCCTGCTCCACCGCCTGGGCGTGGCGGGCGTGCATGACTACCGGCTGATGGATGGCGCAGACGGGCCGCCCGCTTTTCGCGCCTACCAGCGGCTGCGGGCCGCTGGCGAGCTGGCGCTGCGCCTGTGGATGAATATCTCGAGCGCGCACCTGGACGAGGCCATCGCCCTTGGCCTCCGCAGCGGCTTTGGCGACGACTGGCTGCACGTCGGCCACGTCAAGATGTTCGCCGACGGCGGCCAGGGCGCCCACACCGCCTGGATGCTGGAGCCCTACGAGGATACGGGCGGCTACGGCCTGCCCCTGCGGCCCATGGCCGAGATCGAGGCCGACGTGGAGCGCGCCAACCTGGCGGGCCTGTCGGCGGCGGTCCACGCCATCGGCGACCGGTCCGTCCGCGAGCTGTTGGGTGCGCTGGAGCGCATCGCCGGCCGGCATCCGGAGCTCCAGGGGGCGCGCATCCCTAACCGCATCGAGCACGTGCAGAACGTGCGGCCCGAGGACCTGCCGCGCCTGGCGCCCCTGGGTGTCGTGGCCTCCGTGCAGCCCATCCACCTCGTCGACGACATGGTTATGGTCGAGCAGACGGTGGGCGACCGGGACCGCTTTACCTACGCCTTTCGCGACCTGTGGGAGGCCGGACTGCCCCTGGCCATGGGCTCCGACTGCCCCGTGGCAAACCCCAACCCCTGGTGGGGTATCCAGGCCGCCGTCACCCGGCAGCGACGGGATGGCACCCCCGAAGGCGGCTGGTATCCGGCGCAGCGGCTGACCCTGGCCCAGGCAGTGTGGGGCTTTACTATGGGCCCGGCCGTGGTCACGGGGCGGCAGGCGGACCTTGGCAGCATCAGCCCTGGCAAGCTGGCCGACCTGGTGATCCTGGATCGCGACCCCTTTGCCCTGGACGCGCGGGAGATCGCCGGAGTGCAGGTGGATATGACGATCCTGAACGGCGAGGTAGTCTACCGGGCCTGACGGCCTGCCCGGCACCCGGGGCCGCGGCGGACGGCACCCGCCAGGGGCGAGAGGGAGGTGAAGCGCGCGGAGATAGGAGGACAAGGCCCATGAAGATCACAACCATGCGCGACGCGGTCGCTCGCTACGTCCACGACGGCGACACGGTGGCCATCGAGGGCTTCACGGCGTTCATCTGTTTCGCCGCGGCCCACGAGATCATGCGCCAGGGCCGCCGCGACCTGACCCTGTGCCGCATGACGCCCGACCTGATCTATGACCAGATGATCGCCGCCGGCTGCGCCCGCAAGCTGGTCTTTAGCTACCTGGGGAACCCCGGCGTGGGCTCGCTGCACTGCATCCGCCGGGCGGTGGAAAAGGCCCTACCCGCGCCCCTGGAGGTGGAAGAATACTCCCACTTTGGCATGGTGGGCCGCTACATGGCCGGCGCGGCGCGCCTGCCCTTCTTTCCCGTCCGCAGCTACGTGGGCAGCGACCTGCCCGCGGCCAACCCGCGCATCCGGTTCGTCGACAGCCCCTACGGCGACGGCCAGGTGGCCGTCGTCCCGCCGCTGAATCCCGACGTGGCCATCATCCACGCCCAGCGGGCCGATGCCCTGGGCAACACCCAGATCTGGGGACTGCTGGGCGTGCAAAAGGAGGCGGCCTTTGCCGCCGGCCACGTCGTGGTCGTCGTGGAAGAGATCGTGGACGAGGCCGTGGTGCGCAGCGATCCCAACCGCACGGTCATCCCCGGCCTGCTGGTCGACGCCGTGGTGCACGAGCCCTACGGCGCCCATCCCTCCTACACCCAGGGCTACTATGACCGCGACAATCGCTTCTACCTGGAGTGGGACCGCGTTTCCCGCGACGAGGCGAGCACCCGCGCCTGGCTGGACGAGTGGGTCTACGGCCTGCCCGACCGGGCGGCCTACCGGCAAAAGCTGGAGGCCCGCGAGCCGGGCATCTGGCAGCGCCTTGCCCCCGGCCAGGCGCCCTCGCAGCCGGTGAACTACGGGATCTACTCCTGAACGAAAGCCAGGGTGGAGTGTGCACCAGGTGCATCGCAGCAACGACAGATGCAACGCACCGGATGAGGGAGAGGGAAATGAACGACTATACACCGTCAGAGCTGATGATCACCTCTTCGGCCCGGGCGCTGGCCGGCGAGCGGGTGGTGTTCGTGGGGGTCGGCCAGCCGAACATTGCCTGCAACCTGGCGCGGCGTACCGTGGCGCCCGACCTGGAGCTGGTCTACGAGTCGGGGGTCTTTGGCGCGCGGCCGGCGCGCCTGCCCCTGTCCATTGGCGATCCGACGCTGGTCAGCGGCGCCACACTGGCCTGCTCCATGCCGGACCTGTTCATGTACTACCTCCAGGGTGGGCGCATCGAGGTGGCCTTCCTGGGGGCCGCCCAGATCGATCGCTTTGGCAACCTGAACACGACGGTCATCGGCGATTACCACCGGCCCAAGGTGCGCCTGCCGGGCAGCGGTGGGGCCTGCGAGATTGCCATCCACGCCAAAAAGGTGTATCTCATCATGCCCCTGGGCAAGCGCGCCTTTGTGGAGCGCATCGACTTTTGCACCAGCCCCGGGCACCTGGACGGCCCGGGGGCGCGGGCGGCGCTGGGCATGCCCGGCGGGGGCCCGCGCCTGGTCGTCACCGACAAGGCGATTCTGACCTTTGACGCCGCCAGCAGCGAGATGGTCCTCTCGTCGGTCCATCCCGGCGTCTCGGTGGAGGAGGTGCAGGCCGGCGTCGGCTGGCCGCTAAAGATCGCCGCCGACCTGGCGACGACCGAGCCGCCCACGGCCGAGGAGTTGCGGCTTATCCGCGAGGAGCTGGACCCCGACGGCGTGTACACCGGCAAATAACAGGAGGGATCGTGAAAGAGCGCGATGGGAAGGTGCAGTTCGAGGAGATGTTTCCCTGGGAGCTGGCCCGAGCCATGGCCCGGGCGCCCATCGGTTACCTGCCCCTGGGCACCCTGGAGTGGCACGGGGAGCACAATGCCGTGGGCCTCGATGCCCTGAAGGCCCACGCCCTGTGCGTGGCAGCCGCCCGCCAGTCGGGCGGCCTGGTTCTGCCTCCCTTCTACTGGGCCACCGACACCCGGGAGGAGCTGGAGCCCGGGGCCGGCACCTACCTGACGGGCGGCGTGGAGCACGGCGAGCGCTATCACGTGCCGGGCAACATGTTCTGGCTGCGGCCCGAGACCTATGCCAACCTGCTCCTGGACGTCTACGAAGCCATGCGCCGCCGCGGCTTTCGTGTCATCGTCGTCGTCAGCGGCCACTGGTCGAGGGGCACCCTGCCCACCATTCGGGCCAGCGGCGAGCGCTTTGCCGCGGAGCATCCCGAGGTCCGCTGGCTGTTTCTCACCGACCAGGAGGTGGTGCCCGACCTGCACTATCCCCACGAGCACGCCGCGGGGGGTGAAACTTCCCTGCTCATGGCGATCCGCCCCGACCTGGTGGACCTGTCCAGGACGCTGGAGACGGCCCGGTCGCTGCGCCCCTGGTACGAGGGCCAGCCCGAGCACGTGCGGCGGCGGGCCGAGACCGGGCACAAGTACATCGGCGTGCTGACCGTCAGCCCCGAGGGGAAGAACGATCCCGAGCTAACGGCGAGCGAGGAGAGGGGCAAGGTCCTGTTCGCGACCATCGCCGAGCGCATCGCGGCCCGGGCCGCTGCCCTCCTGGACGAGATGCGAGAGCAGGAATGAGCAAACATCCCGAGGGCCACGTCTTTTACCGGCGCATGGCCCACGACTATCCCACCATCGTGCGGGGGGAGGGCGTCAGCCTGTACGACGGCGAGGGACGCCGCTACGTCGACGCCTCGGGCGGGCCGCTGGTCGTCAACGTCGGCCACGGCGTGGCCTCCATCGCCCGGGCCATGGCCGAGCAGGCGGCGCGGGTGGCCTACGTCCACGGCAGCCTGTTCACCACCGAGCCCCTGGAGGCCTACAGCGCCCGCCTCGCCCGCCGCGTGCCCCTCGACGCGCCCCGGTTCTTTTACCTGTCCAGCGGCTCCGAGGCGGTGGAAACGGCCTTCAAGTTCGTGCGGCAGGTACAGATGGCCCGCGGCGAGACGGCGCGCCATCGCATCATCTCCCGTTGGGGCTCTTACCACGGCCTGACCCTGGGCACGCTGGCGGCTTCGGGCAAGCCCTCCATGCGCCAGCCCTACGCGCCCATGTTCCGCGACGTGCCCCACATCGCGCCGCCCTACTGCTACCGCTGCCCCCTGGGTGCCACCTGCCCGTCGTGCGACCTGGCCTGCGCCCGGCAGCTCGAGGCCGCCATCCTGGCCGAGGGGCCCGAGGCTGTGGCCGGCTTTGTCGCCGAGCCCGTGGGCGGGGCCACCCTGGGGGCCATCGTCCCACCCGAGGGGTACTGGCCCCTCGTCCGCGAGATCTGCGACCGCTACGGGCTGATGCTCATCGCCGACGAGGTGCTGACCGGCTTCGGGAGGACGGGTACCTGGTTCGCCATGGAGCAGCTGGGCGCCCGGGCCGACGTCATGACCATGGCCAAGGGCGCCACGGGCGGCTACTTCCCGCTGTCCATCGCGGCCATGAAGGGCGACGACGTGGAGACCCTGCGCCGCGCCCACGGCGATTTCAACCACGGCGGCACCTTTTCCCATCACGCCGTCGGGGCGGCGGCGGCCCTGGCGACCATGGACCTGCTGGAGGGGCAGGACCTGGTGGGCCGGGCGGCGGCCACGGGGGCCCGCCTGGGGCGCGAGCTGAACGCCGCCATGGATGGCGTGGCCTCCGCCGGCGACGTGCGGGGCACCGGCATGCTGTGGGCCGTGGAGTTTGTGGCCGACCGGGCCACCCGGGAGCCCTTCCCGGCCGAGGCCCGCTTTGCCGACCGGGTCTGCGCCCGCTGCATGGAGATGGGCGTCCTCTTTTACCCCGGCCACGGCAGCGCCGACGGCCGGCGGGGCGATCATCTCATGGTCGCGCCGCCCTTTGTGGTGAGCGACGACGAGGTGGCCCTCATCCTCGACGTGCTGCGCCGGGCCATCCTGGCGGTCGAAAAAGAGGCCCTTCTGTAACCGATTTTACTACGCGTTAACCTTTTTCTGCTATACTGGCAGCAGTCACATCCGTCGTGGGCGTCCTTCCCCTGGGGCGCCCACCGGCCTACTCATCGCCGAGCGTGGGAGCGGCCAGACGTAGCCGGCCCTCCGGCCGCCTGGCGCGTTCCGCGTCCCCATAACAGAACATGGCGTTCCATACCCGGCCGGTTCTGCACCGGCATCCTGCTCTCTGGAGGAAAATGTTGCCATGAGACGTCTGTACGCGCACCCGTTGATGGCGGCCACCGCCATCCTGCTCGTTGGCCTGGTCCTGTTTCTGTTTCCCGCCGCCGCCCACGCACAGTCGGCCTCGGACGGCTTTAATCCGGCGGCCAATGACGCGGTCCATGCCCTGGCCGTGCAGCCCGACGGCCGCGTCGTCGTAGGGGGCGACTTTACCTCCATCGGGGGGACCGTCCGGCAGCGCATCGCCCGGCTGACGCCCGGCGGCAGGTTCGATGTCAGCGTGACCGCCACGGCCGACGCGACCGTTCGCGCCGTGGCCGTGCAGCCCGATGGCAAGATCGTGCTGGCGGGCGACTTCTTGAACGTCGTTGGGCAGGGCCGCAGCCGCATCGCCCGGCTTAACGCCGACGGCAGCCTCGACGCCGGCTTTAACCCCGGCGCCGACGGCCCTGTCTTTGCCCTGGCCGTCGAGAGCGACGGCCAGATCCTGGTGGGCGGCTCTTTTGCGACGCTGGCGGGGCAGCCGCGGGCCAACCTCGCCCGTCTGAACGCCGACGGCAGCCTCGACGCCGGCTTTGACCCCGGCGCCAACGGCGCCGTCTACGCCCTGGCCCTCCAGGGCGACCGGATCCTGGCCGGGGGCGACTTCACGTTGCTTGGCGGCGCCGGCCGCAGCCGCATCGCCCGGCTGAACGCCGACGGCAGCCTCGACGCCGGCTTTAACCCCGGCGCCGGCGGCCCCGTGCTCGCCCTGGCCACCCAACCGGGGGGCAGGATCGTGGTGGGGGGCCTCTTTGGCACCCTGGGCCTGGGCCCCAGGCAGAACATCGGGCGGCTCTACACCAACGGCGTCCTCGACGGCGGGTTTAATCCCGGCGCCGACAACGCGGTGCGCGCCCTCCTGGTGCAGCCCGACGGCAAGGTGCTGGTTGGCGGTGACTTTGCCGCGCTGGGCGGCTCACCCCGGGCCTTCCTGGGGCGCCTGCACGTCGACGGTAGCCTCGACGGGGCGTTCAACCTGCAAGGCGACGGCGCGGTGCGCGCCCTCGCCCTGCAGCCCGATGGCAACGTCGTGGCAGGCGGCGACTTTGTCACGTTGGGGGGGATGGCGCGGTTGCGCATCGCGCGTTTTGACCGGGGCGGATGGCTGGACGCGACCATGGGCCTGGGCGCCGACTCCTGGGTGCACGCCATCGCCCTGCAGCCCGACGGCAAGATCCTGGTGGGCGGCCAGTTCCAACGGCTGGCCGGGGGCGACCGGGCCTTTATCGGTCGCCTCAATCCCGACGGCACCCTGGACCAGGGGTTCAACCCCGGCGCCAACAACTCTATCGACGCCTTTGTCGTCCAGCCCGACGGCAAGATCGTCATCGGCGGCCAGTTCACCGAGGTGGGCGGCGAGCCGCACTACCTGCTGGCGCGGCTGAATTCCGATGGCAGCGTCGACCCGTCCTTTACGGCCTTTGCCGGCGGCAACCCCCAAGACTTTGCCGTGGTTGTCGCCATGGTGCTCCAGCCCGACGGCAAGATCCTACTCAGCGGCAACTTTACTCACGTCAACGGCGTGCCTCGCCACCGGCTGGCCCGCATCAACCCCGACGGCAGCCTCGACGCCGGCTTTGATCCGGGCGCGGATTACGTCGTGCGCGGCATGGCCCTCCAGCCCGACAACAAGGTCGTCGTCGCCGGCTACTATTACAACATCGCCGGCGAGTACCGCCCGGCCCTGGTTCGCCTGAATCCCGGCGGCGGCCTCGACCTGCCCTTTAACCCGAACATCCAACATCCGGCCGCCTATCCTGGGATGCTGGCGGTCTCGCTCCAGCCCGATCAGAAGATCGTCGTCGGCGGCTACTTTTCGCACGTGAATAGCCAGCCGCGCAACTTCCTGGCACGGCTAAACCCCGACGGCAGCCTGGACTCCGGCTTTGACCCGAACGCCGACGGCAAGGTCCGGACGATCATTGTCCAGAACGACGGCAAGATGGTGGTGGGCGGCAGTTTTGACAGAATCTCGAACGTGCCCCACCGGGGCGTCGCCCGGCTCAATGCCGACGGCACCCTGGACACGGGTTGGACGGCCACCGTCACCCACAGCCTGTCTGTGCCCGACATCGTGCGCGGTGCGGCCGTCCAGGCCGACGGCAAGCCCATCGTCTTTGGCCGGTTCACGGTCCTGGCGGGCACGGGGCGGGACCACATCGGGCGCCTGACCGCCGACACCCGTGCGGCCCAAAGCCTGGAGGTGACGCCCTCGAGCATTGCCTGGCGGCACAGCGGCCCCTCGCCCGTGCTCGAGCGAGTGACGTTCGAGCTGTCCACCGACGGCGTGAGCTATGGCCCCCTGGGCGATGGCAGCCCCATCCCTGGCGGCTGGGAGCTGGCCGGCCTGGCGCTCCCCGCGGACCAGGAGCTGTACGTGCGCGCCCGGGGCTTTTATCACGTCGGCATCTATGGCGGGGGGAATTCTCTCATGGAGTCCGTACGTTACGTCTACTTCGGGGAGATAATCGGCGAGGAGCCGACCATGCGTTTCAGGTACTTCCTGCCGCTGATCGGCAAGTAGCCCTGCCCGTGGCACAAAAAACCGGGTGCGGGCAAGCCGCAGCTTGCTCCGCACCCGGCGCTCCCCGGGACACACCGGCCGTTAGTAGTAATACCAGATGCTTTCATAGTCCGCCGGGTCCTCTCCCATTCGCTCCAGATCCTGCAGGTAGCGATGGATGGAATTGTCGACATAGAGCCAGGGCTCGGTGGGCGTGATGCCCTTTTCCCACGGATGCCACATGTAGACGCGGCGCCCGTCGGGGCGGATGCCAATCAGCTCCCGATCCTGGCTGGCCCGGACGTGGTTCTTGCCCAGGCGGGGCACGTTGAACACCGGCTCGTCGGTGCGGAAGGAGCCGGGCAGCAGGCGCGCCTCTTCTTTGCGCTCCTGCAGAATGCGTGCCAGGGGCGTGGTATAGTGGGACGTCTCTTCTTTGCCCTTGGGATAAAAGGTATAGTAGGGGTCAACGCCGATCTTTTTCAGGGCCATCCGGGTGGCGACCGTCTGAAAGCGGCGGCTGGTGTGCAAGGTAAAGACCTGCTGGTTATAGACCTGCAAGCCCTGGCGGCGCAGCCGGTGGACCGCTGCCGCCATCTCGGGGGTCACCTCCAGGGCGCTCTGCACGTGGGTCACGACGGCCACGTTGCGCCGGCCGGGCTCTATGGCGCTGCCCAACAGGCGCGCCAGCTTGTCGGTGATGCGCATGGGCATGGTCACCGGCGCCCGCGTGCCCCAGCGGATCTGGACGATGTGGTCCATGGCCGACAGCCGCTCCAGCATGTACTCGATGCGGCCGTCGCCGAGAAAGAGCGGATCGCCGCCCGTGATCAGAACCTCGCGTAGCTCGCGGTGCTCGGCGAACCAGTCGAGGGCGGCGTCCAGGCGCTCCCGGGTCGGCACCGCGCCTGCCTCCATGGGCCCCGTGATCTCCCAGTTGCGCTGGCAGTAGACGCAGATCTGAGGGCAGGTATCGTAGCCCTTCAGGATGGCAATGGACGCGTAGCGGCGCGTCACCAGGTCGATGGGCGACGTGTCGTGCTCTCCCATAAAGTCAAAGTAGTATTCCCGTTCGTCCTGGTGCTCCATCATGCGCCGGACGTAGTGGAGCGGGGGGATCACCTGGGCGCGGATCTGCCTGTCGCGCCGCCGGTCCGCCGAGTCCATGTCCATGAGGGAGAGATAGTAGGGCGTGATGCCAAAGGGAATGCCCGTTTCCAGGCACAGGGCGATGGCTTCCCGCTCCTGTTCCGTCAGCGCGATGAGCTGCTCCAACCTGGAGAGCGCCTGGGGACCGACCAGGAGGTTGCGCAACTGCCAGCGGTGATCCTCCCAGTCGTCGAGGGAAGCACCAAAGAACTCCAGGATGCGCTGCCTGTTGGCCCGGCGTTGGGCCACCAGGCCGGGATTGAGGCCGCTGGGATGGCGCTTGACCCTGGCCCACATCTGCCCGGCAACCTCGTCCATGCGCGCCGAGCGGGCGATGCCGGCCGCGCGGCCGGTTCCAGGCGCCATCCCGGACGCCTGCCCGCGGGCGTCGATGCCGTCGGGGTCCAGCCAGCCGCTGGCAAAGCCCGAGCGGCCGCGAATGCCGCGAAAGAGGTGCACGAACTCGAGCACCAGGCCGTCCTCCACGGGCTGCCCGTTGGGGCTTCCCTGGCGCACCACGTTCCAGATCATCTCCAGCGTGCTAAAGCCGGCCAGGGCCTCGTTTCGCGGAGCGACAATGTCCTTCAGCGTGCGAACGCACCTGCGGGCCATGTCGTGCTCCAGGGCATGGAGGCCGGCGGTGCCGGCCTGCAGCTCCTCCTCCCTCCGGTTGAGGGCGCGGTAGACCCTGTGGCGGCACTCGTCCAGGCTGGCGCTGTCGGCCAGGACGTCGTACAACTCGGGGTCCGCCTGTCGAAGCCGGACCAGGAGCCGGTTCCAGTGGCCGGCGGGCCGCTGCCGGACCAGGGACGAGGCTTGTGGGGGCGGCCGGGTGGCCCGTTCTTCCAGTTTTTGCAAGTTGTGCATTGTCCTACCCTCCTATGAGTTTGATTCGACAGGCTCCACGTAGCCGAGCCTGGCAGAGATGAGATCGGCCGTTTCCTTGACCGTCGCTCCGATCTCGGCCAACCGCTCGCCCGGCAGGCGAGAGGATGGCCCCGACACGCTGAGAGACGCCACGATCTTGGCCTCGTGGTTCTTGATGGGAGCGGCAACGTCGCTCAGCCCCAGCTCCAACTCCTCCTCGGCCAGGGCAAAGCCCCTTCGCCCGACCTCCTCGATCTCGAGCCGGAGGCACGCCGGATCGGTGACCGTATGCCGGGTAAAGGCCGGCAGCTCCCGGTCCAGGATGCGCTCCAGCCGGGCCGGCGACATGCCGGTCATCAACACCTTGCCGTCGGACACGGCGTGGAGGGGCACTTCGTGCCCGATGAGGGCCACGTCGCGCACCTGGTGGCGGCTCTCGACGGCGTCCACGCGGACCAGGTGGTCCTCGTCGGTCAGCATCGACAGCTTGGCCGTCTCTCCGGTGCGGGCGGCCAGGGCGACAAGATGCACGCGGGCAGCGTGGGCCACGTCCAACTGCTGGGCGGCCAGCCCTGCCAGCCTGAGGAGGCCGGGGCCCAGGCGATAGCGCGACGTGCCGGCGTCCTGGGCGATGAGCCCGCCCTGTTGCAGGGCGCAAAGCAGCCGGTAAACCGTACTCTTGTCCAGTCCCGTCCGGTGGCCGATCTCGGTCACGCCCAGCTCGGGCCGGGTGGCGTCGAATGCCTGCAGGATGGCCACAGCCCGGGCGATGGTACGCGTGACGGGCGCGTGGTCCTCTTGTTTCTCCACTGGTTGCCCCTCGCGCAGAGGGTGGCAGAGCCCCCTCGGTGTTTTATAGAGTGAAACGAGTGTGTATATTGAAATATACCACGAACGGCCCGGCCTGTCAAATGGGGCGCGCGACGGTTGCGCGCCGAAAACCTGCCCGGCGGCGGACTTGCGCCTCCCATGGATCGATGGTACACTCTGGGCGGCTCAAGAATGTACGACCGCTGCGCAGAGGAGTGGCACGTATGGGAGAAGTGGTCATTGTCGACGCCGTCCGCTCGGCCATCGGCCGGCACAACGGCGTCCTGTCAAGCGTACGGCCCGACGACATGTTGGCCGATATGCTCAAGGCCCTCGTGGCACGCACCGGCATCGACCCGGCCCTGCTGGACGACGTGTTCGCCGGCTGCGGCAACCAGGCGGGCGAGGACAACCGTGACGTGGCTCGCATGGCGGCGCTGCTGGCCGGCTTTCCCGTCGATGTCCCCGGCCTGACGGTCAACCGCAACTGCGCCTCGGGCCTGGACGCCGTGAACCTGGCCGCCCGTTCGATCCTGGCCGGCGAAGGCGACGCCTTTATCGCCGGCGGGGTCGAGTCCATGAGCCGCGCCCCCTGGTCGCTGCCCAAGCCGGAGCGCCCCCAGCCCGTGGGCCACGCGCAGCTATGGGATACCACCATCGGCTGGCGCTACAACAACCCGAAGTTGGAGGCCCTCTACCCCATCGTCAGCCTGGGCGAAACAGCCGAAAACATTGCCGCGGAGATGGGCATTGCCCGCGAGGAGCAGGACGCCTTTGCCCTGGAAAGCCAGCGGCGGACTGTGGCGGCCCTCAACGCCGGCAGGTTCAAGGACGAGATCGTCCCCATCCCGGTCCCGCAGCGCAAGGGCCCTCCCCTGCCGGTCGAGGTCGACGAGCACCCCCGCTGCAAGCTGGTCGACGGCGCGTACGTCCTGGATACCAGCGCCGAGCAACTGGCGCGGCTGTCGCCGGCCTTTCGCCGGGGCGGCACGGTGACGGCGGGCAACTCGAGCGGCATCAACGACGGCGCCGCGGCCCTCCTCGTGATGAGCGGCGAAAGGGCCCGCGCCCTGGGCCTGAAGCCCATGGCCCGCTGGCTCGGCTCGGCCGTCGCCGGCGTGGACCCGGGGTTCATGGGCTACGGGCCGGTGCCGGCCACGAAAAAGCTCCTGAATCGCCTGGGGCTGACCCTGGACCAGGTGGGCCTCGTCGAGCTAAACGAGGCTTTTGCCGCCCAGAGCCTGGGTGTCATGCGCCGGCTGGGCCTGCGCCACGAGATCACCAACGTCAACGGCGGGGCCATCGCCCTGGGCCACCCCGTCGGCTGTTCGGGAGCCCGGATTCTGACGACGCTGCTGCACGAGCTAAAGCGCCGCGCGCCCGGTGAAAAGCGGCCCTACTACGGGCTGGCAACCCTGTGCGTGGGCGTGGGCATGGGCGTTTCGACCCTCGTGGAGTGGTTGGACGACTGAGCGAACCCTAAACCAAAGGAGGACAATATACGAGCATGGAACCACTGGCTTTTCCCCGCCTGGGCATGTTGAGTCTCGAGCAGTGCGAGACGATCCACCGAGCATCCCTCGAGATTCTGAGGCGCACGGGCGTGCGTGTTTATCACCAGGGTGCCCTGGAGCTGCTGCGCCACACCGACGCGGTCATCACCGACGGCAACCTGGTTCGTTTTCCGCCCGGCCTGGTGGAGTGGGCCCTGAAGCAGGCGCCCTCGCGCATCACCCTCTGCCGCCGGGGCAGCGCCGAGGTGGTGGCGCCGTTGGAGGGCCGCCAGGTGAGCTTTGGCACGGGCTCTGACTGCCCCAACTATCTCGATCCGCGCACCGGCGAGCGGCGCCCCTTTACCACCGCCGACCTCGTCGACTGCATTCACGTCGTGGACGCCCTGCCCGAGCTGAGCTTTTGCATGTCCATGGGCATCCCCTCCGACGCGACGGGCTCGGCCGGAAACGCCTATCGCCGGCAGTTTGCGCTGATGCTGGAGCACACGGTCAAGCCCATCGTCTTTGTGTGCGACGACCGGGCCGACTGCGAGGCCATCGCGGCCATGGCCGCCGCGGCCGCGGGCGGGATGGAGCAGTTGCGCCTCAACCCGACCCTGCTCCTCTACTCCGAGCCCTCCACCCCCCTCAAGCACTCGGAGACGGCGACGGGCAAGCTGCTCTACATGGCCGAGCACTCGCTGCCCATCGTCCATTCGCCGGCGCCCATGATGGGCGGCACCGCGCCGGTGACGCTGGCGGGCGGCCTGGCGTTGGGCAACGCCGAAACCCTCTCCAGCCTGGTGATGCACCAGCTTCAGCGGGCCGGCGCGCCGTTCCTTTACGGCAGCGGCCTGCACCACATGGACATGAAGACCACCATCAGCGTCTACAGCGCGCCCGAGTTCCAACTGGCCCGCGTGGCCGTGGCCGAGATGGGGCGCTTTTACGGGCTGCCCACCTGGGGCTATGCCGGCCACTCGGATAGCTGCGTCCTGGACGAGCAGGCAGCCGCCGACGCGGCCTTCTCGGTGCTGGTGGCGCTCCTGGGCGGCAACAACCTGGTGCACGACATCGGCTACCTGGAAGCCGGCCTGACCACCTCGCCGGAGATGATTGTCCTGACGGCCGAGATGATTAGCATGATGCGCCACTTTATGGCCGGCGTACCCCTCGACGCCGAGGCCCTGGCCCTGGACGTGATCCACAAGGTCGGCCCGGGCGGCGACTTCTTGACGCAGAAGCATACCCTCAAGCATTTCCGCGAGTTCTGGCAGCCGGTGCTCTTTGACCGGCGCCGGGTGGAGGACTGGGTTGCAGCCGGTAGCAAGGCGACGAGGGATCGGGCCCGGGAAAGGACCCTGGCCCTCATGCAGGATCACCGGCCCGAACCCCTGCCCGACGCGGTGCGGCAGGCCATCGCCGACGTTCTCAAGGAATAAGAGACAAGGTACACGAACTCGAGAAATGATAGGGAGGAAAACGTGAAAGCAGCTCGCCTGGTAGAGATCGGAAAACCGCTGCAGTTGCAGGAGATCGAGAGACCATCCCCCGGCCCGGGCGACGTCCTGGTGCGGATTCGGGCCGCCGGCATCTGCCATTCGGACGTGCACTATCGCGCCGGCACCTCGGGCGTGGGTCCCCTGCCCCAGACCCTGGGGCACGAGGTGGCGGGCGTCGTCGAGGAGGTGGGCGAGGCCGTCGCCGGCCTGCGCCCCGGCGACCGGGTGTGCCTCCACTATCTCCTCTCCTGCGGGCAGTGCCATTTCTGCCGCACGGGCCACGAGCAGTTCTGTCCCGAGGGCAAGATGATCGGCAAGCACGTGGACGGCGGCTTTGCCGAATACATCGCCGTGCCCGCCCGCAACGCCGTCCGCCTGCCCGCCGAGGTGTCCTTCGAGCACGGCGCCGTCCTCATGTGCTCGTCGTCCACCTCGTTCCACGCCCTGCGCAAATCGCGCCTGCAGCCCGGCGAGACCGCCGCCGTCTTTGGCGCGGGGGGCCTGGGCATGTCGGCCATCCAACTGGCGCGCACCATGGGGGCGCTCCAGGTCTATGCCGTCGACATCAACGAGAACAAGCTCGCGCTGGCCGAGAGCTTTGGGGCGGTGCCCGTCAACGCCCGGCAGGGCGACCCGGTGGAAACGATCCGCAGCCTGACGGGCGGCCGCGGCGTCGACGTGGCCATCGAGGTCATCGGCCTGCGCCAGACCATGGAGCAGGCCGTGCGCTGCCTGGCCGTCCTGGGCAGGGCAGCCCTGGCCGGCATCTCGGACAGGCCCTTTGAGATCGACTCCTACAGCGACCTCCTGGGCCGGGAGGCGGAGGTCATCGGCTGCTCCGACCACACCCTCCACGAGCTAGAGATCCTGGTCGAGTACGTGCGCCAGGGGCGGCTGGACCTCGGCCACGTGGTGGCCCGCTCGGTGCCGCTGGAGGCCGGGGCCATCAACGCGGCCATGGACGCCCTGGAGCAGTTCGGGGGCGAGGTGCGGACGGTGGTGGTGCCCTAGAGGCAGCCAGAGCGAAAGGGGCCCCATGACACAGCCGCTGCGCGTCGCCTTTACGCTGAACAGCCGCCCGGTGGAGATTGACGTCGATCCCGGGCGCACGCTGCTTGACGTCCTGCGGGAGGACCTGGACCTGACGGGCACCAAGCAGGGCTGCGATAGGGAGGGCGAGTGCGGGGCGTGCACCGTCCTCCTCGACGGCGAAGCCGTCCGCTCCTGCCTGGTGCCCATCGGCCGGGTGGCGGGCCGCCAGGTGCTGACCATCGAGGGCCTGGGCAGCCGGGAGAAGCTGCACCCGCTGCAACAGGCCTTTATCGAGCGGGGGGCGGTGCAGTGCGGCTTTTGCGCGCCGGGGATGATCCTGTCCGCCGCCGCCCTCCTGGCCCGGCGGCCCAACCCCACCCGGGAAGAGATCGCCGAGGCGCTGGAGGGCAACCTGTGCCGCTGCACGGGCTACACGCGCATCGTCGACGCGGTGGAGGCGGCGGCCGCGGCCCTGAGGGGCGAGCCCCTGCCACCAGCCGACGGGCGCGACGCCGCGGGAGGCTCCCAGGTGCGCGTCGATGCCCTGGACAAGGTCACCGGGGCGGCCCGCTACGCGGAGGACATCAAGATGGCGGGCCTGCTCCACGCGGCCATCGTCCGCAGCACCCTGCCCCACGCCCGCCTGCTGGCCATCGACCCGGCGCCGGCCCTGGGCCTGCCCGGCGTGCTGCGGGTCATCACCGCCGCCGATGTTCCCGGGCTCAACAGCCTGGAGGGCTACAGCCGTCACGAGCCCTTGCTGGCTCCGGTGGGCGGCTCGCTGCACATGGTGGGCGACGCCGTGGCCCTGGTCCTGGCCGAATCGCCGGCTGGGGCCCGGGCGGGGGCCGCCGCCGTCGAGCTGGCGTACGAGCCGCTGCCCGTGGTGCGCGACCCGGTGGCGGCCATGGAACCCGGCGCCCCGAACGTTCACGAGGGGGGCAACGTCCTGAGCGAGTACGACATCCAGCTCGGCGACGCGGAGGCTGCCCTGGCCCGGGGCGACGTGGTGCTGGAGGCGCGCTATGCCACCGGCTTCCTGGAGCACGCCGCCCTGGAGCGGGAGACCGTGCTCGCCTATCGGGACGCCGAGGGCCGTATCACGGTGGTGGGCGGCCACCAGGAGCCCCATTGGGCCCACGGCTACATGGCCCGGCTGCTGGGCCTTCCGTCGGAAGGGGTGCGGGTCATCACCCCGCCCATGGGCGGCGCCTTTGGCGGCAAGCAGGACCCCTGGCCCCTCATGGCCGGGGCCCTGGCCGCCTACCACGCCCCCGGCGGCCGCCCGGTGCGCCTGGCCTTTACCCGGCGCGAGTCCTTTGACGCCTCGCCCAAGCGCCATCCCTATCGCCTGCACTGCCGGGTGGCGGCCGCCCACGACGGCTCCCTGCAGGGCCTGTTCCTGCGCGTGGTGGCCGACACGGGCGCCTACGACGCCGACGGCTACTATATCTCCCAGTATGCCCTGGTGGCCGGAGGCGGGCCCTACCGCTGGCCGGCGGTGGACGCCCACGCCTGGGCGGTCTATACCAACAATCCCAAGGCGGGCCAGATGCGGGGCTTTGGCACGCCCCAGTCAAACCTGGCCCTGGAGTGCACGCTGGACGAGCTGGCGACGCGCCTGGGCATGGACCCCCTGGCGCTGCGCCTGCACAATGCCATCGACGACGACACGGTCCTGTTCCTGGGCTACCGCCCGGCCGAGACCGTGGGCTACCGCCAGTGCCTGGAGGCCATCGAGCCCTGGTACCGCGAGGCCCTGGCCCGCGCCGCCGGGCGAAACAGCCGGGAGGCCGGCCCCTGGCGCTTTGGCGCCGGGCTGGCGGGCATGTGGTATCGCTTTGGCAAGCCGGGGCCCATCAGCTCCGAGGCCCACGCCGAGCTGGCCCTGGACGGCGGCGTCATCTGCTATTGCTCGGCGCCCGACTACGGGCAGGGGACCACGACGGTCATGGCCCAGCTCGCCGCCGAGGCGTTGGGCCTGCCCCGCGACTGCGTGTCGGTGGTCAACGGCGATACGGCGCGCACGCCCGACAGCGGCATCCAGGGCGCCTCGCGCAGCACCTACTGGGTGGGCGGGGCCGTCACCCGGGCCGCCGCGGCGCTCCGGGAGCAGATCCTGGGCACCGCCGCCGAGATGCTGAACCAGGACCCTGAGCGGCTGGAGCTGCGGCCCGGCGCCGTGGTCGCACCCGGCGAGGACCGGCTGCCGCTGGCCGAGGTGGCGGTCGAGATGGAGCGCATCGGCCTGGCGCGGCGGGTGCGGGGCATCTTTGCGCCCGGGCTCGACGACGATTTTTTGGCGTCGCGCCCCGAGTACCTGCCCTTTTTCGTCACCGGCGCCCACGTGGCCGAGGTGGAGGTGAACGTCGAGACGGGTCAGGTGCGGGTGGCCCACGTGGCGGCCGCCCACGACGTGGGACGGGCCATCAATCCCCAGGGCCTGCGGGGGCAGGTGGAGGGCGCGGTGGTCATGAGCCTGGGCCTGGCCCTCATGGAAGAGTACCTGCCGGGCGTCACGCGGGGCCTGAACGACTACTACCTGCCCACGGCGCGCTGCATGCCCCGGATCACGGTCATCCCCGTGGAGGTCCCCAGCCGGTGGGGACCCCTGGGGGCCAAGGGGCTGGGCGAGGCCGCCACCCTGGCCACCGCCCCGGCCATACTCAACGGCATCTATCACGCGTGTGGCGCCCGGGTGCGCACGCTGCCCGCCACGCCGGAGCGGGTGCTTGCCGCCATGCGCGAGGCCGGCGCGCGCAACGCAGGACGATCATCCGCCGCATCGTCGGCAGAACAGGTGAGGTAGAACTGATGGCAAAAGTGGTCAAACCGGGGTCTACGGCCCTCTATCCGGTTCCAGTGGTGCTGGTGAGCTGCGGCGTGGACAGGCCGAACCTCATCACCCTGGCCTGGGTCGGCACGCTGTCGTCCGACCCGCCCACGGTGGGCATCGCCGTCCGGCCGGAGCGCTTTTCCCACCACCTCATCGTCGATGGTGGCGAGTTTGTGGTGAACCTACCCCACGCCGGCCAGGTGGGCCTGGTGGATTACTGTGGACAGGTCTCGGGCCGCGAGGTGGACAAGTGGGCGGGCTGCGGCCTCACGCCGGCGCCGGCTTCCAGGGTGCGGGTGCCCGTGGTGGCCGAGTGCCCGGTGAGCCTGGAGTGCCGGGTGAGCCATCGCCTGGTCCTGGGCGTTCACGAACTCTTTGTGGGCGAGGTGCTGGCCGTACAGGTGAACCAGGAGGTGCTGGACGCCAAGGGGCACGTCGACTATCAGCTCGCACGGCCCCTGGCCTACGCCGGCGGCTACTACTGGGAGCTGGGCGACCTGCTGGGCCGCTTTGGCGACTGGCGGCGCGGCTGCGCCTGAGGACGATCGGGCAGGCTGGAGGGGAATTCGAAACACGCGACCAATCCTGTCCGGCCCGCCCGGAGCCTGCCCGGCGATCAAAAAGCCCCCCGGTCAAAGCCGGGGGGCTGGGATCTCTTTCCTGGTCACAAAGAGACGGCGGCACTCGGGCGAAAAGCCCTGGGCAATGCGGGGCCTGCCAGCGTTACGGCGCCCTGTGGGCGCCCGCCGGCGAGGCAGCCGCGCCGGGCCGGAATTGCCTTCCGGCCTGGACCGGCACCGTGGGCTACTCGTCTCCGCTCGTGGTCCGCTTGCGGAAGCGATAGGTGATGCGTCCCCTCGTCAGGTCGTAGGGCGACAGCTCGACCAGCACCCTATCGCCGAGCAGGACGCGGATATAGTATCGCCGCATCTTGCCCGAGAGGTACGCCAGCACTTCGTGGTCATTCTCCAGCCGCACCTTGAATTGGGTGCCGGGCAGGCAGTCCACGACGGTGCCTTCCATCTCGATTTTGTCAGTCGTCTCTTTGGCCAAAAAATCCTCCTCCTGTCACCAGGAACGTTCGTTTCACTCTAACTGTACTTCTGCCTAGCTTCACGCTGTCGTTGCCGTCGCCGGGCGCGGCGAATAGCACGCTGCTTCTGGATGCGGCGCATCTCGCTGGGCGAGATGTACCATCGCTTCCGCCTGGCCTCGCTCAGAATTCGCTCCTGCATGACCTCCTTGCGGAAACGCTTGAGCAAGCTCTCCTGCGATTCGCCGTCTTTCAGGGTAACGGTTGCCAAAACACTCACCTCCTTCCCACCCGACGATTCGTACACTTGCGCCGGACAAAAAAAACCGGCCCGCACATTCCTGCACTGGATGGCGACCGGGTTCGCGCAACCTCTGGGTCTCCGCGCACACCTATGCCGGTCCTGGAACCCACAAGCCGGGCCGTGTCCTGCTCTGCTCGTCGGGCCCCTTTCCAGCGCTCGTCCGTCTACATGGCGTTCACACTCCTAGGCGGGGGCTGTTCCCACAGCTCCGGTCAGTAGCCAGTCTACGTCCGCCATCCATCCAGGCGCAAATGCGACTGTATTATAGCAGATTACCGGAAAATCGTCAAAGCTGGATGGCCTTCAAGTTAGGCGAGATCGATACCAGGTGCGTCGCACGTGCAACGCACCGGCTGTAGTCTAGCTTTCCGCCAGGTAGGCGATGGTGACGCCCGACCCTCCCTCGCCCTGCTCACCGGCCCGGTACGACTTGACCAGGGGATGGCTGCGTAGCACCTGCTGCACGGCCTGCCGCAGGGTGCCCGTGCCCTTGCCGTGGATGATGCGCACAAAGGGCATGGCCGACAGGAACGCGTCGTCCAGGTACTTTTCCACGACGGGCAGGACCTCTTCAACCCGCTGGCCCCGCAGGTCCAGTTCGATGGCGGGCGCGGGGTGGGTTTCGACGTGGATGGTGGGCTTTGGGGTCTCGGCCTTCTGGCGCCTGGCCCGCCGCTCCAGGTCTGTCCTGGCGACGCGCACGCCAAAGGAGCCCACCTGGACTTCGGCCGTGCTGTCCTCCAGGGCGGTGACCTGGCCCGTGGTGCTCAGCCCGCGCACCCAGACGGTGTCGCCCACCTGGATCTCGCCCTCCAGGGGGACGCTGTCTTCCTGGAGGGGGGGCGGCACCGGCGGTGCCTTCTCCTCCAGCTCGGCAAGGCGCTCGCGGGCCTGGGCCAGCCACTCGTCGGGCAGGCTGCGGACCCGCTGCTGCTCGGCCATCTCGCTCCGCAGGTTCTCGATCTCTTGCTCCAGCTCGGACAGGCGGCGGCGCACCTCGGCCCGGGCCTCGCCCAGGATGGATGCCCGCTCGCTCTCGATGACGGCCAGCCGGGCGTTCAGCCGGTGCTCCTGCTCGGTGGCCGCGCGCCGGGCCCTCACGGCTTCGTCCCGGGCGGCGGCCGCCTCGCGGTGGGCGGCCTGGATCTCGGCCAGGAGCGACTCGGCCTCCAGATCCTCGGGCGAGACAAGCTCGCGGGCGGCGTGGACGATGGGCGTGGGCAGCCCCAGGCGCTCGGCGATGGCAAAGGCGTTGCTGCGGCCGGGCAGGCCGATCTGCATGCGGTAGGTGGGCGACAGCGTCTCCAGGTCAAACTCCAGGCTGGCGTTTTCGACGCCCGGCGTGGTGTGGGCAAAGAGCTTCAGCTCCGAGTAGTGGGTGGCCACCAGGGTCGTGCAGCGCCGGCCCAGGAGGTGGGTCAGGAGAGCCCGGGCCAGGGCCGAGCCCTCCACCGGGTCGGTGCCGGCGCCCAGCTCGTCCAGGAGCACCAGGCTGCGGTCGTCGGCCCGGCCCAGGATGGCGACGATGTTGTTCAGGTGCGACGAGAAGGTCGAGAGGGACTGCTCGATGGACTGCTCGTCGCCGATGTCAGCATAGATGCCCTCAAAGACAGGGATGGCCGAGCCCTCGGCCACGGGAAGGTGCAGGCCCGCCTGGGCCATGGCGGCCATGAGCCCCACCGTCTTGAGCGACACAGTCTTGCCGCCGGTGTTGGGCCCGGTGATGACCAGGGCGTACTGCTCGCCGGTCAGCGCCACGTCGATGGGCACCACCCGGGCCGGGTCCAGGAGCGGGTGCCGGGCCTGGCGCAGGTCGAGGCGATAGCCGGCCTCGCCGGCGGCCACGGAGCCCGGCCGCCCGCGAAACGGAATGAGCTCCGGCTCGGTGGCGTCCAGGACGTTGGCATAGCGCCCCTTGGCCATGGCCAGGTCCAGGTCGGCCAACGCCTCCACGGTCCAGGTCAGCTCGTCGGCTAGCCGCGCCACGTGGGCCGCCAGGTCGCCGAGGATGCGCTCGATCTCCTTCTCCTCCTCGAGCTGCAGCTCGCGCCACCTGTTGCCCATCTCCACGGCCGACAGGGGCTCGATGAAAAGCGTGGCCCCGCTGGCCGAGATGTCGTGGACGATGCCGGGGATGCGCCCCTTGAACTCGGCCTTGATGGGGATGACGTATCGCCCGCCGCGCTGGGTCAGCAGCGCCTCCTGGAGATAAGGGGCGTTGCGCGGGTTGGCGATGATGCGGTTCAGCTTGTCCATGAGGCGTTCCTGGGCAGTCCGCATCTCGCGGCGGACGCGCGCCAGCTTGTCGCTGGCGTGGTCCAGCACCTCGCCCTGCTCGCTGATGGCCCCATCGATGTCGGCCGACAGTCCCTCGCAGGGCTCGATGCGCGCCGCCACGTCGGCCAGCAGGGGAGCCTGGCCGTGGAGGCGCTCCAGGATGCGCTGCACCCGCCGCGCGGCGCGCAGGGTGCTGGTGACGTCCAGCAGATCGTTGGCCGACAGGAGCCCGCCGCGCCGGGCGATCTCGACCAGGGGCCGCACGTCGTGGGCGCCACCCAGCGACAGCCCCCCCTGGCTGTCGAGGAGGTAACGCGCCTCCCTGGTCTCTTGCAGGCGCTGCTGCACCTCGGCCCGGACGGGCGACGGCTGCAGGGCAAGGGCCAGGCGCTCGCCGGCCGAAAAAGAGACCTGGCGCGCCAGGTGGGCCAGGACCTCGTGAAACTCGACCGTATGAAGGTGTTTTTGATCCATTACAACCTGAAGGTAAAGATTTCGGGCGGCAGACCCTTCGGCATCCAGGGCCGGAGCGTGGCAATTGCGACGGGCAACACCCGATAAAAGATCGGGATCAGGGAGGAACGGCGAAAGTAGCCGACCATGACCTGCTGAAAGCCCGCTTCGTGGCCCAGGGGAGCGCGAAGGAAGAAGGCCAGGACCAGGATGGAAAACCCGATCCAGAGCACGCTGAGAACAAAGCCGATGACCATGCCGCCGAGCTGGTCGATCTGGCGCACGCCGGGCAGCTCGGTGTCCTTGTACGTCCGCCTCAGGACAAAGTTGAGGGCGGCCGAGACGAGGACCAGGATCAAGAAGAAGCTAAGGCCCTGGCTGATGGATTGCGGCAGCCGCGCCACGAAGCGCAGCCAGTTGCTCGTGGGCACGTGGAGCGTCATGGCTGCCACGGCGGCGAGGTAGAGCACCAGCAGGCTGAGGGCCATGCGCACCAGGCCGCGCACAAAGCCAAAGGCCACCCCGCCCAGCAGCGCAAAAACGATGAGGACGTCAAACGGGTTGAGCCAGCTCGTCAGAGAAGCCACGGCATCACCTCTTTCCTCGAGTCGCCTTGCCGTCCTGCAAGCTGCCGGCCCTCAGTCCGCGCCCTCGTCGGTCGCAGGGTCAGAGGGCTTGAGCACTCGCTCGATGCGGGCGATCAGCTCACGGCGTGGCAGCTTGGACTTGACTATGAAATCCTGCAGATCGGTGCGTGCCAGCCACATGATCTGGTCGAAGGGCGAGTTCAAGGCTGTGAGGGCGATGACAGGGATGTCGCGAATGGTCGGATCCTGCTTCTTGCGCAGTAGCACCTCGGCACCGTCCATGTCCGGCATCATCAGATCCAGGAGGATCAGATCCGGCTTATCGCGGCGCATGGCATCCAGGCCTTCAACGCCGCCGTCGGCTCCGATGACCGTGTAGCCGGCCCGGCCCAGGATCAGCTTGATGTACTCGATCATATCGGGATCGTCTTCGATACACAGAATCTTGGCTCCGCTCATGTCGCTATCCCGGCTCCACGGCTTTCTTCGGCAGTTCCCCTGGCCAGTACCCGTTCCACGGTATCCAGCAGCTCCTTCCGCTTGAAGGGCTTGGTCACATAGTCTCGAATCTCGGTGCGGCGCTTCCACATGATCTGATCGAAGGGCGAGGCCAGGGCGGTTACGGCGATCACGGGAATGTCGCGGATGGCTGGATCCTTTTTCTTTTGCAGCAGGACCTCGGCGCCGTCCACGTTGGGCAGCATCAGATCGAGGAGGACGACGTCGGGAATCTCGCGGCGCATGGCCTCCAGGCCTTCCTGCCCGTCGTGGGCGCCCAGGAAGGCATAGCCGGCCGACTCGAGAATGAGCCGCAGCAGATCGAGCATATACGCTTCGTCCTCGATGCACAGCACACGGGGCTTGCTCATCACGTCCTCAGCCACAGTTCATAGCTCCGACACGGCATCGCCGCTGGCGAGGGCAGGCTCCTGGTTTGTCCTACGATAATGCGCCTACCAGGCCGATATCCGACATTGTAACAGAATAGACAGGGAAAGTCAAACAAATGACGCCAGCGCAGTGCGCGGCACAAATGTGAGGGCGCAGCCCGGGTCGGGCCTAGAGCCAGGGCAGCGCCTCGGCGCGGCTGTCTACCAGGACGCCACGCAGCCGCTCGATCTCGTCCAGGTCGCCGCCCTGGTCGCCCATGAGGTGCAGTTGATGCCGGGCAAAGGCCAGCTCCGTGGCGTGCTCAAAGTAGGCGCCCACGGCGCGGTAGGCGGCCCGGCCTCCCTTGCCCAGGGCCTGCCAGCGCACCTGCTGGCGATGGGTCGCGGAGCGGAGCAGGTCGAACTCGTGGGCCGTGAGGGCGCCCCGCCGCACCTCCTCGGCCAGCCCCCTCTCGATCCACTGGCTCTCGCGGCGCCCCACCAGGACCGCGACGGCGACCAGCAGCGCCAGCCCGCCCCAGTGGACGAGGAGGCTGATGCCCAGCGACAGGCAAAGGGTCTGCTGCACCAGGCTGGCCCCGGCGTTGTGCACGCCGTGGAGAAACACGGCCGCTGCCCAGCCGGCGATGGGCAGGAACAGGCGGCGAAGGGGCTGCGGCGACAGGCGGGCATAGCCCATGGCCGCTCCCGTCGTCGCCGTCCAGAAGGCGTGGTTGAAGCCAAAGACGACGGTCCGCATAAAGATGTTGGTCAGCCCCGCGCCCAGGCCCTCGGACGACAGGATGGGCAAGAAGTAGGCAAAGACGTTTTCGGTCAGGGCAAAGCCAAAGCCGATCATGGCGCCATAGATGATGCCGTCCAGGACGTTGTCGAACTCGCGCCGGAAGAGCAGGACCAGGGCAATGAGCGCGACGCCCTTGGCGCTCTCCTCCACCAGGGGCGCGCTGACGCTGACGCTCGCCAGGTCGGCCAGCAGGCTCTCGCCCGCCACGAGCGTGATGGAGGCGTCAAAGGCCACCTCGGCGACGATGGACAGAAACGCCGCCGGCACGGCGCCCCAGGCAAAGGCCAGGGCCAGCAGCCAGACCGGCTCCTTCTCGTACCGGTCGAGCCACCACAGGAAGAGCACGTAAAAGATGGTAGGGATGAGGGCCCCCAGCAGGGCCACGAGCACAGAAAGCATGGACCGGCTTAGCTCCTTTGTGTCTCCAACAGGCTCGGCATCAGGTCCGCACCAGGGCATAGAACACGGGCAAAAAGACCAGGCGTTCGCCGCTCTCCGTGGCCGCCAGGTCGGCGGCCCGAACGCGTGCCAGCTCCGCGGGCGGCACCCTGCCCTCCAGCGTTCGCTGCCACAGGGCCCACTCGGCTTCGAACTCGGCTCGCAGCCGGGCCGCGTCCCAGACCCCGGGCATGACGCCCACGTCCATCTCGCGGGCGCCCGGCTGGGCAAAGAGCGCGCGCAGCTTGCGCCCCAGGCGCGGGTCGGCCCCCTCGTCAAGCAGGGCCTCCATCTGCCATTGGCCGAGGGGCAGCTCCGGATGATCGATTCGCCCGCCATAGTCGGGCTCGGCGCAGATCAGGATGCTGCCGCCGGGCCGGGTCACCCGCACCATCTCGGCCGCCACCTGCCGCGGGTCCCGGCACCAGAGCAGCAAGAAGTGGCAGGCGGTGACGTCAAAGGAGCCGCCGGGCAGGTCCATGTGGTGGGCATCTCCCAGCCGGTATTCGGCCTGGGGGTAGTGTTCCCGGGCATAGGCCACCATCTCCGGATCGACGTCCAGCCCGACGACCTGGCCCCGCGTCTGGGCCGCCAGCTCGGCGGTCAAGACCCCGGTGCCGCTGCCCACGTCCAGGACGCGCGCCGCCCGCAGCAGGTTGGCCCGGCGATAGAGGTGGTAGCGCGTCTGGCGCGTCCAGCCGGCCTGGCGCGTGAATTGTTCATCCCATTGCGCAGGGGATAGATCTGTCGACATGGTGTGGCACTCTCCCGGCGATCCGCTCCATTATAGCCGCACTGCCTTTACCTGTCAATCGCGCCCAACTTGAAAAAGGTCCTCTTTTGTGGTATAGTCCGTGAGCCGGATTCGGCACGCACGGTGCCTGGTCCTCGTGGGCCCTGCATCGGTTCCCCCGTGGGCGATGCCTGCCCTGATACGGACAACACTATGACAGGATGGGAAAAACATGAGGAACATTTGCGTCATCGGCGTTGGCTATGTGGGCCTGGTAACCGGCACCTGCTTTGCCGATCTGGGGCACCAGGTAAGCTGTGTGGATGTGGATGAGGCCAAGATACAGAAGCTGCAGTCCGGCGTCATGCCCATCTACGAGCCGGGGCTGGAAGAGATGGTCCGACGCAACGCCCAGGCAGGCCGCCTGCACTTTACCACGTGTTACGAAGAGGCCCTGAAGGACGCCGAGTTTGCCTTTATCGCCGTCGGCACGCCACAGGGAAGCGGTGGCGAAGCCGACCTGAAATACGTCCGCGCCGCGGCCCGCGGCATCGGCGAGGTGATGGAACACCCGCTGATCATCATCAACAAGAGCACGGTGCCCATCGGTACCGGCGACTGGGTGTCGGACATCGTGAAGCGCTTCCAGCACGAGCCCATAGACTTTGCCGTGGTCAGCAACCCGGAATTCCTGCGCGAGGGAGCAGCCATCAACGACTTCATGTTCCCCGACCGCATCGTCCTGGGCTCGCTGGAGCCGGACGCGGCGGCACAGGTGGCCCAGCTCTACCTGTCGCTGCGGGCGCCCATCATGCTCACCGACCTGCGCACGGCCGAGATGATCAAGTATGCGTCCAACGCCTTTCTCGCCACTCGCATCTCGTTCATCAACGAGATTGCCGGCATCTGCGAGGCCCTGGGCGCCGACGTCAAGGAGGTGGCGGCGGGCATGGGCTATGACAAGCGCATCGGCCGGCACTTTCTCGACGCCGGCATCGGCTACGGAGGCTCCTGTTTCCCGAAGGACGTCCAGGCCCTGGCCCACATGGCCTCCGTCCACGGCTGCCACCCCCAGTTGCTGCGGGCGGTCATGGACATCAACCGCGACCAGCGGCGCCAGGTGGTGCACAAGCTGCGCGAGGTGCTCGGCAACCTGGACGAGAAGGTCATCGGCGTCCTGGGCCTGGCCTTCAAGCCCAACACCGACGACATGCGCGAGGCGCCGTCGGTGGAGCTGATCCACCTGTTGCAGAGCGAAGGGGCGTGCATCCGGGCCTACGACCCCGTGGCCATCCCCAACGCCAACCTCTATCTTCACGACGTGTCCCTCTGCGAGGATGCGTACGAAGTGGCCGAGGACGCCGATGCCCTCGTCGTCGTCACCGAATGGAACGAGTTCAAGCACCTGTCCCTTTCCCGTCTGAAGGCCATCATGCGCCAGCCCATCATCGTCGATGGACGCAATCTGTACGATCCAGAGATCATGCGCGATCTAGGCTTTGTCTATCGCGGGGTGGGCCGGGGCTATGCCTGAAAAGGAAGAGACCATGGCAGTTTTCAAGCACACGCTCGACAACGGGCTCACCGTCCTGTTGCAAGAGAGACACTACGCGCCGGTGACCACCTTCTGGGTCTGGTATCGCGTGGGAAGCCGCAACGAGGTGCCGGGCATCACCGGCATCGCCCACTGGGCGGAGCACATGCTGTTCAAGGGCTCCGAGGCCTTTCCCAAGGGCCAGATCGACCGGCAGATCGCCCGCAGCGGCGGGATCATGAACGGCCTCACCTGGCTGGATTTCACCACGTTCCTGGAGACATTGCCCGCGGACCGCATCGACCTGGGGCTGCGCATCGAGGCCGACCGCATGGCCAAGGCCCTGTTTGACCCCGAGGAGGTGGCCCTGGAGCGTACCGTCATCATCTCCGAGCGGCAGGGAGCCGAGAACCAGCCCACGTTTCTCCTGGCAGAAGAGGTGGGCGCCGCGGCCTTTCGCGTGCATCCCTACCATCACGAAACCATCGGCGACATGGTCGACCTGGAAACCATCACCCGCGAGCAGTTGTGGAACCATTACCAGACCTACTACGGGCCGAACAATGCCATCGCCGTGGCCGCGGGAGATTTTGAGACGCCGCGCATGCTGGAGCGCATCGAGGAGCTGTTCGGCCGCCTGCCGGCCCGCTCCGACCCGCCCCGGCTGGTGCGCCCCGAGCCGCCCCAGCGCGGCGAGCGCCGCGTCAACCTGGAGGGGCCGGGCAACACCTCCTACCTGCAGGTGGCCTATCACGCCCCGGCGGCCGGCGATCCCGATTTCATGCCCATGACCGTCCTGACGACCATCCTCACCGGGGCGGCCGGCATGAACCTCTTTTCCTCGTCGCCGCCCAACCGCAGCTCGCGCCTGTACCGCGCCCTGGTGGAGACAGGCGTGGCGGTCTCCCTGTCGGGCTCCATGCCCGCCATGCTCGACCCCTACCTCTACCAGATCACGGCCACGGCCCGCACGGGCAACAGCCCGGCCCAGGTCGAGGAGGCCATGGACCCCGAGATCGAGCGCGTGCTGGAACAGCCGATCTCTGAGGCGGAGCTGGAGACGGCCATCAAGCAGACCAAAGCCCAGTTCGCCTACTCCAGCGAGAGCGTTACCAACCAGGGATACTGGCTTGGCTACTCGGCCATCGTCGCCGACACCGATTGGTTCGAATCGTTCCCGGAAAGGTTGGAGGCGGTCACAGTGCAGGACGTCCAGCGCGTGGCCCGGACCCACCTGCGGCGCAGCAACCGGACCGTGGGGCATTACCTGGCGCAGGGAGGTGGGAACCGATGAACGGATCGTTGCCTTCGTCCGAATCGATCACGCGCGTCGAGCTGCCCAACGGCATCACAGTCCTGGGCTACGAGACCAGGGGCAGCCCCGCCCAGGTGATTGCCGGTTACCTGTGGGCGGGCGCCATGGACGAGCCGGCGGAAAAGGCGGGCCTGGCCTACCTGACGGCCGCCCTGCTGACCCACGGCACCCGAAAGCGCACCTTTGGCCAGATCAACGAGGAGCTGGAGTCGGTGGGCGCCCAATTGGGCTTTGGCTGCGCGGTACACGAGGTCACCTTTGGCGGCAAATCGCTGGCCGAAGACCTGGACATCCTGCTCGACATCCTGGCCGACTGCCTGCAAGAGCCGGCCTTCCCCGATCAAGAGGTGACGCGGGTGAAAGGGCAGGTCCTCACCGACCTGCAGCGCCGGGCCCACGATACGCGGCGCATGGCGCGCCTGACCTTTGACGCCCTCCTCTATCCCGATCATCCCTACGGCCGCAGCGTCAAGGGCTACGAAGAGACGGTCTCGCCCCTGGCACGGCAGGACCTTGTGGACTATTACCGGGCTCATTACGCTCCCCAGGGCATGGTCATCGCCTCCGTGGGCGCGCTTCCGGTGGAGGAGGTGGTCCGCAAGGTGAAGGCGAGCCTGGGGGGCTGGCAGGCGCCCGAGGCCAGGCCCAACCGCGCCATCCCGCCGGCAGTGGGCCTCGACGGGCCGCGCCGCCAGATCGTGGCTGTGGAGGGCAAGACCCAGGCCGACGTGGTGTTGGGCTGGCCCGGCGTGGCCCGCTCCGACCCGGCGTATATGAAGGTGCACCTGGCCAACACCATCCTGGGGACCTTTGGCATGATGGGCCGCCTGGGCGACAGCGTCCGCGACACGCAGGGCCTGGCCTATTACGTCTACAGCCGCTCGGAGGCCGGTCTGGGCGCCGGCCCGTGGCTGGCGACGGCCGGGGTGAACCCGGCCAACGTGGAGCGGGCCATCGACGGCATACTGGCCGAGGTGAACCGCCTGCGCGACGAGGCGGTGCCGGCCGACGAGCTGGCCGACAGCCAGGCCTACCTGACGGGCATCATGCCCCTGGCGCTGGAGACCAACGAGGGCGTGGCCAACCAGCTCCTGAACATGGAGCGCCACGGCCTGGGCCTGGACTACCTGCTGCACTATGCCGGCCTGGTCAACGCCGTGACCGTCGAGGACGTCCGGGAGATGGCGCGCAAGTACCTGGACCCCGAGACCTACGTCCTGGCCGTGGCAGGCCCGGCCGTCGGCGAGGAGGAGGCCGCCCAGGCCCCCGGGACGCCCGCGGAGCAGCCGGCATGATGGGCCCGCCCATGGCGGGCACGTCGCTGTCGGTGGGCGTTGACCTGGTGGAGCTGGAGCGGCTGCGCCGGGCCCTGGAGCGCCACGGGGAGCGGTTCCTGGCGCGGGTCTATACCCCGGAGGAGGCGGCCCGCTTCGGGCGCTACCTGCCCGAGCTGGCCGCCCGCTTTGCGGCCAAGGAGGCCGTCTCCAAGGCCCTGGGCGTGGGGATGCGCCTGCTCAGCGCCAGCGGCATCGGCTGGCACGACGTGGCCGTGCTGCCCGACCCCCGGGGCAAGCCGCTCCTCTACCTGTCGGGCCGCGCCCGGGCGCTGGCCGAGGAGCAGGGCCTGACGCGCTGGGCGGTCAGCCTGACCCACGGGCGGGATTATGCCCTGGCGTTTGTCGTGGCGCAGGGCGATCAGCAGGACACTTGAACGCCGGCTCGAATATCACGCTTCCAGGCCAACGATCCGATCGAAGATGAGCACCGCGATCCGTACACAAGCGCTCTTGACCGCTTCCCAGTCGTGCCAACGCGGGTCCAGGTTTTTGTATTCGACCAGGTTCAGCTCTTCCAGATCGTAAGGGAGCGGATTGGAGAGCTGTACCTGCAACTGCTGCAAGGCCGATTCCTCGTTCGACTGAGGGTAGAGACGATCAAAAGGCTCGAGCGCCTCTACCGTTTTCTCCTCACCTATATGCTCGGCCAGGGCCACGAAATCGAGATAATCTCGCGTGGCATTTCGCTTGAGGATCAATACGCCCTTGATCCGCAGCATCTCGGACTCGCTCGGGACGGTAAGAGCCTGGCCCAGGCGTTCAACCTGGACGGTTTCCAGGGGCTCGTCGCGAATTAGCTGTCGCACCCCGGTCTCGATGCCGTCCAGGTTGCCCAGAATCTGCACCGGGCGCGTGACCCGAGCCGTCCTCCAACCAGCGACCGACTCCAGGTCGGCCAGGACTTGATCGAAGCGCTGGCGGAGATCGGGCACGACGTGATCGGCGTCCATAGAGAACCGATGCTCAGCATACAAGGCAGAGGCAGTTCCTCCCACGAGAACGGCCTCCGGCAGGATGCGCTGCAAGCGGGCGGCAGAAGACAGGACTCGCTCCCAGTCAGGATAGGTGTCGTTCGGCATAGTGCTTCCAAAAGTGGTAACGTTGGGCATAAGGATCGGCGACGTGCGCCTGGCACACACGCAGCACCTTTTCCATGATGGCCCGGTCGTCAAGTGCGGCCCGGCGCAGCTCTGCCCAATCCTGCCGCTTGCCGCGCGCAATTATGTCGTCAATCGCGGCAAGCGTGAACTTCTGATGAGCAAGATGACGATGCAACACGGCCAACCTCTCCCTTGTTTCGTCCTCGCGAGCAACCTGATTGGTGCTGGCGATCCTATTATACCACATTTCAGTAAAACATCTCCACCGGCCACCCGCGCTGCCCGGCCAGCCGCCGCAGCCGCGGATCCGGGTTAACGGCCACCGGGTGTCCCACCCGCTCCAGCAGCGGCAAATCGCTGATGCTGTCCGTGTAAAAGTAGCTCCGGTCCAGATCCACGCCGTGCTCGGCGGCAAAGCGCTCGGCCCAGACCACCTTGCCCTGGCCAAAGCAGGCCGGCGGCTCCAGCTCGCCCGTCAGCCGGCCGTCTGCGCTGCGGATGTGGGTGCAGACGTACTGGCCGGGGACGCCCAGGTGGGCGGCCATGGGCCCCACCACGTACTGAGTCGACGCCGAGACGATGGCGACCACGTGCCCCTGGGCCAGGTGCTCGTCCACGCGCCGGCGCCCCCGCTCGGCCACGTGGGGCAGCACCTGCTCCTCGAACCAGCGGTCGCTCATCCGCAGCGTTTCCGCCTCGTCGTCGCCGGCCGCCGCCTGCAGCAGCCGCTTGATCAACTCCTGCATGTCCAGGAGGCCCAGCCGGCTGAGGACAGTCCACCAGCCAACGAGCACCATCTCCCGCTTGCTCATGCGCCCCATGCGGTGCATGTAGCGGGCCCAGAGCTGGCCCGAGCTGGTGTCCAGCAGGGTACGGTCCAGGTCGAACAGGGCTGCAATGCGATCCATGCTGCATCTCTCCTTCACGGGCTGCCCCTCATTATACGGAACGTGGCAGAGGATGCAACTTATCAGTGTTGCCTCGATCGAAGGGCGGGTGCGGCTCCACCTTGCGCTCTAAGGCCGCCGGGGGTATAATTTCGCCTGCAGGTTCCTGTTACATGCCGTTTCTCTTGGCCGGAACAGATTCGTGACAGCACCAGGGAGGAGCACATGAAGCAGCGCACCGGGTTGGTCGTCGCCAACGCCGTCCTCGTCGTGGTCGTCGTACTTTTGATCCCCGGCCCCGGCCTTTCCGCGGGCCGGGAACCATTGCCGCCGGCCTTGCCACCGCCTGTTACGACGCAGGCCGGCGCGGCGGCATCGGCCTACCCCGGATGCGGCGGCCAGTATGCGCCTGTCGTCAACGCCGCCTACGAGCAGGAGGTGGTCGACCGGGTCAACAACGTCCGCACGTCGCGCGGGCTGCCGCCCCTCAAGCGCGTCAACCTCCTGGACGAAGCGGCCCGCTACCACGCCACGGACATGGGACAGGACGACTATTTCAACCACGATTCCTACGACCGCAGCGGGGGCAACCTGGTGCTGGCCTGCAAGTGGTCGGACCGCATCAGCACCTATTACCCCGATTGGCGGTCGCTGGCCGAGAACATTGGCGCGGGCTACCAGACGCCCGCCAGCGTCATGGACGGCTGGCTGAACAGCGACGGCCATCGGGACAATATCCTCAGCACGAACAACTGGGAGATCGGCGTGGGCTACTATACCGGCGATGGCTCCTGGCCTTCCTATTGGGTGCAGGATTTCGGGCGGCGCCGGGATATCTATCCGCTGATCATCAACCGCGACGCGGCGACCACCACGTCCCAGGGAGTGTCCCTCTACATCTATGGCGCGGACGATTGGCAGGAGATGCGCCTGCGCAACGACGACGGCGCCTGGACCGACTGGCGGCCGTTCCAATCGGCGCTGAGCTGGACGCTGCCCGCCGGGCGGGGCGAGCACACGGTCTGGGCCGAGCTGCGGGACGGCGACCGCCTGGCGCTGACCGGCGACAGCATCTTTCTGGACCTGGCGAGCCCGGTGCTGGGCGACCTGCCCGACAGCCTGGCCTTCCTATACAACCAGCGGAACGGGCGCCTGTGGCCGCCCTTCTTCGAGCTGGTGCCCGAGAACATCGGCAGCGACGAGCCGCTGGCCTGGCAGCTCGCCCAGGACGGCGCCTGGTTCGAGGCGAGCCCGGCGACGGGCACCACGCCGGCGGCGTTTCGCATCGTGCCCACGGCCTTTGACACGTCGGCCCTCGGCACCTACTCCGGCGCCGTGACCGTCACGGTGGTCGATCCGCCCGGCACGGCGGGCTCGCCGCAGACCATCAGCCTGCGGCTGGAGGTGGTCGACCGGCCTGTCTTTTACACGTTTGTGCCCCTGGTGCGGCGCTAGCGCCCGGCAAAAGACCTCGCCGTGGTACGTGTCGAAGGAAATGCCATCCACGGCCTTGACCTCGGGATACTTCTTGACCACATTCCTCACCGTAATCACGCTATCGTTCCGAGCCATCATGCACGTACTCCTTGACTGTAACGATGCACAGATTGCAGGGTCCATTCAAACACAGTGGATGCCCTACATGGATTTGTCGTGGGTCAAGTTTTGCTTCGTGCCTGACCGGTTCGCGCGGCGGCACGAGATGTCCAACACCCCAACCCGTGACGGTCACCCGCCGCCGTTTGGCCTCGCCCTCCCTCTTGTGATACAATAGCGGCTATTCGCCAGCAGGGAGGGTGCCATGCGCGCCGAGATCGTAACGACGGGGACCGAGCTGCTCCTGGGGCAGATCGACGACACCAACGCCACCTACCTGGCCCGCCAACTGCGGGACCTGGGCATCGACCTCTATTTCCGCACCACGGTGGGCGACAACGAGGTGCGCATCGCCCAGGCGCTGGAGCAGGCCCTGCTCCGCGCCGACCTGGTCATCACCACCGGCGGGCTGGGCCCCACCGTGGACGACGTCACCCGCGAGGCGGTGGCCCGCGCCACCGGCCGGCCCCTCGCCCTCCACCCCGAGCTGCTGGCCCAGATCGAGGCCTTTTTCGCCCGCTTTGGCTCGCGCATGGGCGACAACAACCGGCGCCAGGCCTACCTGCCCGAGGGCTGCATCCCCGTGGAGAACCCCGTGGGCACGGCGCCGGCCTTTATCGTCGAGGACGAGCGGGGCACCATCGTCACCCTGCCCGGCGTGCCCAGCGAGATGGTGTACCTCATGAAGCACACCATCGTCCCCTACCTCCAGGGCCGCCTGGGCCACAGGGACGTGCTGGTCACCCGCGTCCTGCGCACCGTGGCCCTGGGCGAGAGCGCCATCGACGAGCGCATCGCCGACCTGGAAACTTCGTCCAATCCGACGGTGGGCCTGTCGGCCCATCCGGGCCAAACGGACGTGCGCATCGTGGCCAAGGCCGCGACACAGGCCGATGCCGAGGCCATGGCCGCCGAGTTCGAGGCGGCCATCCGCCAGCGCCTGGGGGCGGCCATCTATGGCACGGGCGAGGAGACCCTCGACGAGGTCCTGGCCGGCCTGCTGCGCGCCCGGGGCGCGACGCTGGCCGTGGCCGAGACCATCACCCAGGGCGACCTCAGCCGCCGCCTGAGCGCCTATCCCGACGTCTTTTGCGGGGGCCTGGTGGGCGGCGATGGGGCGTCGCTGGCCCGGCTCTTGCACCTGGAGGGCGGGGAGTGGGACGGGCAGGCAGGCGCCGAGGCCATCGCCCGGGCGCTGCGCCCGGCATGTCCGCGGCCCGGCAGGGAAGAGGGCGCCACCGGCGAGGGCTACGGGCTGGCGGTCGTTGGCGACGGGGAGGGACAATCCTGGCTGGCCGTGGCCGGCCCCGAGGGCGTCGACAGCCGCCCGCTGCGCTTTCGGGGGCGCGACCGCCGCGCCCGCACCTGGTCGACGACCGTGGCCCTGGAGTTCCTGCGCCGCCTGCTCCTGGGGCTGGCCGAGGGATGGAACGGGTAGCGGCAATGGCGAAGCGGGGAAGTGGAGGCGGGAGTGCGGCGGACATGGCCGGGCGGATGCGTTCCGGGCAGCGGATGAGGGTCGTCGTCGGTGCGGTGCTCCTTGGGCTGCTGTTGGCGGCGGCGCCGGGTGGAGCAGCGCAGCCGGGCGGGGAAGCCTCCCAGGCGAGGGGCGAGGTCGAGGTCCTGGTGGTGCTCCAGGCCCGCGCCGACCAGGCCGCCGCGACCGTCCGGGAGGCCGGGGCGACGAGGACGACCAGGGTCCAGGGTGTGGTCGAGGCCCTGCGCGCCACGGCCGCGGAGAGCCAGGGGGACCTGCTGGCCTTCCTGGAGGCGCGAGGGGCCGAGTACCGGCCCTATTACGTCGTGAACGCCGTCTGGGTGCGGGCCGGCCAGGACCTGCTCGGGGAGCTGGCGCGGCGGCCCGACGTGGCGGCCATCGCCGCCAACCCGCACGTCCGCGGCGTCGATTTGGGGTCCGAGCCGGTGCCTGCCGGCGCCGTGGCCCCCGGCGGTGCCGTTGCGAGCGTCGAGGAGAACCTGGAGCGCATCAACGCCGACGACGCCTGGGCCCTGGGCTACACCGGCGAGGGCATCGTCGTCGCCGGCCAGGACACGGGGGTCGCGTGGCAGCACCCGGCCCTGATGAACCAGTACCGGGGCTGGGACGGCACGGCGGCCAGCCACGACTACAACTGGCACGACGCCGTCCACACCGGCGGCGGCACGTGCGGCGCCGATTCGCCCGAGCCGTGCGACGATTACGTGAGCAGCCACGGCACCCATACCATGGGCATCATGGTCGGCGACGACGGCAGCACCCGGGTCGGCGTCGCGCCCGGGGCGCAGTGGATCGCCTGCCGCAACATGGACCAGGGGATCGGCACGCCGGCCCGCTACCTGGAGTGCTTCGAGTTCTTCCTGGCGCCTTATCCCGTGGGGGCGACGCCCGACCAGGGCGACCCCGCCCTGGCGCCCCACGTGGTCAACAATTCGTGGGGCTGCCCGCCCAGCGAGGGCTGCGACGCGGCGGCCATCACCCTGCTGGAAGAGGCGGTGGAGGCGCTGCGGCAGGCCGGGATCGTGGTCGTCGCCTCGGCGGGCAACTCGGGCTCGAGCTGTGGCACGGTCAGCGCCCCGCCGGCCCTCTACCAGGACAGCCTCACCGTGGGCAATTTCGACCACCGCACCGGCGCCATCGCCGCCAGCTCCTCCCGGGGGCCGGTCACCTACGGCGGCGTGATCTACGTCAAGCCGGACGTCACCGCACCCGGCACGGCCATCCGGTCCAGCGTCAAGGGGGGCTATGCCTCACTGAGCGGCACGAGCATGGCCGCGCCCCACGTCGCCGGCGCAGCGGCCCTCCTCCTGTCGGCCGGGCCCGGGCTGGCGGGCGACGTAGAGGCCGTCGAGGAGCTGCTGACCCGCACAGCCGAAGCCCGGCTTGACGAGCAATGCGGCCCTGCCGGCCCGCCCAACAGCGTCTGGGGCTGGGGCATCGTCGACGTCCTGGGCAGCATCGACGCCGGCCTGGTGCGCGGCGGGGTCACAGCAGAGGGCGGCCTGCCGCTTCAGGGGGCCCGGGTGCTGGCCGAGGCGCGCCCGCCGGCCACGGCGCGGGCCGAGACGACGACGGGCCCCACGGGCAGCTACACCCTCGCCCTGCCGGCCGGCGTCTATGACCTGGCCGTCGACGGCACGTGCTACGGGGGCTCGACCGTCGTGGTCGAAGTGCTCCGCGCCCAGGCGACGACGATCCCGGAGGTCGTGCTGTCCCGTACCCCTTGCACCTACCTGCCCTTGGCGATGCACTAATCGCCTGGCCGGACAGGCCAGGGGGGAGTCCGGGTCGCCCGCCGGGATGGAGTCCACGACTTGTCGGGGTAGCTTGCAGGCGTGGCGGCCCGCCCTCGACAAGTCGCCCGTCCTGGCCGGACGGGCCAGGGAGGAGTCCGGGTTGCGTGCCGGGATGGAGTCCACGACTTGTCGGGGTAGCTTGCAGGGGTGGCGCTCCCCCCGGGCGCGGGGCACGTTTGCCGCGGACCCCTTTTTTGTGTATAATGGTTGGATGTAATTATCGGAATTGTTTGCAGTGCCGGAGCCGGGGGCCCTGGCTCTGGCTCTGCCTGTGGCAGACGGAGAGGACGTATGGCAAACCCAGCCAAATTGGTCTTGATCGACGGGCACGCGCTGGTCTACCGCGCCTATTTCGCCCTGCCCACCGACATGGCGACCTCCAGCGGCGAGCTGACCAACGCCGTCTTTGGCTTTGCTTCCATGCTGCTCAACGTGTTCCGCGACGAGCAGCCCGAATACCTGGCCGTGACCTTTGACCGGGGTCTCACCGGTCGCGACGTGGCCTACAGCGAGTACAAGGCCAACCGCGCCTCCATGCCCAGCGACCTTCACATCCAGATGGAGCGCATCCGCGAGCTGTTGCAGGTCATGCGCATCCCCACCTACGAGGTGGAGGGCTTTGAGGCCGACGACGTGCTGGCGGCCCTGGCTGCCCAGGCCACGGAGGAGGGCCTGGACGTGCTCATCGTCACCGGCGACACCGACACCTTCCAGCTCATCGGGCCCCGGGTGCGGGTGATGATGCCCCGGCGCTCCTTCGGCGACACCATCGTCTACGACGTGACGCGCATTCGCGAGCGCTACGGGCTGGAGCCGCGGCAGTTGATCGACTACAAGGCCCTCATCGGCGACACCAGCGACAACGTGCCGGGCGTGCGCGGCGTGGGCGACAAGACGGCCACCAAGCTCATGCAAGAGTACGGCAGCCTGGAGGCGATCTATGAAAACCTGGAAAAGATCAGCAGCGCCCGCTTTCGCAAGGCGCTGGAGGAAAACCGCGACATTGCCTTCCTGAGCAAGCAACTGGTGACCATCACGCGGGACGTGCCCGTGGAGCTGAACCTGGAGGACTCGCGCGTCAAGCCCCTCGACCGCGAGGCGGTGGTGGACCTGTTTCGCCAGCTCGAGTTTCGTAGCCTGGTCGACCGGCTGCCCGGCGCTGCCTCCGAGGCGGGCGACGCGACCCAGCTCTCTTTCTTTTTCGAGCAGGAGCGGCCATCAGGCGCGGCACCGTCGGCCGAGGGCTACCAGGTGGTCGACAGCGAGGAGGCCCTGGACGCCATGGTCGCCGACCTCCGCCAGGCGGAGGCCATCGTCGTGGACGTGGAATCCACCAGCGTCGACCCGATGAACGCCCGGCTGGTGGGCATCGCCCTGGCGGCGGCGGAGGGCCGGGCCTATTACGTGCCGGTGGGCCACCAGGGCGACGAGACCGCCAGGAACCTGCCCCTGCCCCTGGTCGTGGAGGGGCTCAAGCCCCTGTTCCAGGACCCCAACGTGCTCAAGGTCGCCCACAATGCCAACTATGACCTGACCGTGCTGGCCGAGCACGGGCTTGAGGTGGGCAGCCTGGCCTGCGACACGATGATTGCGGAGTGGCTGCTCAACCCGGCCAGCCGCAACCTGGGGCTCAAGGCCCTGGCCTGGTCGCGCCTGGGCATCGAGATGACACACATCGAGGACCTCATCGGCAGCGGCCGCAAGCAGATCACCATGGATTTCGTCCCGCTGGACCGGGTGGTGCCCTATGCCTGCGCCGACGCCGACATGACCCTGCGCCTGGCGAGCCTCCTCCAGGACGAGCTGCGCGAGAAGGCGCTCTGGCCGCTCTTTGCCGACGTCGAGATGCGCCTGGTGCCTGTCGTGGTCGACATGCAACGCGCCGGGGTCAAGCTCGACGTCGAGTTCCTGCACGCCATGAACCGGCAGTTGACCGCGCGCCTGCAAGAGCTCCAGGAGCAGATCGAGGCCCACGTGGGCCATGCCCTGAACATCAACTCCACCCAGCAGCTCAGCGTGGCCCTGTTCGACGAGATGCACCTGGCCCTGCCCTGGATGCGCCGCGGCAAGTCGGGCCACTATTCCACGGCCGCCGACGTCCTGGAGAAACTGCGCGACAAGCATCCAGTCGTGGAGCTGATCCTGGAGCAGCGCCAGCTCGCCAAGCTAAAGGGCACCTACGTCGATGCCCTGCCGGCCCTCGTCAACCGCCGCACGGGGCGCATCCACACCTCGTTCAACCAGGCGGGCTCGATCACGGGGCGCTTTTCGTCGTCGAGCCCCAACCTGCAAAACATCCCCATCAAGACCGACGTCGGGCGCGAGATCCGGCGCGCCTTTATCGCCGAGGAAGGCTCGGTGCTCCTGGCCGCCGACTATTCCCAGGTGGAGCTGCGGGTGCTGGCCCACATTTCCGGCGACCCGGACATGCTGGCGGCCTTTGCCCGCGGCGAGGACATCCACGCCGCCACGGCGGCGGCCATCTATGGCGTGCCCCTCGAAGAGGTGACGCCGGCCCAGCGCCGCGTGGCCAAGATGACCAACTTTGCCATCAGCTACGGCGTGACCGGCTATGGCCTGGCCGACCGGACCGGGCTGCCGCCCGACGAGGCGGAGGCGTTCATCCGCAGCTACTTTGAAGCCTATCCAAAGATCAAGGACTATATCGAGCGCACCCGGCAGCAGGCCCGCGAGCAGGGCTACGTCGAGACGCTCCTCGGGCGCCGGCGCTACTTCCCGGAGCTGAGCACCACCAGCCGCGTGCACCAGAACGTGCGCGAGGGGGCGTATCGCATGGCCATCAACGCTCCCATCCAGGGCACCGCCGCCGACATTCTGAAGGTGGCCATGGTCCGCCTGTGGCGCCAGCTCAAGGAGCGGGGCCTGCGCAGCCGGATGATCCTCCAGGTTCACGACGAGCTGGTGCTGGAGGTGCCCCGCGAAGAGCTGGACGAGGTGGCAACGCTGGTCATCGAGACGATGGAGGGCGCCTTCGAGTTGGACGCCCCGCTGAAGGTAGACGTCCAGGTGGGCGAGAATTGGCTGGAAATGCACGAGTACAGGAGGAAAGAGTGATCCGCGACGAGATAGCGCGGCTTGTCTACGACGCCGTCAGAAAAGCGCAACGCAAGGGCAGCCTGCCACGCACCGAGATCCCGGAGGTGGCCCTGGAGCGGCCCAGGCAGAGCGAGCGGGGCGATTACGCGACGAGCCTGCCCCTGAAAATGATCGCCGACGTGAACCGCTCCCTGAAAGAGGCGGATAAGGAAAAGCTCTCGCCCGTGGAGCTGGGACAGCGCATCGTGCAGCGCATGGCCGCGGCGCCCTACGTCGGCAACGTAGAAGTGGCGCCGCCGGGCTTTATAAACGTCACCCTGGATGCCGGCTGGCTGGCCGGCCAGGTGGAAGAGATCCTGGCCGCGGGGCAGGGCTTTGGCGGCGTGGACCTGGGCGCCGGCCGGCGGATCCAGGTCGAGTTCGGCAGCGCCAACCC
>DAOUHB010000213.1:0-7803 GCA_034428935.1 Anaerolineae bacterium | reverse complement strand
CCAGGATCTCGCCCGTATCGGGCCGGAGGGCCACCAGGGCGGCGTTGGTGGCGTGGCGGTCGGCCAGGGTGGCCAGGTGGGCCTGGGCGGCCTCCTGGGCCACGTCTTGCAGCCTGGCGTCGAGGGTCGTCGTCACACGCAGCCCGCTGCGGTAGAGGACGTCGGCGCCGTACTTTTGCTCCAGGAGCTGCTGCACCCAGGTGACAAAGTGGGGCGCCCGCACCTGGAACTGGCGGGGGCGCAGTTCCAGCTCTTCGGCGGCGGCCGCGTCGGCTTCGGCCTGGCTGATGTACCCCTGCTCCGCCATGAGCCTGAGGACCACGGCCTGGCGGCGCCGGGCCCCCTCCCAGTTGGTGTAGGGGTCCCAATAGGCCGGCGCCTGGGGCAGCCCCGCCAGGAGCGAGGCCTCGGCCAGGGTCAGCTCGCCCGCCTTCTTGCCGAAATAGGTCTCCGAGGCGGCCTCGATGCCGTAGGCCAGGTTGCCATAGTTGATCTCGTTGAGATAGATCTCCAGGATCTCTTTTTTGGAGTAGCGGCGGCTGACCTCGGAGGCCAGGACCGCCTCGCGGATCTTGCGGTTCATCGTCACCTGGGTGCGCTCCTCGGGCGAGAGGAGCACCAGGCGCACCAACTGCTGGGGGATGGTGCTGGCGCCCGAAACGACGCCGCCCTCCTCGACGTTTTGCAACACGGCCCGGGCGATGCCGATGGGATCGATCCCCGGGTGCTGCCAGAAGCGCTCGTCCTCGGTGGCCACGGTGCCGTTGATGAGATAGGGCGAGATCTGCTCGTAGGGCACCAGGATGCGCCGGCCGCCCGTGGGGTCCAGGATCTCGTACAGCAGTTGGCCGTTGCGGTCATAGATGCGCGTGCTGACGAAACTGGCCGAGCGCCCCCGCAGCGCCTCGGGCGAGGGCAGGTCGCTGGCGATGGCCGCATAGCCCGCCACGACCAGGCAGAGGCCCAACGCAAAGAGGGCAGCAACCGACAGGGCCGCCACCAGGAAGGTGGAGCCACAGCCCGCCCGGCGCGGCCCGCGCCCCTGGGGCAGCGGGGGCGGCGGGGGCGGCGGCGGAGGCGGGACGTAGGTGCCGCCGCGGTGGGTGGGCTGGGGCCGCGAGGTATGGGCCGGCCAGGCATCGGGCTGCGTGCCGCGCCTGGTGGGCGTGCCGGGGCGGTCAAGCCGGCGTGTTGCCTCCTCGTCCTCGAGCCGCCGCGTCGATCTGTCGTAAGAATTGGTCATCTATGCTCCCCGGCCGGGCGCGTGCCGCCGCGCGGCCTGGTTATCCATCCATCTTCTAGACGGCCCGGCGGGCGGTGGGGTTCCAGCTCTCCGGTGCGTCGCTCGCCGTGCCCCAGGCGCAACGGCAGGCCATCGGGATGCGGCCCATTGTATCACAGCTTGCGGCCAGGTTGAAAAACCGCGCGTTGGCTGGCAACCGCCCGTCGGCTGCCTTGCCCCCGGATCTCGCGGCGGCGGAACCCCGAGGCGGGGTGAGGCGTCTAAGAGGAGAGGTGGATCATGCTCGTTAGGATCAATCGAGCGCTATTCTATTGGGCCGCCCTGATCATCCTATGCACGGCCCTGCTGGCCGGCTGCCAACAGCCGGAAGAGGCGGCACGCTCGCCACTGCCGATGGCCTCGGTCCTGGTTGAGAGGGAGCAAACCGTGCCTGCGACGGCGGCGCAGGAAACGGCCCTGCCTATCCGAGGAACAGCCACGGCGCTGGCGACCAGGGCAAGCACGGCACGCCCATCCCGGGCCGCGCCGCCGGCTGTGCGGACGCCAATGCCGCTGCCGCGGGCCACACGAGCCGGCTGCCAGCGCATCGCCCTGGCGCCCGCCCTGACACGCGACGAGGTTGTGGAGAGTGCGCGCAGTCACCTCGCTGACTGGTTGGGTGTGCCTCCGGACGAGGTGGAGCTGGTCCGCGTAGAAGAGCCCACCCAGCCGGCACCGCTGAAAGAGCCAGACCGGGCCTATCCAGACGAGCCGGGGCCTACCTCCCTGGCCGGCTATCGCCTTATCCTGGCCGCCCAGGGCCGGCAGTACGAGTACGAGGTCAGAGCGACCTGGCTGGTCTTCTGTCCCGACCGGGCTGAATAGCACCCGGTGAGGCCGGTTATAGCAGAGGGGCCACCGGACAATTCCGGTGGCCCCTTGCCTTAAGCGATCCCGCTGGACTTCAGGTTACTTGGCAGCCAGGGGAAGGTAGATGGAGTACGGGACGTGGATATCGGCCGTGTCGGAGTAAAAGCCGCTGGAGACGTCGCCATAGTAAACCTTGAGATCGGCCTTGTTGGACAGAAGACCAGGCTGGGCCTCGACGCGGGCGCGGAAGGTGATGGTGTCCTGGGTATAGATCTGGCCATCATATTCGAGGGGCAGGTAGCAGTCGTAGTGCACTGTCCGCATCCACCCGTCGTACCACATGTCGCACTGATCCTGGAAGGCCTCGGGAGCCTGTGTGGCAAGGACGGAGGTGATGCCGTTCCACTCGGTCCACTCGTCGATCAGCTCCAGCCCCTCAGGCAGCACGTCGGTGACCTGCATCCAGGCAGTCTCCGCACCGGGGTTTTCGATGGTGATCGTGTAGACCACCTCGTCGCCCCAATGCACGATCTCCTGGCTGACGTCCTTCTGGATGGTGGGTAGCACGCCCTCCTTGTTGATGACCACCGGCACGACGATCTCGGGTTCCATGATGTACCAGCCACCGCCCTGCTCGTAGGGCATGACAAAGTACATGATACCTTCCCACACGCCCGGCCCGGGTACTTCCCAGTCCACCTGTATCTGCAGCGGCACGCCGGGCTCGGCGTCGAGGATAGCGAACAGGTCTATAGGGGTGTCGTTGAAGGTAAGGCCACCGCCCCACAGCGTCAGCTTCAGGTTGAACTGGTCGCCGGGCTCGATCCAGTTGCCGTACATGACCACGGCGTAGGTACCATTGCGCACCGCGGGACCGTTGTTAAAGTCGTCGCCGTAGCTGAGCCACAGATCGGAGCCACAGCAGGAGCTGGCCACGGCCTCGGAGTTGTCATACAGGTTAAACAAGCCGTCGTCGTTGGCGTCGAACAGCAGGTACAGGCCGATATCGGACGTCTGCGGGCCCTCGGCGTCGACCTCGATCCAGTTCAGGTTTTCGGCCTCGAAGGTATAGACCCAGCCGTCCAACAGGTCTGCAGGCCACTCCTCGCTGGCGTGCTTGCCCTGGGGCACGTCTTGGTTGCGGAACCAGGTAGGTTGGTCCTCCCACAGGAAGCCTGCCACGCCCAGCCCGTCCACCGGGCTCACGGCGTCGATGGTAAAGGTGCCCGACTCCTGGTCGGTGTTGATCAGGACGCCGGTCTGGGGCGCATCCACGCCAAAGACGCCGGCCGTGGCCTCAAAGCCCTCGCCGCACTCGTGCTTGCCGGAGAGCAGGATGTTGCGGAACTGGACCTGGTTAAGTCCATCCCACAGGCTCCCCCAGGAGCGAGTCTCGGGCTCAGGGCCGTCAGGCCCTACCCACCAGTCGCCGCGCCGGGCGTTGTACCAGTCGGTCTGCGGCCCATAGGAGTCCCAGGTGCCGCCGGCGTACTGCATGCCATACGGCCCGTACTTGGCCGGCTCTTTCATTGAGAACTGGTCGCCGGGATTCGGGCCCCACAGCACCGTCTCGTTGGCCGTGGGCATGTTCAAGCACAGATCGCCCCACCGGTTGCGGACGTAGAGGAACTGCTGCTGAAAGCCGGCCGCCGCGTCATAGTAGTAGTAGCGCCAGTCGCCCTCCTCCAGTACGCTTGACCAGGTGTAGCCGCTGACCATGCGTCCGTTGTCGTATGGCGTGCCGGCGTCGGGCGTGCCGCCCAGGGTAAAGAGCAGATCGTCGCCCGGCACGGCCACGTTGACGGTGGTGGGGATGACCGTCGTGTGGCCGCCCTGGGCCACGGTGATGGCGCCCTCGTAGAGGCCGGGCGGCTGGTCCGCCGGGATGACAAAGGTGGCGTCAAAGGTGGCGCTGCCGCCCGCCGGCACGCTCAGGCTGGCCGGGCCCTCGCTGACCAGGGCCCAGTCCACCTTGTCGTAAAAGATGACCTTGACGACGATGGGGTTCGCCTGGTATTCGGCGGGGCCCCAGCCGGGCCGCACATCGTTGGGCTTGTTGTGCACCAGGCCGATGACAATGTTGTCGACGTCGTCCCGGTCGCCCAGGCGCACCGTGGCCTCCTGGACGTTGGCTACGTTGTAAGCGTAGGTAAAGCGGCTGAGCTCGGTCTGGGTGACGGCGCCACTTGCGGCGATGTCGACCAGGTCGCCGGTGCTCAGGCTAACCACGCCATCACTGTTAGTGTCCTCCCACAGCTTGCCATCGCCATTGCGGTCGGTCCAGTCAAAGATCGTCAGCGACCAGCGATGGGCCTCGGAAGCGCTATAACTGATGGTGCCGGGGTCAGGGTCCTGATAACCAAAGTCAAACAACTCGAAGGGCGCCACCATGACCACCTGCATCAGGTCGGCGCCGTCCGGCACAAGGATGGCCAGGTCCGCGCCGTGGACGTCCGTCGTCGGGTCAGCGCCCACCAGGTAGTCGGCCGAGTAGTAGTAGGTGTTGGGGTACGGTCCTTCAGTGCCCAGGAAGGGGGAGACCACCTGGGTGTAGGTGATCACCTCCATCTCCTTCAGCACCTCGTCGCCGATGGCGACCGTCGTGTTGGCCCCGCCCGTGTTGTAAACGGTAAAGGTTTGGCTCCAGGTGTCGCCGGGGTAGAGGACGTTGGCAAAGGACTCGTAGTGGGTCCCCGCATAGTCGCCGGCGGCCAGCAGGCTGGGCGAGACATAGATGCCCGCCAGCCCGGCTGCCACGTCGGTGGCCCGGTCGGCGTTCACCCGGCCCGCGCCCTGCATGAGCACGTCGTGGCTGAGATCGTCGGCGCCCGACATCAGGATCTGGCGCACGGTCTCAAAGCTGGGGCAGCCCGTGCCATCGCCGTTGTAGGCGTCGCACACCAGGGCGGCCACGCCGGCCGCTTCGGGGGCTGCACGGCTGGTGCCGCCCCACTCGTACCAGGCATTGTTGCCGTCCTGGACAAACCAACTGGACGTGGCGCCATAGCCGGGGGCGAGGTTCAGCGGCGTGTTGCCCGCACCCCAACCGCCGGTGGCCACTACGTCGGGATCGGGCCGGCCCATGGCATCGGGCCCGCGCCCGGAAAAGTGCACCACTTCGCCGTCGTTGATCTGCTCGGCCGTGAGGCCGCCGCCAAAAACGTCGGACGCGCCGTACTGCGTGCTGGCGCCAACGCTCACCGTCGTGTTGCCCTGCGGCGAGTTAATCGTGCCAAAGCCAGGACCACCGTTGCCGCTGGAGGCGAGGAAGGTGGTGTTGGGCAGGAAGGTTTGGTTATAGTACGACAGCAGCCTCGACTCCCAGTCCCAGCCGTCATTGTGCACGGAGCCGTCGCCGTAGGACATGCTGACGATGTCGACGAACTCGTCGCCGCTGTTGGGCACGCCGTCCACGCCGTAGGCCAGGAAGGTGTACGCGTCGTACATGCCCTGCATGTCGTTGACAACCTCGTAGTTGTCGCCGATGGCAATGATCTTGGCGCCGGGAGCGGCTCCCTGCACCGTGCCCTCTCCGGCGGGCTTGAGCCAGGGCATGATGTCGGCCGGGTCACCGCTCGGAGGAAGGGGAAAGTTGTCGTTCACGGCCGCTTCGTACTGCACCCACTCGCCGGTAGCGGCAAAGTAGCCCTGGGCCACGCCGCCGGCCACGGCCGCGGAGGCGCACAACGTGCCGTGGTCGCCGCCACCGGCCCAGTATGAGCCGATCATGAACGCTACGAGCGTGCCGTTCAGGGGAACGGGCGGCATGCCCGCCAGGCCGAAGCTGGGATAGAGAAAGTCCATGCCGGGGATGGGGAGCTTGCCGTCGGCGATAAAGTAGACCATGCCGCCGGAGACTTCGGGGATGCCGTCGGCACCGTCCGTGGCACCCTCGAGCGAGTGGTGATCCAGCGCCCAGATCCACGAACCGGCCGGCACCGTCTCGACGTCGCCCGCAACATAGTCCGGGCCCCACCACGTCGGCGGGTAACCCATCATCAACATCATCGGATCCGACCACACCGTGCCGGTCATCACCACCGTATCGGTGTAGACGTAGGAACCCAGATCCTGGTTCAGCACCGGATCGGCCTTGTTCGCCACGTCGTCGTGACCGTCGAACCAGAGGTCAAAGTTCAGGTCGGCGATAACGGTGTCGTACACGCCGGGCGCGGCAGTATCCAGCAGGATAAAGGGGATCCAATCGTAGACAAAGTCCGCGATCTGCTCGTCGGGATGAATCCCCCACCGGATCGTGCCGCTCTTGCTCAGGTCAGCGACACTCGGGTCGATGCTGTACACATACTCATTGAATTCAAAGGTAGGCGTTGTGCCCTGCACGCAGTTGATCACGCCATAGACGTCGGCGTACCAGGAATAGTCGAACCAATCGTTATAGTTGTCGCTGGAGGTGAGGCCATTGTAGTAGTAGTTGCGCATGGACCGCGGGTCCAGGGCGATGGGCCAGCCGGCATACGGGCCGCTTTCGTACGTAGCTTGCCTGCCCTCCAGGTCCGGGTGGCCAAAGTCCGCGCCCGAATCGATGATGGCGATGTTGACCCCGGCACCGGTGTAGCCCTTGGCCCAGGCGGCGGATGCACCGATGAGGTCAGCGCCGTTCCAGTCCTGGGGGCTCAGCATTGTCCCAGGGGCAGCGCTCGCCGGCAACTGCCGTGAGGTCGCTCCGGCCAAGGCCTCGGCCTTGACCCGCTCGACCTCCGCCCGCAGATCGCGGACCTTTTCCCGGGTCAGCCGTTCCACACCCTCCCTGGGTGTCAAGGGAATGGGAGCTTCGATGGCATGAAACACCTCGGCTGCCACCACGTCGGGGTTGGCGGCCATGTCGAGCACCCGGTCCGGCAGCACCCTGGCGACCACCAGGGTGCCGTCAGGCGGAAAGGCGCGGGTTTCCACGACTTCCACCGCGTCGCCGAGATCGACGCCAGGCCTGGCCAGGATGTAGACCAGCGCCGGCTCGGCGCCGCCCTCCTTGGCCAGCGTACGCAATTCAGCGTCCAACTTGGTCATGGGGTCCATCCGGGCACCCACACCGCCTGCCGGTATGACCGCCGGCTCGGTGCTCTGGGGAGCGTACGGCTCGGCACCGGCGGTCAGGGGGAGCAGCAAGGCGAGGACCAGAACCATCGTCAACGCGCGCCACAATCTTGACTTCATTGTTTACAAACTCCTTTCTCGCAGTTTTATTGACTACACGGTTGCGGCAGCAGTACAATTGGACGCGGATATCACCCCCCTTCCGCTGTGCTGAGATATTTCTATCTGTGGCTCTGTGGCTAGACCGAAAAACAAAAAGACCCCGGGCGCGTACGCGCCTACGGGATCCGTGAGAGCAATTTTACAGATGTTATCAGAAAAAGATCTGTGCGGCGAAGGACTGGTTCGCTGCCATGCACCATCATAAAGAACTCCGTTTCTCGATATTGGGTGACCACATCACGCCTTCTTCACACGCCAATGGCATTGCGACTAGTTTACTTTTGTATTCTATCACGAAGCATCGCGATTGTCAAGGATTCTGCCGCTATCTGTGGTTGAAAGTTGAAAGGTGAACCATTTAAGGCTGAAAAGTGAACTCTTTCCAGTTGAAAAGTGAACCGATTGTGGTAGAGTCCCAGCAGGTCGATCTCGAGATGAGGAGGGACGAAATGACACAGCTGCACAAGCGGTTCACAGATGACCAGGTCAAGGTG
>DAOUHB010000212.1:0-8150 GCA_034428935.1 Anaerolineae bacterium | reverse complement strand
CCATTGGTAGTCTGCGATAAATCGCAAGACCTGTTCCATGGCCTACTCCCTGTAGGGCGAGATATCAATTCCCGGCCGGCTGCAGTGGAGGGGCTTCCCCCGATGCCCCTTCGCCGCGGGCACGGATCAGGGCAATGCGCCTTTTGCCAGGCGATCCAGGACGCCACAGATCACCTTTGTCAGGCGCGGCACGATCTGCTGGCCGGCAGCCAGAACCTCCTCGTGGGTCGTCTCGTGACCGGCTGAGGCCTCGGCGACCAGAACGTTCGAAATGCCAGAAATACCCAACACGCGGATCCCGCCGTGGCGGGCGACAACCACCTCGGGCGCGGTAGACATGCCGACGGCATCGGCGCCAATGGTGCGCAAGAAGCGAATCTCGGCCGGCGTCTCGAAAGAAGGACCGCCGAGGGACGCGTACACACCCTCGTGGAGCGGGATTTCGTTCTCGCGGGCCACCTCGCGCGCGATGCGGCGCAGCTCCGGATCGTATGCCTGGGACATGTCGGGAAAGCGCGGGCCGAAACTCTCGTCGTTTGGCCCGAAGAGCGGGTTGTTGCCCGTCATACCCACCAGGTTCAGGTGATCGCCGATGAGCATCAGCTCTCCGGCCTGGAACTGCGGGCTGAGCCCGCCCGCGGCATTGGTGACGATGAGCGTCTTGATGCCGAGGACTTGCAGGACGCGCACGGGAAAGACCACCTGCTGGATGGGGTACCCCTCGTAAAAGTGTACCCGGCCCTGCATGATGGCGACCTCGAGCCCTTGCAGCCGCCCCAGCACCAACTGCCCGGCGTGCCCCTGGACCGTCGGCCGGGGAAAGTTCGGGACGTCCGTGTAGGGAATCCGGTCCGCATCCTGGACAGCGTCGGCCAGGGGATTGAGCCCCGAGCCGAGGATCATGCCGATCTGAGGGCGGTAGCTGCTGCGCTCCCGTATGTAATCCGTCGCCGCCTCGTACTCCTGACGTGTATAATGCTTGACCATTTACATCCTATCCAACAAGTCTTTTTTCTTGGCCTGAAACTCTTCTTCCGAGAGAATGCCCCGTTGGCGCAGTTCCGCCAGCTCGATGAGCAGGTCGGGAATGCGCTCCCGCTCGGCATCGACAGCCGAAAAGGAGGGCAGCGGCGCCGTGTCCGGTCGCCTCTCGGGCATGTCGCTGTCGACGTGCAAGCGCTCCTTGGCGTTGAGCATCTCGCGCTTGAAGCGCACCGGGTTGTTGATGCGGCGGAACATGTTCATGCCAATGTCGGACCCGGTGATGATCTGCACGGTGCCATAGCCGATGACGCGCCCGACGACCGACTGATCCAGCTCGACGTCGTTGACCTTTTCCAGGGCCGAGTCTCGCACGTGCTTGTTGACGATGCCCCTGACCTCCATGACGCGCCGGTTGGTGATGATAAAGCCCTCGTTCACCCAGTCGGCCACGATGCGAATCACGTCGAGCAGGGGGATGGCCGCCAGCGCCAGCGACAGCCAACCCACGAGCCTGTACTGGCTGCCGAGCAGGACATAGAGGGCGACGGCCAGGATCAGGATCGCGGCCAGGCCGGCGCGCCAGCTTGAGCGCAGGAACTCGCGCCCGCGCAGGCCGCGCAGCCAGGCCCGAAGCACCACAAAGAGCGGCAGGATCACGCTGCCGAGGGCCACCAGGCCCACGATCAGCCGGATCTCTTCTCCCTCCGGGCCCTCTTGCGAGAGGAGCAGCACCAGCCCCAGGGCGGCAAAAACGACGACGGCAAAGATCAGCGCCGCAATCCGTTCCAGAAGCACGAGCCAGTGCTTGTGTGTCTTGTACACGATCTGCTCATTCTCGCCGAGAATCCGATCCACGTACCCCATTGTCTCCTCCCGCTATCGCCTCTAGTCTTCGTCGGCCGAGTCGACTTTGCCCACCTGGGTGTACACCTGCGTCGTCGAGATGCTGGCATGCCCCAGGATTTCCTGGACATACTCCAGGTTGGCTTTCCTCTCAATGAGGTGCGCGGCGAATGTGTGGCGTAGCGTGTGGGGCGTCACGTCCTCGACGATTCCCACCTCGCGGACGTAATGCTTGACGATGAGCCACAAACCTTGCCGGGTCAGCCGGTGACCTCGATGGTTGAGAAAGAGAGCCTGCTCGTCGGCATCGCGCAAGAGCTGCATGCGCCCCCGCTCCATGTACTCGCGCAGCGGCTCGATGGCACGATCGTGGATGGGGACGATGCGCTCCGCCTTGTCCCTCGACCGCACCAGGCGCAGGGTAGAGGAGGCCAGGTTCACGTCTTCCACGTCCAACGACACGACCTCGGTGACGCGCAGGCCCGTGGCGTAGAGCAGCTCCAGGAGCGCCCGATCCCGCAGCCCCTTGGCCGTCCGGTCGTTGGCCGGCTCGGCCAGAAGGCGCTCCAGGTCCTCCGCCGAGATGGCCTTGGGCAGGCGCTTGCGCACCTTGGGCGAGTCCAACGTGGCCGTTGGATCGTCCTCCAGCAAGCCGTGGTCCACCAGGTAGTGAAAGAACGACTTGATGGCCGCCACCTTGCGGGCAACGGTCGACGACGCATACTCCTGATCCGCCTTCATAGCCATGATATAGTCGATGATGAGATTGCGGTCTACCTGCTCCCAGCTATCTATCTTGGATTCGATCTGTTCGACGAACTGGGAAAGGTCGTTCCGATAGGCGGCCAGGGTATTGGTGGAATAGCCCTTTTCCTCCATGATGTAATCCAAAAACTGCTGGATCTTGAACTTCATCGTACTCCCCCTTCCTTATCCGTCGCCACGAGCCAACGCAAGCTCGTCTCATTGGAATCGGCGACACCCCTATTGTAGCACAGCTTTTCATAAAACTCAAGAAGGGTGATATATATGGTAAAGTGCTCCTCGCGCCGAGGGCGTCGTACCTCAGCGAACTCCCTTCAGATATTCCTCGACGGTCGTCCTATCCGGTATGCCACTCACACCCGGTCCTTCCACCGAGAACGAGGCGACGGTATTGGCAAAGATGGCCGCCTGGCCTGCATCGCCCGTCTCGGTCAGGCGGATGAGAAAGGCAGCGGCAAAGACGTCGCCGGCGCCCGTGGGATCCACCTGGCGGGCGGGCCGGGTCGGGTAATGCCGCCTCTCCCCAGCCTGAAAGACCGTCGCTCCCCGCTCGGCGTGGGTTACGACCACGATCCCGACGAACTCGGCCCAGGACTCTGCCAGCTCCAGGGGCTCGGGCACATCCAGCTCGCTGAGGACCAGGAGGTTGATGCGCCGCAGGACAGACTCGGGTGGCGTCCACTCGGTAAAGTAGACGTGGCCGCGCTCGTCCCACTTGCGGAAGAACCCCTGGGGCATGACGCCGGTCCTGACGCCGGGCCTGAAGCAGTGAAAGACGCTGTCGTCGATCTCCTGGTCGATGGATCCCAGGTAGGCCATGGGAGCCTGGCGCCAGGCGGGCGGGATCTGCCGGCAGGTGAGCAGGTTGGCCTGGCGGTGGAGGATCTGTGTCCGCTGCCCGTTATGATAGATGTTCTCGAATAGGGTGGTCTCGGCTGCCCGGTCGCACAGGATCTCGGCGCCGGGCAACGCCGCTTTCAGGTCCATGTCCGGCCCGGCGCTGGTGACGATGCCGACGCGATAGCCCATCTGCAGTGCCGTGGTCGCGGCATACGAGACCGAGCCGCCCAGGCTCAGCCCTCCATTGGGCAGCAGGTCCTGGCAGATGTGACCCACGACGACGAAATCGGGAATTGACTCGGCCAACGGCGCACTCCGTGTTTCCATGATGTCTACAACCGGGACAGCAGGCTCTTGAACGAATGCTCGACAAAGAAACAGGCCGCCCGGGGCAGGTTCAGCCTCAGGCCCTTCAGGGGAACGTTCAGCTCGGTCTTGTCGCAAACCGTCGACAGGTTGGCATCGTCCACCTGCGGCTTGATGGCCCGCAGCAGCCGGCCACGGCGCTCCTCATCCTGGATGCTCATGATGTCGTCGATCTGGCCGATGAGGCGCCGGGCCTTGAGGATGCGCGCCTCTGTGCGCTCGGCCTGCTCTTTCTCCACCAGGCCGTAGCGCGCCTTGAGCCGGTTCAGGCGCATGCCGGCCTCGTAGGTGCTGTCCACGATCTCGTCGCGGTTCAGCCAGCGCGTCTCGTAGTTCAGAACATACTTCCAACTGGGCTGGACCAGCGCCTGGCGGTGCTCCTCCAGGCTGCGGGCAAAGAAATGATAGCCGTAGCGCTCCGGATTTTCGAACACCGGGCTGCCGGGATCCAGGAAGGGCGCCAGGGGCGAGATGAAGGGGATGAGCCTTCGCTCCGAGCCCTGGGGCACGGCGTCCAGGTCTCGCATCAGGTACTCGCAGTAGTCGACGGTGTCCATGACCGATTGGTAATCCTGCTTGGGCAGGCCGATCATGAAAAACACGTCCAGGCGCTTGACCCCTGCCTCCAGGGCATAGCGCATGGTATTCTCGATTTCCGCGTTCTTGTAGGGGCGGCCAAAGGCCGAACGGACCTCATCGCTGTGGGTCTCCAGCGAGATCTCGAGCGTCCAGTTGGGCATGGCATCGGCCACGCGCCGGATAAAATCGCGGTCCGCGTCGCCAAAGAGCTCGAGGATGACCGGCCCCTGGTAGCCGTGGATGGCCCGCAGGAAACGGTCGGCATAGTCCTGCCCGGCCTGCCGGATGTCGCCCAGGATGAACACAGGCCCCTTGCTAAAGCGCGAGATGTTGCGAATGTCCTGGGCAAGGTCCTCGGGCGCGCGAAAGGCGGGCTTGCGCCGCTTGTGCAGGGCGGCAAAGGTGGCGGCCGAGCCGCCACAGGTGCGGCAGTTGTGCGAGCAGCCCCGCACGCTGAGGGCGGCGGTGATGGGATAGCCCAGCCAGCCCTTGAAAGGCACGAAACTGGCCAGGTCGCGATAGCGGGCCACGGCCTTGACCACGTAGCTATAATCGATGAGCACGTGGTCCAGGTTGTCGGGGCTGTAAGTCACCTCGTTGGCACGGATCGTGCCATCGGCGTCCTGCCAGGTCAGGTTGGGAATCTCGGCCAGGGCCGGGGCCCCGGGCCGGCCCGCCAGGTGCTGCATCAACTGCAGGACAGGCACCTCGGTCGAATCGCCGCGCACCACATAGTCCACCTCGGGGCGGGCGACCAGCTCCTCGTGAAAGTAGCTGGAGGAAAAGCCGCCAAACATGACCGGCGTATCCGGATGGTATTGCTTGCACAGGCGCGCGATCTCTACGGCGCCGTGGGCGTGCGGCATCCAGTGCAGGTCGATGCCAAAGACCGCCGGGTTCAGCTTGCGGATCAGTTTTTCCGCGTCAAAGCGTTCTCCGTTCAGCATGCGGACGGCAAGGTTGACGATGCGCACCCGAAAGCCATTGCGCTCCAGGTACTCGGCGATGGTCGTGAACCCGATGGGATACATCTCAAAGACCGGGGTGCTGGGGACCAGGTCGCTCACCGGTCCGTACAAGATCGAACGTTGCCGAAAGTCGTACACGCTTGGCGCGTGCAGCAATACGAGATCCGTGTTGGGCATCTAACTCTTCCTATTCCAGGCCCGTCGCGTCATGGCGACAGGCGACAAGACCTGCCGGGCGGCCTTGCCCGGCAGGGATTGATCTGCGCTCCCGGGGAGCAACGGGTTCCAGGGGCCGCGATCACGCACTGCGTACCCGAGCACCGGGCACAGGCGTGCTATCCAGCACCTCCTGGATGACGGCCCGAGGATCGACGTTCTTGATGCGCGCCGAGGGGCTGATGATAAGACGGTGAGCCAACGTCGCCGCAGCCAGGGCCTTGACGTCGTCGGGGATCACATAGTCGCGTCCCAACACGGCAGCACGCGCCTGCCCGGTCCGGTACAGGGCAATACTGCCCCGGGGGCTGGCGCCCAGGTACACGTCGGGATGCTTTCGCGTGGAATTCACCAGTTTGACAATGTATTCCTTTACCAGGTCGTCCAGGTACACGTCCTTGATGCGCCCCTGGGCCTCGACCAGCTCTTCCCTCGATACCACCTGCTCCAGCCGGTTGACCGGATGGGTGTGCTGCTGGCGGTCGAGCATGATCAGCTCGTCCCGCGATTCGGGATAACCCAGCCCGATACGCAACATGAAGCGGTCGAGCTGCGCTTCGGGCAGGGGAAACGTGCCTTCGTACTCGATGGGATTCTGCGTGGCGAGGACCAGGAAGGGCTGCTCCATGGCATAGGTCACACCGTCCACGGTGACCTGGCGCTCTTCCATCGCCTCCAGAAGGGCAGACTGGGTCTTGGGTGTCGCGCGGTTGATCTCGTCCGTGAGGACGATCTGGGCCAGAACGGGGCCCGGGCGAAACTCGAACTCGCGCGTCTTCTGATTAAATACCGAGACACCCGTCACGTCGCTGGGGAGCATGTCGGGCGTAAACTGAATACGGCGGAAACTGCAGCCCAGAGAGCGGGCCACAGACTTGGCAAGCATGGTTTTGCCCGTGCCGGGCACGTCCTCGATGAGCACGTGCCCCTGGCAGAGCAGCGCGACGACGGTCAACTGGACGGCATCGTGTTTGCCCACGATGACCTTTTCCACGTTATCCGTGATCCTTTGCGCAATCGCTTGAACGTCTTGCATGGTATCACTCCTCGCCGGGTACTGGCTCGACCGGACCGTTGGTGTCGTCTGGCGAAGCGTGATTATACCAGGTTTTCGGGGAAAAGGGTAGTTGAGCCATGCCGTACGCCAAAGGCGCCACGCGGCTCTGCCGCGGTTGCCGTTTTCCCCGTCCTGGGGTAGAATGGGGTCAACCGTGAGGGAAGGGGCTGCCTATGAAGCCGGGAGACGAGTCAGAGACGAACAGCGAGCCCATCTCCTGCCCCGAGTGCGGCGCCGAGGAGAGCGGCTATTTCTGCCGCACCTGCGGCACGCTTCTCCGGGGAGAAGATAGGGTACTCTGCCCACGCTGCCACGGCATCGTGCCCGCCGCGGACTTTTGTCCGCGGTGCGGGCAGGGCCTGAAGGGCATGGCTCTCAACCTGCAGCAGTTGGCCGTGGCCGGGGCGGACTTCTGGGTGGCGGGCGCAGGAGCGCCGCCGGCGGCGACACCGCAGGCCGAGATGGAGACCACGTGGCAGCCGGACGAAGCCACGCCCCTGGCCGCCCCCGAACTGCCCGACTGGCTCCACGAGCTGCCCACGAAGCAAGCGCCGGCCGAGGTCCAGGAACGGATCTATCCCGCCCTGCGGCCCCTGGAAACCGAGCCGGCCGCCGGGGGACAGAGCCGCTACCTGATCCTGGTCGTCCTGCTCATGGGCGCCATGTTGGTCGGGCTGGTGGCCGTGGCCATCTTTCTCCTGGCCCAGGGTGGCATCTGAGGGACAGGCCAGCGCCCCGCGGCGCGAGCGGCGAGCCGCCTTGCGTTTTGTGCAAATTGACAATCCGGCCAAATGTCGGTATAATCTGGCCGTATAGCCCCCGTGGCGGAATTGGCATACGCGGCAGGTTGAGGACCTGTGCCCGCAAGGGCGTGGAGGTTCAAGTCCTCTCGGGGGCATTGAATGGATGGGCAGCCGGATGCCCATACGCAAGAACGATCCCGGAACCGGGATCGTTTTTATTTTGCCTATTCGTCATCGGGCCCAGGCCTGTACGGCTTCTTGCGGATGCGGGCCAACCGGCTGCGGGTGGCGTGGTTGGCGATGAGGAGCGACAGCGACGCCAGGAGCAGGATGGCCGGCAGCGTGAGCAGCGTGCCGACGACGAGGAGCACGAGCACGATGAGGCCGATGACGATGATAAAGCCGGGCGAAAGGACGACCATTACCAGGGCATTGCGCAGCCCCAGCAGCACGCGGTCGTTCTCCATCTCCAGGATGATGGGAAACCAGTAGATCTGAACCAATAGCCAGTAGCAGGCCAGCGCCAGCCAGATCCCCAGGGCGAGGCTGGTCCAGGCGCCCTCCAGCGACGCGTAGAAGCGCAGGTTGCTGGCGACGATCAGGAGCACCACCACGTTGATGGCGGTCACCCCCAGGGCCTTTCGCCAGTAGCGCCGCATCCCCGTCGCAAAGGTCTGCATGCTCACGGCTTTGGCCCGCGTCACCTGGTTCGTCACGAAACACAGGCCGGCGGTTACGATGGGCAGGGGCAGGGCCAATGCGGCGCTGAGGGGCAAAAACCAGACAGAA
>DAOUHB010000211.1:0-49311 GCA_034428935.1 Anaerolineae bacterium | reverse complement strand
ACGTACTGGGCGCGCTTCTGGGCGCGGTTGCTTTTGTCCCTGTGGGGCTCTATTTGCAGTGGGCCCTGCCCATCGACGGCCCGGGCGAGCTGTTCGTGTCTCTTCTCAGCGTGCCCCTGCTGCTCGTCGCCCTGGCGCTGTTGAGCAGGCCGGTGGTCGTCCCGTCCTGGCCCCGGAAGTCAAGGCGCACGTCGCTGGCCATTGGCATCCTGGTATTCTTTGCCCTGATCCAGGCGACGATCTTTTTTCCCTCCATCACCCGCCGCATCGGGCCGTGGCACGAACTGCGGGCTCGGCTGGTGCAAAAGTCGCAGGAGATTGACGAGGCCCGGGCTCGATTTGGCATCGCGGAGAGCGTCAAGCTCACGCCGGAGCAAATCGCACAGATCGAAGCAGCCGTCTTTCCCACGCCAGAGGAGTTTGTTTTTCCCGTCATCAACCGGCGGGTGATCCTGAAACTGATGACGTATCGCCGACCCTACGTGGGCGTCAGGTATGGTACTGGGAGCAGAGGGGTGATTTTCGACCTGGATACGATGCTGGCTATCTATGCAGATTGAGAAGGTAATTGCCCGCAAACCCGGATGCACAGGAGGAGCTGGCAGCAGTTGTTCGAAGAGCGGCCGGAAACGCCGTGGGCGACCCGATGGAGCCGCAACCGGTGGAGGAGCCATGAGAAACCGTGTAACGTCTTCGCGAGGGATGGTGATCGCACGCCTGGCCAATGCGTTGGTTTGCGTCGGCGTCCTGGTTCTGGTTGGCTGTACGCCACCTGCGACGCCTGTCCCGGCGCCGGTTCAGCCTTTGTCTTCGGATCTCATCCAGGTCGAGCCCTGGCCCGAAGCGGACACCCTGTTTCGAAGCAACCCCAGGTGGATGGGCTCGGACGACGCCTACTCCATTGACCTGGGTGACGGCCGGACGCTCTGGTTGTTCGGCGACACCTTTATCTCGAGGACCTTCTTGAACACGCGCCGGCTGTCCACGATGATCAGAAACAGCGTCGCCATCCAGTCGGGCTACGATCCGTCCACGGCTTCGATAGAGTTCTATTGGCGAACGTACAAACGGGCGCCTGCGTCCTTTTTTGCGGAGGACGGCGACACGTGGTTCTGGCCGGGGCACGGCATCGTTTTGGACGGCAAGCTGTTCATCTTTTTCATGGCTACTCGCTCCTCTTCGGAGGGCATCGGGTTCGAGCATCCCGGCTGGCGGGCAGTGCTGGTCTCCAATCCGGACCAGCCTCCTTCCGAGTGGAACGTGCAGTGGTTGGCAACGCCGGACAACCCGTTCGGACTGATCGTATCCGGCAGCGTCGTCCAGGCAGGCGACCACGTCGTTGCCTTCTGCGTCAAGGAGCCGGAGCACACGATCCACCTCGTCCGCTGGCCGGTTGCCGAGATGGCGAACGGGGATCTGATGCAGCCTCAATGGTGGGTGGGAGAAGGAGACGGGTGGGTGGCGCAACAGGAGCTGGTGACGCCGCCGCAGGCCCTCTTTGCTCAAGGCCAGACTGAATTCACCATTCACTACGAGCCCCTGCTCCATCGCTATCTCGAAATCCAGACGATCGGGTTCGGCGGGGCGGATCTGGGATACAGGCTATCCGACTCCCCGACGGGGGCCTGGACGTCACTCGAGGCATTCTATCGTCCCGAAGAGCAGCAAATCCCGGACGTGTTGATCTATGCAGCCAAGGCACACTCCCACCTCGAGGGAGCGGACTTGGTGTTGACGTATGCAACCAACATCGTGGGGTATGGACAGCTTGTGGCTCGTACCGATCTCTATTACCCGCGATTCCTGCGCGCGAGCTTCAAGACAGTCTCGGGATCACAATGAGTGGGAGAGCGGCGTGCCGATCGACACAGAATTGCCACAGTCGCGGCGCCAAAAACCTGCCTTGCACGCCGTCACCCCGTAAGCCGCACGCGCCTCGCCGTCATGGCCGACCCGGATGCTCGGGTTCTATGTGCCTTGGACCGCCTCGCCGCTAGAAGTATTTCGACCGGCGCCGCGAGCGCAGATCCCAGACGAGCCCGGCGATGGCGGCTACCAGCCCCACGCCCAGGCCGGCGACGGGCGCCAGGGGGAAGGCGGGCGGCTGGCCGGCGTTGACTTCGAAGGCGTCCACGTTGCAGGCAGCCGGACTGTCGTCCGCCACCGTCAGGCGCAGCACGTGCTGGCCCGTGGACAGCCCGGCCGCCAGGGGCACGCGGGCTTGCCACTGGACCTCGGCCGCGCGCAGATCCAGGTAGGAGCGTCCCTGGGCGTCCACGGGCAGGCCTGCGACGTTGCGCCCGTCGAGGGTGACGAGGAGATACCCGTCTTCGGGGCCGCGCCGGGCGATGAGGTCGACCGAGTGGCCCTGAAAGGCAAAGGTCAGGCTGGCGCCGGGCACGTCGCTCTGGAGCAGTTCCCCGCCGCTCGCTTCCGGCGCGATGGCGCCCTGCCATTCGGGATCAGACGCCACAGCCGGATATGTCTCCTCGAAGTGGCCGCTGGATGCCACGTAGAGGGATGCCGTGGCGTCGCTCACCGCGTCATACACCAGGCGTGGCGTAAAGTCCACGTCCACCATGCGAAAATAGAACGCCGCGTCGTCGGGAGAGTATTGTTGGCCGGTCTGCCGGAAATACCAGATGTTGAAAACGCCCGCCCAGGGCCACTCGCGGCGGGCAAAGTCGATGCCCCGGAGCGTGTATTCCGCCTGATCCTTTTCGCTCACCCGCTCCCAGATCAGGGCCTCGTCGCTGAACGAGCTCGGGGCGGCGTTCCAGCCATACTCGTTGAACCAGATGGCCTTACCGCCGTCGCCGTTTCGCTCCATGATCTCGCGCTGCAGCTCGACGCGCCGGAAGTTGAGCACGTCGCGGTCCGGCGCATCCTCGGGGGGCAGGTCAAAGCCGAAGGCGTTGGCCGAAAGGATGTCGAAATAGTCGCCGGCCCCGGCCTCGTACATGGCGCTCAGGTAGTCCAGGTCGGGCATAGAGCGCCATTTGCCGGGCTCGGGATGCGGCTCGCCCAGGGTGATGGCCAGGGGGGCAGAGAGCACGTGAACGTTGGGGTCGGCCTCCTTGGCGCGGGTATAGGCGATCTGGAGCATGCGTGTGTAGGCCACAGGGTCGACCGCCTGCTCGCCCCACTCGGGATAGATGTTGGGCTCGTTCCAGATCTGGATGTATTGTACCCTCCCCCGAAAGTGCTCGACAAAGGCATACACAAAATCGCCCAGGTCGTCGAAATTCTGCGGCGGGGTCTCTTCGCGGGAATCAGGCGGACGCGCCCAGGCGGGCGCAAGGTCCAGCCGGGCGATGACCTGCAGGCCGTTGGCCCGGAACATGTCGACCATATCGTCAAACTTGGCCCAACTGCTCTCGCCGCTGACAGGATCGATGAACTCGCGCTTGCGCAGGGGCTCGATCTCGGCCCAGGCGAACTGCTGTTTCGCCCATCCAAGGCCGGCCTCGCGGGCCATCTGCACCGTGCGCTGTCGCTTCCACTCCTCCACTTCGCGGCTCAGGAAAAAGTTGGCGCCAAAGGGGTTGACGTCTGTATTGGGTATCTCCCGGGGCTGGATCCAGGAATCAGAAGGAGAACGGGCCTGGGCCGCGTAACGGCCCAGGACCAGGCTTAGCGCCGTGACGATGACGATCAGGATCGCCGTCAGGGCGATGGTTTGCAGGCGTAATTCGGGTCTCTTCATCGCAGCCATTCCCCGGAACTGGCACCAGTATACCAGAAGTCCGGCGAGAATGCAACGACCAGGGGGCTGAGGGGCTTCGCGGGAGGGCGGGGGAGCCGGCGGCGCGGCCCATCCTACCTGTTACTGCGCCGGCACCACGGGCAGACCGGCCTGTTGCCAGGCGGCAAAACCGCCCTGGAGTGCCAGGACGTTGTCAAAGCCCTGGTCCATCAACCTCTGTGCCACACGGGCACTTTGCTGTTCCTGTCCTCAGGTGCAATAGAGGACAATGTCGCGATCGCGGGGCAGCTCGTCGAGGCGGGCGTCCATCTCGTCTTCGGGGATAGAGAGGGCGCCTTCGGCGTGAAGGTTGTTGTACGACGCCTGGCCGCGCACGTCGACCAGGAGCACCTGGCCGGCCTGCATGCCCTCCCAGGTCTCGGCCACCGAGATGCGCGGCACGGCCGGGTAGGGGATGGGATTGGTGGCCAGTGGTTGTGCCGTGGCATTGGGCTGCTGTGACGCACGCGCCCCACCGCCCTCGACGGACAGGATGATGCCCACGACGATCGCCACGACGACCAGGGCCACGACGGCGGGGATCCACAGGGAACCAGAACGCCGGCGCCGCGGCTGCCCGCGGCGCCGGGATGCTTTCTTGGCCATGCTCAGGACAAAAAGTCTCGCAGCTTGCGGCTCCGGCTGGGGTGACGCAGCCTGCCCAGGGCCTGGGCCTCGATCTGGCGGATCCGCTCGCGGGTCACGCCAAACTTCTTGCCCACCTCCTCCAGCGTGTAGCTGTAGCCGTCCACCAGTCCGAAGCGCAGTTGCAAGATCCGCACTTCGCGCGGTGTCAGGGAGCCAAAGATGTCCTCGATCTGGTCGCGCAGCAACTGCTGCGAGGCCTGGTCGGTGGGTGAGGGTGCCTCGCTGTCCTCGATAAAGTCGCCGAGGAAGCTGTCATCCTCCTCACCCACGGGCATCTCCAGGGAGAGCGGCCGCTGTGAGACCTTGATGGTTCGCTCTACCTTTTTGGGGCTGACGCCCAGCTCTTCGGCTATCTCTTCCACCGTCGGATCGCGGCCCAACTCTTGCACGAGCTGCCGGGAGACGCGCGCCAGGCGGTTGATCTGCTCGTACATGTGCACCGGGACGCGAATGGTCCGACCCTGGTCGGCGATTGCCCGGGTCACGGCCTGGCGGATCCACCAGGTGGCATAGGTCGAGAACTTGTAGCCGCGACGATAATCAAACTTTTTCACGGCACGGATCAGCCCGATGTTGCCCTCCTGGATCAGATCCAGGAAGGGCACGCCTCGACCGACGTACTTTTTGGCCACGCTGACCACCAGCCGGGAGTTGGCCTTGATGAGGTGTTCCTGGGCTGCCTGCCCATCCCGAATGGTGCTGCGCAGCCGGTCGCGCTCGTCCAGGCTCAGCTCGCCGTTCTTGCTCATCCGCCGCTTGGCGTTGCGACCGGCCTCCATGCGCTTGGCCAGGCTGACTTCTTGTTCTGCCGTCAACAACGGAATCCGCCCGATTTCCTTGAGATACAGGCTGATGGAATCATCTATGTCAATGGCCGAAAGATCGATGTCGGCCGCGACGTTTTCCACCGTCTCGGCTTCTCTTTTTTCCTCTACTTCGGCCATGGGTTCTTCGATCTCTGTGTCGCTGATCTCGACTCCCATTTCAATCAGGGTAGCCAACGCATCCTCCAATTGATCGATGTTCAGCTCGGCTTCGGGTACCGCTTCCATTACATCGTCATAGGTGACGTAGCCCTGGCTGCGGCCAAGGTCTATCAGCCGCTCGATGGCAGTTGGCTCCCTCCCTTCGCCTTCAGGCACAGAGTTTTCTTTTTCTTCCACTTCCACTGCGGTCATTCTGACCGATCCTCCCGTTCGACTCGAAGGTGGCTCCGGCTGCCCGATCGATGCTGATGAATTGAATTAAAAACAGGCAACCTCTGCGTTGTCAAAGCTATCATTCCCATGTTCACTTCCAGCCCGGCTGCCTCCCCGGAGCGCGACGTTCCCACTGAATCGCGCGCGAGGGGAAACCCGGTTGGTACAAGCATTACCCAGGCAGCAATGGCTGGACCATACGACATAAAACGCCCATTATTATCGTATAATATACCGCAGAGCCTTGACGTTCAGTAACGTGCGTTACGCCTGTCTTTACCCCTGCGCCCAGGCGGCAACCAGTTCCTCCTTCGGTGCTATTCAAGGAGGAAGAAAGGGCTCCAACAGGTCGTTTTGCAGACCATCCTGCGACAAGGGACATGACCGGATGGTTCTGGCGATCTCGGAGCCGGATGGGGGGTACGATCCGGCCAACCAAGGCCCAAGACTGTTGAGCGCGCCTGGCGCGAAGTTGCGTGCTGTTTCTCGCGTTGCGGCCAGGCCATCGCAGCCACTGGTCAAGTTCTCGACCCGGAACATAAACCTTTCCCGCGCACAGTGTTCCCCAGACACCGGGACGGTAGAGACAGGGTCATTATACCACGAAAGTTTCAAATGTGTACCCCCCAATTTGGCGAATCGGAAAACTCGATCCAACCGGCCGATGGCCGATGGCCGATGACCGATGACCGATGGCCGATGGCCGATGGCCGATGAACGGCTCGGCCCGGCTCGGCCCGGCTCGGCCCGGCCCGGCCTGCGGCCCGCGCCTGCCGCACCGGCCGGCATGGGACGGGAGGGGGCAGGGGCCACAGAACATCTCAATATCTCAAATTTGCTACTTGACTTTTCATCTCAACTTGAGTAGAATAGGTGCGCTTTGCGCCGCCGCAGGCGCCAGCAAGGGTGAGATCGTGCCACAAGACCGAGCAGCGGCGGCTCATCCGGTTCCCGCGGGCCACCAAGGGACCTCCGGATTGCCGACAACATGGTCCGGCAAAACAAGCCTGGCCGCCCGGCGAGGCATAGAGTCGCGCCTGCTGGTGTTTGTGCTGACTCGAAAAGCCGTGCTGGTCGCCTGGTGGTGCACGCACATTACATGCCCCGCGGAGGAGAGAATCACATGAGTGAACTGAGTGCGTTAGAGCAAAGTATGCTCTGGGGCGTAATTGTGGTTGCTTTTATCAGCCTCCTTTACGCCTACTGGCTGTGGCGCGACACGCTGCGCCGTGACAAGGGCACGCCCGAGATGCTGAGGGTGTGGGAGGCCATCAAGACGGGAGCCAACGCCTATCTGCGCCAGCAGTTGCGTACGATCCTGCCCATCCTCGTGCTCCTGGCGGTGGTGCTGTTCTTCAGCGTCTATGTTGTCCGGCCCACGGAGCAAGCGCTGGAGATGTTCGAGGGCGACGTGGGCTCCGCGCAGCTCTGGATCGGCGTGGGGCGGATGGTGGCCTTTATCGTCGGCGCCACCTTCTCGACCCTGGTCGGGCAGTTGGGCATGCGCGTCGCCATTGAGGGCAACATCCGCGTCGCTGCCCAGGCCGCCCAGAACAACTACAACGGTGCCCTCACCGTCGCGTACCGGGCCGGGACCTTTACCGGCATGCTGACCGACGGCCTGGGGCTCCTGGGCGGCACGCTCATCTTCATGATCTTTGGCAAGGCCGCCCCCGACGCCCTCCTGGGCTTTGGCTTTGGCGGCACCCTGGTGGCGCTCTTTATGCGGATCGGCGGCGGCATCTATACCAAGTCGGCCGACGTGGGCGCCGACCTGGTGGGCAAGGTGGAGCAGGGGCTCCCGGAGGACGATCCGCGCAACGCCGCCGTCGTGGCCGACCTGGTGGGCGACAATGTGGGCGACTGTGCCGGCATGGCCGCCGACATCTTTGAGAGCTACGAGGTGACCATCGTCTCGACGTTGATCCTGGGTCTCTTCTTATTGCGCGAGACGGGAGACACCTTCTGGATCGTTTATCCCCTCATCGTGCGGGCCATCGGGGTGATCTCTTCTATCCTCGGGACCTTCACGGTGCCAATGTGGGAAAAATTCCCCATCAAGTTCTTACGGGCAAAGGACGCGGAAGGGGCCATGTTCCGCTCCTATGAGGTGTCGTCCATCAACACCGTCATTTTTGCCTTTCTCTTTTCGATCCTGTACGCCCAGGAGTGGCAGCTCGCAACCCTGAACGCCATCGGCGTTGGCCTGGCAGTGGCCTTTAACCCGCTGACCTCGCTCTTCACGTCGACCAAGCACCGGCCTGTGCGCGAGATCGCCGAGTCCACGCAGACGGGGTCGGCAACCACGATCCTCTCCGGCCTGGCCGTGGGCATGGAGGCCAGTGTCTGGAGCTTGCTGGCCATCGTCGTGGCCCTGGGGGCCAGCTTTGTCATCTTTCAGAACGAAGGGTTGATCTTTATGCTGTATGGCGTCGCCATGGTGGGCATCGGCATGTTGTCGCACACCGGCAACAACGTGGCCATGGACGCCTACGGGCCCATCGCCGACAATGCCAACGGCATCGGCGAGATGGCGGGCGTCGGGGAGGATGCCTGGCGCCTGTTGGCCGAGCTGGACGCCGTGGGCAACACGACCAAGGCCATCACCAAGCAGATCGCCATCGCTTCGGCTGTCGTGGCGGCCACGGCCCTCTTTTTCTCCTTCGTGGCCGACGCCCTGACCCTATCGCATCCAGACATGACGCTGACCCAATTGCTGGACATTGGCATCCCCGTCTCGACCCTGAACGGCACCATCGGCTTCTTGCTTGGCGGCGCTTTGCCCTTCCTCTTCTCGGCCTTTTCGCTGCGCGCCGTGGCCCGGGGAGCGAACCTGGTGGTGCAGGAGGTCCGCCGCCAGTTCAAGGTGCCCGGCGTGCTGGAGGGCACGGTAACACCCGACTATGGCCAGGTCGTGGGCATCACCACGGCCGCGGCCCAAAAGGAGCTCGTCAGCCTGGTGGCCCTTTCGGTCGGCGTGCCGCTCCTGGTGGGCCTCATCTTCCAGGTGGAGGCCCTGGGCACTTTCCTGGCAGGCGTCATCCTGACCGGCCAGTTGTTGGCCGTGTTCATGGCCATTTCCGGCGGCGCGCTGGATAATGCCAAGAAGTACGTGGAGGACGGCCACTTTGGAGGCAAAGGCTCGCCGGCCCACAAGGCAGGCGTGGAGGGTGATACGGTGGGCGACCCCTTGAAGGACACCGCCGGCCCGGCCCTGAACCCCATGATCAAGGTCGTCAACCTGGTGAGCCTCATGGCGGCCCCGCTCATCGTGGAAGGCCGGGGCAGCATCGGGATGTGGATCGCAGTCATCATCCTGGCGGCCCTGGTGGTGTGGGCCATCATGCAGAGCAAGAAGGACGTGGCCCCGGGTCTGGGTTAACTCCCGGGTCGTCGCCGTCCCAGGAAATGACAGGGGTCCGGGAGCATCTCCCGGACCCTTTTCCGTTGCCTGGAAGCGCCGCCCGCTCAGGCGGGCAGGACGCGATGGTAGCGTTTCTTGCCGGCCCGCAGCAGCAGGGCGCCCTGTTCCAGGTCGGCGCTGGTCAGGCGCTCGTCGACGCTGCCGATCTGCCGGTCGTTGACCCAGGCGCCTCCCTGCTCGATGAGGCGGCGCGCCTCGCTCCGCGAGCGGCAGAGCCCCACTCGCTCAAAGAGCTCGGGGGCCAGGATGCCCGTCTCCAGCTCGCCGGCCGGGAGCTCGGTGGTCGGCACGGCCTCGGTGGCCACGCCCCGGCCAAAGAGCTGCCGCGACGCCCGCTGTGCCTCGGCGGCGGCTTCTTCTCCGTGCAGGATGCGCGTGGCTTCAAAGGCCAGCACCTCCTTGGCCTGCCGCACGTCGGCGCCCTGGAGCCGGCCCAGCTCGCGCACCCGCTCCATAGGCAGGAAGGTGAACAGCGCCAGGAAGCGCCCCACGTCGGCGTCCTCGGTGTTGATCCAGTACTGGTAATACTCGAAGGGCGACACCTGTTCGGCATCCAGCCAGACGGCACCCGCCGCGGTCTTGCCCATCTTGGCGCCCGAGGCGGTGGTGACCAGGGGAAAGGTGATGGCGAAGGCCTGCCCGCCCTCGACGCGCCGGATCAGGTCGACGCCGCTCAGGATATTGCCCCACTGGTCGCTGCCGCCCATCTGCAGGATGCAGCCCATCTCCCGGTAGAGGTGCAAGAAGTCGTACGACTGCAGGAGCATGTAGTTGAATTCCAGGAAATTGAGGCCACCTTCACTCTCGTAGCGCGTGCGGTAGGCCTCGGCGGCCAACATGCGATTGACGGAAAAGTGCCGGCCGATCTCTCGCAAGAAGTCCAGGTAGTTCAGGGGGCGCAGCCAGTCGGCATTGTTCACCATCAGCGCGCGGCCCCCGGCAAAGTCCAGGAGCCGCCTGACCTGCCCGCGCAGCCGGGCCAGGTTGGCGTCGATCCGGTCCACGTCCAGGAGCTGGCGCATCTCGGTCTTGCCGCTGGGATCGCCCACCATGCCCGTGCCGCCACCCATGACGGCGATGGGCCGGTGGCCGTGGCGCTGCATGTGGGCCAGGGCCATGATGGGCACCAGGTGGCCCACGTGAAAGCTGTCTGCGCTGGGGTCAAAGCCCACGTAGCAGGTGATGGGTTTCTCGGCGGCGGCCCGCAGCCCTTCGGCGTCCGACACCTGTTCTATGAAACCTCGCTCGGCGAGCACGTCGATTACGTTGCTGGTCACGTTCCTTTTCCCTCGTCAGGTCGATCGAGGAGAGAGTATATCACGAGGCACCCGTTTTGCCAAGGGCGCACCGCCGCGGGACCCGGAAGCCGGCCAGCTTGCCCCTCGACCGCACTTCAGGTATAATGGCCGGCGAAGAAAGAGGAGGAGAGGGAGAATCGTGGTCTCGACGTGGAAACACACCCTCCGGGCGTTGGCCCTTGCCGCCCTGGTCCTTGCCCCGGGGTTCTGGCCCTCCGTGCCCGCCCGGGCCGAAGGCGAGCGCCTGGTGCTGGCCTTCTACTATGCCTGGTACGACCAGAATACCTGGAGCTCGGGAAAGGTTCCCGACGTGCCCAGCGAGCCCTACGTTTCGTCCAACCCGGAGGTCATGGCCCGGCAGATAGACCAGGCCAAGGGAGCGGGGATCGACGCCTTTGTTCTGAACTGGTGGGGACAGGGCAACCAGACGGAAAAGAACCTGAAAGCGCTCCTGGACCAGGCTGGCCAGAAGGGCTTTCGCGTCGCCGTCGACTTTGACCCCAATTCACCCTTTATGAAGGGCACGGGGAGCTATGCCCAGAACCTGCAGCACTTGCTGACCGTCCACGCCTCTCACCCGGCCTACCTGCGCTACAACGGCCGCCCCGTCGTCTTTTTCTACAACGTCTCGCGCCTGGGGGCAGGCACCTGGCGCAGCCTGCGGGATCAGGTCGATCCCCAGCGCCAGGCCTTGTGGATCGCCGAAGGGACCGACATCGGCTACCAGTCGGTCTTTGACGGCCACCACCTGTACAGCATCACCTGGCCCAATCGCATCCCTCCCGCCAAGACGCTGTCCGCATGGGGCGACCGGGTGCGGGCCTACAACCGCGACCACGGCACGGCCAAGCTGTGGGTCGCGACGGTCATGCCCGGCTACGACGACCGCAAGGCGCGGCCGGGCAGTGGCTTTGTCCGGGGACGGGACGGCGGCGAGTATTACCGGGAGTGCTGGCAGGCGGCCATCGCCAGCAAGCCGCAGTGGGTGATCATCAACTCGTTCAACGAGTGGCCCGAGGGCAGCTACGTCGAGCCGAGCAAGGCCTATGGAGGCACGTACCTGGATCTGACGCGGGAATGGGCCGGCCGCTTCCGGAGCGCCGAGGTGCCCGCCGTGGCGGCCGAGGCCGCGCCGCCGCCCGCCACGCCCACGGTGCAGCCGACGGCCGTGCCGCCCACACCAACGCCAACACCCACCCCCACGCCGACACCGACCCCGCCGCCCCTCGACGAGCTGTGGGCCTACGACGAGGAGGCCGTGCATGCCTACCTGGGGTGCGGCTGTGGTTATTTCCTCTCGGGCGCGGGTTGGGTGATCCTCTGCCCCTCGTTCCCGCCGGCCGTGCAGAGCGAGCCCCTGGCCTATTAGGTCCTGCCGCGCCTCTTTGAGCGCCCCTTGCCCCGGGGCGGAGCAGGCGCGGCCTTGCGCGCTGCCGAGGCGGCCTGCCGCGCCGCGACGCTCAGGCTCGTGGCCAGGGCTTCCATCTCCCCCGGCGTGAGGTCCCGCCACTCGCCCGGGGCCAGGTCCCCCAGGCTGATGGGACCGACGGCCACGCGCACCAGGCGCAGGGTGGGGTGGCCCACTGCGGCCGTCATACGGCGCACCTGCCGCTTGCGGCCCTCCCTCAGCACCACGCGCAGCCAGGCGGTGGGGATCGACTCGCGCTCGCGAATGGGCACCGGACGGGGCGGCAGGTCGGGGGGCTCGGCCAGGAGCTCGACGCTGGCGGGCGCCGTCCGCTTCCCCTTGACCTCCACGCCGCTGCGCAGCGCGGCCAGGGCGTCCTGGCCCGGCACGCCCTCCACCTGGGCCAGGTAGGTTTTCCCCTGGTGGTAGCGGGGGTGACTCAGGCGATGGATCAGCCAGCCGTCGCCCGTCAGCAGCACCAGCCCCTCGCTGTCCATGTCGAGGCGGCCCGCGGCATAGACCCCGGGCACCGGGACGTGGTCCGCCAGTGTGGGCCGGCCTTCACGATCGGTAAAGCTGGAAAGCACCCCGTAGGGCTTGTTCAGGGCAAGGTAGCGGCAGGCATTGTCCAGTGGGAGGGGCTCTCCGTCCAGCGTCACCTGCTGGCGGAAGGGATCCGCCCGCGTCTGCGGGTCGGTGTTCACCCGGCCGTCGATGGCCACGCGGCCGCCACGCACCATGCCTGCACAGCTCTCTGCCGGTCCCGCACCGGCGGCCTCCAGGACCTGGACGATGGGCTGGCGGCCTGCCAGCCGGCTCAGGCAGCCACGAGGTTCTTCTTCTGCCATCTCTGACTCCTCCTACAGTGTTCGCGAGCGCACGAGGCTGACGATCAGCCACACCCCGGCCAGGACCGCCCCCAGGAAGGCGATCTGGGCTACGGGCACGCCGATTCCCAGGATGGGCAGCACCCAGGCGTCGCGACCGCCCAGCAGGATCAACGACGAGCCGACGATGAGGGCGGCGACGATGATGGCATAGACCAGGCGGTTGACCATGCTGCTGATCTTGGTCACCACCATGTTCAGATGCCGCACGTCGATGCCAAAGCTGAGATCGCCCGCCTCCAACTGATCCCACAGGCCATCCACGCGCCGGGGCAGATCCTGGAACAGGTCGGCGGCCAGGCGGGCGGCGCGCACGGCCCGCCGCCCGGCGACGATGGGTGACAGGCGGCTGCGCACCAGCCGCAGGGCAAAGGGCCGCACGGCATCGACCAGGACGAGGTCAGGGTCCAGCATGCGCCCGGTGCCCTCCATGGTCAGGATGGTGCGGGCCAACTGCGCCAGGTCGGCGGGCAAAAAGATCTTGTGCTGGCGGGCGGTCTTGAAAATATCGGCGACCATCTCGCCCACGGACAGCTCTTCGAGGCTGGCGCCCCAATAACGCACCGTGAGCCGCTGCAGATCGCGCTCCAGGGCATCCATGGAAGGGCGGGTGCGCGACGTTCCCATCCTGAGGATGGTCCGCGCCAGGCCCTCGACGTCCTCGTCGAGGATCTGGAGAAACAGGTCACCCAGGAGCTGCTTCTGGTTCCCGGTGAGCTGCCCCACGTTGCCAAAGTCGAGGATGCCGATGCGCTCGCCCATGACCAACAGGTTGGCCGGGTGCGGGTCCGCCTGGTAAAAGCCGGCGTCAAAGATCTGGGCCAGGTAGCCCTCCACGGCCACGCGGGCGACGGAGGGCAGGTCGTAGCCGGCCGCCCGCAGGCGCTCCACCTCGTTGAACTGGATGCCGTCCAGGAACTCCATGGTGATCACCCGCCGGGTGGTCAGGTCCCAGCACACGCCGGGCACGGCAAAGCGGGGATCGGAGGCCAGGTTGGCGCGCAGGCGCTCGGCGTTGCGGCCCTCGCGATGGTAATCCAGTTCCTCTCGCAGCGACCGGGCCAGTTGCTCGACGATGGCCACCAGGTTCTGCTCGCGCATGACCTCGGTCCGCCGCTCCAGGAAGCGTGCCTGGGCCAGGAGCAGGTTCAGGTCGGCTTCAACCTCGGCTTCGATGCCCGGCCTCTGGACCTTGACCACGACCTCCTGGCCGTTGGGCAGGGTGGCGCGGTGCACCTGGCCGATGGAGGCCGAGGCGATGGGCACCTCGTCAAAGCTGGCGTACAGCTCTTCCACGGGGGCGCCCATCTCACGGATGATGACGTCGCGCACCTGATCGATGGGGACCGGGGGGGCGGCATCCAGGAGCTTGGACAGCTCTTCGATGTAGGCCGGCGGCAGCAGGTCGGCCCGGCCGCTGAGGAACTGGCCGAGCTTGACCCAGGTGGCGCCCAGCTCTTCCAGCGTTCGCCGCAGGCGCTCGGGCACCGTCCGGCGGCTGGCCGCCTGCTCGGCCCGCAGCCCGCGCGTGCGCCAGAACCGGGGCAGGAAGCGGTCCAGGGCCAGTTGTTGGACCAGGAAGCCCAGCCCGTTGCGGATCAGCACTTCGACGACGCGCCGCACACGGGCAATGTCGGCGATGCGGCGGCGCCACGAAAAGAGGAAAGACAAGGGCGTTCTCCCGTCTCGATTGCCTGCCCAGCGGCAGCCTGCCGCAGCAGTGAGGTCATTATACTCGATATCGGAGGCCAGGGCAAGCGGCGGACCTGCCGTCCGACAAGTTGCACGGCCGCGGCAGCGCAACGCGTAGATCGGCCCCGATTGCGCGAGGGGCGGATCGCTGGTATAATCGAGCCAGAGTACCTGTGGAGCCTGGATCGACGGATGGACTATGATCTAATCGTGGTAGGCGCCGGCCACGCTGGTTGCGAAGCGGCGCTGGCAGGGGCGCGCATGGGAGCGCGCACGCTGCTGTTGACCATGAACCTCGACCTGGTGGCCCAGATGCCCTGCAACCCGAGTATTGGCGGGCAGGGCAAGGGGCACCTGGTGCGCGAGATCGATGCCCTGGGCGGCGAGATGGGCCGCGTCACCGATCGGACGCACACGCACATCCGCCTGCTGAACCAGAGCAAGGGGCCGGCCGTCCACGCGCTGCGCGCCCAGGCCGACAAGCGCCGGTACTCGCTGGAGATGAAGCGCACCCTGGAGGCGACGCCGAACCTGTATCTGAAGCAGGCGATGGTCGAGGAGGTCCTGGTCGAGGGGGATCGGGCGCGGGGCGTGGTGACCGAGACGGGCAGGCGGATACAGGGCCGCGCGGTGATCCTGACGACGGGCACATTTCTCGGTGGCCGGATCCTGTCGGGTAGCAGGAGCTGGCCCGCGGGCCGCAGCGGCGAGTTCCCGGCACTGGGCCTGGCGGCCTGCCTGCGCCGACTGGGCTTTCCCCTGGTCCGCCTGCAGACCAACACCCCGCCGCGCATCGATGCCCGGACCATCGACTTTGCCTTGACCACGCCCCAGCCCGGGAGCGACGTTCCGTTGTGGTTCTCCACGCGCCACATCGCCGACCCGGGGGCGGCTCCGCCCATCCCCGATTTTCTCCTGGCGCCGCCCAATCCGGTCTATCCCGTGGCGGCCATGCCCGCCTGGCGACCTCAACTGCCCTCGTACGTGATCCACACCACGGGCGAGACGCTGGACGTGGTGCGGGCCAACCTTCACCGCTCGCCCATCGCCCCGGGCACCATCGACGCGGCCGGTCCGCGCTACTGCCCCTCCTTCGAGGAAAAGGTGGTGCGTTTTGCCCACAAGGAGCGGCACCAGCTCTTTTTGGAGCCGGAGGGCTGGAACAGCAACGAGATGTACGTACAGGGCTTTTTCACCGGCATGCCCGAGGAGGTGCAGGCCGCCATGCTGCACTCCATCCCGGCCCTGGCCCGGGCCGAGATCGTGCGCCCGGGCTATGCCATCGAGTACGACAGCGTGCCCTGCCAGGAGATCGGCACCTCGCTGGAGACCAAGCGCGTCCAGGGCCTGTTCCACGCCGGGCAGATCAATGGCACCAGCGGCTACGAAGAGGCCGCCGCCCAGGGGCTGATGGCAGGCATCAACGCTGCCCTCCAGGTGCAGGGCCGCCCGCCCCTCATCCTGCGCCGCGACCAGGCGTACATCGGCGTGCTCATCGACGACCTGGTGACGAAAGAGATTGCCGAGCCCTACCGCATGCTCACCGGGCGTGCCGAATACCGCCTGCTGCTGCGCCAGGACAATGCCGACCTGCGCCTGGCCGGCCCGGGCTACGAGGCCGGGCTGCTGCCCCGTGAAGCCTACGAGGCAGTGCAGCGCCGGCGCCGCGCCGTGGAAGAGGAGCTGGCGCGCCTGGCGGCTACCTGGCTGCGCCCCGGCGACGACGGCCTCAATGAGCAGCTCCGGTTGCGCGGCCTGCCGGAGCTGGCCGACGGCGCCAACGCCCTCCAATTTCTGCGCCGGCCCGAGGTGGACTATGACCTCGTGGCCGCCATGGCGCCGCCCTCCGAGCCGCTGCCTCCCGGGGTCGCCGAGCAGGTCGAGATCGAGGCCAAGTACGCCGGCTATATCGAGAAACAGCAGGTCGAGGTGGCGCGCTTTCGTCGCCTGGAGGACCGGCGCATCCCCCCCGACCTGGACTATGGGGCGCTCTCGGGCCTGCGCACCGAGGCGCGGGAAAAGCTGGCGTCCGTCCGGCCCGCAACGGTGGGCCAGGCCACGCGCCTGGCCGGGGTGAACCCCGCCGACGTTTCGGTCTTGCTCGTGCACCTCAAGCGGCTGGAGCCTGCCGCCCGGGAGAGTGCCTGACGTGGGCCAGCACTGCCCCCACCTTGGCCTCCAGGGCGACCGCCACCAGGTGTTCCTGGTGCCCAACCCCCGCCATCGCTGCCACGTTGCGGGCCAGCCCGAGCGGGTGGCGGAGGCACACCAGGGCGCGACCTGCCTTACCTCGTCCTACCGGCGCTGTCCCCGCCTGGCCAAGGCCCGGACGCCGGCCGGCGCCGCCCTTACCGGGGCGCCGGCCGCAGCGCGCGACCTGCCGGGGCGATACCCCGACCTGCGGGCCATGCCCCAAAAGAGGCCCGCCCGGCGGCCGGTGACCATGATCGAGGTCATGGTGCTCGGCCTGGTGACCTCTATCGTCATGGCCGGCTGTTTCGTGGGCTATGTGCTGGTGCACCGGATGCAGGTAGGGCCGGGCATGCAGGCAGTGGCCGCGGTCGTCACGGCCCCCATGGTCGCGGCGCAGTCCGTGACCGCCGAACCGTCGCCCACGTCGGAGCCGGCGCTGGCCTCAACGGCGCCCGCGGCGACGGCCACCCTCGTGCCCCCCCTCGCGCCACCCACCTCCATCCCGGAGCCGGACCTGCCGGCGAACGCGCCAGCGGCCAGGCCGCCGGCCCAGTCGCCGCCCACGCGCCTGACCATCGCCAGGATCGGGCTCGACGTGCCAGTGTTAACCGTGACGACCAAGATCGTACAGCAGGGAGGCCGGGCCAGGGAGGTGTGGGGCGACGTGCCCAACGCTGGCGGTTTTCACTATACCTCCGCCTACCCGGGCAACGCCGGCAACACGGTCATCAACGGGCACCGTGACATCCAGGGAGGGGTCTTTCGCCATCTCGACCGCGTGGCGGTGGGCGACGAGATCGTCCTCTACGTGGGCGACGTGGCCTATGCCTACCAGGTGACCGAGATCCTGGTCGTGCCCGAGACCTTTGCCTCGGCGGCGCAACAGGCCGAGAACCTGCGGCTCATCGGCCCCATGCCCGAAGAGCGCCTGACCCTCGTGACCTGCACGCCCGTCGGCCTGGCAACGCATCGCCTGCTGGTGATCGCCAGGCCCGCCGAGGTGGCCACGCCCTGACCGGAGATCTCCCCGGCCGGTGCCCTCCACAGCCAACAATGTGCCGATTTGCCGCGCGATTCCTTCCGTGTTATAATCGTTTTGATTACGCAGTCAAAGGAGCGTACGATGACGAGCGAGAACACCCTCGTGGAGAAGGCTCTGTTCCCTCGCCTGGTCGTCAAAAGCGGCGGGCGAGTGCTGCGCGAGGTCGAGATCCGGGGTAACCTCTCCATTGGGCGCGCCGAGGAGAACGATCTGCAGTTGATGGATCCCAAGGCCTCGCGCCTCCACGCCGAGATCCAACGAGAGGGGCTCACCTTTGTGGTCAGAGATCTGGACAGCGCCAACGGCACCCTGGTCAACGGCATTCGTCTCACGGCGCCCCACGTGCTGCGTCACGGCGAGCGGATTGGCATTGGCGACACGGAGCTGGTCTACCAGGAACCCGGCCAGGCCTTCAAAGATACCATGCCCATGGCAGGTGCTTCGGCGGCCGCCCGCGAGGCGGCGGATCGGCGGGTGGCACGTCCTCCGGCCGGGCTGGGCCAGGCCCGCGGCCCGCGCTCCATGAGCAGGGGACTGATGACAGGCCTGATCCTGGCCGGCGCGCTGCTCCTCCTGGCCCTGGCTGCTGCCGTGGTCTATTTCGTGGCCCCCGACGTGTACGAGAGGATCGGGCTCGTCAGCCCCGCTTCGCCGACGGCTTTGCCCGTGGCCGCCACGAGCGCCGCGACCCAGGCGCCGGCCGTGACCGAGACCGGCGCGCCGGTTGCCACGGCCGAGCCGCCCACGGCGGAGCCCACCGGTGATGGGGCCCAGGAGATGGCCGACCTCCTCATCCAGGCCGAGGCGCTGACCCGCCGGAGCAAGTTCGAGGATGCGGAGGCCATTTACGAGGAGCTGTCGGCCCGGGCGCCCGAAGACGCCCGTCCCGAGGCCGGGTGGGCGTGGGCCTTGATCCTGGACGATCGCGCCCAGGATGCCCTGCCCCACGCCCAGAGGGCCGTGGAGCTCGATCCCGAGGATGCCGGGGCCGCCGCCATTCTGGGCCGTGCCTACCTGGACCTGGGAGACGGTGCCGAAGCCCTTGTCCACGCCGAGAAGGCGGTGGAGCTGCAGCCGGCCAACGCCCTGGCCCTGGCCATCCTGGCCGAGGTGCAGATGGCCGCGGGGCAGATGAACGAGGCTGTGGAAAACGCCGACCTGGCCCTGGTCCAGGACATCAACAACGCCGAAGCCCATCGCGTCCGCGGCTGGCTCTATCACCTGGCCAGCAACGACATGGGGCGGGCTGCCAGCGAGCTCCAGATCGCCGCGGGCTTGCAGCCCGAGCTGTGGCTGCGGCGGCACGATCTGGGCGTCCTGCTCCTGGAGGCTGAGGATTACGTAACATCCATCATGGCCCTGCAGGATGCCCTGGGCATCCGCCCCAAAGGCACCACCTACGCCGCCATTGGCGAGGCCTACTACCGGCTGGGGCAGTACGACCAGGCCCGCGCTTCGCTGCAACAGGCTCTCTCCGACAAGCCGGAGGACCTGGTGACCCAGGCCAGGCTGGCGGCCACGTATGCCCATCTGAACCGCTGCGAAGAGGCCGCCACCTATTACGAGGCCGTGCTGGAGGGCAAGCCGGACGATCCCCTGGCCCTGGAGGCGGAGGATCTGTGCCAGGCGGGTGAGCCGGTGCCCACCCCCTCGCCCACCGTGCCGCCGGCCGCCGGGCCAACGCCCGTGGCGACAACCGCCGCGGCCGCCACCAGTGCCGCCCAGCCTACGGCGCGACCGGCGTCGCTCAGCGGCCGGATCGCCTTCCCGGCCTGGAACCGCGAGCGGGGAGGGTACGATACGTACGTGGCCAACGCCGACGGCAGCGGCCGCGCCCTCGTCGTCGAGTACATGCACCAGCCGGCCTTTAGCCCCGATGGGACGTGGCTGGCCGTGAACGGCGAGCGCGGGGACTATATGAACATGTTTCTGGTCAAGCCTGATGGCAGTGGCCTGAAAGAGATATCCGCGAACCACGAGGACGAGCTGGCCGACTGGTCGCCTGACGGCCGGAGCCTGGCCTTTAGCTCGACCCGCCACGGCGACAAGCAGTCGCGGGTGTACGTGGCCGACGAGCTGAACCTGGCTGCCGCGCGCAAGCCCGACGTTCGCCCCCTGAACTTTGGGCCGGACGACGTGCGAGGCGGGTCGCCGGCCTGGGCAGGCAACGACCAGATCGTCTACAGCGGCTGCGACGTGACCCAGAACCCGGCGCCCTGTGGCCTGTACATCATGTCGTCGGCGGCGGGCGCCCACGCCACCAAGCGCATCACCGACCGGGGCGAGGACACGGCCCCCGACGTCCACGGCAACAGGGTCGCCTTCATGTCCAACCGCGAGGGCAACTGGGAGATCTATGTCGTGAACACCGACGGGTCGGGCCTGCGGCGGCTGACCAACAACGCGGCCAACGATGGGCTGCCCGCGTGGGCGCCCGACGGCCGGGCCATCGCCTTTGTCTCGGACCAGGAGGGTGGTTGGGCCGTGTGGGCCATGAACCCGGACGGCTCGGGCCGGCGGAAGCTGTTTCCCATCGGCGACGGCGGGCTCGTGACCGAGTGGTGGCGCCAGCAGATCAGTTGGGCGCCCTAGGGCCAGGGCCGCGCTGAGCGCGGCCTATCGAGCTTACACTCAGGACTCGGTCAGGACGAGGTGCTCGCCCGGCAGCCCCTCGATGTGCACCTCGGCCCGCACGCGGCCCTGGGCGGCCAGGCGCGCCACCAGGCGCTCGACGTCGCCCGGCTGCCAGTCAAAGAGGCGCGCGACCTGCTGCGGCGTGGCCGCCACCACGGAGCGCAGGTAGCGGACGAGGATGGCCTCCCGCGCCTCGTTGCCGCCGATGTGGCGCGAAGCCTCGACAACCTGGGCAAAGTGCCGGGGCAGCAGGTCGTAGACGTAGCAGTAGCCCCAGCGGTTGGCGTCCGAGATGGACACCTTGGAGATGCGAAAGTCCATCTGAAGCTCGGCCAGGGCGCGGTCAAAGCGCCCGGCGTTGGCCTTGCCGCCCAATCCCGCCTCGCGGCGCAGCCGGCTGGTGGGCAGCGCTCCCTGGTCCAGGAGCACCTCGAAGACCTGCCTGGCCTCCACCGACAGCCGGCCGTCCTCGTAGTCCTGCAAATAGTCCTCGGCCAGGTTGCCATAGTTGGGCGATAGGGCGTAAAAGTAGGGTGCCAGGTCCAGCGAGATAAAGACCGGCTTCTTTCGCAGGAACTTGCCGTAGAGCACCTTGCCCGCGATGGGCAGGCGATCCTTCCAGGTCCAGGCCAGGTTCAGGTTGCGATCTCGGTTCGTGCCCGGCAGCGGCCGGTCGTCGCCGCAGATGGCGCCCCACAGGGTGGGCAGCTCCATGTCCTTGTTGCCAAAGAGCAGGCTGATCCCAACGTCGTTCAGAAACTCGAGCGCCTGGTTTTCGTCGTGAACACGCAAATGGGGGCGTTGGCGATAGCGGATGGCCCGCTCCTCGCGCAAAACGTCAACTGTCAGCAAACCTCATTCCTCTCGCAAGGCGTACCCGACGCCGCGCACTGTCTGCAGCAGGCGCGGCTCGCCCTCCGCTTCCAGCTTGGAGCGGAGGTAGCGGATGTACACCTCGATGATGTTCGATTCCCCGCCAAAGTCATAGCCCCATACCTGCTCGTAGATGCTGTCTCTGGTGAGCACCTGTCGCGGATGGCGCAGGAACATCTCCAGCAGGTCGAACTCTTTGGCCGTGAGGTTGACCAGGCGGTCGCCGCGGCGCACCTCGCGAGTGACGGGATTGGCGACGACGTCGCCAAAGCGCAAGAGCTGCGCGTCGGCGGACGGCTGGCGGCGGCGGAGCAGGGCGCGGACGCGGGCGAACAGCTCGTCGAAGGCAAAGGGCTTGACCAGGTAGTCGTCGGCGCCGGCGTCGAGGCCCGCCACCCGGTCGGGCACGGCGTCCCGGGCGGTCAGCATCAGGATGGGCAGGTCGCCCCAACCCTCCGCTCGCAGCCGCCGGCACACCTCCAGGCCGCCCAGGCCGGGCATCATGACGTCCAGGATCACCAGGTCGGGCGGATCGCGCCGCGCCTGCGTCAGCCCGCTTTCGCCGTCATAGGCCACGTCCACATGGTAGCCCGCGTACGACAACCCGCGCCGCAGCAGGTCCACGATTTTCGTTTCGTCGTCGATGACGAGAATTCGCTCTGGCACGGTTTCCTGGCCTCCGTCGCATGGATTACGCAAAGATATTATACCAGGAATAACGCGCAATTTCCAGCTTGTGCTGTCCGTTGATCCAGGTTATAATGTCCGCAGGATCGCTGTTCCACGACGGTAACGGTGACGCTCAATAAGGTTCCCCTCAGCATTCTCGAGTTGCAGACCAAGGGGACCACACAAGTCCATTTTGACAAAGGCAAGCGAATGTGTTATCTTTTTTGCCGGCAATTGGCGCTTGCCAGGCAGCCAGAGGGGCTGCGCCGGTGACGTAACCGGTTTCCAATCAAGGATGAGGAGCGAACATGCCCGCTGATTATGGGCCGATCTTGATCTTTGCCATCGTGGCCGTCGTTCTGTCGGCCATCGCCGTCCTTGCGCCCGCACTCCTGGGCCCGCGGCGCCCCAACGCCGTCAAGCTGGCGCCCTACGAGTCGGGCAAGCTGCCCGTGGGCCCGGCCCGGCGGCGCCTCCTCGTCCATTATTACCTCTATGCTGTGCTCTTTATCGTCTTTGACGTCGAAATCGTTCTGCTCTTTCCCTGGGCCACGGTGTTTCGGGACCTGGCGCCCCGCTGGATGGGGCTCGTAGAGGCTCTGGTCTTTGTCTCTATCCTGGTCCTTGGCCTGGCCTATGCCTGGAAGAAGGGAGGCCTGGAATGGGAATAGAGACCGCTCTGCCCGAGGGTGCGGTCGTCACGACTACCCTGGAAAAGCTGGTAGACTGGGGCCGGGGCCGCTCGCCCTTTCCCCTGCTCTTTGGCCTGGCATGCTGCGCCATCGAGATGATGGCCGCCGGCGGGCCGCGGCACGACATCGCCCGTTTCGGCGCGGAGGTGTTTCGGGGCACGCCACGCCAGGCCGACGTCATGATTGTCTCCGGGCGCGTCTCGCAAAAGATGGCGCCCGTGGTCAAGCGCCTCTACGAGCAGATGCCCGAGCCCCGCTGGGTCATTGCCATGGGCGCCTGCGCGTCCAGTGGGGGGCCCTTTGAAAACTATGCCATGGTCCAGGGGGTCGACAAGCTGATCCCCGTGGACGTCTACGTGCCCGGCTGCCCGCCCAGGCCCGAGGCCCTGCTCTACGGCCTCATGCAGCTCTACGAGAAGATCCAGGGCGAGGAATTCGCCGACTACCGATGACGGTTTCACGAGACTGGCAGCCGGCGCCGCCCGCTGCCCCTGGTCTGGAATCCGAGACAGGCATGCACGCGAACGAACTGAGCCAGTTGAGGGAACGCTTTCCACAGGCGATGCTGGCGGACGACAGCGCCCTGCTCGACCGCGGGGACAAAGGCTACGGCGACGCCGTGCTCGTCGTAGAGGCGGCGCAGATCCTGGAGGTCTGCCGCCACCTGCGCGACGAGCCGGGCCTGGCCTACGACCTTTGCCTGTTCGTGAGTGCCATCGACCGGTTGAGCCTGGGGCTCGCGCCGCGTTTCGTGGTGATTTACGAGCTCTACTCGCTGCGCCACGACCGGCGGCTGCGCCTCAAGGCACCCCTCGCCGGCGATCCGCCCGCCGTCGACAGCGTGAGCTCGGTGTGGCCCGCGGCCGACTGGCACGAGCGCGAAACCTACGATCTGTTCGGCATCCACTTTCGCGGCCATCCCGAGCTGCGCCGCATCATGCTGCCCGTCGATTGGGTGGGCCATCCCCTGCGCAAGGATTATCCCCTGGGGGGCGAGCCGGTGCAATTCACCGTCAACCAGGACCATCCGGCCCTGGCGCACCTGGGGGAGCAGGTGCTGCCCGCGCCCCCGGCCGAGTCGTACGTGCCGCCCTGGTTCAGCGGCCGCGACGACACCATGATCATCAACATGGGCCCCCAGCACCCGGCGACCCACGGCGTGCTGCGGGTGGTGGTCGAGCTGGACGGGGAGCGCATCGTCAATGCCGCCCCCGACATAGGCCACCTCCATTCGGGCTTTGAGAAGATGGCCGAGAACCGCACCTACCAGCAGTTCGCCACCTACCCTTCGCGCATGGACTATGTGGCGGGCATGTCCAACGACCTGTCGTACATCCTGGCCGTGGAAAAGCTGGTCGGCGCCCAGGTTCCGCCCCGGGCCGAGGCGGTGCGCGTCATCCTCCTGGAACTGCAACGCCTGGCGGCCCACCTCATCTGGATCGGCACGCAGACCCTGGACCTGTCGGGCACCATCCACGCCCTGCTGCAGTACGCCTTCCGTGACCGGGAAAAGATCCTGGATATCTTTGAGATGGTGTGCGGGGCGCGCATCACGCCCAGCTACTTTACCACGGGCGGGCTGCGCCGCGACGTGCCGCCGGCCTTTGCCCCGTCCGTCCGCGAGTTCGTGGACCTGTTCGACAGGCGCCTGGACGAGTACGAGGTGATGCTCACCAACAACCCCATCTACCGCTCTCGCCTGGAGGGGGTGGCGGTCATCGACGCGGGGCAGGCCATCGGCCTGGGCTGCACCGGGCCGCTGCTGCGCGGCTGCGGCGTGGCGTATGACGTGCGGAAGGCCCGTCCCTATTGCGGCTACGAGCAATACGACTTTCAGGTGCCCACGCAGCCCGGGGGCGACGCCTATGCGCGCTACAAGGTGCGTGTGGCCGAGATGCGGCAGAGCACGCACATCATCCGCCAGGGCCTGGAGCGGCTGGCGCGCATTGGGCCGGGACCGGTGAAGGATCCGAATCGCAAGCTCACCCTTCCGCCCCGCGACGAGCTGGACCACAGCATGGAGGCGGTGATCCACCACTTCAAGCTGGTCACCGAGGGTTTCTCGCCGCCTCCGGGCGAGGCCTATTGCAGCGTGGAGAACCCCAAAGGAGAGCTGGGCTTTTACCTTGTGTCGGACGGCGGGCCGCGGCCCTATCGCTGCAAGATCCGTGGCCCGTCCTTTTCCAATATCTCGGCGTTGCGGGCCATGGCTCCCGGCAGCTTCTTGTCGGACATCGTGGCCATGATCGGCAGCATCGACATCACCCTGGGCGAGGTGGACAGGTAGCCGGTGGGGCGCGTGCGATCTGCCATGGGAAGTGTGAGTGGGAGGAATCGTTGCTGTCTGAAAAGGTAAAGGCTGCGATCCTGGCGGCGGCGCAGGAATACCCCGACCACCGGTCGGCGGTGATCCCGGCCCTGCACCTGGCCCAGGAGGACCAGGGCGGCTGGCTGCCCGCCGAGGCCATCGACGAGGTGGCGGCCCTGTTGGGCCTGCCCGCGACCGCCGTGGGATCGGTGGCCAGCTTTTACACGCTGTTCAACCGGCGGCCCGTGGGCCGGCATCAGATCCACGTCTGCACCAACATCTCATGCTCGCTCCTGGGCGCGGAACACATCCTGGAGTACCTGGCGTCCAGGCTGGGCATTCGCCCCGGCGAGACGACGCCTGATGGACTCTTCAGCCTGTTTGAGGCCGAATGCCTGGGCTCGTGCGGAACGGCGCCCATGATGCAGGTCGACGACCGCTACTACGAGAACCTGACCGAGGCCGCGGTCGACGACATCCTGGACGCGCTGCGGCGTGACGGCCAGTAGGGGTTCGAGAGATAACCCAGAAAGGACGGTGAGCCATGACCCAACTAGGATTGGAAGAAGCGCTGGACATTGCCATGGAGGCCGAGCTCAAGGCCAAGGCTTTTTACTCCCAGGCGGCCGTGTACGTGCAGGATGAGCGGGGCCGCGATCTATTAGGGCGGCTGGCTGCCTTTGAGCAGCATCATTACGAGAAGCTTGCCGAGCTGGCCGACTCGCTGCGGAAGGACGGCCAGTTCATTGCCTACGAGATGCAAACCATGGCCGCCTTTGCGCCCGTGGTCGTCGTGGGCGAGACGGCCGGGGCCCTGCCGGACGAGCTGAAGGACGAGGTCGCCGTTTTGACCAGGGCCATCGAAAACGAGAAGTCGGCCGAGGAGCAGTACGTGGTGCTGGCCGAGAGGACGTCCGATCCGGCAGGCCAGGCCATGTTCCAGAGCCTGGCCGGCGAGGAGCGCCTGCACCAGCGCATCCTCGAAGACGAGTTCTTTAGCCTGAGCAACAAGGGGACGTGGGCCTGGTCGGGGCTCTATGGAGAGTAGGTCCGGGGACCGGGAGCAGTGATGCAGAGCAACGTGCTATTGCGCAACGTCGGCGTGCCGGGCGCCCACGAGATCGGCGTCTATCTCCAGGGCGGCGGCTACCAGGCGCTGGAGGTCACCCTGGGCCAGTACCAGCCCGCCGAGGTTGTGGAGGTGGTGCTCCAGTCGGGACTGCGGGGGCGCGGCGGCGCGGGCTTTCCCACGGGGCGCAAGTGGATGTTTCTGCCGCGGGGCGTCTACCCCCGCTACCTGGTGTGCAACGCCGACGAGGGCGAGCCTGGCACCTTCAAGGACCGGGTGCTCATGGAGCACGACCCCCATGGGCTGCTGGAGGGCATCGCCATCTCCAGCTTTGCCTGCGAGGTGGAGCATGCCTTTGTCTATATCCGGGGCGAGTATAGCCTGAGCTACCGCCGCCTGCAACAGGCCGTGGCCGAGGCCTACGAGCGGGGCTTCCTGGGAAAGAATATCCTGGGCAGCGGCTATAACCTGGACATCTCGATCCTGGCCGGCGCGGGCGCCTACATCTGCGGGGAAGAGACCGCCCTGCTGTCGTCGCTGGAGGGCAAGCGAGGGCATCCCAAGCTCAAGCCGCCCTTCCCCGCGACCCAGGGTCTCTACCGCGAGCCGACAGTGGTCAACAACGTGGAGACCCTCTTTAACGTGCCGTTCATCGTGGCCCAGGGCGCCGACTGGTACCGCCAGTGGGGGACCGAGCGGAGCCCCGGCCTGAAGCTCTTTTCCGTGTCGGGTCACGTCCAGCGGCCGGGCGTCTACGAGCTGCCCCTGGCGACGCCCATGAGCGAGCTGATCGACGGCTTGTGCGGCGGGCCGAGGAATGGCGCGGCCCTGAAGGTCATCATTCCGGGCGGGTCGTCGACGGCCATGCTGCCCGCCCAGCTGGCCCTGGAGACGAACCTGGACTACGAGGCCCTGCTGGCGGCCGGGTCGAACCTGGGTTCGGGCGGAGTGATTGTCATCGACGAGAAGACGTGCATCGTGCGCCTGACCGAGCGCCTGGCCAGGTTCTACAAGCACGAATCGTGCGGCAAGTGTATCCCCTGCCGCGAGGGCACCGACTGGATGTTCAAAATCCTGCGGCGCATCGAGGCAGGCGCCGGGCGCATGGAAGACCTGGACTTGCTCCTGGACATCGCGGACAATATCGCGGGCAAGAGCTTTTGCCCCCTGGGCGATGCCTCCCTGGGCCCCGTGGTGAGCAGCATCGCCCACTTTCGCGACGAGTACGAGTTCCACATTCGCGAGAAGCGGTGCATGGTTGGCTGACATGGCAGAGCAAACGATCAACTTGACCATCGACGGCGCGGCCGTCACCTGCCCCGCCGGGAGCACGGTCTACGAGGCCGCCACGGCGGCGGGCGTGCACATCCCCACCTTCTGCCATCACGAGAAGCTGGTGCCCGTCGGCGCCTGCCGCATGTGCCTGGTCGAGATCGAGGGCGCGGTGGCCCTCCAGACCTCGTGCACGACGCCCGCGCGAGAGGGCATGGTCGTCCGCGTGTGGACCTCGGAAGCGGCGGTCAAGGCGCGCAAGGCCAACATCGAGTTCCTGCTGACCAACCACCCCCTGGACTGCCCGGTGTGCGACAAGGGCGGTGAGTGCCCGCTGCAGGACCAGGCCCTCCTGGACGGGCCCGGGCGGAGCCGCTACGTCGAGGAAAAGCGCCACAAGCTCAAGCGCCATCCCTTGAGCGAGTTTATCGTCGTCGACCAGGAGCGCTGCGTCCTCTGCTGGCGGTGCATCCGCTTCCTGGACGAGTGGGCCGGCGACCACGAGCTGGACCTCTTTGGACGGGGCGCCGACACGCGCCTGTCCACCTACGAGGACCGGCCTCACCTGCCCGGGCGGGCGGCGCCAGGGATGACCAGCAAGTGGCAGGGCAACACCATCGACGTCTGCCCCGTCGGCGCTCTGACCAGCCGCGTCTTTCGCTTCGAGGCGCGGCCCTGGGAGCTGGAGAACCAGGCCAGCGTCTGCCCGCTGTGCGCCGTGGGCTGCAACGTCGTGCTGGGCGTCAAGAACAATGAGCTGCGGCGCATCACGCCGCGGGAGAACATGCAGGTCAACGATGCCTGGCTCTGCGACCGCGGCCGGTTTGGCCACGGCTTCGTGGACCATCCCGACCGGCTCCAAACGCCCCTCATCCGCGAGGACGGGCAGTTGCGCCCGGCTGCGTGGGACGAGGCCCTGGCGCTCATCGCCCGGCGCATGCAAGAGGCCCTGGCCCAGGACGGGCCACAGGCCATCGGCGGCATCGCCTCTACCCGGGCCACCAACGAGGCCAACTATCTCCTCCAGCGCCTCTTTCGGGCGGCGCTGGGCAGCAACAACGTCGACCACCTGGGGCGGGTGCCGGCGGGCGCGGCGCTGCTGTCGGCCCTGCCTGCCCTGGAGCAGAAGGACGTCGTGCTCCTGGCCGGTTTTGATCCCAGCACCGAGGCGCCCCTGGTGGAGCTGTGGCTGAAAAAGGGCCTGCTGCGCCACGGGGCCCGGATATTGGCCCTCAACCCGTGGCAGATCGAGCTGGTCAAGTTTGGCGCCCAATGGATCGGCTACCGGCCGGGCAGTGGCCTGGTCGCGGTCCAGGGCCTGACGCGTGCCCTCGTCGAGGCTGGCGTGGGGAGCCGGCTCCAGCGCTCCTTGAACCTGGAGGAGCTGCGGGCCGGGCTGGAGCGCTACCGGCCCGAGGCCGTGGAAGGGGCCGCCGGCACGCCGGCCGCGTCGCTCCTGGAAGCCGCCCGCCTGCTGGCAGGTGCCAGGCAGCCCATCGTGCTCTATGGCCCCAACTGGCCCCTGACCGCCAGCGAGGAGGGCCGCGAGCGGGAGGCGGAAGCCATCGCCGTCGTGGAGAACCTGGCGCTTCTCCTGGGCGGCGTCGAGGCGGCCTTTGTGCCGCGGGACAACAACGCCGTGGGCGCCATGCAGATGGGCGCCGTGCCCGACCTCTTTCCCGGGCAGCAGCCCCTGGCCGACCAGAAGGTGCGCAGCCGGCTGGCCAGCTTCTGGGGAGGCAAGCTCTCGCCCGCCGCGGGCCTCGGCTTTGAGGAGATGATGGCTGCCGGGCAGCAGGGCAGCCTGAAGGCCCTGTGGATCATGGGCGCCGATCCGGTCCGCGACTGCCACGGCGCCGCCGGCTCGCTGGAGCGGATCCCCTTCCTGGTGGTCCAGGACCTGTTCCTGACGGACACGGCGCGGCTCGCCGACATCGTCCTGCCGGCGGCCAGTTTCGCCGAGGTGGACGGCACTTTCACGAACATGACCGGCCGCGTGCAGGCCATCCGGGCGGCCCGCTATGCGCCCGGCGAGGCGCGGCCCGACTGGTGGATCCTGGCCGAGGCCGCCAGGAGGCTGGTGCGGCCCAAGAGCCAGCGGGCCTGGGCCTTTTCCTCGGCGGGCGACGTCCTGGCCGAGATGGCCCGCGTCCTGCCGGCGTTGGGGGCCCTGGACGGGCTGGCCATCGACCCCGGAGGGTGGCAGCCGGCCGCCCCGCCCCGGGCCGGACGGCGGGCCTTTGTGCCCGTGGACGCGGGGCTGCCCGCCCGCGACGTCGACAGGCAGTTGGTCCTCGTTCCCGAGCGGCTCCTGTATGACCGGGGCGTGCTCCTCAGCCGCGCGGAGCGGATTCAGCGGGTGGTACCTGCGCCCTGCGTGCGGGTGCACCCCGACGATGCCCGGCGACTGGGCCTGGAAGCCGGCGACCAGGTGTCGGTTTCCTCGGCGGCCGGGCGGTGGGCCGGCAGGCTGGAGGTGAGCGAGGAGATCGTGCCCGGCACGGCCGCCATCGCCGCGGACGCCGGCGACGTGCCGGCCAGCGCGCTGTTCGAGGCCTGCGGCGTTCTGCCGCGGGTAAGCATCGCAAGAGAGGGAGGCCGATGAGAGGCTTCGAGATACCCCGCAGCCAGGCCGGGCCGATGCCTTGTACGGGCGGCCCTCGCGGCTGCCCAATGCAGGGAGGGGACCGTGGACTGGGTCGGTAGCTTCTGGATCCCCCTCGTCAAGGCGGTCCTGGTGGTCGTGGCCCTGCTCGCCGCGGGGGCCTACATGACCTGGGGCGAGCGCAAGATCTGCGCCCGGTTTCACGTGCGCTACGGACCCAACCGCGCCGGGCCCTTTGGCATCTTGCAGCCCCTGGCCGACGCCGTAAAGGCCATCTTCAAAGAAGAGATCGTGCCCGCCCATGCGGACCGTTGGATCTATATCATGGCGCCGGGCATCTCGTTCGCGGCGGTGCTCATCACCTTTGCCGTCATTCCCTTCGGGCCGGAGGTGGACCTCTTTGGCCGGCAGGTGGGGCTCTGGATCGGGGACATCGAGGTGGGGCTCATCTTCTTGCTCGCCGTGGCCGGGCTGGGCAGCTATGGCATTGTCCTTGGGGGCTGGTCGTCGAACAACAAGTACTCGCTCCTGGGCGCCCTGCGGGCGGCGGCGCAGATGATCAGCTACGAGCTGCCCCTGGGGGTCGCGCTGCTGGCGGTGGTGCTCATCGCCGGGAGCCTGAACCTGCGCGAGATCGTGGCCCAACAGGGCACGTGGCCTCTCATTGTCCTGCAGCCCGTGGGCTTTCTCATCTTTTTCATCGCCATCCTGGCCGAGAGCAATCGCTCGCCCTTTGACCTGCCCGAGGCCGAGAACGAGCTGATCTCGGGCTTTATGACCGAGTACGGCGGCATCAAGTTTGCCCTCTACTTTATCGCCGAGTACACGGCCATGGTGGTCAACAGCGCCATCGTCGCCACTGTCTTCCTGGGGGGCTGGAAGTGGCCGGCGGTCATCTCGGACCTGCACCCCCTGGCAGGCGTTGCCCTGTTCGTGGCCAAAGTGTTGCTGGTACTGTTTCTCTACGTCTGGGTGCGGGCCAGCACGCCCCGGGTGCGCTTTGACAAGTTCATGCGCTTTGCCTGGAAGTTCATGCTGCCCCTGGCCCTGGCCAACCTGCTGGCCACGGCGGTGGTAGTGGCCCTGCTGTAGCGGCCCCGATGTGAGGAAGGAAGGATGCTGAGAGATTCTATTCTGGGCTTGTGGCAGGTCCTGCGGTCCATGGGCCTGACCCTGCGATACTTTTTCTCGCGGCCTGTCACGGTGCAGTATCCCGACGAGCCAGTGCAGCTCTACCCGCGCTTCCGGGGGAGGCACCAATTGCTGCGCTACGAGGATGGGCCGTACGAGGGGTTGGAGCGCTGCATCGGCTGCGCGCTGTGCGCAGCCTATTGCCCCACGCAGTGCATCTATGTCCAGGCGGGCGAAAACAAGGACGGGGTGCGGCGCTCGCCCGGCGAGCGCTACGCCGAGATCTATGAGATCAACCTGCTGCGCTGCATGTTCTGCGGCTATTGCGAAGAGGCCTGCCCCACGGGGGCCATCGTCATGCGCCGGGAATTTGCCCTGGCGGACTATCAGCGCGAGAAGCTGATCTATACCCAGGACCGGCTGCTGGAGCTCCCGACGCCGGACCATCGGGACGGTGCGGCCGGGCCGCGGGCAGTGCTGCGGGACGACCAGCAGGTGCCGGCGACGGGATCGCGGGAGTGAACCGGGCATGGAGATGGTGATCTTCTGGGTGCTGGCCGTGGTGGCCGTGGGGGCGGGCCTGGGCGTGGTGGGCCAGAGGAGCGCGGTGCGCAGCGCGTTGTTCCTGCTGGTGCACTTTTGCTGCCTCGCGGGCCTGTACATCCTGCTCAACGCCCAGTTCGTGGCGCTGGTGCAGGTGCTCATCTATGCCGGGGCGGTGGTGGTCCTGTTCCTGTTCGTGGTCATGCTCCTGGGCGTGGAGCGGGCCGAGGAGCTGCCCGACCTGCGCCGTGTGCAGCGGGTCGTGGGCGGGTTGCTGGCCGTGCTCTTGCTGGCCGGCATCGCCTGGGCCTTCCTGGAGACCGGGCAGGGGCCGGCCGCGGCGCCGGGGATGGCCGGCTCGGTGCGGGCCATCGGCAGTGCGCTCCTGACCGCCTACGTGGTCCCCTTTGAGATGGCCGCCGTGCTGCTGCTGGTGGCCATCGTGGGGGCCATCGTCCTGGCCAAGTCGCGGTTGGAGAGGTAGAGCAATGATGGTCCCGCCGTCCTACTACCTGATCTTGAGCGCCATCCTGTTTGCCGTGGGCGTTGCCGGCGTGCTGATCCGGCGCAACGCCCTGGTCCTATTCATGAGCGTCGAGATGATGCTCAACGCCGCCAACCTGGCCCTCATCACCTACTCCCGGGTGCTGGAGGACGTGGAGGGGCAGGTCTTCGTGCTGCTGGTCATGGCCGTGGCCGCCGCCGAGGTGGCCGTGGGGCTGGCCATCGTCGTCGCCCTTTATCGCCACAAGGCAACCGCCGACGTCGACGAGCACGATGGGCTCAAGGGCTGATTGGGGAAGGGATTGGCAGACATGATCGGATACGCCTGGCTGATTCTCCTCTTCCCGCTGGCCGGGGTGCTGGCCAACGCCCTCCTGGGCCGGTGGCTGGGCCGCCGGGTCGTGGCGGCCGTGGCCACCGGCGCCGTGGCGGCTTCTTTCGTCGTCGCCGTGCTCGTCCTGCTCGAGATGCTCGGCCTGCCGGCCGAGAGCCCCACGGGGGGCAACGGGCGGGAGCGCGTCGTGCCCCTCTTTTCCTGGATCGCCGCCGGTGATTTTCGGGTGGAGGCGCGCCTGCTCGTCGACCAGCTTTCCATCCTCATGACCCTCGTGGTCACGGGCGTCAGCACCCTCATCCACGCCTACTCGGCGGCCTACATGCAGGGCGACGTGGACTACAAGCGGTATTTCACCTGGCTCAACCTCTTTGTCCTGTCCATGCTGGTCCTGGTGCTGGGCGACAGCTTCCTGACGTTGTACGCCGGCTGGGAGGGCGTGGGGCTGTGCTCCTATCTCCTCATCGGCTATTGGTTCGAGCGCGAGGCGCCCGCCGCGGCGGCGAAAAAGGCGTTCCTGGTCAACCGCGTCGGCGACGTGGGCCTGGCCCTGGGCATCATGCTCATCTTTGCCACCTTTGGCAGCCTCGCCTTTGGCCAGGTGCTGCCCGCCGCGGGCGAGGTGCTCGCTGCCCTGCCGGGCACGGCCACGGCCATCGCCCTGCTCCTCTTTCTCGGCGCCGTGGCCAAATCGGCACAGGTGCCCCTCCACGTCTGGCTGCCCGACGCCATGGAGGGTCCCACCCCCGTGAGCGCCCTCATCCACGCCGCCACCATGGTCACGGCCGGCGTGTACCTGGTGGCCCGCTGCCACACCCTGTTCGAGGCGTCGGCCTCGGCCCTGGCCTGGGTCGCCTGGGTCGGGACCATCACCGGGCTGTTCGCCGCCACGGTGGCTGCCGTGCAGAAGGACCTGAAGCGCGTGCTGGCCTTCTCGACCATCAGCCAGTTGGGCACCATGTTCCTGGGCGTCGGGATGGGGGCCTATGCCGCCGGCCTCTTTCACCTGACCACCCACGCCTTTTTCAAGGCCCTCCTCTTCCTGGGGGCGGGCAGCGTCATGCATGCCCTCGGCGGCGAGCTGGACATATTCAAGATGGGCGGCCTGCGACGAAAGCTGCCCTGGACCTTTGGCACCTTCCTGGTGGGCGTCCTGGCCCTGGCCGCCCTGCCGCCCTTCTCCGGGTTCTGGAGCAAGGACGAGATCCTGGTGGCCGCCTTTCAGGGCGGGAACGTGGCCCTCTGGCTCCTGGCGACGGTCACCGGCGGCCTGACGGCCTTTTACGCCTTCCGGCTGCTGTTCGTGGCCTTTGGCGGCGCGACGCGCCTGGACAGGAAGGCGGAAAAGGGGCTCCACGAGGCGGGGCCGACCATGATCGTGCCCATGGTCCTGCTGGCCATCCTGGCGGCCGTGGGCGGCTTCCTGGGCCTGCCGGAAGGGCTCCTGGGCCTGGGCAACGCCGTCGACTCGTTCTTGCACCCCGTCTTTGCCGGGGCCGAAGGCCCGGCGCCGGCGCCGGGCGCCTTCGACTGGCTGCCCATGGCCATCTCCCTCGTGGCGGCCCTCGCGGGGCTGGCGCTGGCCTATTGGCTGTACGTGCGCCGCCCGGGCCTTGCCGCCCGCTGGTCGAAGAGCAGCCCGTGGCTCTACGACCTGGTCCTGGCCGGCTATCGGGTGGATGACCTCTACCAGGCGGCGGTCGTCGGGCCGCTGCGCGCCCTGGGCGACGTCCTGGCCCGGGTCGTGGAGGCCAGGGCCATCGACGGCGCCGTCAACGGCCTGGCCCGGCTGGCCGGGCTGGCCGGAGAGGGGCTGCGGCGCCTCCAGAGCGGACTGGTGCGCCACTATGCCCTGGCCATGCTGGCCGGCGTCGTCCTGGTGCTCCTCTATTTCCTGTTGGCGAGCGTGCTATGATCAACCAGGTTGGCTTTCCCTTGTTGTCCGTCACCATCCTGCTGCCCCTGGCCGGCGGGTTGGTCGCCCTCCTCGTGCGCCGGCGGCGCCCGGTGCAAGCCTGGGCCCTGGCCGTCACCGTGGCCGACCTGGCCCTGGCCCTCGCCCTGTGGGGTTTCTTCGACTATGGCCGTGGAGAGATGCAGCTCGTCGACCACCTGGCCTGGATCGATACCCTGGGCATCGCCTACCACGTGGGCCTGGACGGCATCAGCCTGTGGCTGCTGCTGCTGACCGCCGCCCTGGGGCCGGTGGCCGTCCTCGTGTCGTGGCGGTTCCTGGCCGGCCGGCCCGAGGGGGAAGTTGCTCCCTATTTCTTTTTCCTGCTGGCCCTGCAAACCGGTGTCCTGGGCGTGTTTGCCGCCGTGGACCTCGTCCTCTTTTACATCTTCTGGGAGGCGACGCTGGTGCCGGCCTACTTTCTCATCGGCCGGTGGGGCGGGGAGCGCCGGACCTATGCCACCTACAAGTTTGTGCTGTACACCATGGCCGGCAGCGCGCTGATGCTGGTCGCCATCCTGGCCCTGGCGATGCTCCACTACCAGGCAACGGGCACGCTGACCTTTGACCTGGCGGCGCTCCGCGGCACGCCCCTCACCTGGGCCGCGCAGATGTGGCTCTTTCTGGCCTTTGCCCTGGCCTTTGCCGTCAAGGCGCCCGTCTGGCCGCTGCACACCTGGCTGCCCGACACCTACGCCGAGGCGCCCCTGCCCGTGACCTTGCTCCTGGCCGGCGTCCTGTCCAAGATGGGCGTCTATGGCCTCATCCGCTTCTGCCTGCCCCTCTTCCCCGATGCCCTGGCATTCTTGCGGCCCTGGTTCTGGGCCCTGGCCATCGCCGGCATCCTCTATGGCTCGTTGCTGGCCCTCGTACAGCGCGACATGGTGCGCCTGGTGGCCTATTCCAGCCTGGCCCACGTGGGGCTCATCGTCGCCGGGGTGCTGGCGGGCAATCAGCAGGGGGTGCAGGGCGCCCTGCTGCTCTCCGTGTCCCACGGGCTGACCGTCACGGCGCTGTTCGTGGCCGTCTATTTCCTGGAGCAAAGGCGCGGCACGCGGCTGGCAGCCGAGTTCGGCGGCATGTGGCGGACCACGCCGCTGCTGGGCAGCCTCTTTCTCATCGTCACCATGGCCTCCATCGGCCTGCCGGGCCTGAGCGGCTTTCCCGGCGAGTTTACCATCCTGGTGGGCACCTTTCGCGTGAGCCCCGCGGCGGCTGCCTTTGCCGCCCTGGGCATCGTCCTGGCGGCCTGGTTCATGCTCAACCTCTTCCGCCAGGTCTTTGCCGGGCCGGTGCACCCCGAGACCCGGCTGCTGCCCGATTTGCGGCGCGGCGAGGCAGCGCTCCTGCTGCCCCTGGTCATCCTGATGTTCGTCGTGGGCCTGGTGCCCAACCTCATCCTGCAGCCCAGCGATGCGGCCGTGGAGGCGACCCTGGTCCACGCCGACGAGAACCGCATCGTCCTGGTCGACCGGGGGAGCGATTAAGATCATGGACATCCAGATCCCGTCCCTGGACCTGCTCATCGTCGCGCCCGAGATCGTGGTGCTGGTGACGGCGCTGCTGGTGATGATGGCCGACCTCGTCCTGGCCGGCGAGCAAAAGGCACGACTCGCGTGGCTTGCCCTGGTGGGGGTGGTGGCCGCGGCCGGCGTGTCCTTCTACCTGTGGGATGGCAGCAACCCGTCGCTGCAGGGCATGCTTGCCGCCGACGGCTATGCCCTCTTTCTGAACCTGGTGCTCCTGGCTGCCGCGGCGCTGGCCATCCTCCTTTCCCTGGACACGCACCTGCCCCGGGGCGAGTACTATGCCCTGCTCCTGCTGTCGACGGCGGGCATGATGCTGATGGCCGCCGCGGTCAGCCTCATCACCATCTTTATGGCGCTCGAGATCCTGTCGCTGGCCCTCTACGTGCTGGTGGGCCTGGACCGCGCCGACGGGCGGTCGGCCGAGGCGGCCCTCAAGTACTTTGTGCTGGGGGCCTTTGCCAGCGGCTTCTTGCTCTATGGCATGGCGCTGACCTATGGGCAGGCGGGGACGACCTCCCTGGCCGGCGTGCGAGACCACGTGCTCGCCCTGGGCGGGTCATTCCCGGCGCTCCTGGCCGTGGGCCTGGGCCTCATGGTGGCCGGCTTTGGCTTCAAGGTGGCGCTGGTGCCCTTTCAGATGTGGACACCGGACGTCTACCAGGGCGCGCCGACGTCCATCACGGCCTTTATGAGCGTGGGGGCCAAGACGGCGGGCTTTGCCGCCCTGGGCCGCGTGGTCCTGGTTGCCTTTGGCGATCAGCCCGGCTCGTGGAGCTGGCTGCTGGCCGCACTGGCGGCCCTGACCATGACCGTGGGCAACCTGGCGGCCCTGCGCCAGGCCAGCCTCAAGCGCCTGCTGGCCTATTCGAGCATCGCCCACGCCGGATACATCCTGGTGGGGCTGGCGGCGGGCAACGAGGCGGGGATGGGCGGGGTGCTCTTCTATCTGTTCGTGTACGCCTTCATGAACGTGGGGGCCTTTGGCCTGGTCCTGGCCTCCGAGCGCCTCGCGGGCGCCGGCGGCCGGGGGGAGACGGTGGCCGACCTGGCGGGCCTGGCTGCCGCCGGCCGGCGCTGGCCCACCGTGGCCATGGCCCTGTTCATGCTCTCGCTGGCGGGCCTGCCGCCCCTGGCCGGCTTCCTGGCCAAGCTCTACGTCTTTGGCGCCGCCGTGGAGGGCGGGCTGGCCTGGCTGGCGGCGGTGGGCGTGGTCAACAGCGTCATCTCGGCCTACTACTACCTGCGGGTGGTGGCGGCCATGGCCTGGCCCGCGCACGTGCCCGCCACGCCGGCCGGGATCGCCCTGCCGCGAGGCTTGCAGGCCGCCGTGGCCCTGGCGGCGGTGGCCGTGGTGGTCCTTGGGCTGTGGCCGGGGCCGGTGGTGGACCTGGCGCGGTTGGCGGCGGCGGCGATCTGGGGAGGGTAGTCAGTCGATGGCGGAGCGGCCGGGTGGCATACCGGTCGGTGGGATCAGTCTCTCTGCGGATGTTTCGCGGATGGCGTTGCCGTCGGGACTTTGTGGTAGCGGGCAGACGGCGAGCGCCGTAACGCTGCGTTTTCCCGTAAGAGGCACGCCAGGCCCAACACCATGACCGGTAGATAGGTCGCTGCCTGCAAGGCAAAGCCAAAGACCAGGCCGGTCTCGCGATGGACGCCGAACAGGGAGAGAACCAACTGGCACAAATAGGGAAAGACGCCTAGGTTGCCGGGCAGCGGCGGCACGGCCACGCCAGTCATGAGCACCACCAGGAGCAACAGGGCGACGTGGGCTGGTAGGGAGAGCTGAAAGGCGCGGAACATTAGAAGGTTAGTCAGGGCGGCCAGCAACCACACGATCAGCGAGTAACCCCATGTCCGGGCAATGACCCGGAAGTGCCGGAGGGCCTCAAAGGCCGAAATGGCCTGTTCCGCCGCCCCATCGGCTAGCACTTGCCAGCGCTCCGGCACAGGCCGGAAGGCTCGCCGTGCGAGGTGCCAGGTGGGCCGGCCGGCACAGGCAATGAGAAGCAGCACCACCAGCGCCAGCCCGGCCAGGGGCAGCACGCTCAGGCCGGCTGATTGTAGCCAGTCTTGCACGCCGTCTGGCGCCGTTGTCAACCACAGTGCCACGAGAATGTAACAAAGGGCTAGCATCATCAGGTCGACCATCTTTTCAATCACGACCGTGGACAGTGCCTGCGTGCGGCCGACCTTTTCCGCCTCGCCGATGTAAAGGATGCGCCCGATCTCGCCGGCTCGGGCGGGCAGGACAATGTTTAGCAACTGCCCGATCAACATGATGGACCAGGTGCGGCCCAGGCGCACGCGGATCGGTAGAAAGAGGGCCTGCCAGCGCAACGTCTTGAATAGGGTGCCGGCGATGGTCGTGACGGCCGCCCAGACCACCCATTGCAACCGGGCCGTCTGGAGGGCACCTTTCAGGCCGGGGAGCGATAGGCCCCGCAAGGCCAGATAGAGGCAAATGACGCTGAGGCTCAGGCCGGTTAGTAACCGCCACTCTCGCCGGATCCAGCGAAAGTGCCGCTCGAGCCTGGATCCGTATCCCGCCTGTCTCATCGTGGCTGATTCTCCTGGCTGCGGAGCAGAGTCAGTCACAGTCGAACGCCAACTGCCCGGCCAGCAGGAGCCGCAGCACCCTTTGAGCAGTGCCACATGTGAGGCATAGACCTCCAATGACCGGGGGATAAAGCCCATGGCGCAGACTGGCGCTAATAGGCGCCTTCTCCGCGCAAAACCACCCAGATAGTCCGCCACAAGATCCAAAGATCGAGCAGCAATGAATAGTTCTGGATGTAGCGTAGGTCAGCTTCGGTGTTGAGGTGCATCGGCTTGTCACTACGGCCGTTGACCTGCCACCAACCCGTGATGCCGGGAGCCACGGCAAAGCGCTTGCGCTGCCACGGCTCGTATTGTTCGACCAGCCAGGGCAACTCTGGCCGAGGGCCGACCAGGCTCATGTCGCCCTTGAGCACATTGAAAAGTTGAGGCAACTCGTCGATGCTGAAGCGGCGAATCACGCGCCCCACCCGCGTGACGCGCGAATCCCGAGAACTCTTGTGCACCAGGCGCCCTTTATCGTCCGTGCAGTTGACTGTGTTTTGCAGCTTCTCCGCGTCTTGGATCATCGACCGGAATTTGTAAATAAGAAATAGTCTGCCATTTTCGCCTACCCTCTTCTGGCAAAAGATAACGGGCCCTGGAGAGTCGAGCTTGACAGCCAGTGCCGCGAGTGCCATGACGGGCAGGGCCAGCAAGGTCAAGAAGCCGCCGACTATCAGGTCAAACAGCCTCTTGGACAATCGCTGAACGTCGTTTAGTGCCGGCGCCCGCAGATCGATCATCGGAATGCCCGCAAAATTATCGGCGACAGCCCGATAGAGCGCCAGGGTAAAATAGTCGGGTACAACCCGGACGTGAACGGGCAGGTCGTGTAGCGCACTCACCAGTTGATTTAGGCGCTCGCTCGCCCGACGAGGCAGGGCGATCACAACTTCTTTTATGCCCCGAGCCAGAATCACCTCCCGAGCCTCAGCCAGGGTTCCCAGAATGAGCTTGTCTTCCTGGCACTTGTGGGGAGCGTCGTCGAGAAATCCGGCGAGATCAAGGCCGGTCCACGCATATTCTTTGACCATCTGAGCTACGCGCTGGCCGACCGATCCGGCACCGACGATCAGCACCTGGGTCTTGGCAGGGTCGGGCCTGCTGATCCGAAAGCTGATACGGGCAACGACACGCCAGCCAAGAAGCAAAACGAGGGCCAGCAGCACGAACAGAACAAAGAGCCAACGGGAGAAATCGCGGTAGAAGATGAACAACACCCCGGCCAGGCACAAGGCGCTAAACGCCGTAAAGAGCGTCACCCGCTGAAACTCTTCCGCTGCCTTGTATATGCGTCGCGGGTCATAGACAGAGTTCAGGAAAAAGACCACGATCCATAGGAGTGGGACCAAGAAGTGCAGCCATAACGGCAGGCTGACCTTGTCGAGGGGCTGCAACAACGGAAGCGGTGGCAGATTGGGGCGCATGATCACCGCAACTTCCAGGGACAACGCCACGACAAAAGTGTCTAGAATGATAGAGAAGACGGCAAAGTTAACATCAAACCGCTTGAACACACTGGCCTCCTTGACGGGGAGCGACCGCAGCTGGCGCAGGCACAGAGTTCGAGTGCTCAACTCGGATGTGCGTGTGTGTCCAAAGGTTGGCGGCACTTCCGAGCCAACGAATAAGCACCACGCAGCTTACGATAGACAGTGCTCACTGCCTGTTATCAGGAACTCGAGTGCATGGATTGTAGCATGAAGTGGAGCCGGACGCAAATCTGCAGTGCGGCTTTTGCATGGTTGATGCCAAGAAATCCGATTATGCCGTGGGCTTGCTCTTGTCTGCCTTGTTGGCTACTGGTTTCCCCTCTTGATTCAGAGCAACCCCGCCCTCGGACGCTGTTGAGGTGCCTCTTGCGCATTGCCTACAAGTCGACTGGTTGCCCATGCCACTACGACCAGCCATGCCGGCAGCCCAGCCGGCATGATAATGAGCCAATCAGCCTGCGGCCAGGGCAGCAGTTGCGTTACGTGGTTTGCCAGAATCAACGTGTAATATGCCAGGAACATGTAGGCAAGCGCCCCCAGCGTGTATCGCCTCAACCACCGGTGTTGCTGTGTCAAGATCGCAAAAGGGACAACCCACATCAGGTACTGGATGGCAAAGGCGTGGGTCACAGCAAAGAAAGCAACCAGAATTGTCAAGATCCCGGCTGCCGGTGGCTCTTTCCGCGCCCGAACCAACCAGACCAGACTCAGGGCGGCCAGAGTCAGGTAGCGTCCATACTGAACCAGCCACGCCAAGGGGGCAGCCAGATCCGTCCTCAGCACGGAAAGTAGGCGAAAGAAATAGGTATAGCCCCAGATGGCTATCCCCCGATTGTAACCCACGGCCTCCCTCAGCAACACGGTGAGGTCCGCATCGAACAGGCTCGTATACAAGGCAATGCCTGCCAAGGGAACGGCAACAGCTGCCCCTAACGGGATCAGCCTTCCCTTCCATCGTCCTACACCCACCAGCAACGAAGGCAAAGCCAATGCCGGCCAGCTTTTAGCCAGGATGCCCAGCCCGAGCCAGGCACCAGCCGACAGAGACGATGCTCGCAGGAAGTAGAGAGCCAGCAAGATACAGAGCGCGGGAATGGCATCAAACTGGCCATGATAAGCACAGACCAAGACGGGAACTGGATTGACACTGTATAGCAGCCCGCCTTGAAGGGCCACCGCCGTCGAGCAAGTGCGCCGCAGGCTCAAAAAGAGCAACAGCGCGATGCCCACGTCGGCCGCGATGGGCGCCAATCGTGCGATCTTGACGAACGGAAGCGAGGCTGCTTCGGCAACCCACCGGGCGAGGCCCGACCAATACATCTGCAACGGCAGGTAGGGATAACGGTCTACCGTTTCTGGACTGTCATAGATCTCTTCTCCCTGGAGCACAAGGCCGCCCACTATCCAATACGATTCGATGTCGTACCCTGCGCCCACCGGCAAAAGGAGATTGGGAATCAGGCGAGCCGCGAGAGCCACTGCGGCCACCGTCAGCAACGCCCGCCCGGGCGGACGCGTTGCTGGGGGCGGGGCACGATGTAAATACCAGAACGCCCCCAGCAACGCCAGAACCCAGACTGCGCTCAGCAGCAGGGGTCCGCTCAAGGAGTCAGCTCCACGTAGACGGGAGACTTTATCGTGAGCGTCCCGCCTGCGGGAGTGATGTCGTTACCATACTTGTCGTACACGCGCGTAACTTCTCCAGGCAGCGAGATGGTCTTTGGCTGCTCGTCGGGAGCCCACAATACCCAGACTCGCTTTCCCGATACAGAGAACTCGTAGCCTTGCAGGGTCGGATATTGCGTCACGGGTGCCTGGTAGTAGCCGTTGTGGAGTTCCTCGGTTAAAAAGTCCAGAGCGTACCATGCCGGTTTGGGTTGCTGGTTCTCATCCAACATGCTGCCGTACCGCCATCCCGGGTATTCGAAGGTATACCACACCGTGCCCAGAAGACCTTCGGCCCAATTGCGCACGAACAACCAGGCCACATAGTCCGCCTGTGCTTCATAGAAATCGGGCCCGGGAGGATTGCACACTTCCTCGTTCATCTCGGGACAGATCAGCGAGCCCTCGGTATGAATGATCTGCTTGTCCACGCCATAGGCCGCCATCACCTCTCGCAAGAAGTCGATTTTGCCCAGGACCACTCCACCCCGCTTGTCCCAGGACGGGAAGCGTTCATCCAGTTGCAGACTCAGCGAGCCCGCATAGGGCGGATAGCCGTGGAAACTGACGATATCAAAGTAGGGCCCGCCTCCGTTGCGCAGGATCCCTTCCAGGAACCTGGCCGGCTTGCAGTCCTTGCCGGGCGGCGGATTGGTGGGATCGCAATCCAGCAGCAACCCGCCGATGAGCACCTGGGCTCCGGGGTCGGCCGCCTTGATGGCCGGGTAGGCCCTTTTGAGCATCTCGGCGTAGTAGCCGCCGCCGTAGTAGGGATCGCTCTCGTCGCCCCAACAGCCGTAAACGGTGGGGTCGTACCAGACAGGGACATCCGGCTCGTTGCCCAGCTCCCAATAGCGGACATTGAACGGAGGGGCGCTGTAGCGGCTCACCAGCGCTGTCAGGAATTGGGCGAACTCGTCCAGTGCCTCTTCGGCAATCGGGCCACAGGAGGAGCCCGGGTACTTTTGCGCCCATGGAGGCGTGAAGCGAAGGATAGCAATCACCTCCAGCCCGTTGGCCGAGGCATTGCGCAGGCTATCCTCATCAACGCCCTCCCATTTATAGCTTGGCGGATTGGTGCGGACGGGCTCGATCGCGTCCCAGGCAAAAGCACCGAACCGCACCCAGTGTATCCCGCCCTCCACGGCGTAGGGCAGCCCACGGGAATCCTTGATGCCCCACATCTCCCCGCCAAAGATGGGAGGGGGCGGAGGGTATTTCCGCGCCACCATTGGCAGAAATGCCTTCGTCGGCGCGGAACCTTGAGCCACAGGGGCGGGCAGCATGGCCTCTTCCTTTGCCCCCTCGGAAGGACCTGCCACGTGGGAAGGACTTGACACGTCGGAAGGACTGGTCACGTGGGAAGGGCTCGTCACGGGAAACGCAGTGCGGGGCCAGTCAAGGGAAAACCCCAGAACCGCCACCGCCATGCACGCCAGGAGCACGGCCATGGAGATATGGAACGCCCTTGCTTTCATCTCTACTACTCCGAAGCCTTTTCTGAGCATCGCTCACCTCCTAAGAATAGAATGTCCTGATTGTGATCAGAGAAGCTGCATCCAACAGGATCATACCCAACAGCAATCCGAGGGCAGCCCACCCCCTTGCCCGCCAAGGTACCCACGCCAACCAGCCAGCCATCAATGCCAGTGCCGTGGGCACAATCGCCGGAAAGGCATAACGGGCGCCAGGCAAAAAGAATGCAAGAATGTCCGTGCGGAGAAAGCACAACCCCCAGACCAGCAATCCCGCCATGGTCAGGAGAGCAACCGCTTGCACCACTGACGGGGCGTCCTTTCCCCTGAAACGTCCCGCTCCTACAACCGCGCCAATGACCCCTATGGCTGTCCATCCGGACAGAATCCAATACCACGCCGGCCCCAATCCCACGTGGTTCCAGCCAAAGCGCGCCCAGAAGGACTGGAACACGTTGACGAGGGCGGCTGTGTAGGCCCTTCCCGCATACGCCCAATCCAACAGGCCCAGCAACTGATACGGCGCGGCAGGCAGGCGAGGGAGGACGGGCTGAAGCTCCCTCTCTACCCACGGACGCATTCGCGGCCACGACGCTTCCGCTGAACCGTTCCGCACCCGGTTGGTGACAGGCTCCCCGGCCCAGGTGCCTTCTTTCGCGTCAGGGCCGTCAAAAACGGGCGGCTCATGTGGAGAGTGTGCCCCTTCGGCGAGTACCACGCCATCATAGTACACGGTTGTGTCTTCCTCGCCCGCCTGCCCCGGCGACGGCCGCAAGATCACGTGCACCTGTTCCGCCTCCGCGGCGACGGTGGCAGTAATGGTATAAAAGGCGGGTGCGTCTCCCACGTCCAGCCGCTCCCACGTGGTCTGGAGGCCGTCATAGAGCATTGGCGAGCGGATCTGCACCGGCTGCGAAGCCCAGATCCAGGCCCCCAGGGTGACCGTCTGCCCCCGCAGTGCCTTCACCTCGGCGTTCACAAGCGGCTGCCTCACGCTCCCTTCCGGGTGGCCGGCCGCCGCCTCCAGGGCCAGCACAGCGTCTCCCAGCGGTGCGCGCTCTTTCTTTTGCTGCGTCACCCCCACCTGGCCGGTCTCCCGGTACCAGTACGCCGCGTCGCCCCAGTCAACGACCGACACGACCGCGGCCAGCCCAAGGGCCAGGAATCCTGCCCAGATTGGCCGGCGCAGATGCCCTCTGCCCAGGGCCAGCACCAGCGCCAGCAGCGCCAGCGGCACTGCCACCCATACCGTGTTCTTGGTCCACCCGCACAAAGCCGCCGTTCCTGCTACCCAGGCCAGCCGGGACCAGGAGAAGCCGCGCACGATCATCCGCACGGCACCCCAGAGGAAGAGCGAAAAGACCGCCACGGCACCCACGTCGCTGTTAACGGCCGTCATCAGGTCGGTATAGGCCGGCAGAAGGGCCATCATGGCCGGCACTGCCCAACGCAGAATGTGGTCCTTCCCTACCAGCTCGGCTACAATCCGTCCGCCAAGCCAGACGCTCAGCAGGTAGAGCGCCAGCGATATTCCACGCACGGCGTAGAGCTGGACCGAGACGTCGGAATAACGGATCAACCGCAGGGGCAAGGATGCCAGCAGGTAGTAGAAGGGCGGATGCTCCAGTTCTGAAACGCCGATCCAGATCGGCTCGTGCTCGAGCAAAAGATTCGGCCGCAGGCCCAGGTCGCGAAAGAACCCGTGCTCGACCATCGAGGCTGCGACCTCGCGCCGCATCGCCTGGTCATAATCCCCCGACTGGGGCAGCGTTCCCCGCTCCGCGATAAGCCAGGCATACTCAAAGTGGGTTGGCTCGTCGTAATGCTGCCAGGGGGGGACGACGACCAGGTACAAGATGCCGTGCACCAGAGCGGCGAGCAAGACGATCCTTTCCCATCGCCCATCGTCCAGCCACGGGATGAACCTATCGGGCCGCGTCAATACGCCCCCTCCTGGTTACCACCTGCTGGATATGCAGGTCCAGCCAGGGAATTGTTTGCGGGTATCGTTCAGGCCATCCTCGTCGTATGGAAGCCATGTCTCCTCTTTTTCGACGCGCGACGGCACTGGGCCAGCGGCCTGGGAGCTTGCCGTTTCTCCCCGGCTCGGCGTAGACAGGTGGCACGCGGAACCGGGCAAGTATACCACAGGTGGGGCGAGGCTGCAAAAGTAGAGGGGCAAGGCTCCACCCGCGCACAAGAGCCCCGATTGCTGCCGAAAGAGAGATGCCGGCAGTGGTGAGAATCCCACGGCGAGGCATTTGCCTCGACGGACGGTGGGTGCTCACAGCGAAGGCCACAATGCCCGCAATGGCTGGCACCCTCCGTGCATGGGCGGAGCCTGACTATGGCCGCAATCGCTCGGGAAGCGGCCGGCCGCACACTCTGTAGAACAGGCGTTCATAATCGTCGGTGACGGTCTCCCAGCTATAGTGCTCCTGGACGCGCCGGCTGGCACGGGACCGGTAGCCGGCCACCTTTTCCGGGTCGCGCAGCAGATCCGCCAGTACCCGGCGCAGGCTCTCGGGCCCATCCTGCCCGTCGTAGCCGAGTCCGGCGTCGCCGATGGTCTCCAGGTTCTCGGGTGTGCCGTTGACCACCACGCAGTTGCCAAAGGCCATTGCCTCCAGCAGGGCGGGGTGCGTTCCCCCCACACCGGAGGTCTCCACAAACAGGCAGGCGTTGGAGCCCAGCTCGTGATACCCGGCGCCAAAGACGTATCCCGTGAAGACAATGCGCGGGTCGCCCGCGGCGCTGGCCTTGAGCCCCGCGATATAGTCGTCGGCGTAGGACGCATCGCCGACGATGGCACACTTCAGGTCGGTCTCCAGCTCACGAAAGGCGTGCACGAGGTGGTGTGCCGAGTTCTCGGGCACCAGGCGCCCGACAAAGAGGACATACCGGCGTGGCTCCAGGCCAAAGCGGGCCAGGGTCTCGCCGGGCGGCACGACGGGGACTTCGGAGCCGTAGGGAATATAGACCGGCTCGGTCCCCCACTGCCGGCGGTAGTAGGCCTGCACCTCCTGCGAGTCGGCCAGGCACACCGTGGGCAGGCGGGTGGCCATGCGGGCGGCCCATTGGATGTACCTTTTGGCCAGGGGCGGCCATTTTTCCCGCCTCCAGTCCAGCCCGTCGACGTTGAGGATCGTCGGCGTGCCCACCAGGTGCGGGATCCAGGTGACCGGGCTGTTGCCGGCGATGAAATAGACGGCCACGTCGTAGCGCTGGCGCAGGGCGTGCAGGCTGGAGAGAAAGGTGTGCACCAACGTGTCCAGGTACTTGTGGGGGATGGTCGGCAGCCTGACCAGGCGCATGCCCAGATACTCGTCGCCCGGGTAGTGGATGTAGTGAGAGCGGCAGTAGACGGTCACCTCGTGGCCACGCGCCACCAGGCGCTGCCCCAGTTGCTCCACGCAGGTCTCAAAACCGCTGTAGCTGGCGGGGATGCCCCGCGTGCCCAGGAGCGCGATCCTCATCGGCGGCTCAGCCCGGTGGCCCTGGGGCCGAGGATGGCCTGCGCAGCGTCCAGTTCTCGCGGACGAGGAGCACCAGGCCCAGCAGGACGAGCGGCAGGTAGGCGACGGCCTGCAGGACGAGACCGTAGACCAGCCCGGTCTCGGCGGGCACGCCAAAGAGCGACAGGGTCAGTTGGGCGAGGTAAGGAAAGACGCCCAGGTTCCCGGGCAGAGGGGGCACTGCGACGCCGCTCATGAGGACGACCACCAGCAGCAGGGCCTCGCTCCACCCCAGGTCGATCTCGAAGGCCCGAAAGACGAGAACGTTGGTCGCGACCGAAAAGATCCAGGCGAGGAGTGACCAGAGCCACACCCGGAGGCTGATAGGGGGATGGCGCAGCGCTTCGAAGCCCACCACGGCCCGCTCGGCGGCGGCCTCGACGCGCGCCCGCCAGGCCGGCGGCAGAGGAGCCAGCATCCGGCGCACGCTCCGCCATGCCGGCCGCCCGAAGTACGCCAGGACCAGGAGGCCGCCCACGGCCAGGCCGGCCAGGGGCAGCACGACCGTGCCCGCGGCGTGCAGCCAATCGGGAAGCACGATGGGTGTCGTCGCGAGCCAGGCGGCGACGAGGAGGTAGGCCAGGGCGAGCATGATGAGATCCACCATCTTTTCGACGACGATGGTCGACAATGCCTGAGAGCGACTGCTGCCTTCGACCTCACCGACATAATAGAGCCGGCCAACCTCACCCGCGCGGGCCGGCAGCAACGTGTTCAGCATCTGGCCGATGCAAAAGATGGACCATAGCCGGGCCAGGGGGATGCGCTGCGGGAAAAAGAGCGCCTGCCAGCGCAAGGTCTTGAAGGCTGTCCCGGCCAGGACGGCGAGCAGGGCGGGTGCGATCCACGGCCAGCGGGCCATGGCAAATGCCTGCCCCAGCGCTTGGGCCGAGGTGCCGCGCACGGCCAGGGTCAGGCACAGGGCGCTCAGGGTCAGCCCCACCAGCAGGCGCCAGTGGCGCAGCCACGAGCGCACACCGCCCGGGATCTGCTTTCCCGCCTGGGTCATGACGAGCCCGCCTTTCGCCGGACGATCGCCAGGTAGGTGCCGGCCAGGGCCACGGCGGCCAGCAGCAGGAGCCACAGCAGGCGCTGCCAACCGGCCGCGACCCCTAGCGCGGCGCCGAGACAGATCAGCGCCAGGCCGAGGTACAGGACCGGGTCATGGGCCAGGTCGCGCAGCATGGAAAGCGGACCCCGGCTGCCGGTCGAGGTTCGCCAATCGGCATAACTCAGCAGGCCCAGGACGATGGCCAGGCCTACGATCCAGAGACCGTGGATCAAGACATTCCACCAGTCGATGCTCATCGTGCCCCGGCTCCCGGGTCCGTGGCCGCATCGGCGCCCTCTCTTTGTTCGCGGACGATTCCCACGACAACCAGGGCAGCGACGGCCCACCACAAGAAGTTGGTGCGGGCGCCGAGGGGCAGAGCATCGACGAGCGACCACGCGGCGTGTGTGGCCAGGCCCAGCGTGCCTCCGAGGAGGAGCAGCCGCGCCATGGCGTCGGAGGCCTGGCGGTGGCTTTGCCAGCCGAGGACCAGGGTGGTGCCCAGGAGGGCCAGGTAAGAGACGAGGCCAGGCAGGCCCAGGTCCAGGGCCGTGTGCAGAAAACCGTTGTGAGCATGGCCCAGGTCGCTGCCCGGTACCCAGTGGAAAAAGGGATAGATCTCGGTGCCTGACCAGCGAAAGATGTCCATGCCCATGCCGGTCAGCGGATGGTCGGCGATGGCCCAAAGCCAGCGGGACCAGTGCTCGACCCGTGCCTGCCAGCTCATCTCGGCCGAGCCGGCCATCCAGCCTTGCTCGGCCAGCCATTCGCTCACGGCCACAGGTCCGGCAATGGCCAATACCACCAGGGCGGAGACGACGACGAGCAGCAGGACAGGCCGGAAGCGCCTGGAGACGACCGCTACCAGGCAGGCCAGCCCGATGAAAAGCGCCATCCAGGCGGCACGCGACTGGGCCAGCAGGACGACCAGGCCGGTCAGAGCGAGAGAGAGCCCCACGCCCAGCGCGAGCACTCGGCGGCGCGGGATGGAAGCCAGGCCGGGGCGCAGGCCCCACAGGCAGGCAAGCTGGAGAGGGATGAAGGTGATCAGGGTGCCGCTCACGGTGTTGGGATTGAAGCCGGCCTCGGCGCCGGGCAGGCTGTGCAAGACCTGCGGCAGGGCCGATACGATGGTTTTTAGCAGCGGCCACTTGACGTTCCATTGCACGCCCAGGAGACTGAGGCCTGCCGTGCCGGCGGCCAGGGCAATGGACAGCAGGGCTGCCGGCAAAAGCCGGCCGGCGCCCTGTCCCCAGTCCACCAGGGCGTAGAACAGGGCGATGGCATAGGCCAGGCCGGCGATCTTGGGCAGGCTGGTGGGCAGATCCGGCGTAGCCCACATGCTCAGCAGGGTCATCACGAGCAGGCCGAGGATGGGCCACTCGACCGGCGTGCGGGGCACAAACCGGCCACGGGCACGGCTCCTGGCCAGCCACAGGAGGGGCAGCAGCACCAGGGCAGGGGTGAGGGATGGCCTGGCGAACAAAAAAAGCGGGCTGGCGAGGAGCAGGATGGGCACCTGCCACCTGGTGATGGTGCGGGCTGCGCGGCCAATCACGCCGTCGTCGTGCATCGGGCCAGGCCTGTCCCGGTTGACGGTTGGATCCTGGTCGCGCCCTGCGGGCACGCGCGGCGGGCAGGGCGTTTTCGGCTCTATGACGCCACCGCCGGGCGCCGGCGTTGCTCGGGGCTCGGTCGCACCTCGCGGATGCCGGGCGGTGGGGTGGAGAGTGCCACGCTGCACTCGGGCACGATGGCCTTTACGGCTGCCCACAGGTCCGCCTCCGGCGCGCCACGCTGGGCAAGGCTGATGAGCTGGTCCACGGCACGCAGCAACTCGCCGCCCAACAGGGCAGACCTG
>DAOUHB010000210.1:0-18145 GCA_034428935.1 Anaerolineae bacterium | reverse complement strand
CCGAGTTGCTCGGCAACGGTGCAGCGCGCGCCCCGGACTGATCGCCCGGGGCGCGCCTATCTCACGCTGGTCGAAACCAGCGCGGGCTCGTTTTCTGGGCTACTTTGCCTCTTTCTTTTCCAGCACCTCGTCCGCATAGTGCGCCATGGCCGCGGCCATAAAGTCGGCCAGGTTGGGCGCGTAGCGGTCGTAGGTGGCCCGGAATTCCGGGTGGCTGGTGTAGAGCTGGCCCAGGCCGCGGAACACCTCGGCGGGGCAGTGGTAAAAGTTCTCGATCCAGGCGTGATGGCGGGCCATCAGCTCCTGCACCTCCGGGTCGCCCGGATCGCGGCCCACCAGGGCGGCCATGCCCCGGGTGACCGCATCGCCTTCGGCCCTGACGGCCTGCCATTGCTCGCGGGACATCTTCTTGACCTTGCGCTCCGACTCGTCCACCTGCTCCGAACCGTACATCTCGCGCGCTTCGCGCTTGTAGCGCTCGATCTGTTCCCCGCTGAATCCCTCGTACAGCTCCTTGTCTGTGAGTTCCATCTCGTCCTCCGTTAGTTTCGCGATCGTCTTGTCGACGGTTTTCAGGAGTCGCATCAACCGCTCCACCCGCCTCTGCAACAACAGGCGATGGTGCTCCAGCGCTGCCACCTGGTCGAACCCGGGATCGTCCAGGATGTCGCGCACCTGTTCCAGCGGCACGTCCAGCTCTCGGAAGAACAGGATCTGTTGCAAGCGGAACAAATCCGCCTTCCCGTACAGGCGATACCCCGCCTCGGTCCGGTTCGATGGCCTCAAGAGCCCGATGTGATCGTAGTGGTGCAGCGTCCGGACACTGACCCCTGCGATCCTGGCCAACTGGCTTACAGTATAGGCTGTCATGCGATCCTCCTGGCGAGCATTATACACCCTGACGTAACGTCAGAGTCAAGGCCGAAGCAGGCCCAGTTTCCCTAAGAAACCGCCTGGATCGTTTCGTGTTTTCGTGTCGCCGGCAGCCTATCCCCAGCCACATCCCTCACTTGCGCTTCTATTTGTTCTGTGCTATGATGCTAATTGCGACCAAGTCGCAATAAGGAGCTTCCTATGGCAGGTGAGTTCATTACCGTCGCGCTTGCGGGACAGCCCAACGTGGGCAAGTCCACTGTCTTCACGCTTCTCACCGGACTCTCACAGTACGTCAGCAACTGGCCGGGCAAGACCTGCGAACACCGCTGCGGCCACTATCGCCACGGCGGCGTCGACGTGCACGTCGTCGACCTGCCCGGCACCTACAGCCTCACGGCCAACTCGCCCGAGGAGCGCGACGCCCGGGATTTCTTATTGCAGGAACGGCCCGAGGTGGTGGCCGTCATCGCCGACGCTTCGGCCCTGGAGCGCAACCTCTACCTGGTGGCCGAGCTGCTGTACCTGCGCGTGCCCATCGTCGTGGGTCTGAACATGACCGACGTCGCGCATCAGCAGGGGCTGCGGATCGAAGCCCACGTCCTGGAGGCTGCCCTGGGCCTGCCCGTGGTGCCCATGGTTGCCACGCACAACGAGGGTGTGCGGGAGCTGATGGACGCGGCGGTGCGGGCCGCCCGGGGCGAGGCCGGAGGGCACAACCGCCCGGAGATCCGCGCCGACCACCGCGCCGTCCTGGACGAGCTGCTGCGCCTCATTGCCGGGCGGGTGCCGGCCGGCTACCCCGAGGACTGGGTGGCCCTCAAAGTCCTGGAGGGCGACGACGAGATCACTGACCTGGTGCGCGACCGGCTGGATGACGAGGAGTGGGAGGCGGTGCACGACCTGCTCTTGCAGCACGAAGACGCCGTGCTGGCCGTGGCGGGCGGGCGCTACGACTGGATCGGCCGCATGGTCCGCGCCGCGGTGGTCCGCCCCCGGGCCGGCCAGATCCAGCTCACCGATCGACTGGACCGGTGGGCAACCCACCCCCTGTGGGGCCTGGGTATTCTCCTGGCGGTCCTGGGCCTGCTCTTCTGGCTGACCTACACGGTGGGCATTCCCCTGGAGGAGCTCCTGGATGCCACACTGGTCCAGGGGGGAGCCGCGGCAGTGCGCACGGCCCTGGCCGGGGCACCGCCCTGGGTGTCGGGTGTCCTGGCCGACGGCATCATCGCCGGGGCGGGCACGGTCCTCACCCTTATGCCCATCCTCCTGGTCTTTTTCACCGTCCTCGCCTTCCTGGACGACGTGGGCTACATGGCCCGCGGCGCCTACGTCATGGACCGCTTCATGCACGTCATTGGCCTGCACGGCCGCAGCTTCTTGCCGTTGTTCCTGGGTTTTGGCTGCAACGTGCCGGCGGTCATGGGCTGCCGCATCGTCGAGTCGCGCAAGGCCCGCCTGCAGACCATTCTCCTGGCGCCCATCGTGCCCTGTTCGGCCCGCACGGCGGTGGTCGCCATGCTGGCGCCCATCTTTTTCGGGGCCGGGGCGGCCTGGGTGTCGTGGAGCCTGGTCGCCCTCAGCCTCATCGTCGTGGCCGCGGTCGGCTTTGCCCTGCACGAGCTGCTCCTGGGAGGCGAGCACAATGCCTTCATCATGGAGTTGCCCCTCTACCACACGCCCAACCTGCGCACCATCGCCCTGTCGGTCTGGCAGCGGCTGTGGGATTTCATCAAGGGCGCGGGCACCATCATCGTCGTCGTGTCCATCGTCCTCTGGGCGCTGTCGACCTTTCCCGGCGGCAAGATCGAGGGCAGCTACCTGGGCATCGTCGGCCGTTGGCTGGCGCCCGCCGGCAGCCTCCTGGGCCTGCCCTGGCCCATGATCGTCGCCCTCATCGCCAGCTTTGTCCGCAAGGAGAACACCATCCCCACCCTGGCCGTGCTCTATGGCGCCGGGCAGGAGGGAATGGGCCTGGCCGCCGCCCTGGGTGGCGTCCTGGCCCCGGCGGCGGCCCTCTCCTTCCTCGTCGTGCAGGTGCTCTTTATCCCCTGCGTGGCCACCACCGCCGCCATTCGCCAGGAGACCCGCTCCTGGGGCTGGACGGGCCTGAGCGTGGCCCTCATGCTGGCCGTCTCCCTGACCGCCGGCCTGGTCGTCTACCAGGGCGCTCGCTTCCTGGGCGTGGGCCTGTAGCGGGAACCCTTTGATGCGCCGGAGCGTCCTGGAAGTAGATAGGGAGGATGTTCAAGATGGGATCGAGTCAATTTCTGACCTTTGCCGCTGTATGCCTGGGCCTGATGGCCCTGCTGCTGGCGTGCGGCGCCACGCCCCCGGCCGCCACCGAGCCGCCGGCCGCCGGCACGCCCGAACCCGGGCCGGAGACGGCGACGCCCGCGCCGGGCGCCGAAAGTCCGCTGCCCACGCCTGAAGATGACGCCACGACGCCCGAGGCGACGCGCCCGTCCGGGCAGCTCCCCGGCCTGACGCCGCGGCCGCCTGTTACCGGCCAGGTGCCTGCCGCTTTGCTGGATTCCATCCTCGCGGACCTGGCCGGGCGCCTGGGCGTGGATGTGGACGAGATCGAGGTGATACGGGGCGAGTCGGTGACCTGGAACGACGGCTCCCTGGGCTGCCCAAAGCCGGGCATGATGTATACCCAGGCCCTGGTGGACGGCTACTGGGTGGTCCTGCGGGTGGGCGACGATACCTTTGACTACCGCGCCGGCCAGAGCGGCTTTGTCCTTTGCGAAGGGGCGGTGGGACCCGTCACCTCCCCTTCGGCACATGTCGTAGAGGAGGTGACCGTGCCCATCAGCCCGACCATTCCAACGCCGTCGAGTCCTGGTCTCCAGGGCCTCGTTGCGGAGGCCAGGGAGGATCTCGCTCAGCGGCTCTCCATTCCGGTAGAGCAGATCGACCTGGTGGAGTTTCGCCCTGTCGTCTGGCCTGATGGTGCGCTGGGCTGCCCCCAGCCGGGCAAGTCCTATATCCAGGTGCAGCAAGAAGGGTTGCTGATCCGCCTGCGCGCCGGAAAGCAGATCTACCCCTACCACAGTGGCGGCGGCACGCCGCCGTTCCTGTGCGAGCAGGCCATCGAGTAGAGGTCGCAAAGAGAGGGGGCGGCCGGCCGCCGCCCCCCCTGCTCAAGTGTAGCTCCAGGGCGAATTACTTGGTGACCGTGCCTTCTGCGCAGGCGATGCTCGTACCATAGAACAGGTCGCCGGTCATCTCGGCGCAGTTCTGCCACGCTCCCCTGGAGGCGCCTGTGGCGGTGAAGGTGATGACGTGCGTCTCGCCGGCAGAGCCCGAGTTCTGGTCGACGTGCAGGTCGCCCGCGGGCACGCCACCGACAGCACCCTCGCCGTAGTAATAGGTGTAGCCCACGGTCCCGTTGGCGTTCTCCACGCCCACGGTGCCGTCCGCTGTGTCACCCGTGAAGCCACCGTAGGTGAACCAGGCCAGGTTCGTCCCCCTCGCCAGCCAGATCTGGAAGCTCGCGGTGGAGGACGGGTCGGCAAAGCGTGCCAGGTTCGACCACTCAAAGATGTCGTAGACGTTCACGCCGTCGCTCAACGCTCCCATGTACCACTCCCCGCCGGTTGACAGGTCCAGATCGGTCCACCAGGCCGCAAGGAGGTTGTTGGGCGGCGTCGCATCGGGCATGAGGCCGTTGGCCGCGGAGGCTGCCAGGCCACTCGCCGTGCCAATCTCCAGGGTGCCGTTGACAGACCAGATGGCGTCGGTATATTGCACACCCTGATAGACAAAGTCCAGCCCGCTGATGAGATAGGCTCCGTCGTCGGCATTGCTGGGAGGCGGGATGGGTGTAAAGCCATAGGCCGACAACGGGAGGTAACCGTACAGCGGGACGGTGTCGTCCAGGCGAAGCCCGGGTGTGGCTCCCATCAGCGACCCGGCAAAGACCAGGCGGTTATTGCCCTCGGGCTGCGCACCGACAACACTGTCCGGGATCAGTGACAGTCGATCGGGCAGTTGGTCCACCACGACCACCTCGGCAGGGGTCGAGGCAGTGTTCTCGATGGTGATCGTGCAGTCGGTGGTGCCGCCCACCGGGAGCTGTGCCGGCTCGCATACCTTGTCCATCAGGACCGCCGCCTGCTGCCGCACGATGGTCACGGGGAAGTGCAGGTATTCGTTGCCCTGCTTGAACTCGATCGAGGCGTGGCGAACCTCGCCCAGCGGCACGTTGCGAGCGTCGACGGTGATGTCAAAGCTGGCATCGCCGTTGCGGGGGACCTGGACGTGCTTCGGAACGGTGATCGTCAGGTCCGGGGGTGCCTCGACGGTCAGCTTCCAGTTCCGCGGCAGGTTGGTCTCGTTGTGGACGGTGCGCTGGACGGTGAGCCGGCCCGCCATGACCGGCACGTAGAGGCTGGGATAGTTGGCGTTCCACAGCTCGTTCTCGAGATCGATAAAGCTCTGCACCGAGTCCGAGATGGTCAGGCCCGGGAACCCGGCCTTGTTGAGGTCCACGCGACCGGAACCGATGTCGAACGGGTCGGCCGGCGTGACCCCGTCCTCCTTGACCACGCCGTCGGTCAAGGCCGTCATCATGAGGGCCGATTTGATCTGGCCCGGCGTCCAGTCCGGATGCAGGTGCTTGAGCAGGGCTCCGGCGCCTGCAATGTGCGGACTGGACATGGACGTGCCGCCGATGGCCTGGAAGTACTGCCCCGGCGATCCGCCACCCCCCAGGATGGGGAACGAGAGATAGGGCGTCTGGGCAGCGAGGATGTTGACACCCGGGGCCGAGATATCGGGCTTGCTGATGCCCAGGGGCTGCCTGGGGCCACCGCGCGAGCTAAAGCTGGCCATGACGTCGCCCTGGCCAAAGACCTTTACGCCCCCTTCGAGGGAAGCCATCTCGCCGGTGTGAGTCGCCATAAAGTCCAGGAGCATTGCCCCCGCCACGTCGTCGATGTGCACGGTGGGGATAAAGTGGTTGTCCGCGTTCAGGGTCTGGACCCCCGGGTTATACAGGACCACGCCGGCGCCGCCGGCTGCCTGAACGTTGGCACTCTTTTCCACACGGGCAGTGACGCCGCGTTGGCAAACGACGATCTGGTTCGAGGTAAAGGTTCCGGGCGGGAAGGGGTTGACCCCATCTACAGAGCCGCACAGCGCGTCGCCATAGTCCGCGCCGATGACCAGCTCGCCCTGGGCGGTCCCGCCGATAGAGACGCCCACGAGGTCCAGCGTATCGCCGTTGTCGGCTGTAACATTGACATAGCCCTCAAAGGTCCGGGACTGTGTGCTGGCGGCCACGGTGGTCACCCATGGCTCCCGGTGGCCGGTCGTATCGGCGCCGGGCCCCGAGTTTCCGGCCGAGCATGCCACAAACACGCCGTTCTCGAAGGCCGACCGGAAGGCCAGGGATACGATGTCGGAGTAGGGGTTGGTGCCCCCGCCGATGGAAAAGTTGAGCACATCCACGCCGTCCAGGATGGCTTGCTCCACCGCGGCTGCCGAGTCACTGGCGTAGCAGCTTCCCGTAGGTCCGCCGCACACCCGGTACATGATGACGTGGGCCCGGGGGGCGATGCCAGAGATCATCCCAAAGTTCGTACCCAGGATGCTGGCCTCGACACCGGCGTTGCCCGCGGCCGTGGATGAGGTGTGCGAACCGTGCCCGTTGCTATCGCGGGCCGAGTCGAACTCCAGGGGGTCCAGACCCACGACGGCCTTGTAGGTGTCCATGAATTCATAGGCGCCGATCAGCTTGTTGTTGCAGGCAAAGGGCGCGTCTTCAGGGTTCCAGGCCGTGTTGCCAAAGTTGCAGTCGTACGGGCCACCCGGAGGCGCCGGGTATGGAATGCCATCCGGACCGGGGTCGGCAAAGGACGGATGCTCGGGCCAGATGCCCGTGTCGAGAACACCGACGATGATGCCCTCGCCGGCCTTCTGCTGCCCACCCAGTGCATTCCAGACCGTCGGGGCGCCGATAAACGCCGGGCTGGCCTCGGTGTCGATCTGCAACACTTCGTCAAGATACACGCCTGTAATGCCGGGGAGAGCTGCCAGCTCCTCCACCTTGGCACCGGGGAGTACCAGGGAGGCGCCGTTAAAGATCTTGCTGAAGCGGTGCACAACCTGGCCATCAGCGGCTCTCTCCAGCGCGTTGGGATCGACGGAGTCGTCGTAGGTGACGATGACGCTCACGGGCGTAAGGTCGCTGGGGGCGAACGCTGCACTTTCGGGGAGAGCTAGCCTCGGGGCTTCTTTCCCTGCGGCCGGATCCACGCTCGGTCCAATTGTGGGGGAGGTGGCAACGGACAGATCTCCTGGACCCTGAGAGGATACCGGGATCGCCATCGCCAGTGCGGCCAACAATAAGAGAATCGTCGCTAGCCGTTTCATCTGTCTCTCCTTCTTCACTGCAGAATTGGGTCGACTTTGCCAAAGTACTGCTGGCATTCCTTTGTAGGTCATCCATGGAACTGCGCGACCTGGGTTGCTGGGCACCACCTCCTTTCCGTTCTGGCGCCCGGGGTGCGGGCGCAGCGTAAAAGCTGTGGCTTCAACGAGCAGTCATGATTCAGGATGTGCGGTGATGAGAGAGCAGATTATTGGAGGCCAGGGCCCCAGCAAGCCTGGAGCCTATAGCCGGTTGTGGCGGCAGAGGTGCTGTGACGAATGGGCTCAACTGCCTGGAACTACAGCCCTATCGTATCACAATTCCGTACGGCTGTCAACCGGTATACCACGTAATCGGCAGCGCCTTGCGGGGGGCGGGGCAAGGTGCGCGAGCCGGCAAGGTGCGCCAGGCAAGGGGGATGATCGCCCGGCTCGCGGCAGGTGCGGGACCTGCCGCGAGCGGCTTGAGAATCGAGACCGGGCGGCGCGCAGCCTACATGGCAAAGATCGGGTGGGCGTCGGGATCGGTTACCACGTCCACGACGGCGGGCCGCTCCTGGGCAAGGGCCATCTTGATGGCCGCCCGCACGTCGCCGGGGTTCTCGACGCGCAGCCCGTAGCAGCCCATCTCTTCGGCCAGGCGCGCGAAATTGGTCTGGCGGTAGCAGTAGGCGTCGGTCTGGTGCTCGCCCATGCCCGCCCACGCCCGCTCGTTAAAGGGCACGATCTGGCCCAGGACGCTGTTGTTGTTGACGACGACCACGACCTGGATGCCCCAGCGGCTGGCCGTCTCCAGCTCGGCCATGTGGTACCAGAAGGCTCCGTCGCCGCAGAAACAGACCACCGGCCTGCCCGGCTCGGCACAGCGGGCGCCGATGGCGGCGGGCACGCTCCACCCCAGGGAGCCCGCCGAGCGGAGGTAGACCTGCCCCGGGTGCAGCACGTCCACCATGGTGCTCGACCAGATGGCCGAGTAGCCGGTATCGGCCACCAGCACGCCGTCCTCGGGCAGGGCGGCAGCGACCTCCTTGCACAGTCTCTCGGGCCGCACGGGCACGGCATCCGAGTCGCGGAGGGGGGCCACCATGCGCCGCCAGCTCTCGACGGTCTCCCGGGCATAGCCGGCCCACTCGTCGCGGCCCGCGGCGGGCTCTACCAGGGCCAGGAGCGCCCGTAGCCCCTCGCAGGCGTCGCCCACCAGGCCGATGCCGCCCGGATAGTTGCGGCCGATCTCGGCGGGGTCGACGTCGAGCTGGATCGTGGGCGTGCCCTGGGGGGGCACCGTCCAGTTCTCGGTAAGCTGGTCGCCGGTGCCGGTGCCGACGAAAAACACCAGGTCGGCCGAGGCCACCACCTTGTTGGCGCAGGGCCGGCCGTAGCCGCCCAGGGTCCCCAGGTAGAGGGGATGGGCGTCGACCATGACCGTCTTGGCATCGGGCGAAGCGGCCACGGGGATGGACAGCCGCTCGGCCAGGGCCACCACCTCGGCGGCCGCCCCGGAGATCATGGCGCCCCGGCCCACGACGAGGACGGGCCGCTGGGCGCCGGCCAGGACCCGGGCAGCCATGCGCAGCGCCTCGCCATCGGGTACCGGCCTGTGGACCGGGTAGCGGCTGTGGGCCTCCTCGACGACCACCTCCAGATCCGCCTCTGCCCGCTCGATCCCCTCGCCGAAAAGGCCCAGCATGTCGACGTGCACCGGGCCGGGCTTGCCCGTCGTCGCTGCCCGGAAGGCCTGCGGCAGCACCAGGGGAAGCTGTTCCACGGCGCCGACGTGGACGTTGTATTTGGTCAGGGGCTCGTAGAGAAACCTGTGCTGGATCTCCTGGTAGGCGTTGCGCTGTTGGAAGAGGGGCGGCTTGCTGCCGGTTACTGCCAGCACCGGCGCGTGGGCCAGGTAGGCGTCCTGCAGGCCGGCCGCCAGGTTGGCGGCGCCCACCGATTGGGCCATGCACAGGCCAGGTCTCTGGCCCAGGCGCGCGTAACCGTCGGCCATGTAGGCCGCTCCCTTTTCGGAGTGGGTCACGATGCGCCTGATGCCCAGCCGTTCCATCTCGGCCAGGGCCCTGGGCAAGATAATCTCCATGTAAAAGGCGTGGGTGACGCCATAACCCTTGAACGTTTCGGCGATGTGCCGGGCGCCGGTCATCCGCGACATGGCTTTTTCTCCTCGTGTGAGCTCTCGGTACAGCGCAGGGCATTGTACCCGAAAATGTGCGCCCTGGCAAACGGGCGGGGCCGCTCCGAACGGGTCCCTTCCCGCGCCGGGAACTTGACGGGCGGGTGCCGAGCCGTTATACTCGGAGCGCACAGGAGCAGTGGAGCAGTGGCGCGCCAGGGCCGCCGGACCACCCCCGGCGGCACGTCTCACGCACCGGCACGGAGGCGCTATCCATGGAACACGCCGATCACGTTGCACTGCTCAAAAAGGGGGTCGATGGGCCCGGGGTCTGGGCCGATCTCGGCTCGGGAACCGGGGCCTTTACCCTGGCGCTTGCCGATCTACTGGGCCCGGAGGGCGAGATCTTTTCGTTGGACAAGGACGCGGGCGCGCTGCGGCAGCAGGAGCGGGCCATGGGCGCTCGCTTTCCCGAGGTTCGGGTCCACTACCTCGTCGCCGACCTGTCCAAGCCTGCGGCGCAAGCAGGGGTGGGGCAGCCCTTCCCCGAGATGCCTCCCCTGGACGGGGTGGTGGCGGCCAACGTGCTCCACTTTTTTCGCGACAAGGGACCGGTCCTCAACCGGATCCGTGCCGCCCTCAAGCCGGGGGGCCGCCTGCTCGTGGTAGAGTACAACGCCGACCGCGGAAATCCCTGGGTCCCCCATCCCTTCTCGTACCGCACCTGGGAAACCCTGGCCGCCCGCCACGGATTCGCCGGGACGCGGCTCATGGCGACGCGTCCCAGCCGGTACCTGCGCCAGATCTATGCGGCTATGTCGTTGCGGGCCGAGACCGCCGAGCCGGCCGCTACCCCTCCTCCTTCGTGAAAGGTTGGTGGAGCTGCACCGGCTCTGCCTTCCGGCTGGACGACTGCAGATTGAGCACCTCGACCAGGACCGAGAAGGCCATGGCAAAATAGATATAGCCCTTGGGGATGTGCAGGGTGATGCCCTCGGCCACCAGCGAAAAACCGATGAGCAGCAGGAAGCTCAGGGCGAGCATCTTGATGGTCGGGTGACGCTCGACAAAGTCGCTGATGGCGCCCGAGGCGAACATCATCACCCCCACGGCAATGATGACGGCGGTGATCATCACCCACAGCGCGCGGGCCATGCCCACGGCGGTGATGACCGAGTCGAGGGAAAAGATAATGTCCAGCAGGCCGATCTGGACAATGACCCCGGCGAAGGAAGGGACCTCCTTTGTGACCTCGCGGGCGCCCTCACCCTCGAGCCGCTCGTGGATCTCGCGGGTGCTCTTGGCCAGCAGGAACAGGCCGCCGAGGATCAGGATCATGTCGCGCCCCGAGACGGGGTGGTCGAGGACAAAGAAGAGCGGCTCGGTGAGCCGGATGACCCACGACAATGAGAGCAGGAGCAGGATGCGCGTGATCATGGCCGCACCCAGGCCCAGAACGCGCGCCCGGCCGGCTTGCTCGTGCGGCAGCTTGCCGGCAAGAATAGAAATGAAAACAATGTTGTCGATGCCCAGGACGATCTCGAGGACTGTCAGGGTGAGAAGGGCGATCCAGTTCTCAGGGTTGGCGAGAGCTTCCATTGATTCTCCTCCGTTGGGCTGCACACTGCGTCCACCGCGGGCAGCGGCTCATTTGGTCCGGGGCAAGTATACTCCTGAGGGTTCAGGCTGTCAAGGAGAACCCGGGGGCAATGCAGTCTCTGTTATACGTTCTGCGCCTGGATGGCCGTGATGGCCACAGTGTTGATCACGTCCTCTACCGTGGCTCCCCGGCTCAGATCGTTGATGGGCTTCTTGAGCCCCTGCAGGACGGGGCCGATGGCAATGGCCCCGGTCTCGCGCTGCACGGCCTTGTAGGTGTTGTTGCCCGTGTTGAGGTCCGGAAAGACAAAGACCGTCGCCCGGCCGGCCACGTCGGAGCCGGGCATCTTTTTCGCCGCCACGCTGGCGTCCACGGCGGCGTCGTACTGGATGGGTCCCACGATCTGCAGGTCGGGCCGGCGCTCCCGGGCGATCTGGGTTGCGGTGCGAACGCGCTCCACGTCTTCGCCAACCCCGCTTTCGCCGGATGAGTAGGAAAGCATGGCCACCCGCGGCTCGATGCCAAAGGTCTGGGCCGTGTCGGCCGACGACAGGGCAATCTCGGCGAGCTGCTCGGCCGTCGGGTTGGGGTTCACGGCGCAGTCGCCATAGACCAGCACCTCGTCGTCCAGGCACATGAAGAACACCGACGATACCACGGTAAAGCCGGGCTTGGCCTTGATAAACTGCAGGGCCGGCAGGATGGTGTGTTGGGTGGTGTGGGCCGCGCCCGAGACCATGCCGTCGGCGGCGCCCTTGTAGACCATCATCGTGCCATAGTAAGAGACGTCGCGCATCAGGTCGCGGGCCGCGTCCAGGTTCATCCCCTTGTGCCGCCTCAGCTCCAGAAGCGACTCGGCGTACTCGTCGAACTGCTCCGATTCGTCAGGCCAGATGATGGGCACCCGGTCCAGGTCGATGTCCAGGCCCAGCTCCTGGATCATGTCCCGCACCTCCCGGGGCCGGCCGAGGAGCGTCAGGTCGACGATGTCGCGGTTGAGGAGAGCTTCGGCCGCGCGCAGGATGCGCTCGTCGTTGCCCTCGGGCATGACGATGTGCTGTTTTTTCGCCTTGGCGCGCTGCACGATATAGTACAGGAACATCCGGGGGGTCATCCCGCGGGGCTCGATGCTGCTGATGCGCGCCTCGAGCTCGGCGGTGTCCACGAACTCCTCGAACAGCTCCAGGCTCAGGTCGATCTTGGGCCGGTTGTCGGCGGTGATGTACGAGCGGAGGCTGCTCGCCCGGGTTGCCGTGCCAAAGGTATCGGTGGGCACCGACAGGATGGGCACCGGGATTGCCAGGCCCTCCAACAGCCGGCTGATGGCCGGGGCAGGCTTGATGCCCCCGCTCAGGACGATGCCCGCCACCTTCGGATAGCGATTCGACTGGTGTGCTTGCAGGGCGCTGAGGATGACGTCGCTGCGGTCGCCGGGGGTGATGAGCAGCGCGTTCTCGGTCAGGCGGCCCAGGTAGTTGTCCAACCGCATGGCGATGACCAGGTAATCGTGGGCCAGTGTGTCCAGGTGCTCGCCGCCAAAGAGGATTTCGCCCGACAACTGCTCCGCCACCTCTTTCATGGTGGGGCTGGCCAGGACCTCGTGGGCGGGGATGGCGGCCACGATCACGTCCTCGTCCTCTAGCTCCTCCTTGAGGGCGCCCCGCAGCTCTTCCAGGTGGTCCATCGCCACGCGGTTGACGACCATGCCCAGCACCTGCGCCCCGCGTGCCTGGTAGGCGTTGACGGTGGTGTGGGCGGTGCTGACGATCCCCGCCACGTCCCGATCCACGCCGCTGCCGACCAGCAGGACCGGGGCGCCCAGGTTCTTGGCCACGTCGGCGTTAAAGTCGAATTCGAGGGCCGCCGTGGCGCTGACCAGGTCCGAGCCGATGCACAGGATGAAATCGCAGCACTCTTCCAGGGCCTTGTACCTGGCAATGATCCGGTCCAGGACCTGATCGTAGCGCTCCTGGCCGATGAGTTCCTCGGCTTCGCGCATGGGCATGCCATAGGTGTCCTCGTAGTCCTGGTGCAGGTCAAAGTGGCGCAAAAGCAGGTCGATGTTCTTGTCCCGCTCGCCGTCCGTCTGCGTCCCGATCACCGGGCGAAAGATGCCGACCCTGTTGGTCTTGCGCAGCAGTAGCTCGGTTACGCCCAGCGACACGAGGGACTTGCCCGAATAGCGGTCGATGGTGGCGATGTACAGGGCGTCTGTCACCTGGCACCTCCCCTTTCTGATGTGCCCTCGGGGCTGGCGATGCAACACGGCAATGACAATGACAGGGGCAGGGGATACGGCACTGTACCAGGGCCGGCCCCGAGGCCCATCGAGATTATAGCCCAGGAACCGGCAGGCTGTCAAACCCTTGCATTCCCACGGGTTTTGGTGTATAATGGCATTAGAACAGATGTTCGATTCGGGCCAGGCTACCTGGCCCCCGGCGAAAGGAAGTGGGGATTGCGTGCTGACGGAAGTGGCAGCGGCACGTTGTCCAGGCTAGAGATCGACAGCCTGAAGGCAGGCGTGCGCATCGAGGACCTGGCGGCTCGCTACGTGCCCTCGCTGCGCCGCGTGGGCGAGCGCTGGGTGGGCCTGTGCCCGTTCCACGACGACACCCGGCCCAGCTTTAACGTCTGGCCCGACTCCCAGTCGTGGTACTGTTTTGGCGCCTGCCGCCGCGGGGGAGACGTCGTCGACCTGCTGCGAGAGGCGGAGGGCGTGGACTTTCGCCGCGCCCTGGAGCTGTTGGGCGGCCCGCCCGCCGGGGCCACCGCCGGGCGGGGCTGGCAATCGCCCCTGCCCGTCGCCGTGCCGCGCCAGAGCGAGGCGGAGCCGGAGCTGACCTGTGAGGACCGGGTCATCCTCAACGCCGCGTCCGAGATCTATTACCAATCGCTGATGACCAACGCGGCCATGCGCCGCGCCCTCCAGGCGCGGGGCATCTCGCTGGGGACGGCGCAGACCTATCACCTGGGCTACGCCACGGGCCGGCGCCTGGCCCGCTACCTGGCCTGGCGGCACCTGGACCTGGAGCGCGCCAGGTGCCTGGGCTTGCTCCACGACCGGCGTTCCGGCGAGGACGGGGCGAACGGGGACACGTCCGGCGGCGACGTCTGGGAGCACCTCAGCCAGCGCCTCGTCGTTCCCGTCATGCGCGGCTGGGAGACGGTCTATCTCATCGGCCGGGCCACGCGGGAGGCACAGCGGCCCAAGTATCTCGGCCTGGCGATGCCCAAGGAGCCGCTGACCGGCAAGGGCCGGCCCCGCCGCTCGCAGGGCATCATCGTCGTGGAGGGCCCCTTTGACCTGTTGCTGCTCCACGAGTGGGGCTACTGGCGCCAGTTCGAGCTGCTGGCGCTCCTCGGCACCCAGTTCAAGCGGCGCTGGCTGGCGCACGTCGGCCCCGACGACCGGCTGCTGGTGGCCACCGACCAGGACGACGCCGGCGAGGCCGCCGCCGCCGAGCTGATGGCCCACTTTCCCGGGCAGGCAGTGCGCCTGCGCTGGCCCGAGGAGTACAAGGACGTGGGCGACCTGGCCCGGGCGCCCGATGGACGCAAGGTCTGGGCCCGGGCGCTGAACGACGCCTGATCGCGCCGCCCGTTCCCCGGTTTCCGGCTTGCCAATTCCAAACTCTGTGCTATACTGGGCGCACCCCTGCCTCTGAGGAAGAGCGGGGAGAACCGAACCCGGGGGTGAGCGGTGAGCGACGAGGGAGCGGCGGGCAGCCGGCGCATCGTCAACAGCGTGGCCCCAATCCGCGTCTGCGACAACGGAGGTTGGACCGACACCTGGTTTGCCCGCCACGGCAAGGTGTTCAACATCGGCGTCTCGCCCTATGCCGAGGTCCAGCTCGAGGTCCTGGCTCGGGACAGCCGCGGGCGGCAGGTCACCATCTGTGCCGAGAACTATGGCGATTGCTTTGACCTGGAGCCCGAGCCCGGCGCAGCCCTCGAAGGGCCGCACCCGCTGCTCCAGGCCACCGTGCAGCGCATGGGCGTGCCCGACGACCTTGCCATCCGCGTGACCATCTACTCGGAGGCCCCCTCCGGCGCCTCAACGGGCACTTCCGCGGCCGTGACCGTGGCCCTCGTCGGCGCCCTGGACTGCCTGACGCCCGGCCGCTTGTCGCCCTACGAGGTGGCCTACACGGCCCAGGCCGTCGAGGTCGAGATGCTGGGCCAGCAGTGCGGCATCCAGGACCAGCTCTGCTCGGCCTTTGGCGGCATCAACCTCATCGACATGTACGACTATCCGCGGGCCACGGTCAGCCAGCTCCGGCTGCCCGACGACCTGTGGTGGGAGCTGGAGAGGCGGCTGGTCCTCGTCTACCTGGGACGCACCCACCACTCCTCCAATGTGCACGAGCGGGTGATCCGCGGCCTGGAGGACGCCGGCCCCGACGTCCAGGTCCTGGAGGATCTGCGGCGCCTGGCCGAGCCCTCCCGCGACGCCCTCCAGGCCGGCGATTTCGTCGCCCTGGGCCGGATCATGGTCGAGAACACCGAGGCGCAGCGGCGCCTGCATCCCGACCTGGTGGGCGCCGACGCCCGGCGGGTCATCGACGTCGCCCGCGCCCACGGCGCCCTGGGCTGGAAGGTCAACGGCGCCGGCGGAGAGGGTGGCTCGGTCACCCTCCTGGCCGGCCCCTCCGCCGGGGCGAGGCGGGCCATGATCCGCGAGATCGAGGCCGAGAATCCCCTCTACCGCCACGTCCCCACGGCCCTCAGCCGCCACGGCCTGCGCACCTGGGAAGTTTCCGCCGCGCGCGATGCTGTCAACGAATAAAGAAACGAATAAACGAATAAGAAAGCCAAAGAATTCGTTTATTCGTTTCGTATACGTTGACAACTCCCTGCCGCGCCCCGACCGGCTCCGGGCGGCGTTGCACGCGGTGCCAACCTGTGGTAAGATAGGGCCACTGCCATTCGGGACGGAGGCAATTGTGCCAGATATTCGCATCCTGCGGCCCGGGGACGAGCCCATCCTTGAGGCTTTTTTGCGACCCCGCGTCGAATCGTCGATGTTCCTCCTGGGCAACATGCGCGCCGCCGGCCTGCGCGACCAGGGTAGGCCCATCGAGGGTACCTACGCCGCCGCGTTCGAGGACCACGAGATTGTGGCCGCGGCGGCCTCTTACTGGAACGGCAACCTCGTGCTCCAGGCCCCTATCCACCTGCCGGAGGTCGTCGAGGCCGTCACTTCGGCCGCCGGCCGGCGGGTTCAGGGTCTCATCGGTCCCGCCGAGCAGGTGGGTGCCGCCTGGCAGGTCCTGGGCATCGACCCGCGGACCGTGCAGTGGGACGAGGAGGAAAAGCTCTACACCCTGGCCCTCGCCGACCTGGTCGTGCCGGCGGCCCTGGCCGAGGGCCGGGTCAACGCCCGCCGCATGGAGCCCCGGGACCTGGAGCTGATGACGGCCTGGCGGGTGTCCATGCGCGTCGAATCGATGCACGAGGAGGACACGCCCCGGTTACGGCAGAACACGCGCGAGACGGTCGAGCGCGGGCTGAACCGCGGCGAGATCTGGCTGCTGGAGGAGGATGGCCGGCCGGTGTCGACCACGGCCTTTAACGCCAGCCTGGCCGAGGCGGTGCAGGTCGGCGGAGTGTGGACGCCCCCCGAGCTGCGCAGCCGGGGCTATGCTCGGGCCGCGGTAGCAGCCTCGCTGCTGGACGCGCGCTCCTGGGGGGTGGAGTGGGCGGTGCTCTTTACAGGGCGGGAGAACTGGCCTGCCCAGAAGGCGTACGAGTCGCTGGGTTTTCGCCACGTGGGAGACTACCGGCTGGTGCTACTGCGCCCCGCTCGCTAGGACTCCTGCACGTATCGTACATACCAATAGGAGGGAGAGTCCGCATGGGCGAGAAGGTTGGTTTCATCGGATTGGGCATCATGGGGGCGGCCATGGCCCGGAACCTGCTCAAGGCCGGCTTTGAGCTTGGCGTCTGGAACCGCACGGCAGCCAAGGCCGAGGCCCTGGGCCAGGAGGGGGCGACGGTGGCCGAGAGCCCTGCTGCCCTGGCGGCTGCCAGCGACGTGGTGGTCATCTGCGTCAGCGACACGCCCGACGTGGAGGAAGTGCTATTGGGCGCCGGCGGGGCGGCCGAGGGCCTGCGGCCGGGCTCCTTGGTGGTGGACTGCAGCACCATCAGCCCGTCGCAGACGCGCGCCTTTGCCGTCCGCCTGGCCGAGCAGGGGGTCTCGATGCTGGACGCGCCTGTCAGCGGCGGCAGCGAGGGCGCAGCCCGGGGCACCCTGAGCATCATGGTGGGCGGCGAGGCGGACCAGGTGGAGCGGGCCATGCCCATCCTGGAGGCCATGGGCAAGTCCATCATCCACGTGGGCCCCAGCGGCGCGGGGCAGATGGTCAAGCTGGTCAATCAGATCCTGGTGGTCAACAGCATGATGGCCGTGGGCGAGGCGTTTCTCTTTGCCCAGGCGGGCGGGCTGGACCTGGAAAAGACGCTGCAGGCCGTGGAGGGTGGGGCGGCGGGGAGCTGGACGCTCACCAACCGCGGCCCCCAGATCATTCACCGCGACTGGCGCCCCGGGTTCATGATCGACCTCCAGGAGAAGGACCTGCGCCTGATCCTGCAGGCGGCCGACGAGATGGGCATTCCCCTGCCCGCTTCGGCCCTCATCTTTCAGCTCTATCGCAGCCTGCAGACTTTGGGCTATGGGCGGGAGGGCAACCACGCCCTGATCAAGGCCCTGGAGCACCTGTCGGGCGTCGAGACCGGCCACGCGGACGGGGAATAGGAGCAGGCCATGCGCTTCGGTATCATGAGCTTGCCGGGAGACGGCCTGGCCCCGACAAGTCGGGGAGTCCGGGTTGGGCGGGTGAGGGAGTCCCCGACATGTCGGGGGAAGCTTGCCGGGAGACGGCCTGGCCTCGACAAGTCGGGGAGTCCGGGTAGCGCGCATGGAGTCCCCGACTTGTCGGGGGAGGCTTGCAGGGGAGACGGCCTGGCCCCGACAAGTCGGGGAGTCCGGGTAGCGCGCATGATGGAGTCCCCGACTTGTGATACTGTTGTTTTATTAACCTATGCAGCACGAGGGAGAACCTGAAACCTGGATCGGCGCGTTTGTGCTCGTGGGACGTGTTCTAGCCATTTCACAACGCGTGTCATGTCCATGGCAACCGCAATTAGCAAGTGCTGCAAATGAGTCT
>DAOUHB010000209.1:0-26174 GCA_034428935.1 Anaerolineae bacterium | reverse complement strand
CGGCTAGTCGGCCGTCACTTCCCTTCGACGCAGCTTGGGGCGCGCCCGCCGCCCGAAGCGCAGGTCGCCCAGGCCCGACAGGCCCAGGTAGCCATAGGCACACACGTACAACAGCAAAAACGGCACGGAGAACCAGTTGCCCTTGGAGAGGGCCACGGCGACGGTCCCCAGGGAATAGACGGCCAGCAAGAGCTCGCCGAGGGTCAGCCACTGGAAGGGAAGGGCGTATCGCCTGCCGGCCCAGCGCTGTCCCCGGCGGTCCACCCTGAACTTGGGCGTGCGGTAAAAGGCGCGGTCCCCGCCGATGAGGCCCCGGGCGATGGCCACCGTGTTGGACAGGGCCAGGCCGGTGCCCAGCAAGGCCAGCACCGGCATGGCCAGAAAGCGCCGCCGCCAGTCGGGATAGAGGTGCCGCTGCGACAGGGCGTTGGCCAGGATGGGCCCCAGGGCCATGAGCCAGAAGATGGTCAGGTTCAGCGTCAGGGGGATCTCCCCCAGGAGCATGGGCAGCGTCAGGCACAGCAGCAGCAGCGACATGGGGTGGGCGATCCAGACGCTGAGGTGCAGCAGCCCCTCCAGCCGGGCGGCCCAGGGCAGGCGCCCCGCCTTTCCGCCGCCCCCATCGCCGGCCCGGCCCGCATCCAGCGTTCCCCGCAACAGGGGGCCCGCCAGCTTGACGAGACATTGGGCCGCGCCCGTGGCCCAGCGCGCCTGCTGCCGCTTGAAGGCCGCCATCTGCGGCGGCAGCTCGGCCGGCGCTTCGATGTCGGGCAGGTAGAGGGCCTGCCAGCCGGCCAACTGCGCCCGGAAGCTCAGATCCACATCTTCCGTCAGCGTATCGCTCTGCCAGCCCCCGGCATCCACGATGGCCTGGCGGCGCCAGATGCCCGCCGTGCCGTTAAAGTTCATCAGCAACCCGTTCCGGTTGCGGCCCAGGTGCTCGACCACAAAGTGCCCGTCCAGGGCGATGGCCTGTGCCCGGGTGAGGGCCGAGTAGTCATAGTTCAGGTAGCCCCAGCGTGCCTGGACAAAACCCAGGCGCGGCTCGGCCACCAGGTAGGGCACGCTCCGCTTCAAGAAGTCGGGCCCCGGCAAAAAGTCGGCGTCAAAGATGGCCACCAGGTCGGCCTGGGCCCTCTCCAGCCCCCGGGCCAGGGCGCCGGCCTTGTACCCCGTCCTGTCGGACCGGTGGATGATCTCGATGTTCAGCCCCCGGGCGCGCAGGCGGTTGACGCAGGCGCTGGCCAGGCGCGTCGTTTCGTCCGTCGAGTCGTCCAGGACCTGGACCTGGAGGCGGTCCCGCGGATAGTCGAGGCGCGCCACGGCGTCGATGAGCCGCCTGGTCACGTACAACTCGTTGTAGATGGGCAGTTGTACGGTGACAGAGGGCCAAACGCCAGGCTCGGAAGGTTGTTTTGGGCACTGCCTGCGGCGACGCAGATACAGCGCTGACAGCAGCAGGGCGTTCCCGCCATATAGGGCCACCAGCAACGCCGCAGCCAGGTAGGCAATCGTCAATAGTGACACAGGGCCTCCCCTTCGGCAAACGGCGGTAAGTATACCATTGCCCGGGCATCCTGGCAAAGGCGCTGCTGCGCGCGGCGTTTGACACCCTCCCCACCTTCGCGTACAATAGCGGGCACACATGATTAGCTTGCAGAAGGAGGAGAATTTCCTGTGAACATTGGCTTTGGCGCAAGTCAAGCCGAGGCTATGGCCAGTTTTCTTCAGGACCTGGTACGCATTCCCAGCCTTTCCACGCACGAAGAAGCGGTTGCCGTTCGCCTGGCGGAAGAGATGCAGCATGTCGGCTTCCAGGACGTGCGACAGGATCGCATCGGCAACGTGGTCGGCCGCATCGGCAATGGGAACGGCCCGACGCTGCTCTTTGACGGCCACATGGACACCGTCGACGTCGGCCGGCTCGACCGTTGGTCCCACGGTCCCTACAACGGCGTCGTCGAGCAGGGGGTGCTGCACGGGCGCGGCTCGTGCGACATGAAGGGCGGCCTGGCCGCCATGGTCTATGCCGCCAGGGCACTGATGGACGCCGGCGTGGAGCTCAATGGCAATCTGTACGTCGTGGGCGTCGTCCAGGAAGAGCCCTGCGAGGGCTTTGGCATGCGCGTCCTGGTAGAAGAAGAGGGCGTGCGGCCCGACTATGTCGTCCTCGGCGAGCCGAGCAACCTCCAGGTGCGGGTGGGCCACCGGGGCCGCATCGAGATGCAGGTCAGGGTGTGGGGCAAGGCGGCCCACGCCTCTTCGCCCTCCCTGGGCACCAACGCCATCCACAACGCCGCCAAGCTCATCTTTGGCATCGAGCTGCTGGCGCCCCGCCTGGCGACGGACCCCTTCCTCGGGCAGGGAACCATCGCCGTGACCGAGATCGAGAGCCACGCCGCCAGCCGCAACGCCCTGCCCGACGTCTGCAGCTTTTACATCGACCGGCGGCTGACGCTGGGCGAGACCGAGCGCAAGGCACTGGCCGAGATCCAGGGCATCATCAACACCGAGGAGATGGACGCCGAGGTGACGGTCAGCGAGTACGTGGCCGCCAGCTACACCGGCTACCAGTGCCGGGCGCGCAACGCTTTCCCGGCCTGGGTCATGGGCGAAGACCATCCCCTGGTCCAGGCCCTGTGCCGCAGCGTGCGCGAGACCCTGGGCTACCGGCCGCGCATCGGCCGCTGGAACTTTTCCACCGACGGCACCTACACCGCCGGCGTGGCCAACATCCCGACCGTGGGCTTTGGCCCCGGCGAGGAGCAGTATGCCCACACCCAGAACGAGCAGGTGCGCCTCAACGACGTCGTGGACGCCGCGCGGGTCTATGCCCGGCTGGCCATCGAGATTCTCGGCAAGCGCTGATCTGCGGAGGAACGAACAGAAAAAACGGCTTGGGTCCGCGGACCCAAGCCGTTTTCGATTTCCATCGGGGCAACGTCAGTCGCTGCTGCTGCCCAGGTTGGAGGAGATGAGGCTGTTGTTTGTCGTCTTTCCCGTGTTCCCGTCGCGCCGGCGGCGATAGCCCGTGCCCGCCGGGATCAGCTTGCCGATGATGACGTTCTCCTTCAGGCCGTAGAGCCCGTCCACCTTGCCCTCGATGGCTGCTCCGGCCAGCACGTTGATGGTGTGCTGGAACGAAGCTCCCGACAAGAAGCTCTCGGTGTTGAGGGCCGCCTTGGTGATGCCCAGGAGCACCGGCCGTGCCGTCGCCTTCTGGCCCCCGGCGCGGGTGACCTCTTCGTTGATGTCCTGGAAGACCAGGCGGTTGACCATCTCGCCGGGCAGCAGGTCGGTGTCTCCCGACTGCACGATGCGCACCCGGTTGGTCATCTGGCGGATGATGGTCTCCAGGTGCTTGTCGTTGATCACCACGCCCTGGCTGCGGTACACCTGCTGGATCTCGTTCAGCAGGTAGACCTGGGACGCCTCGCGGCCCAGGATGCGCAGCAGGCGGGTGGGGTTGATGGACCCCTCCGTCAACTGCTGTCCGGCCTTGACCATGGCCCCCTGCTCGACGCGCAGGCGCGCGGTCGTCGGGATCTCGTACTCCCGCTCGTCACGCCGCTCGCGCCGGATATAGACTGTCGTCTGCGGCCGCACGGTCACCTTTCCGGCGACCTCGGTCGTCTGCTGCCGGGCGCCGTACTGGGCCACGGCATCGCCCGCCTTGACCTTCTGCCCATCCTCCACGATAGGCCGGTAGTTGGCCGGGATCGGGACCTCGACCGGGTACTTGGCCCGGTTCGCGGAGATCAGGATGGCCGGCTCCTCGACAAACACCCGGCCGGCGTTCTCGGTCTCGATGGTCCTTTCGCCGTACTGGGCGATGGTCTCTCCCTCGATGACCGACTGCTCGTCCTGGACCAGGACCCGGTAGTTCCGGGGGATGGTGTACTCGTCGGTAAAGACCTCGTGGTGCACCACCTTGAGCACGCGGACCCCGTCCTGCTGATCCAGCTCGACGCGCCCGTCAATGTCCGAGATGACCGCCTCGCCCTTGGGGATGCGGGCCTCGAACAGCTCTTGCACGCGCGGCAAGCCGTGGGTGATGTCCGACGCGCCGGCCACACCACCGGTGTGGAAGGTCCGCAGCGTCAACTGCGTGCCAGGCTCGCCGATGGACTGGGCGGCGATGATGCCCACCGCTTCGCCGATGCGGATCGTACCGCCGCGGGCCAGGTCCTGGCCGTAGCAGGTGGCGCACATGCCGTGGCGCAGGGCGCAGGTCAGGGGCGAGCGCACGTACACCTCTTTGACGTTCGCCTGCTCGATCCGGTCCACGTGGTCCTGCTCGATGGTCTCGCCCATCGAGACAATGATCTCGCCGCTCTCGGGATCGACCACCGAGCCGGCGGCCACGCGGCCGGCGATGCGCTCCGCCAGGGTTTGCCCCAGGCGGCGGGTCTCTTCCAGGCTCACCCAGATGCCCGACCGGGTGCCGCAGTCGTCGGCGTCGATGATGACATTGTGCGCCACGTCCACCAGGCGCCGGGTCAGGTACCCGGCATCGGCCGTGCGCAGGGCGGTATCGGCCAGACCCTTGCGCGCGCCGTGGGTCGAGATAAAGTATTCCAGGGCCGTCAGCCCCTCGCGAAAGTTGGACCGGATGGGCAGGGCGATAATGCGCCCCGCCGGGTCGGCCATCAGGCCGCGCATGCCGGCCAACTGGCGGATGGGCGTGAAGCCGCCCTTGGTCGCGCCCGACACTGCCATGACGCGAATGGGACCCTCCGGGTCCATGTTCTGCGCCACGGCCGTGGTGATGTCGTCCGTCGCCTTGGTCCACAGCTCCACGGTTCGCATGTACTGCTCGTCCTCGGTGATGAGGCCGCGCCGGTACTGGTGCTCGACACGGGTGACCTCTTCGCCGACGAGCTTCAGGATGATCTCTTTCTCCGGCGGCACCGTGATGTCGCTCACGGCGATGCTCGTGCCCGACTTGGTCGCGTAGCGGAAGCCGATGCTCTTGATGTCGTCCACCAGCTTGGCCGTGGCGCCCATGCCCAGGCGATTGTAGCACTTGCTCACCAGCTCCTGGAGCTGGCCCTTGTCCATCACCTCGTTGGCAAAGCGCAACTGCTGGGGCAGGTATAGGTTAAAGAGCACGCGCCCGACCGTGGTCTCCACGTAAGGCGTCGGGTTCCGGTCTTCCGGCGTAAAGCCGACGGCCAGGAGCATGTCCCGGATCTCTTGCTCGTCGTCCTCGTCCAGCCCCGCCATCGCCTGCAGGCGGCCGCGCTCCATCACGTCCAGGAGTTGGCCGACCGAGTGGATGGACGCTGCCTCGAGGGCATCCTGGGCCTCGTCACTCAGGTCCAGGTAGTCCATTTCCTCGTCTTCGATCCAGCTTCGGAAGCGCAGGCGAATGGGCGAGTGCAACTGCACCTTGCCCAGATCGTAGGCGAGATGAACCTCGTCCATGTTGGCAAAAGCCGGCAGGTGCTCGGGCGTCTCCTTGCGGTCCATGGTCATGTAGAAGCAGCCCAGGACCATGTCCTTGGCCGGCCCGACGATGGGCTCGCCGCTGGCGGGCTTGAGCAGGTTCCGGCTGGCCAGCATCAGGTCCCGGGCCTCGTTCACCGCCCTGTCCGACAGGGGGACGTGGACGGCCATCTGGTCGCCGTCAAAGTCGGCGTTAAAGGCCGCGCACACCAGCGGGTGGATCTGGATGGCCTCGCCGTCCACCAGGGTGGGCTCGAAGGCCTGGATGCCAAGGCGGTGCAGGGTGGGGGCACGGTTCAGCAACACCGGCCGCTCCCGGATCACCTCTTCGAGCACCTCCCAGACCTCGGGCCGCTGCTGCTCGATGATCCGCTTGGCGCCCTTGACGTTGATGGCATAGTTGTAATCCACCAGGCGGTTGATGACAAAGGGCTGGAACAGCTCCAGGGCCATGCTCTTGGGCAGGCCGCACTGGTGCAGCTCCAACTCGGGGCCGATGACGATGACCGAGCGCCCGGAATAGTCCACGCGCTTGCCCAGCAGGTTGCGGCGGAAGCGGCCCTGCTTGCCCTTGAGATAGTCGGACAGCGACTTGAGGGGCCTGCGCCCCCGGGCCGAGACGGCCTTGCCGCGCCGGCTGTTGTCGATGAGCGAGTCCACCGCCTCTTGCAACATGCGCTTCTCGTTGCGCACGATGACGTCGGGCGCGCCCAGGTCCAGCAGGCGCTTCAGGCGGTTGTTGCGGTTCACCACCCGCCGGTAGAGGTCGTTGAGGTCCGACGTGGCAAAGCGACCGCCGTCGAGCTGGATCATGGGCCGCAGCTCGGGCGGGATGACCGGCAGCATGGTCAGGATCATCCACTCGGGGCGGTTGTCGCTCTTGCGCAGCGCTTCCACCACCTGCAGCCGCTTGGTGGCCTTTTTCTTGAGCTGCTTGGAGCGCGTGGTGCGCATGGTCGAGCGCAGCTCCTTGCTCAAGGCATCGAGGTCGATCTGCTTGCAGATGTCGAGAAAGGCCTCGGCGCCCATCTTGGCCTCGAAGACTTGTCCCCACCGATCGTTGAGCTCGTGGTACCGGCTCTCGGTGAGGAAGGTCATCTGCCGCAGGCCCCGCAGGTCTTCCTTCTTGTCGTCCGCTTCGGCCTCCAGGTCGGCCAGTTGCTGGTTCAGGCGCTCTTTCAGGATCTCGCTGGCCTGGCCAGCCTCGTAGGTCAGTTGGTCGCCTTCGGCCGAGATCAGAAGCGCAACGTCCTCCATCTCCTGCCGGATCTCGTCCTTGATCTCGTCAAGGCGGGCAGCGGCCAGCTCCTGCGGGCGCGACATGTGGCTTCGTTCCACCGTTTCGCCGGCAGCGACGATGGGAGTCGGGTGAAAGCCGAGGCTGACGTCCTCGGCCGCTTGCTGGCCCACGAGCGACTCCAGGCGCGACTGCATGGACCGGACCTCGTTGGTGACGGCGTCGGTCAGGGTGCTGCCCTTTTCTTCCAGTTCCTCTTCGCGCTGCTTTCGCCGGCGCTGCAGGTTGTCCAGCGCCTCTTGCAGGCGGGCATCGATTTCGGAAATCTTTTCCTGGGTCGCGCGCTCGATGCGCGTGCGCTCCCGCAGCAGATCGTCGTCGAGGCGGCGCAGGGCTTTGGTCCGGCCATCCTCGTCGACGTAGGTGATGACGTATTGCGCAAAGTAGAGCACGCGGTCCATGTTGCGTCGCGAAACGTCCAGCAGCAGGCCCAGGTAGCTGGGCACCCGCCGGGTATACCAGATGTGGGCCACGGGGGCCGCCAACCTGATATGGCCCATACGCTCGCGCCGGACCGACGAACGAGTGACCTCGACGCCGCAGCGCTCGCAGGTCACGCCCCGGAACCGGATGTGCTTGTACTTGCCACAGGCACACTGCCAGTCCCTCGTCGGACCAAAGATCGCCTCGCAAAAGAGGCCATCCCGTTCCGGCCGAAGGCGGCGATAGTTGATCGTTTCCGGTTTGGTCACCTCGCCGTACGACCAGGAGAGAATCTCCTCAGGCGAGGCGAGACTGATCCGTAGGGCCTTGAAATCTTTCAGGCTCAAGTTCTTTCCTCCTACAGTTCCTCATTGGCAGGCTGGCATGGAGTGCTCGCCGTGCCACGCAAATCATACTCGGAACTACCCAGGAAATCGCTGGTCAGGGGGAGTCCGTTCTGCTATATTTCCGGAGAATCTGTTAAGCTGGGACGCAGATAACGGATGGTAGTCGCCAAATGGCGATGCCCCAGGTGCCTGGCGACCGTTTTCAGATCGCCGCTCATTTCGTAAACTTCTCGGGCGTACATGTAGCGCAGCGCCTGGGTGGTCAGGCCATCCAGTCCGGCTTCGCGGGCGTAATGGTGGAGCAACCGCTGCACCGATCGAGTGGACAGCGGGTTGCCGTCGCGGTTGACACACAGGCTCTCCACGCCCGGCGCCGCCTCTCGAATCTCCATGTACTTGACCACGGCGTCGTACGCGTCTTGTTCCAGCGGTATCGTCCGGCCCTGGTCGCCATTCAGCCCCCGTACCTCCAGGTACGGCTGGCCGGCCTCGAGGGTGACATCGTCCAACCGCAGCTCGGTCAGCTCGCCGAGCTTGAGCCCCGCCCTTAGCAAGAGCTGCACGACTGCCCAATCCCGGACCGCCCGCTGCGACCGGCTCTGTTCCACGGCTGCCAGCAGCCTGTCCACATCGCCGGGGGTCAGCGAACGCGAACGCTCCGACGCACTTTCTCCAAGGAGCGAAACCCCCTCCGCCGGATTGGTCTCGGCCAATCCCTGGTCCATGGCCAGGGTATAGAACTTGCGCAGAGCCTGGATCCGCCGATTGACCGTCGCCGGCGCCTGGCCCTTGACCTCTTGCAGATACGCGCAGAAACCTTCGATGTCAGAACAATCCAGGCAGAAGGGAGAACAGTCGTCGCCGTTGGTTTCTTCGCTCCACCGCAAAAAGGCCCTGAGGTCGGCCAGGTAGTTGGCCACGGTGGCCGGTGCGAGGGCCAAGCTGGACAGGTGCGCTTCAAATGTATCCACTAGCCCGTTGATATTGATCGTACCCACCCCCGTCAAATACGCCCGTCAAAATACGCAAGCTAACATTATATACATTCCTGGCCACTTGTCAAGTTCCGTATCGCCTTTGACCACGGCTGTCGCCCGGGCTCGCCGAGCGCCTGCTCGGCCTTTCTCCCGACACGCCACTTGGCGCCCCAACCCTAGTCGCCGATGGTCGTCTGCAGGAACGCCTCCATGAACTCCTGGATCTGCCCGTCCAGGACCGCTTCGACGTTGCCCGTCTCGTACTCGGTGCGCAGGTCCTTGACCATGTGGTAGGGGTGCATCACGTAGGACCGGATCTGGTTGCCCCAGCCGGCCGAAATGTGCTTGCCCTTGAGGCGGGCCTGCTCCTCCTCCAGCTTTTGCTGCTCCAGGTCGTAGAGCCGGCCACGCAAGATCTTGAGGGCCACCTCCCGGTTCTGCGCCTGCGACCGCTCGTTCTGGCACGAGACGATGATGCCCGTGGGCTCGTGCAGGATGCGCACGGCGGTCGAGTTCTTTTGCACGTGCTGGCCCCCGGCCCCCGACGCCTTGAAGACGTCGATCTTCAGGTCGTCGGCGTTGATCTTGACCTCGATGTCGTCGTTCAGCTCGGGCACCACCTCCACCAGGACAAAGGACGTGTGGCGGCGGTGGGCCTCGTCAAAGGGCGAAAGGCGCACCAGGCGGTGGACGCCCCGCTCGGCCTTGAGATAGCCGTAGGCGTTGGGTCCCCTGACGCTGATGGTCACGCTCTTGTAGCCGGCCTCCTGGCCGCGCAGCGAATCGAGGACCTCGGTCTGATAGCCCTGCTGCTCGGCCCAGCGCAGGTACATGCGCATGAGGATGCCCACGAAATCCTGGGCGTCGGTGCCGCCGGCCCCGGCGTGCAGGCCCAGGATGGCCGGCCCTCGATCGTGGGGACCCGACAGGCGCAACTGGAACTCCCGGCGCGCCAGATCCCTGGCTATCCTGGCCGCTTCGGCCTCGATTTCGCCGGCCATGCCCGTGTCCTCGTCGGCCATGGCCAGCTCCAGCAGCTCCAGGGCCTCCGTGGTCCGCCGGTGGAGCGCCTGCCACTCTTCCAGCTCGAACTTCAGGTTGGAAAGGTCCTGCATGGCCTCCTGGGCCACACTCGGTTCGTCCCAGAACTCGGGCAGGGCGGCCTGCCGTTCCAGCTCTTCGATTCGACGTGCCTTGTCGGGGAAGTCAAAGACGCACCTGGATCTCTTCGATCCGCTCGTTCAAGTCCGTCAGTTTGCTCACCAAATCGTCCATCGTTACCTCCACAGTCTCGTACGCCCTGGCTGTGGGGCGCAGGGCAAGGGGGCAAAAGGTCAGGATTCAAAGAGTCCTTCGACAAAGGCTTCCGGGTCAAAGACCTCCAGGTCGTCCAGGGTCTCGCCGGTGCCGACAAAGCGCACGGGCAGTTGCAGCTCGTGGGCAATGGCAAACACCATGCCACCCTTGGCCGTTCCGTCCAGCTTGGCCACCACCACGCCTGTGACCTGCACGGCATCCTTGAAGTGCCGGGCCTGCGACAGGGCGTTCTGCCCGGTGGTCGCGTCCAGCACCAGCAGGGTTTCGTGGGGCGCCTGGTGGACGCGCTTCTGGGCCACGCCGTGCACCTTGCGCAGCTCTTCCATCAGGTTGTACTTGGTATGGAGCCGGCCGGCCGTGTCGACGATGAGAAGATCCGACTTGCGGCTCTGGCTGGCGCGGATGGCGTCGTACACCACGGCGCCCGGGTCGGCCCCCGGCTGGTGGGCAATGACCGGCACGTCGGCCCGCTCGCCCCAGATCTTGAGCTGGTCGATGGCGGCCGCCCGGAAGGTGTCGGCGGCGGCGAGGAGCACCCGCCGTCCCTGGTCCTTGTAGTACTTGGCCAGCTTGGCGATGGTCGTCGTTTTGCCCGAGCCGTTGACGCCCACGACGAGCACCAGGGTCAGCAGGCGCGGCTCGTCCACGTTCATGGGCGATGGGCTGCCCAGCAGGGCCAACAGCTCCTGCTTCAGCAGCTCTTCCAGGTCGCGCGTGGTGCGCGCCTTGCCGCGGTTCACCTGCTCCCGCAGCCGGTCCACGAGGGCGACCGTCGTCTCGACGCCCACGTCGGCCTGCACCAACAGTGCCTCCAGGTCCTCCCACGTCTCTTCGGTGATCTGCCCGCCTCCCAACAGGCTGCTGATCTGCCCAAAGAACGAGCGGCGAGTCTTGGTCAGGCTGTCGCGTATCTTCTTGGATCGTCTGAACACCGCTTGTCTGTCTCCTCAAGGTTTCAGCCTCTCATTATACTTGAAATTTGTCTATGTGCCAAGAAATGGGTGCCCTAAAGCAAGGGCCATTGCAAAGTCGGCGCTCCCAGCAGTAGTCAAGCGACTATGCAACAATCGTGGCCCTAAAGCCAGCCCAACGGCGCACTTGATAGCCCGGCCTTTTTGGAGTATAATGCGGTCGGCAGCCGGCGAGCTGCCGGCGGTCCTGGAGTTCAAAGCAGATCGGGAGGGGCAGTGCACAGGATAACGGACGTGGAGCTCTTGAAAAAGCAGGCGCGGCGCACGGCTGCGGGCCGCGTCCTGGCCGGCGAGCCGGCCGACGTCGGGCTGGACATGGGGCAGATGGAGGGCTGCCGGGTGCGAATCGCCGCGGGCTACGGCCAGCACACCAGGACCCCCCAGCTCCTGGAGCGAGATCGCCTGCTGTGGATCCTTGACGGGCTGGTCGAAGTGCACGAGCCGGGCGATACCGTCACGACCCTCAGCCAGGGCGAAAGCGCCGTCCTGGTCGGCGGCCGCTCCTATCGCCTGGTGTTCCCCAGCATGACGATCTACCTGTGCGTCGAGCCGGTGGCGGAGGGTTGATGGCCGGCGCGGATGCAGGCCTGGCCACGCGCCCGGACGTTCGGGCCGCGGCGCAGGCGCCCGAGCGGCTCGTCGCCGGCCTGGACATCGGCTCGCGGACCATCGCCCTCGTGGAGTGGGACGGGCGGCAGGTGGTGCGCGCCCGGGTGGTCGCCACCGGCACCGACCCCGTGGGCAACGCCCTGGCCCTCGTCGCCGGTGGGGGCTACGGCCGGCTGGTGGGCACCGGCTACGGCCGCCACCTGGCCATGGAGCGGGACCTGGCCGACGAGGTCATCTCCGAGATCAAGGCCTACGCCCTGGGGGCCCATCACCTCTTTGCCGATGCCGGCACCGTCCTGGACATCGGCGGGCAGGACAGCAAGGTGATCCGCGTCGGCCCCGGCGGGCGGGTGCTGCGCTTCGAGATGAACGACCGCTGCGCCGCCGGCACCGGGCGGTTCCTGGAAAACATGGCCCATGCCCTGGACATGGACGTGGCCGACCTCGGCCCCCACGCCCTCGAGGCCGGGGGAGTGCCGGTCCGCATCTCCAGCATGTGCACCGTCTTTGCCGAGTCGGAGGTGGTGTCGCTCATCGCCCGGGGCGAGGACAGCCGTCGCGTGGCCCTGGGGCTGCACCAGGCCATCGTCGACCGCGTCTGCGGGATGATCCGGCGCGTGGGCATCGAAGAACGCTTTGTCTTTGCCGGCGGCGTGGCCCATAATCCCTGCCTGCAAAGGCTGTTTGCCGAGGCCCTGGGCGTGCCCCTCAGCGTGCCTCCCGATCCCCAGATCGTCGGTGCCCTGGGCGCAGCCCTCCACGCCGCCGCGACGCCGCGGCCAGGAACGACCCCACAAGGGCCTTAGCCAACCCGTCCGCTCCATTGCCCTCTTTGCCCCACGCCCGCGCCTGTCGTGGGCGCCCGCTTGTGAGCGGATTTCAGGAGTAAGCCTATGAGTTACATGATGGCCGTCGCCGACTTTCGAGAGGCCCGTCGCCGCGCTTCCATGGAGCAGATCGTGGCCCGACTGCGTGGCGAGTCGGTGGACCTGTTGTCCTACGAGGACGTGCGCAAGAAGCTGAGGGCCACGGTGTCCCCCGGAGTCGAGCTGAAAGAGATCCCCCTGGATGCCATCGTCGGCAGCGTCGGCCGCTACTCGGACTTTACGCGGAGCTTCTTGCCGCGCCACGACAGCAACCAGGAGCGCTGGGCCAGGGTGCAACTGGCCGTCAACGATCCCCAGGGGGTGCCACCCATCGAGGTCTACGAGGTGGGCGACGTCTATTTCGTCCGCGACGGGCACCATCGCGTCTCCGTCGCCCGGCAACTGGGCTCTACCCACATCCAGGCCTACGTCACCCGCGTCAAGATCCGCGTGGCGCTCACCACGGGCGTCCGCGTCCCGGACCTGTGGCTCAAGGCCGAGTATGCCGACTTTTTCGAGCGGACGAACCTGGATCAGCTCCGGCCCGGGGCCAGCCTGGAGATGACGGAGGCCGGCCAGTATGGCAAGCTCGAGGAGCACATTGCCGTCCATCGCTACTTCATGGGGCTGGACCAGAAGCGCGACGTGTCGTGGGAGGAGGCGGTGGCCCACTGGTACGACGAGGTGTACCTGCCCGTTGTGGAGCTGATCCGCCGCCAGGGCATCCTTGACGAGTTTCCCAACCGGACCGAGACGGACCTCTACCTGTGGCTGATGGATCACCGGGCGGCCCTGGAAGAGGCCCTGGGCTGGGAGGTGCCGGCCGAATCGGCCGCGCAGCACCTGGCCTCCGAGCATGGTGCGCGGTCCCGGCGTCTCGTGGCCCGCACCGGGCAGAAGATCAGGGCCGCCGTGCTGCCCACGGAGCTGGAGGGCGGTCCCCCGCCGGGCCGCTGGCGCGAGGAGCGCGTCGCGCCCCGGGCGCTGGACCGGCTCTTTCCCGACATCCTGGTGCCCGTGAGCGGCCAGGAGGTAGGCTGGTATGCCCTCACCCAGGCGGCCGAGGTGGCCAGGCGGGAGGGAGGCCAATTGTGGGGCCTGCACGTCCTGGCCAACGAAGTCGAGCTGCAAAGCCAGGCCGCACAGGAAGTGGCGAACGAGTTTTCCCGGCGCTGCGAGGCCGCGGGCGTGCCGTGCAGGTTCAGCATGGAGGTGGGCAAGGTGGCTGCCAGCATTACGGGCCGCGCCCGCTGGGCCGACCTGGTGGTGGTCCACGTGGCCCATCCCCCCGGTTCCTGGGCCCTGGCGCGCCTCAGCTCCGGCCTGCGCACCCTGCTGCTCACCAGCCCCCGGCCGGTCCTGGCCGTGCCCGGCGACTTTTCTCCGCTGAACCGCGCCCTGCTGGCCTACGACGGCAGCCCCAAGGCGGAGGAGGCGCTGTACGTCGCCGCCTACCTGGCCGGCCGCTGGCAGACGTCGCTGGTGGTGCTGACCGTCCCCGAGGGCCGCCCGACGCTCCAGGCCCAGGCCCGCGCCCGCGAGTACCTGGAGGGCCACGGCGTGGAGGCTGAGTACGTCCTGGCGACGGGGCCGGTGGCGCCCACGATCCTGGAGGTGTCCGGGGAAAAGCAGTCGAACCTGATCCTCATGGGCGGCTACGGCCACGGCCCCGTGGTGGAGGTCGTCGTCGGCAGCGCCGTCGACCACCTGCTGCGCGAGAGCCGGTCGCCGGTGCTCATATGCCGGTGAGAAGGGCGCCTGCGCTTCGGCAACGGCTATTGCCGTAACGCACCAATTGTGCTACAATATGGCCAATCCGGGCGCAACGCGCCCTGCAGCGACCGCTGAAAGGCAAGACAATGGACTCTGCACCGATTTACCTGGACTTTAATGCCACCACGCCCATCGCCCGCGAAGTGGCCGATGCGATGGTGCCCTACCTGTACGAAGGCTTTGGGAACCCCTCCAGCAGCCATGCCTACGGCGTGGCCGCCCGCCGCGCCGTGGACGAGGCGCGGGCGCAGGTGGCCGGCCTCCTGGGCTGCCGGCCGGGCGAGGTGATCTTTACCAGCGGCGGCACCGAGAGCAACAACCTGGCCATCAAGGGCGCTGCCCTGGCGGGGCGCGAGCGGGGGGACCACGTCATCACCACCGCCGTTGAGCACCCGGCAGTCATCAACGTCTGTGACTGGCTGCGGGACCAGGGCTTTCGCGTCACCGTGCTGCCCGTGGATGGCCAGGGGCTGGTGGACCCCGCCGACCTGGAGCGGGCCATCGACCCGGGGGCCATCCTGGTGACGGTCATGCACGCCAACAACGAGGTGGGCACCGTGCAGCCCATTGCCGCCCTGGCCGCGATCGCCCACCGCCACGGCGCCCTGATGCACACCGACGCCGCCCAGTCCGTGGGCAAGGTTCCGGTCCGGGTCGACGAGCTGGCCGTGGACCTGCTCTCCGTGGCCGGCCACAAGGTCTATGCCCCCAAGGGCATCGGCGCCCTCTACGTGCGCGAGGGCGTGGGGCTCGTGCCCCTGCTCCACGGCGCGGGGCACGAGGGCGGGCTGCGGCCGGGCACCGAGAACGTCCTGGAGATCGTCGGCCTGGGCAGGGCCTGCGAGATCGCGGGCCGCGACCTGGCCGGCAACGAGGAGCACTTTCGGGCCATGCGCGACCGGCTCCACGAGGGACTCGTGGCCGCCCTGGGAGAGGGGGCGGTGCGCCTCAACGGGCACCCGGAGCGGCGCCTGCCCAACACCCTCAGCGTCAGCTTCCGGGAGGTAGAGGCCAACACCCTCCTGTCGTCCATCGGCGACGAGGTGGCAGCCTCGGCGGGGGCCGCCTGCCATGCCGGCGAGGTCGACGTGTCGGCCGTCCTGCGGGCGATGAAGGTCCCCGTGGAGTGGGCCATGGGCGCCGTGCGCTTTTCGGTGGGGCGCGGCACCACCGCCGCCGAGATCGACCGCACCGTGGCTGTCGTCGCCGAAGCGGTCCGGCGGCTGCGGTCCCGGGCGGGGATGGCGCCGCCGGTGCTCCTGGACGCCTGATCTCGGCCGGGTGGCAGCTTGCCATCGGCCACCAGCCTACGAGAAGGGGGAGATCGAACATGCAATTCCCGGAGATACTGGACCTGGGCGCCGGTGGGACCGTGCTGGTCGCCATCCTGACCATTGCCTTTGGCCTGCTCAACTGCTTCTTCGGCTACCGCATCTTTCGCTTCATGCTCGCCCTGTGGGGGCTCGTGCTGGGGGCCTACGTGGGCGTCACGGTCGCCGGCAACCTGGCCGACGGGCAACTGCTGTGGGTCATCGTCGGCGGGGTGGTCGGCGCCATCCTCGGCGCCGTGCTGATGTCGTTCCTCTATTTCCTCGGCGTGTTCGTGGTCGGGGCCGCGGCGGGGGCCGTGCTGGCCGACGCCATCGGCTTGGCCGCCGGCATCGACATGCCCACCCTGGTGGTCATCATCGTCGCCGTGGTGGTGGGCATTATTGCCCTCATCCTGCAGCGGGTGGTCCTCATCCTGGCCACGGCCTTTCTTGGCGCATGGGCCGTGGTCAGCGGCGCCCTGTCGCTCCTGGCGGGCACCAGCACCACGCCTGCCGAGCTGTACGGCGACGCCGTCCAGGCCGGCCAACTGCTCCCGGGCCTGCCGTCGCTGGTGGTGCTGCTGGCGTGGTTGGTGCTCGCCCTGCTGGGCGCGGTGACCCAGTTTGCCATGACCCGCGAGCGGGCGGTGGCGCCGCCGCCTCCACCCGTGCCTCGCGACCGCTGGTAGCGGGGCTCAGTTCCCTTCCAGGAAGCAGGCGATGCCCCGGGCCACGCCCTGGGCGACCTCGTAGCTCCGCTCCGTGAGCAGCTCCCGGTCGGCGGCCATGAAGCCCAGCTCGATGATGGCCCCGGGGGTGAAGGGGTCGATCTCGTGGAAGGCGTGGTATTCGGTCATGTCAAAGGTGATGCTGTCCTGGTGAAACTGGAGCCCCGTCGCCTGCCCGTATTCCCGGACGAGACAGGCCACCAGCCGGTCCTCCGCCTCCGGAATGGCGCTGCGGCTGACGCGGGCCACCTTGAACCCCGACGCCTCGGGCACGACGCACGAGTCGGCGTGGATGGAGACAAAGGCGTCGGCCTGGTACCCCTCCAGCTTGGTCGAGAACTCGGGCAACAGCTCGGCGTCATAGCCCTCGTACTGGAGGATGGCCACCACCCGCGCGGCGATGTCCAGGTTGATGGTCGCCTCCTGCAACCCGTCGTCGCAGACGGCTCCCGCGTCGCTCTGGTAGTGGCCCGCCACGACGCCCACTTTGAACGGCGCGGGCGTGGGGCTGGGCGTCGGGCTCTGCTCCGCCGTGGGCCCCGGCCGGGGCGTCCGCGTGGGGCGGGGCGTGCGGGTGGGCCGGGATAGATCGGACGTCGGAGCGCCCGGTGCGGCGGTCCCTCCGTCCTCCACCGGGGGCATGCTGGACGAAAGCCAGGTCGCGTAGGCGAGACCCAGGACAAAGGCCAGGGCCAGCAACCCTATCGTTCGCGCCCGCACGGTCGATCCCGCCACCTTCTCCTCGCCCGATCGATTTCCTGCAGATCATACCCTCAACGCCCCATTTCGTCAAGCTGGCCATTGCCGGCAGGTACACCAACGAGCTGCCGATGATAGGGACCCGGCTCCGGGCGCCGTGTGCTGTCAACGACTGAGGAAACGAATAGAAGACCTGGAGGACAGCAGCATTCGTTTATTCGTCGCTCATTCGTTGACACTCCTTGTCGCGCCCCACTCCGGGTGCCGGCCCCGGCGGCGTGCCCCGCGGTCTACACCCCTGGGGTAGTGGAATTACCCTGCAACATCCTCTCGACAGAGCATACCGCGCCCGTGCGGTGTATCGTATAATGGGGATAGGCTTGCCGCGTCTACCGAAGGCCGAGTCTGGCCATTGGCTCTCGACACCGAGGTGAAGCATGTCTCAACTCCGCGCTCTCTCCGGGCGGCTCTCCCCGAGCCCGTTCCACCTGCTCACAATCTGCGCCTGCGTGGCGCTGCCGGCCCTGCTCCTGGCCGGCCTCGTGCTCCTGGTGGCCTGGCCTGCCGGGCCGGCTGCCGCCCAGGCTGCTCCCCTGGCCGAGGTAGGCGGACCCATCACCACGGACACGACCTGGGGCCTGGCGGGCAGCCCCTACCTCGTCACGGCCGACGTGACCGTGGACGACGGCGCGATCTTGACCATCGCGCCGGGCGTCGCCGTGCGCTTTGCGGCGGGAACGGGCCTGCACGTCGCCAACGGCCAGCTCCAGGCGACGGGCACCGCGGCTCAGGCCATCGTCTTTGGACCCGACAGCTCGTCGCCGGCTCCCGGCTTCTGGGACGGCATCTCGTTCGCCACGGCCACGGGCGGCTCGACTCCCCTCGGCATCCTCGGCTATTGCGAGATCTCGTACGCCGGCACCGGCATCCGGATGGAGGACTCGGACAATCACGTCGTAGATCACTGCCGGCTGCACCACAACGGCGACGGCGGCGACATGGGCACGGGGGGCGCCGTCCACAGCATCGGCGACTGGCTGACCTTTACCAACAACGAGGTGGGGGACAACGAGGTGGGCCTGCACCTGCGCAAGGCCTTTCACAGCAGCATCACCGGCAACCACATCCACGACAACGCCGGCTACGGCATCGGCTTTATGGCCGCCGGCGCCACGGGCGGCGAGAGCAGCACCGTGAGCGACAACGTCATCGAGCGAAACGGAGGCTTTGGCCTGGGGTTCATCGCCGACGCCACCAACGGCGGCGGCTCGTACAACGTCATCTCCGGCAACCAGATCCTCGACAACGACGGCCACGGCCTCGTCCTCGATGGCGGCAGCCTCAACGAGGTGACCGCCAACGAGGTCGCGGGCAATGGCGGGAACGGGCTGCAGGCCAGGGCGCAGTCGGCGTTGACCTTTGTCGACAACCAGGTGTCGGGCAACGGCACTCAGGGCCTCCTGTTCGCCAGCCCGAACTACACACCGCTGGCGCTGCACTCGAACGTGGTGTGCGGCAACGGCGGCGGCGAGATCGAGAACCAGTGGACCGGCCTCCTGCCGGCGGAGGGCAACTGGTTCGGCACGAACACACCCCTCGCCGCCGAATTTGTCGGGAACGTAGATTATACCCCGCCCATCAGCATGGCCGTCGCCGCCGTGCCCGCCGTCCTGCCCGCCGACGGCAGCAGCACGGCGGCCGTCACCGTGGCCATGGGCGGCGCCGGCCACACCCTGGCCGACGGCTACATCCTCCAGGCCAGCGCCAGCCCCCCTGCCCTCACCCCGACCTCGGCGCCCCTGGCCGGCGGCGAGGCCGAGTTCACCTACACCGCTGCCACCATTCCCGGGCAGGTAGACGTCTCGGTCCTCGACCGCTGCGGCACCCTCTCCTTCCCGGACGTCCTGGCGCTCCAGGCCGTGGACCTGGCGGTGTACAAGGAGGGCAGCGGCGACGTCGTCCTGCCGGGCGACGTGGTGACCTACACCGTCGTCGTGAGCGAGCTGAACGGGCTGGACGCCACGGGCCTGGTCGTCACCGACGACCTGCCCGCGGGTACCACCTGGCTCGACGATACGGCCTCCGCCTGCGGCCTGGTCCGCAGCGCCACCTCCCCCTCCGTCGTGTGGGAGCGGGCGATCTGGCCGGGCGGCACCTCGTGCCAGTTCAGCCTCTCCCTCTCGGTGGGAGAGGAGGCCTGCGCCATCGGGCAGTTGGCCAACACCGTGAGCGTGACCTCGGACGTGGCCGACGACGATCTGTCGAACAACACGTGGACCACCGCCGGCGACTCGCCCGTGGTCGCCTGCCTGGACCTGGCCGTCGTCAAGGAAGGCGGCGAGCTGCTGATCGGGCCCCACAAGGAATACTGGGTCGACTATACCGTCACGGTTTCCAACGTGGGCGCCACCGCGGCCAACAGTGTGATCCTGACCGACGTTCTGCCCGCCGGCGCGGAGCCGCGGGATGATACGTGGAGCTGCGCGGGCGGGATCTGCACCCACGACGTCGGCGCGCTGTCTCCCGCCCAGTCGGTCCAGGTGCCCCTGTCGCTGAAGCTGGACAAGGCCGGCCTGGACTGCCCCGTGGTCTTGACCAACGTCGTGCGGGTAGCCGATGGGCTGTGGGCCGGCGACGTCAATCCCGCCGACAACGTCTATACCGTTACCACCGGGTTCGAGTGCCTGCCGGATCTCGTGGTCGTCAAGAATGACAACGTGGGCACCACGCCCGTGGGCGACAAGCTGCGGCTGCTGGAGCGCTTCGCGCCGGCGCTGCGCGCGGCCCAGCAGGACGAGTGCAAGGGCGTGGGCGAGTTGATCACCTACACCATCGCCTACGTGAACACCGGCCTGGAGACGGCCACGCACGTCGTCCTGACGGAAACCCTGCCGGCGTACACCAGCTACGCGGGCACGGGCTGGAATCACGCCGGCGGCGACGTCTACACCCGGGCCGTCGGCACCTTGCCGCCCGACGCCGGCGGGGTGGCGCACATGGTGGTCCGCGTCGCGGGCCTGCCCCCCGACCTCTCGCTGGAGAACGAGGTGCGCGTCGGCGGGGCCGAAGGGGATCTCGATCCCGCCGACAATGTCTCGTATGACCACACGCCCGTCTGCCCGGCGTCGCTGCTCATATCCAAGGAAGCCGACCTGCCCTGCGCCTTTCCCGGCGACGAAATTCTGTACACCATCACCGTCACCAACCCCACCGGCTCGCCAGTGTCCGGGGTGACGTTGACCGATACTTTGCCCGCCTATACCGATTTCCTCGCGAGCATGGGCTGGGCGCCGGCGGGCGCGGGGCAGGTTGTCTATAACGTGGGCGAGCTGGTGCCCTTTGCCTCGGCCAGTGTCCACCTGGCGGTGCAGGTGCGCGTCGCGGTGCCCGAGACGGTGACCCAGATTCAGAACGTCGCCTGTGCCGGCTCGGGCGTCGCGGGCCAGGCCTGCGCCAGCCACGTCATGCCCATGCCCCTGGTGGCCGACCTGCGGGTCGTCAAGCACGACCACGTGGGGCCTCCGCCGTCGCGAGAGACCCTCGAGCTGCTGGAGCGGTACGAGGCCTTGCAGGCCGGCGGCGACGGGACCGCGGACCGAGAGTTCCTCTGGCAAGAGCCCCAGCAGGACTGGGAGCCGGTGCGGCCCGGCGACGTCTATTCCTACACCATCACCTATCTCAACCTGGGACGGCGGCCGGCGGCGGGCGTCGTCCTGACCGAGACCCTGCCGGCCGGCACCTCCTACGTGGGCCATGGCTGGACCCACGCGGGGGGCAGCACCTACACCCGCCCCGTGGGCGACGTGGCCGTGGGCAGCGGCGGGCAGCTCAATTTCTGGGTCCGGGTCGATCCCGACGCCTGCGGCAGCGGCGACTATCTCTACAACTGGGTGCGCATCGGCGGCAGCGCCGTCGAGTGCAATCTGGACAACAACTGGTCGGGCGAGGAAACGCCGGTGCTCCTGCCTGCCTGCGAGTACCAGGGCTACCTGCCCCTCATCGCCCGGGAATGGACGTGGACGCCGCCCCCGGAACCCACGCCTCCCCCCAAGCCCCCCGAGCCGCCGGCCACCCCGGAGCCCGCCGCCTTTCTGTCCGACGTGGAGGTAAACCCCGAGACCAACCGGGTGTTTGTCGCCAGCCCCGAGAAGGACGCCGTCCTGGTCGTCAACCCCGAGGGCGCGGGCGCCGTGGTGACGTCCGTCCCCGTGGGCGATCATCCCCTGGGGCTGGCCGTGGTGACCACCACCAACAAGATCTATGCCGCCAACCTCAACTCGTGGACGCTGACGGCCATCCGCGGCACCGACTATGCGCGCCTGGCCGACGTCTACGTGGGGGCCCAGGCGTGCAAGGCCGCGGCTGACCCCGGCGACGCGCGGGTGTACGTCACCAACCACCTGGAGAGCGACAATGGCGCGGCTGCCGTCGACAGCCACTCGGACACGTTCCTGAACTACTACAGCCGGCTGCACGCCACCCAGGGACGCTACGGCATCGACGTGGACGCCGCCCGCGACGTGCTGTTCATTGCCGCCCGCGATGCCGGCCTCATTGCCATCCAGCAGGCCAACCAGCCGAACCTCGACCCGCAGATCGTCAAGCTCGATCCGGCGCGGGTGCCCTTTGTCGTCGCTTTTAACCCGGCCACTGAACATCTCTTTGTCACCGCACCCGACAACCAGCGGGTCGTCGTCCTCGACCCCTATGCCATCCAGTGGGACCTCGGCCGCTGGACCACGGTCCTGTACCACAAGGTCATGATCCTGGAGGCGGACAATGCCGGCTGGATCGCCGACGTGGGCGTGGGCCAGGGGGCGGAGGAGGGCATTGCCGTCAATCCGCGGACAGGCTACGTGTACGTCACCAACGCCGGTGACGACACCGTCAGCATCCTGCGCGACGGCGACGACCCGGCGTCCATCGCCTGGGTAAAGGACATCGCCGTAGGCGACTTTCCCCAGGGGGTGGCCGTCGACGTGGAGCGCAACCTGATCTACGTGGGGAACGCCGGCAGCCGGAGCCTGACGGTCATAGACGGGGCGACCAACACGGTGATCAAGACGATCCCCCTCGACTGAGCGGGCGCGGGCTGCGCCCGCTCAGTCGCCACAACAAAAAAAGGACCTGGCAGGCGATACCGCCCGCCAGGTCCTGTCTATCCGGAATTAGAGGTTCACCAGGTCCAGGCCCATGCCCAGGTCGGGCAGGGGCTCCTCGTCCTCTTCCTTGCCAAAGTGCAGGGCCTCCGACTCCTCGTCGAGGACCTCTACGGAGAGGGCCAGCGACTGGAGCTCCTTGACCAGCACCCGGAACGACTCGGGCACGCCCGGCTCGACGATCGCTTCGCCCTTGACGATGGCCTCGTAGGTCTTGGTGCGGCCCTGGACGTCGTCCGACTTGACGGTCAGCATCTCCTGGAGGGTATAGGCCGCGCCGTAGGCCTCCAGTGCCCAGACCTCCATCTCGCCAAAGCGCTGCCCGCCGAACTGGGCCTTGCCGCCCAGGGGCTGCTGCGTCACCAGCGAGTAGGGGCCGGTGGAGCGGGCGTGGACCTTGTCCTCCACCAGGTGCGCCAGCTTCATCATGGAGATGATGCCCACCGTCACCGGCTGGTCAAAGGACTCGCCCGTCTTGCCATCGTACAGGATCATCTTGCCGGCGATGGGCATCGGGATGCCCGTCGCGCGGCTGAGCTTCAGGGCAGTGAGGGTCACCGCGTCGTCCGTCTCGGGCTCCAGCTCCAGGCCGTCGGGCCACGCCCGGTCCTGCTTCTCCATCTCTTCGGCCATGAAGTGCAGCCACTCGCGCAGGCAGGTCACCCGGGCCCGCTCGCGGCGCTTCTGGCGTACGGCCATGGGGACGAGGTCAAAGCTGAACGAGATCAACTGCTCGGGGTCGTAGCCCCTTTCCCGCAGCCACTCTTGCATGACAACCTGGCGGACGTACTCGTGATCGCGGACCAGGCGCTCCTCGTCCACGTTCTTGCCCGCCAGCCACTGCAGCAGGTAAAAGCTCATGACCTCTTCGGCGGTCACCTCTTCGGGTACGACCTCGGCTTCGATGGCCCATTCCCAGGCGCGCGACACAAACACGTCCCAGGCGCGGTCCATCAGCCAGGCGCGGGCCAGCTCGGCCTGGATCTCGTCCTCGTCGGCGCCGTCGAACACGGGCGACACGGTCTTGAAGCCCAGGCGGTTGGCGGCCCACCCCAGGTGGGTCTCCAGGATCTGGCCGATGTTCATGCGGGCGGGCACGCCCAGGGGGTTGAGGATCAGCTCCACCGCCGTGCCGTCCGACAGGTAGGGCATGTCTTCGAGGGGCACGACCTGGCTGATGACGCCCTTGTTGCCGTGGCGGCCGGCCATCTTGTCGCCCTCGGTGACCTTGCGCCGCTGGGCGACCATGACCCGCACCGTCCTCTCCACGCCGGCCGGCATGTCGCGGTGCTCCTCGCGGGAGAACTCTTTGACGTCGACGACGATGCCGTGCTCGCCGTGGGGCAGGCGCAGGCTCGAGTCCTTGACCTCGCGGGCCTTCTCGCCAAAGATGGCGCGCAGCAGCTTTTCCTCGGGCGTCAGCTCGGTCTCACCCTTGGGCGTGATCTTGCCCACCAGGATGTCGCCGGGGTTGACCTCGGCGCCGACGCGGATGACGCCCGTCTCGTCCAGGTCCTTCAGCGCGTCCTCGCCCACGTTGGGGATGTCGCGCGTGATCTCTTCGGGGCCCAGCCGCGTGTCGCGGGCCTCGACCTCGTGCTTTTCGATGTGCACCGAGGTGAACTTGTCGTCGCGCACCACCTGCTCGCTGACCAGGACGGCGTCCTCGTAGTTGCCGCCCTCCCAGCTCATGAAGGCCACCAGGACGTTCTGGCCCAGGGCCAGCTCGCCCATCTCGGTGGACGAGGAATCGGCCAGGACGTCGCCCTTGTTGACGTGCTCGCCCTTGACGACGATGGGCCGCTGGTCCAGGCAGGTGCTCTGGTTGGAGCGCTGGAACCGGCGCAGCTTGTAGGTGCGGCGGCCGTCGTTCCCCTGGATTACGATCTGGTCGCCGGTGACGCTCAACACTTCGCCTTCCTCTTCGGCGACGACGATCTGACCGGAGTCGATGGCCACCTGGCGCTCGATGCCCGTCCCCACGAGGGGGGCGTCGGGCTGGACCAGGGGCACCGCCTGGCGCTGCATGTTCGAGCCCATGAGGGCGCGGTTGGCGTCGTCGTGCTCCAGGAAGGGGATGAGGGCGGCCGTCACGCCGACGATCTGCTTGGGCGAGACGTCCATGTAATCCACCTTGGACACCGACTCTTCCAGGAACTCTTGCATGCGCCGCACCGAGACCCGGTCGTGGACAAACTGGCCTTCCTCGTCCAGCTCGGCGTTGGCCTGGGCGATGGTGTAGCGGTCCTCTTCGTCGGCCGACTGGTAGACGATGTCATTGATGGCCATGGGCCGGATCTTGATCTCGGGCAGCTCGGCAAAGAGGCCCTCCAGGCGCTCGGCCGTGGCCTCGTCCAGGCGCTGGTTGGCCTGGGCCACGATCTCGCCCGTGTCCGGGTCCACGATCTGCTCCCGGATGGTCTTGCCCACCAGGCGCTCCTTGCGGTTGGGCACGGTGTGGATGACCTTGCGATAGGGCGTCTCGATGAACCCGTACTCGTTGATGCGCGCGTAGGTGCCCAGCGAGCCGATGAGGCCGATGTTCGGACCTTCGGGCGTCTCGATGGGGCAGATGCGGCCATAGTGCGAGTGGTGGACGTCGCGCACGTCAAAGCCGGCGCGCTCGCGGCGCAGGCCGCCGGGGCCCAGGGCGCTCAACCGGCGCTTGTGCGTCAGCTCGTCCAGCGGGTTGGTCTGCTGCATGAACTGCGAGAGCTGGCTGCCGCCAAAGAACTCGCGCGTGGCGGCCACCACCGGCCGCACGTTGATGAGCGAGATGGGCGTCATCTGCTCCGGCTCGCGGATGCTCATGCGCTCGCGCACCACCCGCTCCATGCGCAGCAGGCCGATGCGCAACTGGTTCTGGATCAGCTCGCCCATGGTCTTGACGCGGCGGTTGCCCAGGTGGTCGATGTCGTCGGGCCCTTCCACGCCGTTGTTGATCTGGATCATGCGCTCGACGACCTTGACCAGGTCCTCGGGCGTCAAGGTTCGCTTGTCGGGCGGCACGCTCAGCTCCAGGCGCTTGTTCAGCTTGTGACGGCCCACGCGGCCCAGGTCGTAGCGCCGGGGCGTGAACAACAGCGACTGTAAAAAGTTCTTGGCGTTGTCCAGGGTCGGCGGGTCGCCCGGTCGGAGCTTCTTGTACAGCTCGACGAGCGCCTCTTCCGTGGTCTTGGTCGGATCGCGCTCGATGGTGGCCTGGATGTAGGGGTGATCCGGCATGGTGTCGGACATCTCGAAGAGGGCGCGCAGCTCCTCGTCGGTGCCATAGCCGACGGCGCGCAGCAGGATGGTGAGGGGCAGCTTGCGCTTGCGATCGACCTTGACCGACAGAATGTCCCGCTTGGCCGTCTCGAACTCGAGCCAGGCGCCCCGGTTGGGGATGAGCTTGGCCATGCACAGCTCGCGGCCGGTGATGCGGTCTTCTGTTACCGAAAAGTAGACGCCCGGCGAGCGGATGAGCTGGCTGACCACCACGCGCTCGGCGCCGTTGATGATGAACGTACCGTTTTCCGTCATCAGCGGAAAATCGCCCATGAACACGTCCTGCGTCGTCCACTCGTCGCTTTCCTTGTTCCACAGGGCGACGCGGACGTAAAGGGGCACCGAATAGGTGATGTCCCGTTCCAGGCATTCCCGCTGCGAGTATTTGGGCTCCTCAAACCGGTAGGTGAGCCCCAGCTTTTCGTTTACCTCCTGGTTGAAACCAGGGAAGTGAAGCTCCAGGTTGCCGTTAAAGCTCTGGATGGGCGAGATCTCGTCAAACAGCTCGCGCAATCCCTCATCCTGGAACCATCCATACGATTCCAGTTGGACCTCGATGAGATCCGGCAGCGGCAACACATCTGGAATTCGTGCATACGATTTACGCTGCGGTTGGCTCGACATTCACATTACTCCTTGGCTATTGGCCGGGTGCAAGCGACGTGCTCGCCCGGCTGTCTCCATCCACGCCTGTTGTGGGAACGGGAAGACAAACACAAAGCCGTTGAGGACAAAATCGGCTGTTAAGCTTGACATCAAGGTAGACTCTTACAGGCGCACAGAATCAATTTACGGCCTTTTCTAACCGCAAATTGACATTACACTATCCTTGCACTTTAAGAACTTGATACAGCCAATTGGATGCTGATGTCATCCACGGTCTGGCCAGCTTGGAACTGAGCTTGCAGCCAGTACAACAGGTTCCGGCGGTGCTCCTCCTGGATGCGGCGCCGGACATCTCCACAGGTGAGCCCTGGCTCCAG
>DAOUHB010000208.1:0-2012 GCA_034428935.1 Anaerolineae bacterium | reverse complement strand
ACCACACGCCCGAACGGGTGGCCTTCCTGGAGAAGGTGGGCTTCCGGCGCGCCATCCTGGCCCGCGAGCTGAGCCTGGAGCAGATCCGCGCCATCCGCGCCCGCACGTCGCTGGAGCTGGAGTGTTTCGTGCACGGCGCCCTGTGCCCCGGCTACAGCGGCCAGTGCTACCTGAGCTATGCCATCGGCGGGCGCAGCGGCAACCGGGGCGAATGCGCCCAGCCCTGCCGCCGCAAGTACAGCCTGGTCGACGCCGAGGGCCGCGTCCTGGAGCCGCCGCGCCATCTCCTCTCCCTGCGCGACCTGGCGCTGGACGCCGAGCTGGGCGCGCTGCTGGATGTCGGCGTCACCTCGTTCAAGATCGAGGGCCGGCTCAAGGACGCGGCGTATGTAAAGAACGTGGTGAGCTGGTACCGGCAGCAGCTTGACAATGCCCTCGCCGAGCGTGGGCTGGCCCGGGCGTCTTCGGGGCACAGCCATGCCGGGTTCGAGCCCGACGTCAACAAAACGTTCAACCGCGGCTATACCACCCACTTCTTGCACGGCCGCGGCGAGCCGCCCGGGGCGATCGACTCGCCCAAGATGGTGGGCGAGCCGGTGGGCCGGGTGGCGGCGGTGCAAGGGGATCGGTTTCTGATCGATACCCCGCTGGCCCTGCACGGCGGGGACGGCCTGACCTGGTTCGATGCCGGGGGCGAGCTGACGGGCACACGGGTGAACACTGCCGAGCCGGTGGGGGGCCAGGTGCGGGTGACGGTCGAGGATGGCAGCGGCCTCCATCCTGGATTGGAGATTTTCCGCAATCACGACCACGTTTTTCTGCGGCAGGTGGAGCAAAGCCGGCCTCAACGCCGCATCGCCGTCCGGCTCAAACTCGAAAGCACGCCCGAAGGCTTTCGCCTCGAGACCATCGACGAGGATGGCAACAAGGCCGTGGCTACGCTGGCGGGTGTCAAGGAGCTCGCACACAAGCCGGCCCAGGCCGAAGAGACGGCCTGCCGCCAGTTGGCCAGGGCGGGCGACACGGCCTTTGACGTGGTGCAGGTCGAGCTGGCCTGGGACCAGGCCTATTTTTTGCCCGTGTCGACGCTGAACGAGCTGCGCCGCGCGGCGCTGGCCCGCCTTGTAAAAGTGCGCGAGGCGAACCGCCCCAGGCTGGAGGCCAATCTCGAGCGCAACGACGTGGCCTACCCGGAGAGCACGCTTACTTACCGCGGCAACGTGTTGAACCGGCAGGCGGCAGCCTTTTATCGCCGGCACGGCGTCACCGAGATCGAGCCGGCGGCCGAGTCGGGGCTGGACATGGAAGGGCGCGTGGTGATGCGCACGCGCTACTGCCTGCAGCACCAACTGGGGCTGTGTGATGGTGCAGGGAACAGGGCAAACGTGCGCCAGCCGCTCTATCTGATCGACGCCGACGGGCGCCGCTACCGGTTGCGCTTTCGCTGTGCTGATTGCGAGATGGAGGTCATTTACGGCGCATAGGGCCAATTGGCGCTTTCATCAGCCCGACGTTGAGGCGTGGATCGCAGCTCGTGATTGACAAAGCCAGCAGCATGGTACAATACGTGCAGCCGCACGAGCCAAACGCCGGCACGGCCGAGACGTGGCACCGACATCGGACCAACAGGTGGATGATATGCCAACTGCCCTGGAATTGAGCCGCAAAGAGTGGCAGCCCTACCTGGAGGCTGCTGCCAGGCGTACGCCGCCTCCTCCCCTCTCGCCAACGGAACGGCGTGCGCAAGAATCCTTGATAAGGCGCGTCAAGGAGGCTGCCGACTTGCTCAAGACCCGCTTTGGCGCGCGGCGTGTGATCCTCTTTGGATCTTTGGCCCACCAGGGCTGGTTTGCCCCGGATTCGGACGTGGATCTGCTGGTCGAGGGCCTGGCGGCCGGTGACTATTGGCAGGCCTGGCGCCTGGTAGAGGAGACCATTGCCGACCGCGCCGTCGATCTCATCGAACTGGAGACGGCCAGCCCTTCCCTGTTGCAGTCGGTCCGGCGCCACGG
>DAOUHB010000207.1:0-127009 GCA_034428935.1 Anaerolineae bacterium | reverse complement strand
ATCACGAGGCGACGGTGGGCAAGTACGAGCTTTACCGGCCCGATGCCCTGCAGCGCGAGAGGCGGGCGGCCTTTGGCGCCGACCTGGCCCTGGTGGGCTGGAGCGTGGAGGGATTGGCCGGCGTCGAGCTGGTGCCCGGCGACCCGCTGACCCTGACGGTGGTGTGGCAGGCGCGGCAGGCGCCGGCTGCCGACTATACCGCCTTTGCCCACCTGGTGGACGAGGCCGGGCAGGGTTGGGCCGGCGACGACCACCAGCCCCACGCAGGTCTCTATCCCACGACGGCCTGGGGCGCCGGCGAGATGGTGCGCGATCGCTTCAGCTTGGCCCTGCCCGCGGACGCGCCCCCCGGCCTCTACCACCTGGAGGTGGGCTGGTACGAGCCGGCCGGCGACGAGCGCCTGGCAGTGGCAGGCGGCAGCAGCCTGCGCCTGGCCGTCCTGCCCGCGGCCTGGAGCGGCACGGGCGGCGCCACCCTGGAGCCCCTGGCTGCCCGCTTTGGTCCGGCCATCGACCTGGCGGGCTGGACGTGGGAGGCGGAGCCGGGCGCCCTGGTCGTCACGCTGCGCTGGACGGCGGCCGCCTACCCGGAGACCGACTACACGGTGTTCGTGCACCTGGTGCGGCCCGGCGACGATCATGCCCTGGCCCAGGGCGACGGGCCGCCCCTGGGCGGGCGCTGGCCCACTGCTCTGTGGCCGCCCGGCCTGCGCGTCGACGACGGGCATCGAGTGCCCCTGCCCGACGGCCTGCCCCCGGGACCCTACGAGCTGCTGGTGGGCCTCTACGACCCCGCGACCGGCGCTCGCCTGCCCCTGGCCGACGGCTCTGACGCCCTCCGGCTGCCCCTGCGCCTGAACAAAGAGTAATCCCGGCGTTCGTGCCAGGTGCTTTGGCGCCGTGGGCTGCCCGGCGGAGGCGAATAAAAAGGAGCCAGGCTGCGGGCCGCACCTCAGCCTGGCTCCGGTCAGAACTCGGGCAGGGTGGCAGCCCGCTGCCCGCTATGCGTCGCTATTCGGTACCCTGGAGATACCCGAGGGCCTTGTAAGCCTGCACCAGGCCGTAGCCGTAGTGCACGTCGCGCCCTGCATCGCCCAGGTCCAGGGCGGTCATGGCCATGGCCTCGCGGATCTGGACGTTGGTCCAGCCCGGGTTGGCGCTCCACAGCAGCGCCGCCACGCCAGAGACGTGGGGCGTGGCCATGGACGTGCCGTCCCACGCGGCATAGCCGCTGCCCTCGACGGGCTCATAGTCTTCCACCGTGGCAACCTGCTCCACCATGTTCGCCGCCAGGTACAGCCCGGCTTCCTGGGTGATGCCGATGGCCGGGATATAGTCCCCTTCTTCGCCCATGGTGCCGTTCAGGTCGCCCGGCTCGTTGTTGTAGATGACGGCTGCCACACCGCCGCCGGCGTTGACATTGTTCACCTTGTCCATAAAGCTGACGTCGCCGCGCTGGCAGAGCACGACCGCTCCCGTCCAGTCGCCCGGCTCCAGGCAGAGACCGCCATCGACGAGGACGCCGCTGACGCCTCCTTCGGGCGTGTAGGGCGCATACTCCATGTGGACGCCGGGGTGGAACTCGCCACCGACGGTCACGCCGGCAACGGCGATGTAGGACAGGGTGCTCAGCACGCCGACGCCCGGTGCCGCCAGCTCGACCTGATCGTTGTACTGGGAAAAGTCGGCGGCTATGTAGCTCGAATCGATGGCGGCCACCGAGATGACCGAATCGTACGAGGCCGGGTAGTGGTACTCGTCGATGCCGTCGTTGCTGGCGGCGCCTACCGACAGGATGCCCTGCGCGTACAGGGCGTCAAAGGCCTTTTTCTCCTTGCCCGACTTGTTGGTTCCGCTCAGGCTCATGCTGATGATCTGGGCTCCGTTGTCGGCGCACATCCGGGCCGCGGCGATGAGGTCGGAGGCGTGGGCCTTGGTCACCCACTCGCCCGCGTTGTCAAAGATCTTGACCATGAAGATGTTGACCTGGCCGGGGCTCACGCCGATGACGCCCAGGTCATTGTCCACCGCGCCGATGGTGCCGACCACGTGGGTTCCGTGGCCATAGCCGTCGTAATTCCACTCGTCGTCGACCTGGGAGTAGCCGTCGATGGACGGGAGCCCCACCAGGTCTTCGTGTTCGGCATACAGCCCCGTATCGATGACGCACACGGTCACGCCCTGGCCCAGGTGGCCTTCAGCCCACACCAGGGGCGCCTGTACGGCGTCGATGCCCCAGGGCACGACCTGCCCCCCGACGACCTCGGCCGCCGTGGCGGGGCTGGCTGCCGGGTAGCGCTCGGGATCGCTCTCGATGGACACCACGTTGGGGTTCCGGCGCATCCTGTCCACGGCCTTGCCAGGCATGGTGACGGCCAGGACGTTCATGTCCGCGAATTCGTAGCGGATCTCGGCCCCTGCCGCCCGGGCGGCGTGGCCCACGGCGGCCATCTTGCCGGGGACCACCTCGATAAAGACGTACTCTGCCCTTTGCGCCAGGACCGGCGGCAGGGCCGTGACGAGGACCAGTAGTGCGATGACGAGTGCGAACAGCCGTTTGGATTTCATCTCTCCTCCTCCCTGAAGAATTGGGTTGCGACACGTGGGTTTGAGAGTTGGCCCGATCCCGGTGCGCCTAAGAGTGCCGGGGCGCAGGGCGAATACGTCCTACGGGTTCGAGACACACCGCCCCCATACTTACTAGACGGAATGGAGGCGAAAAGGTTACGGGTCGCCCGTATTGTGCCGACAGAGCGAAACGAGTATTTGCGCAGTCGGCGCGAATGTGGTAGAATGTCCCGGCGAATCGAGGTTCGCAGATGCGACGGGGCGTAGCGCAGTCCGGTAGCGCACTTGAATGGGGTTCAAGTGGCCGCCCGTTCAAATCGGGCCGCCCCGACCACAAAGAGGATGGTCGATGGTGTGTTGCCGTCGACCATCCCTTTATCTACAGACACTCCCGGTTCCGAGCGTGGAGTGGCTGCGCCGAGACGAATGGTTACAAGACCGTTCGTCTTGGGCGAGACCTGAAGGGTGGTTTCTCGGAGTTGAGAAGAGGATGAGCTCTGTCGTTCAACGTTGCAGACATCTGAACAAAGAGGATCTCGCCATCCTGCTCAAGATCCAGGGTGATCTGGGCATCCTGGCCGACCTGAGTCGCGCCGACGTCTTGCTATATAGTGCCTGCGAGACAGATCGGGCAATGGTCGTGTTCCAGGCTCGGCCGCATTCCATCTTGCCCATCTACGATGAGTCGATGGTCGATCGCCAGATCACCTTCTCCGATGGCCCGGCCGTCCTGCGAGCCCTCACGGAAGGGCGCCGGGGGCAGATGGAGGTACGCCGCCCTATCGGCAAGCGCGCGGGCCAGGCCCGCACGGCAACCATCGTCCAGGAGACGTATCCTATCTTTGGTCAGGATGGGCGGATCATTGCCGCAGCTTCCATCGAGACCAATCTTATCGAGCAAGAACGCCACCGGCGCCGCAGCAAGGCTTTTCGCCAGGCCATGCGCCGGTTTCGGGAGATGGTGCTGGCGGGCCGCATGCGAGGGGCCGAGCGGCTGACTCCCCTGCTCGAGCAGGACGGGTTGATGATCGTGGACGCGCAGCACCACATCGAGTACGTGAGCGAGACGGCCACCAGCCTGTACCGCAACCTGGGCTATGCCGGCGTGCTCTTGAAGCGCCGCATCGAGGACCTGGAGCTGGATGACCACAGCCTTCTCCTCGATGCCCTGGAGCATGGCCGCTGTTACGAGGGCGAGGTCAAGGTCGGCGACGTGGTGTGGATCAAGAAGGCCATCCCCCTGCTCACCCGGCGAAAGAGGCTCGTGGGCGGAGGCCGCGGCGATGGGAGTTGGCGTATCCAGGGTGCCATCCTGGTCATCCACGACGAGACCGAGACCCGTCGCCGGCAGGAAGAACTGCAGGTCAAGGTGACCATGATCCGGGAGATCCATCACCGGGTCAAGAACAATATGCAGACCATTGCTTCCCTTCTGCGGCTCCAGTCGCGCCGCGCCGATTCCGAAGAGGTGCGCCGCGCCTTGCAGGAGGGGATCAATCGCATCCTGAGCGTGGCCGTCATTCACGAGTTCCTGGCCCACCAGGACGCGCGGGTCATCAACATCCGCGACGTCAGCCAGCGGATCATCAACCAGGTGCGTGAGGGCGTGTTGGATCACGAGTGCAATATACGGCTAGAGTTGCAGGGGCCGAACATTTACCTGCCCACGCAGCCGGCCACGGTTTGTGCTTTGGTGATCAACGAGCTGCTACAGAACGCCCTGGAGCATGGCTACGACCGCCAGGACGTGGGCACGGTGACGGTCAAGTTGCACGACAGCGGGGATCAGATCACCATCGCCGTCGAGGACGATGGCCTGGGGTTGCCCGGGGATTTTCGACTGGAACAGAGCAACAGCCTGGGATTGCACATCGTCAAGACACTGGCCGAGGGCGATCTTAAGGGCAAGTTCGAGCTTCGAGGCAGGGACAAGGGCGTCTCGGCTATTGTAACGTTTCCTAAACACACCTGAGGAGGTACCTATGACAGAGCGGACACGTGTGATTATAGCCGACGATGAGTCAATCATTCGCATGGATCTGCGCGAAATGTTGACGAACCTGGGATACCTGGTCATCGGCGAGGTTGGAGATGGTCGCAGCGCCGTGAACCTGGCCCGGGAGCTCCGGCCCGACATTGTGATCATGGACATCAAGTTCGAAGGAGAGGGCTTTGACGGCATCGACGCTGCTCGCATGCTGACCGAAGAACGCATCGCCCCCGTGCTGTTGCTGACCGCCTACAGCCAGCGGGAGTTGGTGCTGCGCGCCCGGGAGGCGGGCGTCGTCGGCTATCTCGTCAAACCCTTCCGCGAAGCAGACCTGGTTCCCGCCGTCGAGGTCGCCCTGGCGCGCTTTGCCGAGTTTCGAACGGTCGAAGAGCAGGTCGGAGACTTGCAGCAGGCCCTGGAAACCCGCAAGTTCGTGGACCGCGCCAAGGGGATTCTCATGGACAGCCAGGGCCTTTCGGAGGCCGAGGCGTTCCGGCGCATTCAGAAGATGAGCATGAACACGCGCAAGCCCATGAAGGACGTCGCAGAGGCGATCATTCTGGCACATCAGACGCAGCAGCAATCCGTCGTTTAGCGCTACATGCGGTGCTTCTGCCGCGAGGCTCTAGCCCCCCAGGGTCGGGTATGCCCCTCTACGGGCCGGTAGAGCACGTGGTCTTGCGTCCAGGAGCAGCACAACCTGCGGGCAAAAGGTCCCCTGCCAGGCCGGGCGACAGGGGACACAAACCCCTGGACGCTGAACCTTTTGCCCGGTACGCGAGTTGTTGAAAGTGAGGACCGTCACTGGTGCGGGTAGGCCCCAGCCGGTCTCTCGCGCCCGTTCAGATGACCGAACGAAGCTCTGAACGGGCGTTTTTATTTAGCGGCACGGGTTGTAATTCGCGCCCAGCACGACCACCACGTCCACCGGATTCGCAGGGTCGGGCTGGGTAGCGCCGGCCATGTCCTGCACGGCCGTGGTCGGCACCCCCAGGGCGCGGGCGATCTCGGTCGCCGCGGCCAGGCTGCCGTTGTAGGCCTGCACTACGGTTTGGGCATAGTCCGGGCGATCCGCCGCGCCCCGGCCCACCACCTTGTAGCCTTCCCAGGCCAGGGCCGATGCCGCCAGGTCTTGCGCCTGCTTGCGCGGCGAGCCGTTGAGCACGCGCACCCGCACCTTGCTCGAGTCGTCCAGGTGGGTGGTATCCAGCGGGGCGTAAAAGTTCTGCAGCATGGCCCTGAGCTCTTCCTGGCGCGGCAGCAACACCGCCGCCCCCTCGGGCGTCACCCAACTCTGAACCTGGGCCGGGCCAATAGCCCGGCTCAGGATGCGTTGGGGCTTGAGCTGCACGCCCAGATAGGCCATGTTGATCACCTGGTCCAGGGTCATATCGGTCTGGAATGTGTTGGACATGGCCCGCCACAGGTCGGGAATGCGCGGGATAATGTCCAGGGTCAGCGCCTGGTCCCAGAGGGCCATGAGCACCTTGCGCTGGCGGCGGGCCCGGTCAAAGTCGTTGGTGCTCTTGCGCGAGCGCGCGTAGCGCAGCGCATCCTGCCCGTTCATGTGGTGCATGCCCGCCGTGAGGCTGATGTCGGGCAGCGGGCACTCGACGTCCACGTCGATGCCTCCCACGGCGTCGATGATGCTTATGAACCCCGCGAAATCGATGCGCACATAGTAGTGTATGGGAATGCCCAGGTTGTGATGGATGGTCTGCTTGACCCGCTCCGGCCCGCTGCCCTGGCGGTCCAGTTCGCCCCACAGGTCGGCGGTGTTGACCCGGTTGTAGCCGTGGCCCGGGATAAAGACCCATAGGTCGCGCGGGATGGACAGGAGGCGTACCAGGTTCGCCTGGGGATCGACCGAGACGACGATCATGCTGTCGGTGCGCCAGGCGCCGCTGCCGGGCCGTTTGTCAGAGCCCAGGAGCGCGATGTTAATATAGTCCTCGGGGATCTGGATGACCAGGGCGGGCCGGGGTGTGGGCGTGGGCTGCGCGGTGGGCGGCAGCGTGGGCAGCACCGGCCCGGCCGGGTTGGGCACGGGCGTTCTGCGCTCGGCCGGCACTGCCGGCGTGGGCAGGGGGCCCTGGGCGATGGCGGTTGCCGGCGGCGTGGCGGTGGCTCCGACGCCGGGCACGTATAGTTGCTGTCCGATAAAGATGGTGTGGGTGTTCAGGCAGTTGACCAGCATCAGGGTCTCTATGTCGGTGCCGTAGCGCCTGGCCAGGGAGAAGAGAGTGTTGCCCGCCTGCACGACGTGGATGCCCCAGTCGGCGGGGGGCACGCAGGGCGGCGGTGTCACAGGCGTAGGCGACACGGGGATGCGTGTGGGCGTCACCACCGCCGTGGGCGACAGTGGCTCGGTGGCCGTCGGTGGGACCAGCGTGGGGCTTGGCTCGGGAAGCGACGTCGCCGTGGCGGTTGCCGCGGGCGCGACGGCCTCGGCTACCGGCCCATCGGTGGCGGGCCTCAGCCACAGATCGGTGACCAGGGCGGCCACGGCTGCTATCAAGAAAAAGGCTACCCAGACAAGGACTTGCGTCAGACGGTCAGAGACCGGCCTTCGTGGGCCCGAGGTGTCGTCGAGCGGTTGAATCTCTGTGGGTCTCATGCCCTCTCCGCTTATCACTGGGGCCAGTACCTCTGAAAGATCGCCTTTGGGAAGCGGCCCTGGCCCGCCACGGCCCGGCAGCCTGCTCTTGGAGTTGTGACTCCAAGCGTACTGGCGGGGAAATTATAGCACGGTTTGCCGTGGTTGGCAATCTCTAGGGGTCGGGATTGGCGGGCTCCTCCCTCTCCTCGTCCTGGTTTTCGGCGCTTATCTCGCTCTCGATCTCGCGCAGCAACCGCAGGTCGTCATCCGACAGGCGCGCCCTCCGCAACAGGTCGGGCCGCCGGGTGAGGGTACGGCGCAGGGCTTGCCGCCGGCGCCAGCGGGTGATCTCGGCGTGGTTGCCCGAAAGGAGCACCTGGGGAACCGCCTCATCGCGAAAGACGGGGGGGCGCGTGTAGTGTGGGTATTCAAGCAGGCCCTCGGCGTGCGAGTCCTCGAAGGTGGCGCCCGGGTCGCCCAGGACGCCGGGGATGAGGCGGGCGACGGCCTCCACGACGACCATGGCCGGCAGCTCGCCGCCCGACAGCACGTAATCGCCGATAGACACCTGGTGGGTGGCCAGGCCGCGGTGCACCCGCTCGTCCACCCCCTCGTACCGGCCGCAGATGAGGAGCAGGCGGCGCTCTCGCGAGAGCGCGCGGGCCAGCCGCTGATCGAAGAGCTCTCCCTGGGGCGTGAGGAGCAACACGGGCACGCGGCCCAGGTCCTCGCCCAGGACGGCCTCGGCCGCGGCAAAGATGGGCTCCGGCTTCATGATCATGCCCCCGCCGCCGCCGTAGGGTGTGTCGTCCGTCACGCGGTGGCGCCCGGCTGCATAGTCGCGGATGTTGTGGATGGCGATGTGCACCAATCCCGCTTCCCGGGCGCGCTTGAGGATGCTCTCCTCGAACGGCCCGGAAAACATCCCCGGGAACAGGGTGAGAATGTCGAAACGCACGCTTTTAGCCGCCTCCCCGCTTCTGGGCCCCATTGTAGCACATTGTGTCCGGGGCGGCAAGCCATTCTCGAATCCCGCCGGGGCGCGGAGCGGCGTTCCCACGATGACGATGGCCTGTTTGACAGACGCTGCTATATAGTGTATAATACCGTTGCTCTGTGTTCCAGGAGATCGGATTCCCGATCATTGACACCTCGCTGCCCGGCCTCAACCGCGTCCGCCGGCCCATGGCCAGCGACGAGCCAGGAGGTCAGGGCTCGATTTGCTTGCCGGCATTTCGAACCGGCCGCTCGTTGGCTGCGCAGCGATGCGCCTGGTGGCGGGAACCCAATCTGGTACACGTCCCTGGCCCTGGCGGATATGCGCGGGCCGGGGCGCGGTGGCCCAAAGAAGGGGAGCTCGACTCCTTCCTGGAAGGGAACAGGCAGGCGGCGGGCTTTTTTGATTTCCGGAATGCAGCGCGGAACAGCTTATGGAGGAGTGGTGCGTCAATGGATGCAGAATACACAGTGGCAGGCGAACAGGTCCCTGCTGAGGAAACGGCCCCGGTAACGAACGTTGAGGAACCCGAGGTCCAGGCCGTGGACCAAGGCGGTGAAGAGACGGCCGAGGCCGAAACCGAGGGCGGCGGCGAGACGGCGCCCGTCGTATACCAGGCGGACACCGTCGACGAGGAGAGCGAGGGCGGCGGCGAGACGGCGCCCGTCGTATACCAGGCGGACACCGTCGACGAGGAGAGCGAGGGCGGCGGCGAGACGGCGCCCGTCGTATACCAGGCGAGCACCGTCGACGAGGAGAGCGAGGGTGGAGGCGAGACGGCGTCCGTCGTATACCAGGCGGGCACCGTCGACGAGGAGGGCCAGGGTGGAGGCGAGATGGCCGACCTGGCCATGGAAGACTGGGATTATCAGCGCCCTCGCCGAGGGGAGGTGCGCGATGGCACGATCCTCGCCATCCGTGACCAGGAGATTATTGTGGACGTCGGCGCCAAGCGCGACGGTATCGTCCCCTACGCTGACCTCCAGCGCATGGATCCGGAGGCTATCCAGCAGTTAAAGGTAGGCGATTCGGTGCCCGTCTATGTCCTCCGTCCCGAGGACCAAGAGGGCAACCTTCTGGTCTCGCTCTACCTGGCCCGGCAGTCGGCTGCCTGGAAGCGGGCCCAAGAGCTGGCCGAAAGCGGCGAGGTCTGGGAAGCCGAGGTTGAGGGCTATAACAAGGGCGGGCTCGTCGTGCCCATCGGTGAGGTGCGGGGCTTTATTCCCGCCTCCCAGATACCGGGCTTTCCCATGGGCATGAGCCAGGAAGATCGCCTTGCCCGCCTCTCGAAGCTCGTGGGTGAGAAGCTGCACGTCAAGGTCATTGAGATTAACCGCCGCAAGAGGCGCCTGATCCTTTCGGCCCAGGCAGCGCAGAAGCAATGGCGCCAGCGACAACGCGAGCGCCTTCTGGAGGAGTTGCGCGAGGGTGAGGTGCGCAAGGGCATGGTCAGCAGCCTGGCCAGCTTTGGCGCCTTTGTCGACCTGGGCGGGGCCGATGGCCTGGTTCACCTCTCGGAGTTGAGCTGGCGCCGCGTGCGCCATCCCAAGGAGGTGGTCAAGGTCGGCCAGGAGGTCGAGGTTTTCGTCCTGCGCCTGGACGAGGAACGGAACCGCATCGCCCTGAGCCTGAAACGCCTGGAACCCGAGCCCTGGGCCCTGGTGGAAGACAAATACGAGCTGGGCCAGTTGGTCGAGGGTGTGGTCACCAACGTCGTCGACTTTGGTGCCTTTGCCGAGATCGACGAGGGCATCGAGGGCCTCATCCACGTCTCGGAGCTGGCCGACGCTCCCATCTCGCACCCGAAAGAGGTGGTGAAAAAGGGCGATCTGCTGCTGCTGCGCATCATCCGCATCGATGCGCGCCGCAAGCGCCTTGGATTGTCCCTCAAGCGCGTCCTCGAGGCCGAGTGGGCCGAGTGGGCAGCTCGCCTGACGCCTCCCCGGGAAGAAGAGGCCCAGGCTGCAGAGCCCGAAGAGCGGTCTGAGGTCGAGGGCCAGGAAGAAGAGACGGCAGTGTCTGCCGCCCCGGCAGAAGAGATCGCACCGGTTGCCGTCTCCGATGACCAGGCCGAAGCAGAGGTAGAGGCGCCGGAGGTAGAGGCCGAGGTAGAGGTCCCGGAGGCCGAAGCAGAGGTAGAGGCGCCGGAGGCCGAGGCCGAGGTAGAGGTCCCGGAGGCCGAAGTGCCGGAGGCCGAAGCAGAGGTGGAGGCACCGGAGGCTGAGGCTGAGGGCGAGGTAGCAGAGGCGGAGACAGAGCCGGACGACCTCGAGGAGACGGACGAGGAACCCGAGTTTGCCGTGGTGTAGACCTAGACCCCTCACACGAGATTGCCAGGATTTCTGGAAGGCACCTGGGAGCCATAGAGGTGCCCTCGCACCGCGAGAGCGTGCTATTAACGGCTGGTTTGATGTCTGCCGGCCAGCCAGCCGGCAGGGAAGTGAAGAACCGAGCATGACTGCCACTCAAACTGAATTAAGACAGCGCCTGGAAGAACGGTTGGCTGAAACGCTGGCCGAACTCGCGCGCCTCGAGGCGCGCCTCGAGGGCAAGGGCGATTACGGCCTGGGTAAGGGCGACCCGAGCATCTACGAGTGGGAGATGTGCCTGGCCTTAAAGCAGCGGGCGGAACACCAGGCTCGCTCTCTCGAAGCGGCCTTGCGCAAGGCCGAAGAGGGCGATTACGGCATTTGTGAACGATGCGGCAAGCCGATTGATCCCGCGCGCCTGGAGATCGTGCCCGATACCAGGCGCTGCGTCCAATGCGCGCAAAAGAGATAGCGCCACTCGACCAAGGCAATGCCGCCTGGGAAACCAATTCCCAGGCGGTATTTTGTTGCGCCCCAACAAGTCCGATTTCCTACAGGAGGTAACATGCTCAAGCTCGTACCCATCCCCGAGCGCATCGGGCGCCTTCCGGACCTGGCCGGCAACCTGTGGTGGAGCTGGCACATGCCTGCCCGCCAGCTTTTCAAGGCGGTCAGCTATCCCCTCTGGAGGAGCACCCGCCACAATCCCTGGTCGATGCTCCAGTTGGTGAATCCCGAGCGGTTGCAGCGCCTGATCCAGAATGAGGAGTTCCTGGCACTCTACGACTCGGTCGTGCAGGCCTACGACCGGGACATGGCCGACGGCCACCTCTGGTTCTCCCAGAACTATTCCGAGCTCCGGCGCCCGGTGGCCTATTTCTCCGCGGAGTTCGGAATCCATGGCTCGCTGCCTATCTATTCTGGTGGTCTCGGTGTGCTCTCGGGCGACCACTGCAAGGAGGCGAGTGACCTGGGCCTGCCCCTGGTGGGCGTGGGCTTTATCTATCCCCAGGGCTACTTCCGCCAGCAGATCCCGCCCGATGGCTGGCAGGCAGCCGTCTATGACACCATGGACATGGACAAGGTGCCCCTCCGCCCCGTCCTCGACGGGCAGGGCAACCGCCTCCTGGTATCCGTCACCCTGAGGGGCACGCCCCTCCACCTCCAGGTGTGGCAGGTGCAGGCCGGGCGCGTGAGCCTCTATCTCATGGACAGCAACGTGCCCCAGAATTCGCCCTGGGATCGCGACCTTTCGGCCCGCCTCTACGGTGGCGACCAGGAGACGCGCGTCCGCCAGGAGATGGTCCTCGGACTGGCAGGCGTCCGCGTGCTCCGGGCCCTGAACATCGACCCCGCCGCCTGGCACATGAACGAGGGCCATTCCGCCTTTCTCGTCCTCGAGCGGCTGCGGGAGCTGGCCCAGGCCGGCCATCCATTCCACGAGGCCGTGGAGAAGGTGCGCCAGAGCACCGTCTTTACCACCCACACCCCGGTTCCCGCCGGGCACGACGCGTTTCCTTTCCATCTCATGGACGAGTATTTCGGGCGCTTCTGGCAAGAGCTTGGCATCAGCCGCGAGGAGTTCATGCGGCTGGGTGAGTACCAGGACCGCTTTAACATGACGGTCCTCGCTCTGCGCCTTTCCAACTGGCGCAACGGGGTGAGCCAGCTCCACGGCGAAGTGTCGCGCCGCATGTGGCAGCCTGTCTGGCCCGACCGCGCCGCCGAAGAGGTGCCCATCAGCGCCATCACCAACGGCGCCCACGTGCCGAGCTGGGTGTCCACCCGCATCAAGGACGTGCTGGCCGAGCACGTGGCCGAGGACTGGGAAGATCGCCACGACGAGCCCGAGCTGTGGGAGCGCCTGCGGGAGATACCCAACGAGGTGCTGTGGGAAACGCACCGGGAGCTCAAGGCCAAGCTCCTGGCCTTTGCCGACCAGCGCATTCGCGCGAGCTGGCGTGCCGGGTCCATGGCTGCCAGCCAGGTTCTCGCTTCGGGGGCGCTCCTGGAGCCCGACGTCTTGACCATCGGCTTTGCCCGGCGGTTCGCCACCTACAAGCGGGCCACGCTGATCTTTCGCGACCTGCGCCGCCTGCAAGCCCTTCTCCACGCCGAACGCCAGCCGGTCCAGATCATCTTTGCCGGCAAGGCGCACCCCGCCGACGCCGGGGGCAAGGAGTTCATCCAGGAGGTGTACAAGTTTGCCCAGGATCCGCAGATGGGCGGCCGGGTGGCCTTTATCGAGGATTATGACCTGCACGTTGCCCACTTTCTCGTCCAGGGCGTCGACGTCTGGCTGAACAACCCCCGGCGCCCCAACGAGGCCAGCGGCACCAGCGGTATGAAGGCGGCCATGAATGGGGTGCCCAACCTCAGCGTCCTCGACGGCTGGTGGCCCGAGTCGTACCACCCGCCGCAGGACGGCCGGCCGGCCAACGGCTGGGCCTTTGGCGACGTGCAGTACGCCGACTGGGATGCCCAGGACGAGACCGACAGCCAGGCCCTCTATCGCATCCTGGAGAGCCAGGTCGTGCCGCTCTACTACGACCGCGATGCCAGGGGTGTGCCCCACGGGTGGGTTGAGGTCATGAAAGAGGCCATGCGCACCAGCCTGGCCGACTTTTCCATGCGCCGCATGGTCAAGCAGTACGTCCGCGAGCTGTACGTGCCCGCCATGGGTTGAGCTGCCGGTCCGGGCCTCTGCGGAGGCCCGGATCAGGCCCCAGCCTCAAAACGCCAAAATACTTTTGACGAAACAGACCCGCTATGTTATACTCGATTCCGCGACGAACTCGGAGACGGCCGGACGCTGTCGCCATCGCACATCGCCGGCGCCGTGTTCCTGTCCATCATCAGGAGGAGGGAAAACCTTTCTATGGCAGAGAGAGGAGAGATGAAGCGCATCCTCGTCACAGGTGCCGTTGGCCAGATCGGATCCGAGTTGACCGTGGAGCTGCGCCGCCGCTATGGCGTGGGCAACGTCGTGGCCGCCGGGCACCGGACCCGGCCCGGCGCCGTGTTGTGTGAAGGCCCCTTCGAGTACATCGACGTCGCGCGTCGCGAGAGCATCGAAGAGGTCGTGAACAGGTACGACATCGACACCATCTATCACATGGCTGCCATCCTCTCTGCCGTGGGCGAAGCCAAGCCGCACCTGGCCTGGGATGTCAACATGAACGGCCTCTACAACATCCTGGAGGTGGCCCGCGAGCACAACCTCACCCGCGTTTTCTGCCCCAGCTCCATCGCTGCCTTTGGCCCCGAGACCCCGCGGGACAACACGCCCCAGGAGACGGTACTGCGACCCCGGACCATGTACGGTGTGACCAAGGTGGCCGGCGAGCTGCTGTGCGACTATTACGTGCGGCGCTTTGGGCTCGACGTCCGCGGCGTCCGCTATCCGGGCATCATCAGCAACGAGACCCTGCCGGGCGGCGGAACCACCGACTATGCCGTGGCCATCTACTACGAGGCCGTAGCCAACAAGCGCTACACCTGCTTTGTGCGCAAAGACACCGTCCTGCCCATGATGTACATGCCGGACTGCATCAAGGGTACCATCGATCTCATGGAGGCCGATTTTCGCCAGTTGGTGCACCACGCGGACTTTAACCTGGCGGCCATGAGCTTTTCGGCAGGCGAGTTGGCGGCCGAGATCAAGCGCCACATCCCGGAGTTCGAGGTCAGCTACGAGCCGGACTCTCGCCAGGCCATCGCCGATTCCTGGCCGCGCTCCATCGACGACAGCGCCGCCCGGGAAGAATGGAAGTGGCAGCCCGCTTATGACCTGAAAGCCATGACCGCCGACATGCTGGCCAAGCTCCAGGCGCGCCACGCCGCCGGGAACCTCTATCCGGGTGAGGAGGACGGCTGCAACTGAGCGGCTGCCGGGGGCCATCCCCGGCGCGCCGCGCCTGATGCCCCGGCCGTTGCAAAGGGGGAATGATCGTGCCCGAGGCCCTTCACGAACGATACGTGCCCACCCTGCGTTTCACGCAATGTTTGTCTTCGGCAAAGAAAGGAATGACGAATGGCGGACAAGTTTGACTTTATTCGCGACGACGTGGCCGGCCTGAAAGACGCGGGCCTGTTCATCAACCTGCGCGTCATGGGCTCTGCAGCCGACGCCTGGATGATCGTCGACGGCAAAAGGGTTCTCAACTTTTGCACCAACAACTACCTGGGGCTGGCCAACCACCCCGCCATGAAAGAGGCCGCGCAGCGGGCCATCGACGAGTGGGGCGTGGGGCCGGCCGCCGTGCGCTCCATTGCCGGCACACAGGCCCTGCACGTCCAGCTCGAGCAGCGGCTGGCTGCGTTCAAGGGCGTCGAAGATGCTCTCTACGTGCAAAGCGGCTTCTGCGCCAACCAGGCGGCCATCCCACCCCTCGTGGGTCGCGACAGGGAGACCGGCCAGCAGGACGTCATCTTTTCGGACCGGCTGAACCACGCCAGCATCATCGATGGGGCGCGCCTGTCGGGCGCCAAGATCGTCGTCTACGAGCACTGTGATGCCCGCGACGCCGAGGCCAAGATCAAGGAAAACCTGCCCAAGTTCCGGCGAGGCATGCTCATCACCGACGGCGTCTTTAGCATGGACGGCGACGTCGCCCCCCTGGACCAGCTCTACGAGGTGGCCGAAAAGTATGGCGTCATGACCATGGTCGACGATGCCCATGGAGAGGGTGTGCTCGGCGGCGGCAAGGGCATCGTCCATCACTTTGGCCTCCAGGGCAAGTTCGACGTGGAGATCGGCACGCTCAGCAAGGCCTTTGGCGTGGTCGGCGGCGTCATTGCCGGCAAGAAGGTGGTCGTCGACTATATCCGGCAAAAGGCCCGCCCCTTTCTCTTCTCGAGCGCCGTCACGCCGCCCGACACGGCAGCCTGCCTGGCCGCCGTGGACCTGCTGGAGGCGAGCACCGAATTGGTTGACAAGCTGTGGGCCAACGCCGACTATTTCAAGCAGGACATGGCCCGCCTCGGCTTTGACACCGGCCGCAGCGAGACGCCCATCGTGCCGGTGATGCTGGGCGAAGCGCCGCTGGCCAAAGAGTTCTCGCGGAAGCTGTTCGAGAATGGCGTGTTTGCCATGGCCCTTGGCTTTCCCACCGTACCCCAGGGGCAGGCCCGGATTCGCGTCATGAACACGGCATCGCACGAGCGCGAGGACCTGGACGCCGGCCTGGCTGCTTTTGAAAAAGTTGGGCGCGAATTGGGCGTAATTTAAGCCCATGGCGTGAACAGATCGTGGCCCTGTCGCGTTTGCTTAGGTAGAAGTCTTTTCGAGGTGATGGTCACCGACCGGCAGGGACAGCCGCGCCAGCAGGCTCGCGTCGGCCGGGCGAACGTTATGCCCGCTTGACGTGCAACTGCAGTTGTGGTATTATGTAGAAAAGTTTACGCCTTCTACTGCCACACGCGGCGACGATCTGATCGGGAGGTGACAAACGATGAGGCAAAGACTGTCAACATTAGGAGCCGTTTTCCTGGTCCTCGTCCTCTTGGCCGTGGCCCTTGGGGCTTGCGCCAGGTCGGCCGAGGAGCGCGAGCTGGAGACTGTGGAGCCCGGCGAGAGCCCGGCCACGACGGAGCCCATCCCCGGCGGTGCGGAGACCCCGCTCCCGGGGGAAACCGTCGTGTCGGCGGTGACCCCCGTGGGGACGACGGCGCCGCAGCCCCAGCCTACCCAGGTTTCGGTTGGCGAAACGCCCGGTGCCGCTCAACCTGCTGCGACCGACGCGCCAGGCGTGACCCAGCCGGAAGCCACACAGCCAGCCGCTGCCCAGCCGGCAGCGACCGAGCCGCCGTCACCACCCGCAGCCTCGGGAGAGACCATCGTCCACACGGTCCAGCCGGGCGAAAGCCTGTCTTCCATCGCCCGTCGGTACGGGACCACCTGGCAGGCCATTGCCCAGGCGAACGGTCTCGTAAACCCCAATCAGATCTATGCCGGGCAGCAGCTCAAGATCGGCGTCTCCTCGTCGGACGGGGGGACCACCGGTGGGTCAACGGGCTGTCGCCTGCGGCACACGGTCAAGCAGGGAGAGTGGGTGTGGCAGATTGCCAGGACCTATGGGGCCGATCCCTATGATATCCTGGCGGCCAATGGCCTATCGGTCCAGACGGCAAACACGATCTATCCGGGCACGGTGCTGTGCATCCCTTGACGGACGGTCTGGTATCCTAACAGTAGAGGCGGCATGGCGGGCTCGTCCGGCCTGCCCCTGGTCTGAAGGCTGCTCGTGCTTGCCGCCCCTGGCATTGCCAGCGCAAGCATAAAGAGCGGCGGCCTCCGTGGCAGGGCCGGTGTGAGCCAGGTACCAGGCCCGCAGTTCTCGGTAACGTGCGAAAACTGCAGAAAGGAGGTGCGAGCAGGATTCAGAATAACCAGAGCGTGAACCGAGCCTAGTTTTTTGAGGTCAACAATTCCGATCGGAGGAGAGAAAATGTTGAACAAGAAGTTGGCGATCCTGACACTCGTGGTCATGATTGCACCCCTGGTTCTGGTTGCCTGCGGGCCCACGCCGGAACCGATCGTCGTCAAAGAGACCAGCGTCGTCGTCGAGACGGTGGTCGTAGAGAAGGAAGGCGAGACGGTCGTCCAGGAATCGACCCGGATCGTCGAGGTAGAAAAGGTCGTCACCGCGACCCCTGAACCCGAGGAGACCGAGCCGCCTGTCGCGGCCATCAGCCCCGAGTTCAAGAACCCCGACACCTACGTGGTCGTTGCCGGCGCCGGCGAGCCCGAGAGCCTGGACCCGGCCTGGACCTACGAGACGGCCGGTTCCGCGGTCGAGTCCAACCTCTACCAGGGACTGGTGTATTTCAACAGGGAAAGCACGGAGGAATACGTACCGGTTCTGTCCACGGGCTGGGAGGTCAACGAGGCGGGTGACGTCTGGACCTTTACCATCCGTGAGGGCGTTACCTTCCACGAGGGCGGCACGCTGGAGCCCCACGACGTTGCCTACACCAACCACCGCGCCATGCTCCAGGGCCGCATCGACGGTCCCCACTGGATGACGTACGAGGCCTTCTTTGGCCCCGACATGAGCCTTGGCTCCATCACTGACTTTGCCGTTGAATTCGTGGGCAAGGATTCGTTCGACGAGCTGACCGATGCAGAGTTGGTCTCGGTCTGCGAGGCCATCAAGGAAAGCGTGGTCGCCGACGACGAGGCGGGCACGGTCACCTACAACCTGTTCGCGCCTACGCCCTGGTTCCTGGCCCTGGCAGCTCAGACCTTCCTGGGCGGCGTCCTCGACCAGGAATGGATGGCGGAGAACGGCGACTGGGATGGCGACTGCGCCACGTGGCAGGACTTTGCCGACCCGGCCGCGGAAGAGACCATCCTCTTCAATCAGGCCAATGGCACCGGCCCCTACATGCTCGAGAGCTGGACGCCCGGTGAGGAGATCGTCATGATCGCCTTCCCCGACTACTGGCAGACCGAGCCCCTGTGGGAAGGTGGAGCCACTGGCCCCGCCGCCATCGAGCGTGTAGTCATCCGCAACGTGAACGAGTGGGGTACCCGCCTGGCCATGTTCCAGGCCGGCGATGCCGACTGGATCTATGTCCCGCCCCAGTACCGGCCTGAACTGGACCCGTACTATGGCGTTATCTGCCAGGAGGACGGCACCTGCGAGGAGGCGGGCGATGGCTATATCCAGGCCTGGGTCGGCCTGCCTCGCCCGGCCATGACCCCTGCCCAGTTGAACTGGAACATCAACGTCGAGGGTGGCAACCCCTTCGTCGGCAGTGGTGCGCTGGACGGCAACGGCATTCCGCCCGACTTTTTCTCCGACATTCACGTCCGCAAGGCCTTCAACTACTGCTTTGACTTTGATGCCATGATCCAGGATGCCCTGAACGGTGAAGGCGTCCAGGCCCAGGGGCCGATCGTCGCCGGCATGTTGGGCTATCGCGAAGGTGAGGATCCCATCTTCTCCTTCGACCTGGCCATGTGCGAGGAAGAGTTCAAGCTGGCCGATGCGGATAAGGACGGCGTTCTCGCCGGCGAGGACGAGGACGACGTCTGGAATCGGGGCTTTTACCTGCAGCTCGCCTACAACACCGGCAACGACACCCGCCGCCTGGCCTCCGAGATCCTGAAGGCCGGCCTGGAGTCGGTCAACCCGAACTTTAACGTCGCCGTGGTCGGCATGCCCTGGCCGGTGTTGCTCAACACCCGCCGCGAGCAAAAGCTGCCCATCTATGTCGGCGGCTGGCTCGAGGACTATCACGACCCGCACAACTGGGTGCATCCCTTCCTGCACTCGGCAGGCGCCTACGGGCGTGTCATCAACATGACGCCCGACTATGCCGAGAAGTATGATGCTCTCATCCAGGAAGCGGCCTCGCTCACCGATCCGGAAGAGCGCCGGCCGATCTACGAAGAAATCCAGCTTGCGTCACAGGAAGATGCAGTGGTCATCTGGTTGTACCAGGAGGTCGACCGGCAGCACTTCCAGCGCTGGATCGACGGGTTCTACTTCAACCCGGCATACTCGGCACCTGCGTATAGCTGGGTATACGAGCTGTCCAAGGTCGCGCCTTAGACAGTGAGGTAGCTCGATAACAAGCGGCAGGGAGCCGGGACAGGACCGGCTCCCTGCCCCTGAATATAAAAATAGCACTGCCCGCCGTGCGACCGCTCCTGTCTGCGAAAAGTTGGGGCTCGATGAAGAGCCAGGACAAAGGTGCTGGTGGGCCTGGTGGAGGACACCTAGATGTTTCGTTATATCGTTCGTAGATTGCTGATCATGCCGGTGCTGCTTATCGGCGTGACTATGCTGATCTTCTTGATGCTGTCTATGCTCACCCCCTATGAGCGGGCATCGCTTTATGTATCCGACATTCCCAAGCGCCAGGGAGCTCTGGAAGCCATCATAGAGAAGTATGGGCTTGACGATCCTATCCCGGTCCAGTATTGGAACTGGATGATGGGGCGCAAGGACAAGGACACCGGCGAGATCGAAGGTGGCGTCCTCCGCGGCGATCTGGGCTGGTCCAAGGTAGGCAAAAGCTCTGTCGCGACGGTCATTGGCCGGCGCCTGCCCGCCACCGCCGAGCTCGCCCTCTGGTCCGCTATCCCTCTCATAGGCCTCAGCATCTGGATGGGCGTCGTGGCGGCCGTCAAACACAACAAGCTTACCGATCAGATCCTGCGCGTCTTTGCCATCACCGGCTGGTCCATCCCAACCTTTGTCTTTGGCCTCCTGGTGCTGATGATCTTTTACGCGCGCCTGGGCTGGTTCCCTCCGGATCGCCTGTCGGAATGGGCGCAGCGTATCGTGATGTCTGGCGCTTTCACGCGCTATACGCAGATGCACACCGTGGACGCTTTGCTGAACCTGCGCTTTGACATTTTTGTCGATGCCTTGCGGCACCTGTTTCTGCCCGTGCTGACCCTTTCGGTGGTGAACTGGGCCTTTTTGCTGCGCGTCACCCGCTCGTCCATGCTCGACGTCCTGCGCCAGGACTATATGACCACCGCCCGCTCCAAGGGCCTGGCCGAGAGGAACGTCATTCGCCGCCATGCCGTACCCAACGCCCTTATTCCTGTCATCACCGTCGGCGGCCTGACGCTCATTGGCCTCTTTAATGGCGTCGTAATTACCGAGACCGTCTTTAACCTGCCGGGGATGGGTTCCTTCCTGGCGGAGGCTGCCCTCTCTCTGGACGTCGTTTCGGTGCTCGGTGTTACATTGTTTAGTAGTTTTGTGCTCGTCTTTGGCAACCTGATAGTGGATGTCCTGTATGGGGTCGTCGACCCCCGGATTCGGTTGGAATAGCGAGCCTAGGAAAACGAGATATCATGAAAGTACTGAAGAGACTTCTCAAGAATCCGACGTCACTCGCGGGGATCCTGCTTCTCGTCGCCTTTATCATCATCGCCATCCTGGCTCCCCAGCTCGCGCCGCCGCCCGAAAACAGCCGGGACGCCTTTATGATCCCGCGGGATGGCTTTTCTACCGAGCCGCGGGCGCCCAGCGATGAACACATCATGGGCACCACCGAGGGCCAGTATGACATCTACTACGGAGTGATCTGGGGAACGAGAACCGCTTTTCGCATTGGCGTGGTCATCACCATTTTCACGACGATCATTGGCCTGTTCATCGGCGCCATCGCTGGTTTCTATGGCGGGTGGCTCGACGAACTGCTGATGCGCATCACCGAGATCTTTCAAGCCTTCCCATTTCTCCTGGCAGCCATCACGTTGACCTCGGTGCTGCAAACGGTGTATGGCCGGGGAGATGCGAACTTGATGGTCATTGCGGCCAAGATACTCGCCCTGGTGACCTTTTTCCAGAGCCCGGCAGCCTCCATGGATCCCATCCAGCTTCAGATCCTGACGGGCATGCTGGCCATCATTGTCTTTGGCTGGATGACCTACGCGCGCGTGATCCGCGGCAACATCCTGTCCATCAAAGAGTTCGAATATGCTCTGGCGGCACGGACCATCGGGGCTGGGCCGATGCGCATTCTCTTTCGCCACCTCTTGCCCAACGCCGTCTTTCCGGTCCTGGTCATCGCCTCCATGAACATCGGCGCCTACGTGTTGACCTTTGCAGCCCTGAGCTTCCTGGGCCTGGGTGCCCAGCGAGGCTATGCCGACTGGGGGCAGATGATCAGTTTTGCCCGCAACTGGGTGCCATCCCTGGCCGAGCACTGGTATATCGTCGTCTATCCTGGCGTGGCCATCGTTCTCTTTGTGTTGGCCTGGAACCTGGTGGGCGACGCCCTGCGCGACATCCTGGACCCGCGCCTGACGGGCAGCCGAGCCTAGGAGCCGGCATCGGATACCGGAGAAATCGCACTATGCGCCCCGCCCAGAATGGGGCCGGGCTCAAAGAAGTGCTCTATCAATGAAGAGTGAGGGTAGATAACATGCCAATGCTAGAAGTCAACGGGCTAAAGACCCAGTTCTTTACCCAGGACGGCGTGGTAAAGGCGGTGGATGGCGTCTCGTTCTACGTTAACGAGGGCGAGACCCTGGGCATCGTCGGCGAGAGCGGCTGCGGCAAGAGCGTCAGCGTGCTCTCGGTGATGCGCCTGATCCCGCAACCGCCGGGCAAGATCGTAGACGGAGAGGTCCTCTTTGACGGTCAAGACCTCGTCAAGCTGAGCGACGACGACATCCGCCGCGTTCGCGGCAACAAGATCGCCATGATCTTCCAGGACCCCATGACCTCCCTGAACCCTGTGCTGACCATCGGCCGCCAGATCCAGGAGGCCCTGGAGCTGCACATGGGCATGAACAAGGACGAATCTCGCAAGCGCGCGGCCGAGCTGCTGGAGATGGTCGGCATCCCCGAAGCCGATACGCGCCTTGACGATTATCCGCATCAGTTCTCGGGTGGCATGCGGCAGAGGGCCATGATTGCCATGAGCCTGGCCTGCAACCCGCGCCTCCTCATCGCCGACGAGCCAACCACCGCCCTGGACGTTACCATCCAGGCCCAGATCGTGGAGCTGGTCAAGCGCCTGCGCGACGAGATCGGCATGGCCGTCATCTGGATTACCCACGATCTGGGTGTGGTCGCCGGCCTCGCCGACCGCATGATGGTCATGTACGCCGGTCACGTGGTGGAAGAGGCACCGGTCAAGGAAGTGTACGCTGATCCGCGGCACCCCTACACCCTGGGGCTTCTGGGGTCCCTGCCGCGGCTGGACGAGCTCCGGGAGGATCGCCTGACCTCCATCGAGGGTCTGCCGCCCGACCTCATCGCCTTGCCGCCGGGCTGCCCCTTCGAGCCCCGCTGCGTCTATGCCATCGACAAGTGCCGGGAGGTGCGGCCGCAGTTGGAGCCGGTGGGACCCAGGCACCGCATTGCCTGCTGGGTGGACGTGACGCAAAGCAAGCCCCATCCAAAAGTAGTCGAGGAAGGACCGGTGGAAGCATGACCGACAACGGGAACAAGACCAACAACGGTGTTCTGGTTTCGATCCGCAATCTGAAGATGCACTTCCCCATCACCCAGGGGATCGTCGTGCAGCGCAAGATCGGGGCCATCAAGGCCGTCGATGGCCTCAACTTTGATATCGTGCGTGGAGAGACCCTCGGTCTGGTGGGCGAATCGGGGTGTGGCAAGTCCACGACCGGCCGCGCCATCCTGCAGCTCTACCGGCCCACGGCCGGCGAGGTGCACTTTGGGGGCGAGGATCTGACGGTCGTCAAGGGCGAGAAGCTGCGCCGCATGCGCCGCCGAATGCAGATGATCTTCCAGGACCCCTATGCCTCCCTCAACCCGCGCATGACCGTGGGAGACATCATCGGCGAGCCGCTGACGGTGCACAACATCGCGAAAGGCAAAGATCGGCGGGAGCGGGTGCAAGAGCTCCTGAGGGTGGTGGGCCTCAACCCCTACTTTGTCAACCGCTATCCCCACGAGTTCTCGGGCGGGCAGCGGCAGCGCATCGGCGTGGCCCGTGCCCTGGCCGTGCAGCCCGAGTTCATCGTCTGCGATGAGCCCATCTCCGCCCTGGACGTCTCGATCCAGGCGCAGATCATCAACCTCCTGGAAGATCTCCAGGAAGAGTTCAATCTCACCTATCTGTTTATCGCCCACGACCTGTCGGTGGTGCGCCACATCTCGGACCGGATCGCCGTGATGTACCTGGGCAAGATCGTCGAGCTGACGGACCGCAAAGAGCTCTACGACAACCCGCTGCACCCCTACACCCAGGCCCTGCTCTCGGCGGTGCCCATCCCCGACCCTGTGGTCGAGGAAAAGCGACGGCGCATCATCCTGGAGGGCGACGTGCCCAGCCCGGCCAGCCCACCGGTTGGCTGCAACTTTAACACGCGCTGCCCGGTGGCCATGGACGTTTGCTACGAAAAGGAGCCGGATTTTGTCGACGTTGGCGGCGGGCACTGGGTTGCCTGCTACCGCGCCTGAACGGGCTTTGAAACCCGGCGGGGGATGGCCCGGGGGGCAGACCACTCTGCCCCCGGCCATCCTGGCCGGGTCTTTTTGGTTGGAGCTGGACCCGCCCCGCGGGCTCGAGCAGGCCCGTGCTTGAGCCGCGGAGCGCGCTCCAGACCGCGCCACAGACGAAAGGCCTGGCATCCTGTATGCAGCAAACTGGCGAATTCTCGTCGCGGTTTGACTTGACGGCCCGTCTGTGGTATGATGGTGTTGCTTCGTTCACAATTCTGGACCCCACCGGTAGGCAGTCGTATTGCCTAGAGTGGCACACCTGAGGGGAGGTGGTCTGGCGGGAAACATCTTGCGAGCAGGCACCCCGCTCCTGGGCACGTATTGGATCTGTCAGTCCAAGTATAGAATAGGGAGGAGACAAATGTTTAACCGCAAGTTGGCGATCCTGGTCGTCATTCTGATGGTCGCCCCCATCGTCCTTGCCGCCTGCGGCCCGACGCCCGAACCCCAGGTCGTGGTCGAAACGGTGGTAGTCGAGCAGACCCGTGTTGTGGAGGTCGAGGGTACGCCCCAGACCATTGTCGAGACGGTTGAGGTAGAGGTGACAGCGCCGCCGCAACCGACGGCCGAGGCAGAACCGACTGCCGAACCGGAGCCAGTAGCGTCCGAGCGCATGGGCGCCTGGGTTGACCGGATTATCATGGTCGAGGAAGAGTCCCAGGAAGCGGCCGCGACCCGGCTTCAGTCCGGCGATATCGACGTTTTCGCCTTCTCCGCCGATGACCCCCAAGTCTTTGAGACGGTCCGTGGCGACGAGAACCTGGCCTACACGACGAACTTTGGGTCCTACAACGAGATGACCCTCAACCCCGTGGGGCCCGAGTTTACCGACGGTCGCCTGAACCCCTTCAGCAACCCGAAGATCCGCGAGGCGCTGAACTGGCTAATCGACCGGGACTATATCGTCCAGGAGATTTCCGGCGGCCTGGGCATTGCCAAGATCCTGCCGATCAACAGCAACTTCCCCGACGCTGCTCGCTACATCGCCAAGATGCGCGAGCTGCAGGCCAAGTACGCCTATGACCCCGAGATGGCCGCGGAGGTCATCACGGCCGAGATGGAGGGCATGGGCGCGGAACTGGTCAACGACGTGTGGCAGTACAACGGCCAGCCGGTTGTCCTCATCATGCTCATCCGCACCGAGGACTCCCGGATGCAGATCGGCGATTACGTGTCGAACCAACTTGAGACGGTCGGCTTTACCATCGACCGCCAATACCGGACCAGCGCCGAGGCCTCTCCCATCTGGGTCGGGTCTAACCCCGCTGATGGTCAGTGGCACATCTACACTGCCGGCTGGATCACCCAGATCATCGACCGCGACGCCTCCGAGGACTTTGCCTTCTTCTACCTGCCCTACGACTATCCCATCCCGCTGCACCAGGCCTACACGCCTTCGCCCGAGTTCGACGAGGTTGGCCTCGCCCTGCGCAACACCCAATTCAGCTCGATGGAAGAGCGCGATGAGCTGTTCGAGCGGGCCATGGAGCTGGCCCTCGAAGACTCGGTGCGCGTCTGGCTCATCGATCAGACCAGCTTTACCCCCTACCGGACTGACCTGAGCGTCACGGGTGACCTGGCCGGCGGCATGTCCGGTGGTTACCAGTGGCCCTGGACCCTGCGCTACGAGGGCCAGGAGGGCGGCACGGTGCGCATCGCGCAGCCCCTCATCCTCATCGACCCCTGGAACCCCATCGCCGGCAGCAACTGGGTCTATGACGGCATGCCCCAGCGCGCCACCGAAGACCAGGGCTTCATGTTCGATCCCTTCACGGGCCTGGTGTGGCCACACCGCGTCGAGCGGGCCGAGGTCGTCGTTCAGGAAGGCCTGCCCGTCGATTCCCAGCTCGACTGGGTGACCCTCAGCTTCGAGCCCGAGATCGTCGTCCCCGACGACGCCTGGGTGGACTGGGATGCGACCAACCAGCAGTGGATCACCGCCGGCGAGTTCTACACCGAGCCGGCGACGGCTCTGACCAAGTCCACGGTCTACTATCCCGAGGACCTGTACGACACGGTCAAGTGGCACGATGGAAGCCCCATCTCGGCCGCCGACTTTGTCATGCCCATGCTCCTGCTCTACGATGCGGCCAAGCCCGAGAGCCCCATCTTTGACGAAGCCGCCGCCTCCAACCTGGTGGCCTGGATGGGCCACTTCAAGGGCGTGCGCATCGTGTCGACCGACCCGCTGGTCATCGAGACCTACGATGACCTGTGGACCATCGACGCCGAGCTGATCCCCACCTCCTGGTACCCGGCGGACCTCAACAGCGGTCTGGTCTACGGCACCGGTGGCTGGCACAACCTGGGCGTGGGCATCCTGGCCGAGACTGCCGGCGAGCTGGCCTTCTCCGCCGACAAGGCCGACGCCAACGAGGTCGAGTGGATGAGCTATGTCAGTGGGCCCAGCCTCGCGATCCTCAAGGCCCACCTGGATCAGTCCGCGGCCGACGGCTACATCCCGTACGAGTCGGTCCTGAGCGAGTTTGTGACCGACGAAGAGGTTGCCACCCGCTGGTCGAACCTCCAGGACTGGTACGCCGTCCAGGGTCACTTCTGGCTCGGCACCGGGCCCTTCTACCTGGACAAGGTCTTCCCGGTCGAAGGCACCCTGACCCTGGAGCGCTTCGAGGACTATCCGGATCCGGCCAACCGCTGGGAGCGCTTTGCCGAGCCCAAGATCGGTGAGGTCGAACTGGATGGCCCCGGCCAGGTGACCATCGGCGAGGAAGTCGTCTACGACGCCTACGTCGAGTTCGAAGGCGAGCCCTACCCGCAGGACGAGATCAGCCGCGTTGCCTGGCTGCTCTTTGACGCCACGAACACGCTGGTCGCCTCCGGCGACGCAGAGGCCGTGGCCGACGGGCAGTACCAGGTCGTCCTGCCCGCGGACGTCACCGGAGACCTGCAGGCCGGCTCCAACCGGCTGGAGGTTGCCGTGTCGTCGAGCGTGGTGAGCATTCCGTTCTTCACCGCGCTTGACTTTGTGACTGTGCAGTAACCCCATGTTGGGGATGGCCCGGTAGGGGTGGGGATCCCTCGCCCCTACCGGGCCTAAATTGTCTAGTGGGAAGTAAACGACCATGACAGAAGATGCCTTCGCTCCACCAGCGCTTAGCCCGGCAGTTGCCGAGGAAAAGACGCCGAGTACATTCTCTCGTGTGGCCAAGTACACCGGCGTCCGGCTGGTCGGGTTGTTTTTCACGGTCATCATCGGCGTCTATCTCACCATCCTCATCGCCAACATGGGCGGCTACGTGGACGACATCCGGCGGGGCGAGATCCGCGAGTCGGTCGCTCTCTCGATTCGCGCCGATCCTGCCCTGCAAAACCTGGAGGCGCAGCAGCGCACCGAGTACATGGCGGCCCAGATCGCACTCCAGGAAAAGCGACTGGGGTTGGATAGACCTTTTGTCTTGCGCAGCTTTGCCTATTTGGGCGACGCCCTCACCCTGAACCTGGGCCGCGCCGAGCGCATGACCAGCGACAGCGGGTCCAGGCAGGTGCGCCTGATCATTCTTGAACGACTGCCGCCAACCCTGGTTCTTTTTGCCACGGAGAACTTTATCCTGTTTTTCCTGAGCGTTATTCTCGCTCTGGCTCTTTCGCGCAAGTACGGCAGTGTCTTTGACCGACTGGTCGTGGCCTTGACACCCACTTCTTCGGCCCCGGGCTGGTTTTACGGCATCTTCTTGATCCTCATCTTTGCCGGTATCCTGGGCCTGTTACCCTTTGGCGGGATGGTCAAAGCGCCGCCGCCCACCGACAAGCTCGAGTACGCCCTCAGCCTTCTCCGGCACATGATCCTGCCCCTTTCGGCGCTGCTCATCAGCTCGATCTTTTTGACCGTTTACAACTGGCGAACCTTCTTTCTCATTTACTCCAGCGAGGACTATGTCGAGATGGCGCAGGCCAAGGGCCTGTCGGAGCGCGAGATCGAGCGCCGCTACGTCCTGCGCCCGACGCTGCCGACCATCATCACTTCCTTTGCCCTGAGCCTCATTGCCCTGTGGACCGGGGCCATCATCCTCGAAACAGTGTTCAACTGGCCGGGCATTGGCCGGCAGATCTTTCGCGCCATTGGCCTGTATGACACGCCGGTGATCGTCGGGTCGACGGTGATCTATGCCTACCTGCTGGCCATCACCCTCTTCTTGCTGGATATTATCTATGCCCTGGTCGATCCTCGCGTGCGCATTGGAGAAGGGAGCAGAAGGGCATGAAAGGCTTGATGGGTTCCTTTCGCGAGATTGCCCGCTATCCGTCCGCCATCCTGGGGTTGATCATCATCCTACTTCTGATCGTCGTCGCCATCTATGCCGTGGTCTCGATCCCCTATTCGGAAGCTGTGAGGCTGTGGCGCGGGGGGGAAGACGTCTGGTACAACACGCCCCGCCTGGCGATGCCCGCGTGGTCCAACGTTTTCCGGCGTGACCGCCTGCCCGAGACGATCATCATCGACAGCAGAGACAAAGACACGCCCAAGACAACCGAGCCCGCCGGAGAGGGAATGACCCGCATTGTCATGTCCTTCCCCTTCGAGTACACGTCGCGGGCTTTTCCCGACGAAGTGGCGGTCTATTTCAAGTCCACCTTTCAGGAAAAGGTTCCCTACGTTTCGCTCGCGTGGCTGACGCCCGACGGTCGCGAGCTGAGGGTGGCCGACTTTTCCATCAACCGGAACTTTTCCTATCGAGCGGGCCAGGATACCAGGCTGGAGCGCCGCCTGGGCAGGGTGCCCCCCCGCCAGGGGCTCTTTGCCGCTCCCGATTCGGATCCGCCCGTGGCGCTGCCGGGCAGGTACGAGTTGGTGATCGATGCCCTCGTCTTTGAGCCCGAGTCCAACGTGGACGCCGAGCTGGTCGTCTTTGGCAAGGTCTTTGGCCTGGCGGGAACCGACCACCTGCGGCGCGACCTCATGGTTCCCCTGCTGTGGGGCACGCCGGTAGCCCTCTCGTTCGGCCTGCTGGCCGCCGTGGGGACCACCGTGACAACCATGATCATCGCCGGCATTGGAACCTGGTTTGGCGGCTGGGTGGATGCCCTCGTCCAGCGCATCACCCAGGTCAACCTCATCCTGCCCTTCTTGCCCATCCTGATCATGATCGGCACCTTCTATTCCAAGAGCCTGTGGACCATGCTGGGCGTGACCATTCTCTTGAGTATCTTCGGTGGGTCCATTTTGACCTATCGCGCCGTGTTCATCCAGGTGAAAGAGTCGCCCTACATCGAGGCGGCGCGGGCCTATGGCGCCAGCAATGCCCGCGTCATCTTTGGCTACCTCATCCCGCGCATGATCCCGCTGCTCATCCCGCAACTGGTGGTGCTGGTGCCGACCTACGTGTTTCTCGAGGCTTCCCTGGCCGTCTTGGGCCTGGGCGATCCCACGCTCCCAACCTGGGGCAAGGTGATCAATGACGCGTACTCGAACGGCGCGTTGTACCAGGGCCAGTACTATTGGGTGCTGGAACCGGCCGTCCTGTTGATGATCACAGGCCTGGCCTTTGCCCTGGTGGGCTTTTCCCTGGACCGCGTCTTTAACCCCAGATTGAGAGGACTGTGACGCCGATGTCTAACGATGACATGCTGCTTCGCGTCCAAGACCTGGTATTGCATTTTCGCACTACCAAGGGTGTCGTTCAAGCAGTAGACCGTGTAAGCTTTGATCTGGCTCGCAACGAGGCGGTCGTCATCCTCGGCGAGTCGGGCTGCGGCAAGACGTCGCTGGCCAAGGCCATCCTGCGCCTTTTGCCCCGCAATGTGGAAACCTACACGGGCCAGATCTATTTGAAAGACCAGGAGCTGATGCGGCTCGGCGACGAGGAGTTTCGCCAGCAGGTGCGCTGGGTCGAGATGTCGCTGGTGCCCCAGGCGGCGATGAACGCCCTGAATCCCGTCCTGCGGGTGGGCGACCAGGTGGCCGAGCCGATGATCGTCCACCACTCGGTGAAAAAAGAAGAGGCCATGTCCCAGGCCCGCAAGATGTTCCAGCACGTGGGCGTGCCGGCCGGCTTTATCGGCCGCTATGCCTTCGAGCTTAGCGGCGGCATGCGCCAGCGCGTGGCCATCGCCATGTCGCTGGTCACGGCCCCCAGCCTGGTCATCCTCGACGAGCCGACGTCGGCCCTGGACGTGTTGACCCAGGCCAACATCTTTAACGTGCTCAAGCGCATCAAGCACGATCTGGAGGTCAGCTTTATCCTCATCACCCACGACATCGCCACCTCCAGCGAGCTCGCGGACCGCGTGGCGGTCATGTATGCCGGCCAGATGGTAGAGCTGAGCGACGCGCGCAGCTTTTTCACCGATCCACTGCATCCCTACTCCAAGAAGTTGATGGCCAGCGTGCCCAAGCTGCGGGCCGACCAGGAACCGGACTTTATCACCGGACAGCCCCCAAGCCTCCTCAACCCGCCGACCGGCTGCCGGTTCAAGGACCGCTGCCCTTCGCGCTTTGACCGATGCGACGAGGACCCCCCGATGTTTGGATCCTACCGCCGCAAAGTCAAGTGCTGGCTGTACGCGCAGAGCTAGGAGCAGGACATGGATCTCGATACAGAATTGAACATCCAGGAAGATGCCCTCTCCATCGGGGGCAACGGCCACGGAAGCTCGGACGAAGTGCTGCTCAAGGTCGAAGACCTGCACGTCTGGTTCGAGCTGCGGCGGTTTGGACTCGGCCACGCCGGCTACGTGCGCGCCGTGGATGGCGTCAACTTTGTGCTGCACAGAGGAGAAGCCATCGGCGTCGTGGGCGAGAGCGGTTGCGGCAAGTCGAGCTTGATGAAAACCATCCTGGGCATCAACCGGCCCACCCGGGGGGACATTGTCTTTGACGGCGGCCGGCTGAGCGAGCTGGGCACCCGCGAGATGTCCGTCTACCGCTCGCAAGTGGGCTATGTCCAGCAGGACCCCTACGGTGCTCTGCCACCCTTCATGAGCGTCCAGCGCATCCTGGAAGAGCCGATGATCATAAACGGCGTCAAGAGCAAGGCGAAACGCGTGGAGCGCATTCGCAAGGTCCTGGAGGAGGTCAAGATGACCCCCATCGAGGACTTCTTGGAAAAGTTCCCCCACATGCTGAGCGGAGGGCAGCAGCAGCGCGTAGTCATCGCCCGATCGATGATCATGGAGCCCAAGCTCATTGTCGCCGACGAGCCGGTCTCTATGCTCGACGCCTCGGTGCGCGTCGAAATCCTGAAGCTGTTGCGGGGCCTGCAGACCACCCACAACCTGGCGGTCATCTATATCACCCACGACCTGTCTACGGTGCGCTATTTTTCCGAGCGCATCTTTGTGATGTATGCCGCCAAGCTGGTCGAGCAGGCCAAGGTCGACGATTTGTTGCGCAATGCCCTGCACCCCTACACCCACGCCCTGCTGGAGGCGACGTCGGACCCGGACTATCAGAACGCGCTGACCTTCAAGGAGGTGCCGCCAGGCGAGCCACCCAGCCTCATCGAGCCGCCGCCGGGCTGCCGCTTCCACCCACGCTGCCCGCACTTTATGGAGGGCCTGTGCGACGTGCAGGAGCCGCCCTACTTTGAGCCCGAACCCCTGCACCTGGTGGCCTGTTGGCTCTATCGATGATCGGCATGCGCCCCAGGACGATCATGATCGTCGCCGTTTTGTTTCTTACCATCGGCCTGGTCGTCCCGTTCCTGATGACGATCGGGGTCATTGGCTCCAACCTGCTCCTTGGGTTTCTGTCGTACGCCATATCGACCCTTGGCCTGTTCCTGGGGATTATCGGCATCGCCGCCAACTGGCCCCGCCGCAGGGAATGAGCCAGGGCGGAGCACGCACCGCTGCATACTACGGCCCGGGTCATGCCCGGGCCGTTTTTTTCGATTCCCCCTCCCCGGCCCGCGTCGGGACGCGGCTGTGAACAGATTCGGACCTGGCGCGTTTAATAATAGAGGCTCCTGCGTTGCGTCCCTATTGTTGCCAGGGAGGCGAGTGGGATGAGAATGCGTCGATGATCGAAAAGAGCCTGTAGATGACAGCTTCTGGAGGCAGTGAGCCATGAGCCTTCCGGCCCTGAAAAGGCGCGTGATGGCACCGGCCATCAAGGTGCGCTGGGTCTTGATCGTGGCGCTCTTGCCGGTGGAGCTCCTGGGGCTCCTCGCCATCGGGGTCCAGGCCTACGAGTGGGTGCGCTACGAGCCCGGCTATTTTACCCCGCCCTTCCTGGAGCGCTATGCGGCCCCGGCCGATACCGCCCGGCTCCTGGAGACCGCGCTCCAGACCGGAGACTCCGGGCTGGCGGCCGAGCTCCAGGGACTGCGGCGTCCGGCGGCCCTGCCTTCCAGCCCCAGCATCAAGTTTGTCATGCTGGAGGAGCGAACGGATCGCTATCTCACCTACCTGTACGTCGACATGCGGGATTATGCGCGATACCCGCAGCACCTCGAACGGGTACGCGGCCGGTGGGTTGTCGCGGCCGACGACCTGGCGTATTACCTTCACTCTGGCCAGTGGCGCCGTACCTTTTTCACCCTGAGCATCGCCTGGTGGGCCGTGGGTGGCCTGGGCCTTGGCCTGGTGTGGATCCTGCGCACCTCCGAGCGCGTCCGCGCCTGGCTGCTCCGCCAGGAGTAGACCGAACGCATTTGACACTAACCCAGGGGTACGCGCTGCCGGGCCCAAACGCCATTGCCCGCCGCGACTAGCCCCGCCCCTTTACCTTTGCACCCCGTTGTGTTATAATCCCGGCGGGAGGTCAACCGGTGATCATTGACTTTCACACCCACATCACGGCGCCCAAGATCATCGAGAGGCGCGACGAGTACCTGGTTCGCGATGCCTGGTTTCGCGACCTGTACGCCAATCCCCAGGCGCGGCTCAGCTCGGCAGAGGAGCTGATCGCCGCCATGGACACCGCGGGTGTGACCCAGGCCGTGGTCTTTGGCTTTGGCTGGCGCGACATGGACCTCTGCCGCCAGGATAACGACTATGTCATCGAGTCAGTGGCCCGCTTTCCCGATCGGCTCGTGGGCTTTTGCATCGTCAATCCCGCGGCGGGGGCAGAAGCCGTCCGCGAAATCGAGCGTTGTGCCGCCGCCGGGCTGCGCGGCATAGGCGAGTTGATGCCCGACGGCCAGGGCTATCGCCTGGACGAGGAAAAATCCATGGCTCCCGTGGTAGAGGCGGCCATGGCCCACGACATGCTGCTGCTGACCCATTGCAGCGAGCCGGTGGGCCACCTGTACCCCGGCAAGGGCAGCGTCACGCCAGACGAGGTCATCCGCTTTGCCCGCCTCTTTCCCCGGGCCACCCTCGTCTGCGGGCACTGGGGCGGGGGCACCATCTTTTACGAGCTGATGCCCGAAATCTCCCGCTTGATGCACAACGTCTATTACGACACCGCGGCCAGCCTCTACCTTTACCAGGACGACATCTTTCAACTGGCCGCTCGCTGGGCTCCGGGCAAGGTCCTCTTTGCCACCGACTTTCCCCTGCTCACGCCCCAGCGCGTCATCCGCCGCATGCGCGCGGTCCGCATGCCCACCGCCACCCTGCTGCGGATGTTGGGCGGCAACGCCTGGCGCGTGCTCAAGCTGGGCAACCAGCGCCCGGCGGCGGGCGACAGGGCGACGGTCAGAAGCGAGGTCGGGGGAACGCCCCAGGAGGAGGGGAGAGCATGACCACGCTCCGCACCTTTATCGCCATCGACCTGAGCCCCGAGCTGCGGGCGAACCTGGGCGACTTGCAGGACCGGCTGCGCGGCGAGCTTGGCCGGGGAAGCGTGCGCTGGGTGCAGCCCCAGGGCATCCACCTTACCCTGAAGTTCCTCGGCGACACGCCCCGGGAGCAGTTGGACGCGATCAAGCGCGCCCTGACCCGCGCGGCGGCCACGGCGGAGCCTTTCACCCTCTCGGCCGGCGGCGTCGGCTGTTTTCCCAATACCCGGCAGCCGCGCGTGGTGTGGGTGGGCCTGGAGGAGGCGTCGGGCGCCCTGCTGCGCCTGAGGAATGCCGTGGAAAGCGAGGTATCGCCCCTGGGCTTTCCCATCGAAAAGCGCCCCTTTCACCCCCACCTGACCCTGGGCCGCGTGCAGCGCGGGGCGTCGTCCGGCGACGTGCGCCGCGTGGGCCAGGTGGTCGCCGCTACGACCACGGGAGATCTGGGCGAGATGGCGGTTTCGGCGGTGTCCTTTATCAAGAGCGATTTGCGCCCCTCGGGCGCCGTCTACACCACGCTCTCTGAGGCCGGCCTGGGCCGCGGGTAAGGGATGGACGAGAGGACCGTGTCCCCGGCCCGCGGTGCGTTCCTGGCCGTCGTGGGCTCGGCGAGCTGCGACGAGCAGGTGGCCGCCCTGGCCGAGGCCGTCGGCCGCGAGATCGGGAGGCGGGGGGCCGTCCTCGTCTGTGGCGGGCGCGGCGGTGTCATGGAGGCCGCCTGCCGTGGCGCCCGGTCCCGGGGCGGCACGACGGTGGGCATCTTGCCCGGCATCCATCGCGGCGAGGCGAATCCCTACGTCGACATTCCCATCGTCACCGGCCTGGGCGAAGCGCGCAACGCCGTCGTCGTCCGTACGGCCGGGGCGGTCATTGCCGTCAGCGGCGGCTACGGTACCCTATCCGAGATCGGCCTGGCCCTCAAGATGGGCAAGCCGGTCGTCGGCCTTGAAACGTGGGAGTTGCACCAGGGCGGCAAGCCCGCGGGCGCTGTGCGCGTTGCCCGGACCCCCGAAGAGGCTGTAGAACTGGCCCTGGAGCTGTTGCGGGCCGAGGAGTCAAGATGACAGATCAGAGACGACAATATGGCGAGCTCAAGCTCATGGCCGGCAACGCGAACCCTCTCCTGGCGAAACAGATTGCCGCCGAGCTGGGGCAGGTGATCGAGAGCACGCAGGTAAGCCGGTTCGACGACGGTGAGGTCAAGGTCGACCTCGATTGCGTCGTCCGGGGCACCGACGTTTTCATCATCCAGCCCATCTGCCAATCGCTCCACGGACCCATGCAGAGGCCCTGCCGGTCCTTTGGCTTTACCCCGACGAGCGAAGACCAGTACTGCACCTATCAATCCATAAACGACAGCCTGATGGAGCTGCTGGTCATGATCGACGCCGCCCGCCGGGCGTCGGCCGGGCGCATCACTGCCGTGGTGCCCTACGTGGCCTATGCCAAGCAGGAGAAGAAAAAGCGGGGCCACGAGCCCATCACGGCCAAGCTGGTGGCCAACCTCATCACCGTGGCCGGCGCCGACAGGCTGCTGACCGTGGACCTGCATACGCCGGCCATCGAGGGCTTTTTCGACATCCCCGTGGACCACATGCGCATGGCCTTTCTCATGGCCTCTCACTTTCGCGACCGCCTGGACCGGCAGGAGGCCGTCGTCGTCTCGCCGGATGCCGGCGGAGTTGCCCGCGCGACCGAGTTTCGCGACCAGCTCAAGATCGGCCTGGAGCATCTCATCGCCCGCGACGAGATGGCCATTGCCTTCAAGCGGCGCACGCCCAAGAACGAGCCGACGGTCATCGACATGGTGGGCGACGTGGAGGGCCGGCCGGCGGTCATTTACGACGACATGATCCAATCGGGCGGGACCATCGTGCAGGTCGTGGAGCGGCTGCTGGAGCGAGGAGCGAAGGAGGTTCACGCCGCCGCGGTGCACGCCGACTTTACGGCCGAGGCCCTGGATCTGCTGCGGTCCTCTCCCCTGAAGAGCCTGGTGCTGTCTGACACGACGGCCGTCTCCTTCGAGGTGGCCGGCGGCGCCATCGAGATCGTGACCTCGTCCCGCATCCTGGCCCAGGCCATCTGGCGCATTCACACGCAGCAAAGCGTGGGCTGGATCTTTCAGACGTTGCGCGCGGTGGGCAACCTGCCCCCCGTCGACCGCGAGGGCAACTGACGGGATCCGCCCCGGGCAGGCCCCTTATTGTAGTTCCCGAACCACCAGGTTGTCGAACTCGACGACGACGCCGGGCTCGCCAAAGGTGCCGGCCGCCAGCCCGATGCTGCCGGTGCTCAGGGTGGCGTCGGTGATGGTGGCCAGGTCGGTGCCGTTCACGGCAAAAGCGAACTGGCTGCCCTCGCACTCGACCCTGAGGCGGTTCACCACGTCGAGTCCCTGCCGGATCGCCGTCGACGCCTCCCAGGAGACGAGGGTCACCCACTCGCCGGCCTGCATCAGATCGATGGCGAAATAACCGTCGCTGCTGATCTGGAACCAGTAAAAGTTTTCGTCGTCACTCTGGTACCGCACCAGGACGCCCAGGTTGTTGTCCAGGGGGCCCTCCACCTGCCGGGCGTCCACCTCGATGCTAAAATCAGAGAACCCGGGCAGATCCTCGGGATTGCCCCACGTGACATAGTCGGCGCGCCTGATGCCGAGACGATAGCCGCCCCCGGCATAGGCGGCCCACGTGTCCTCGTCGTCGTACTCGTCCCAGCCGCCTGGCGCGTCAAAGTTCTCTTCGTAGAGGGACGCGCCGGCAGGCAGCTCCACGGTGGTGGCTGAAGCCGCCACCACCGTCGGGGCAGGCAGCTCCACGACGGCGGTTGGAGTCCCGGCCGTCTGGGCGAGGAGCAGCATGGCGAGGGCCGCGACGCAGATGCACAGGCCGAGCCCGGCTGCGGCCAACCCGGCGATCAATGGCCAGCGGCGGCTGCTCACCCTGGCGGGTGGCCTGGCCGGCGGGGCCGCCGCCACGCTGGGCGGCATTGACGGCAGCAGCTCGGTTTCCTGGTCCCGCACGTCCTCGGGGCTGGGCCCGGCCTGAGCCTGGCGCACGACCGGCTGGCCGCACTCGCCGCAGAAGGCATCCTCCTCTCCCAGGTAGGCTCCACAATTCGAGCAGTTCATCGTATCCCTTTCCCCTCTCCCTCGCGGGCTCTTCCGAATCGGCTTATTGTAGCTTACTTGAGCCTTTTTTGCCAGTTGGGTGCTAGATGGATCAGGGATTGCGGCAGGGTCAAGCCCTGGGTTTGATCTGGATGCCCCGCGCGGCCAACCGGTCCATGAACGGGACGGGCGCAAAGGCGGTCTCGGGCGGCACAACCCCCCTGCTCCGCACCTCGCCGCGAGCGATGGCCTGGGCGCCGATGCTCAGAGGAATCGCAATGTTCTTGTAGTAGGCCGCGGGGCCGCCCCATTGGTCGGGATGGGGATGATCGTTCTCCAGCACGATGGTGCGCTCGCGCTCGTCCTGCCTGCCGTGCACCTCCACGACCAGCCCATAGGCCCACAGGGGCGTCTCCTTGCTCTCGGGCAACTGGAGCAAAAGCTCGTGCATCGCCTCCAGGGGTGTTGTTTGTACCCCGCATATGCGAACGGGCTGCTGGCCGTACAGGCCGGCTTCAAGCATGGCCCGCGCGAGGCGCATGACGTGGGGTGGGAAGCAGCCACGCACCGATACCGCCCTGGCCCCCAGGCTGCGGGGCATGGTCCGGGTTTCGGGGTGGGGGATATAGACCACTTCCTGCTCACCGATGGGGTCGTGAAACCGTACTTTCCTGGAGCCCTCGAAGGGACCGGCGCGGTGGAACCGGCCATCCTGGTAATAGACGCGGCTCTCGGTCGTGGGGTCAAACTCCCACAGCAGGGTGGTGAGCAGTCCGGGGGCGGGGGCCGCGCAGCGAAAGGCGGCAAAGCTGATATGGATGCTATCCACCTCGTCCAGTTGGTCGGCCGCCCAACGGGCCATGACGTTGGTGATGCCGGGCGTGGCGCCCACGCCCGGGACGAACAGGATGCCCTTTTCGCGGGCCGCCCCGTCATAGTCCCACTGGCTCTCCTCGCTAGACACGTCCAGGCCGCTCACCCCGGCCTCCACGCAGGCTCGGGTGACGACCAGGTCAAACTTCCAGGGCAGGCCGTTGAGGACGACGTCGAACCCGCGGACGGATCGCACCAGCGCCTCCTGGTCGCCGGCGTCGATGGACAGGGCGTCCAGGCGCGGGTCGCCCAGCTCGGACACCAGCGCCTGCGCGGCAGGCAGGTCCCGGTCGGCGACGGCAATCTCGGAGAAATCGGAGAACTGGACCAGGTCGCGGACGGCGTGTTGGCACACGGCGCCGGCGCCGCCCAGGCATAGGATCTTCATGTCAGGCAACTCCTTCGGTATGGTTGTGCGCGGGCAAACCGCGGCTCACGCGGCCCGCGCCCTGATGCGGGCCAGTTCGTGCTGCACGTCCTCGGCCAGGGGCAGTGGCTGGTGGCCGGCCAGGATTGCCTCCACCCGGGCGCGGGCCTCGTCCAGCAGGCCGGCGCGCCCCGAGGCCAGCCAGCCTTCGTAGGTGTCGTGCACGCCCAGGCGGCTCAGGTACCACTCGCCGTCGCGCGTGGCCCGGGCAGTAGACCGCCGGTCCGTGAAGTGGCCGCCTGGCCCCACCTGCTCGATCTCGCCCTCCAACCAGCGCCCGGCGGTGGTGTCGATGCCCTGCCGGGCGCGCTTGAACATGCGAAACATTTCCACGTCTACCAGGAGCTGCTCCAGGCAGAGGATCATGGAGCCGCCCAGCAGGCCGGGGCCGACCAGGATGTCGGGCCAGGCGATGGTCGGCAGCAGGCCGTTGAGGGCGCGCTCGAAACCGGCCTGGATGCCCGGCTCGTGGGCGTCGCTGCCGATGCCCGAAGCCTCGACGGGCAGGCCGTAGTGGCGCGCCATCTCGACGCACGCCGCGCCCAACAGCCCGTGCTCGATGGGCCCGCCGCCATAGCCGGCGGTGCGCGGGTTTATCACCGACAGGGCCGGCGCATAGATGACCGGTGTGCCCGGGTCCGCGGCCTCGACGAGACACAGCATGGCCAACACCTCGCAGTTGCCCAGGACGGTCGTGGCCACCAAGCTGGCCGGTGCCGTGGAGCCCATGAGGGGCATGGGCATGATGGCCGCCGGAATGTCCCAGCCAAGGGTGGCCAGGTACGCGTCGGTGCGGGGGGCCTCGATGATGAGGGGTGACTGGGGGCAGAGCAGGAAGGAAAAGGGGTGCCGCGCCCGGATCGTTTCACGGCTGCCAAAGACGGCCTGGAGCACCTCCAGCAGCCAGGGCGCGTATTCGGCGCCGGGGATCGAGTCCTGGACGTGCTTGGAAAAGTTGCAGAACACGGCGGCCAGGTAGCCGGTGAAATCGGCCATCGTGGCGCCCCTGCCGGCCGATTCCAGCATCTGCCAGTAGACGCCCACCTCGTCCAGGGCGTCGACGAGGCGCGTCGCCTCCAACCAGTCGTCCCGGGTGCCCGGCCGGCGCTGGCCGGTGTGCCGGTCGCGGACGAACATGGCCTCGCCGTCCACCAGCAGCGTGCACTCGCCGGCATTCATGGGCAAATCCCAGCCGGGCCGGCGGGCGCCCAGGGAAAAGTGCCGGGGTGCCAGCCGCAGCGCCTCATCTACGAGGGCCCGCGGCAGGCGCACGATGGCCGTGTTCTCGTCAACGGCGGCCCCCGCCTCGCGCAGAATGCGACGTCCCAGGGACGTGTCCACCCGCACCCCGGTGCGCTCCAGCACGCGCAGTGACTGCTCGTGGATCCGCCAGCGCTCGTCATCCGAGAGCACCTGGAGCCTGGTTTGCATGGCGACCTCCTAACGGCTCTCACCCCGCGGGGTACTTGTGTGGGGGCCATTGCTGCCCGACAACTCTTCCTCGGCGGCCGCCAGAATGCGATCAAGCTCGGCCAACTGCGCGCCGTCGAGGGGAAGGGGACGATGATCGGCCAGGATGGCCTCAACCTTTTCCCGGGCGACACTTAGGGGGTCGCGGAAGCCTTCCGGGTCCGGCTGGGCGACCAGATCGGAGAACTGCCGGCGGCGAAGATGCGTGCGGGTGTGGCGCTGCAGGAGAAAATGCCCCCTGGGGCCCACTGCCTTGACGACGTCCAGGGCCAGGGCCTCGGGGCCGGTGTCGAGCCCCGCCGCGTCGCAGCGCACCCGGTGGTAGACGTCGCTGTCGAGGATGATGGCCTCGGGATAGAGGAGCGTGCAGCCTTCCAGCAGGCCCATGCCCGCGCCCATCTCGGCGCCACACAGGGCGCACAACAGCAGGCAGCTCGCCGACTCGGCGGCCTGCTGCCAACCCGGCACCGTGGCATCGGTGCCAAAGACCCCGGCCAGCGCCGGCACACCCCAGGCGTGGGCCATCTCGACGCCGATGGCATAGAGAAGCTCCCCCTCCCAGGCGGTGGCCAGGTAGCCTCCGGTGCGCGGGTGCATGATCCCGGGCATGAGCGAGTGGTAGACCGGCGCCCCAGGATGGGCCAACTGCACGAGGACCATGGCCGAGACGATCTCGGCATCGGCCATGGCCACGGTGCCCGCCAGCGAGGCCGGGGCCGTGGAACCGGCGTTGGCCATGCTCATAAAGCCCACAGGCAGCCCTGCCGCCGCAAAGGCCAGGGCCGCCTCCATGCCGCCCGCGTCGTGGGCCAGGGGGGCGATGGTGCAGATGAGGGACGACAGGGGTGGGCGCTGGCGCAGCGTCTCGGTGTCGCCGGCGACCACCTGGGCCATCTCGACGGCGTAGCGAGCCATGCGAGCGCCCATGACCGTCTCGGTCTGGACGTGCTTGACCGTGTTCCGGAAGCTGGCGTCCATCTCGTGCAGCGGCGCGCAGGCGGGATGGTCCTGGGCGCTGACCATGGGCCAGTAAAAGCCGATGGACGACAGCCGGTCGGCCACGCGCGCCATGGCCGCCACGTCGGCCTTGACCGACGGGCGGCGCTGCCGGGTGGCGGCGTCGACGGTTTCGGTGCCGCAGCCGTCGGTGGCGCAGTAGAACGCGCTGCCGTCGAGGACCAGGTCGTGGTCGGGAGAGCGGGCGCCGAGGACATATTGGCGTGGCGCCCGGGCCATGGCCTCCACGACGAGGTCGGGGGGCAGCCGGACGACGCCGGTCTCCCGGTCCAGGCGTGCCCCGGCCCCGGCATAGATGGCCTGCGCCGCGGCGGAGGGGCAGTGAATGCCCACCTCGTCCAGCAGCTCCAGCGTGGCCCCCTTGAGCTGAGCGATCTGCCCGTCGTCGAGGATGCGCAGCCGGTAGGCAGGCCGAATGGGCTCGAGCGCCGGCGCGGTGCAATGCGTCACGCGGACCTCCCTTCGGTTTCCGGCCCTGCCGCCTTGTGCCGCCACCCGGGAGGGGCGAGGGCACGGCCGGCCGCGGCGACGATGGCGTCCATGGCCTCGGGCGCGCCATCGGGCAGCGGCGGGGGCCGGTGCCGCTCCAGGATCTCGAACGCCTCGGCCCGGGCAAGCTGGAGCGCCGTCTTGCCGGCCGGCGGCCACGGTTCGACGTACTCCTGGCGCAGGGCCGCCCGCGTCTCGCGCCGCGAGAGATAGTGCCCGCCAATGCCCACCTCGGCGATGAGATCCGCCTGGAGCTGGGCGTCGCCGGCCAGAAAGGGACGCGTCATGACCTCGACCTGGTGGATGAGGTGGTTGTCGAGGACCATCTTTTCCAGGGACAGGATCTGGGCCGAGCCGAGCAGCCCGACGCTATAGATCTCGTCCGCGCCGGCCAGGGCGGCCAGCAGCACCGACGCCGTTGCCTCGTGCCCGTAGCGGGCGTCGAGCTCGTCTGAGGCGGTGGACAGGCCCCACAGGTTGGTGGGCAGGTGGTAAAAGCGGGCCATCTCGTGCAGGGCCAGCTTCAGGCCGTACTCGCCGGCGCCGCCGCCGTAGCGGCCGGTGCGCATATCCATCTGCGACGCCCCGGTGCCATAGATGAGGGGCGCACCGGGCCGCACGAGCTGGAAGAGGGTCACGGCGCTGAGGACCTCGACGTTGTGCAGCAGCACCGTGCCGGCCCGCGTGAGGGGGGCTGTACCGCCCGATAGGGGCATGGGATAGATGAGGATGGGCACGCCGAGGCGGACCAGCTCGATACAGGCTTCGGTCATGGGCCCATCGTGCATGAGCGGCGAGATGGTGCAGTCGGTGGCCGAGAAGATGGGCCGGAACTCGCCCCCCAGGGCGACACAGACCAGCTCCACCAGGTAGGGCACCTGCCCGGGATGGAGGACGCCGCTGCGCACGGGCTTGGAGGTGTGGCAAAAGGCCGTGGCCATGTGTTGCACGGTGCGCACGTGGGCCGGGACGTCGCTGGCAGCGACCATGACGTTGACGATCTCGATCCGGTCCAGGGCGTCGGCCAGGAGCAGGCCGCGCTCCAGGTCTCGCGCCGTGGAGGCGCGCCGCTCGCCGCTGGCCAGGTCCACCGCCTGGGTGCCCTGGCTGTCGGTGGTGTGGTGCGGGCGGCGACCGTCGAGGATCACGTCTCGGGCCGGATCGCGGGCAGCCAACCGCACCAGGCGGGGCGCCTGCTGCAAGGCCCACTCGACCACGTCGCGGGGCAGCTTGAGCCGCGTCCCGTCGTGATCCACGGGGCAGCCTGCCTGTTCCAGGATGGCCAGTGCCCGCGGCGTCTTGTAGTCGATGCCCACCCGCTCCAGCAGGTCGAGGCTTTGCTCGTGGATCCGCTCGACGTCAGCGCGGGTGAGCACGGGTTCGAGTGATAGGCCCATGCTACGAACCGAGCTCGCGGTCGGCGGCGGCCAGGATGCGGGCCATCTCTGCCTGTTGTGCCCCCTCCAGCGGTGCGGGCCGGTGGTGCTCCAGGATCCAGCGCACCTTCTCGCGGGCCACCTCGTGCGGATCGCGATACTTGCCGCCGGGACCCGGCTGGTGGGTCAATCCGGGTGACATGGCGGTGCGCATGTGCTGGCGGGTGTGCTTTTCGCGCAAGAAGTGGCCGCCGGGCCCTACGCGTTGGATGACGTCCAGGGCCAGGGTCTCGTCCGTCACCTCCATGGCCGCCAGGGCATACCGGGCGCGGTGGTACAGCTCGTCGTCGAGGATGATGGACTCGGGATAGAGGAGGGTAAAGTTGCGGTTGAGCCCCAGGCCCGTCACCCACTCGGCGCCGGCCAGGCTCACCAGAAAGGGGTCAAGGGCCACGTCGGCGGCGGCTTGCCAGGTGGCCGGCCGCGGGCTCTCGGTGCCATAGGCGCCGCCGAAGGCGGGCATGCCCCAGCGATGGGCCATGGCCACCGGCGCGTAGCGGCAGCGAGCATCCAGGGGGTAGGGCACATACGTGCCCGAGCGGGGATCGGCCCAGCCTTGCATGATAGAGTAAAAGACCGGGGCGCCGGGATGGGCAAGCTGAAGGAGCACCGTGCCGCTGACGATCTCGGCGTCGCCCACGGCCAGGGCGCCGGCCAGCGTCGCCGGGGCCGTGGTGCCCAGGGTCGGCATGGCCAGGAAGCCGACGGGCACCCCTGCTTCGGCCAGCAGCAGGGCCCCCTCGATGCCCTCCTTGTCGTGGGCCAGGGGGGCAATGGTGCACAGCACCAGCGACAGCACCGGGCGACGGCGCAGCTCTTCGCGACTGCCGGCCACCACCGTGGCCATCTCGACGGCATAGCGCGCGGGGCCGGCGCCCATGAGCGTCTCGCTCTGCACGTGTTTCACCGTGTTGTTCCACGACGCGTCCAGCTCGTGGAGCGGCGCCGTTTTGCCACAGTCCTGGGCGCTCACCATGGGCCAGTAAAAGGCAATGGACGACAGGTAGTCGGCCACGCGGGCCATGCGGCCCACGTCCTCCTTGCACGAGGGCCGCTGCTGCCCCGTCTCCAGGTCCACGACCTCAACGCCGCAGCCGTCGGTGGTAAAGTAGGTCGCGCCATCCCCAAGGCAAAAGTCACAGGCAGGGTCGCGGGCCCCCACCTGGAAGGTGCGCGGCACCTGCGCCATGGCCCGCCGCACCAGGTCACGGGGAAAACGGACCACCTGCGTGTGGGCATCCACCCGGGCACCGTGGGCGTACAGGATGGACAGGGCTTGCTCCGATGGCAGATGGACGCCGGTCTCTTCCAGGAGGCGCAAAGTGGCCTCTTGCATGGCGTCCAACTGGGCCTCGGTGAGGAACTGCACGTGAAAGGCGGGCCGGATGGGTTCGATGGGCGGGCGGTCCTCGGACATGTTACACTTCTCCAATCTTTTGCAGCACTTTGAAGGGGTCAAAGGCATCACGCAGGCCATCGCCGATATAGTTGACCGAGATGATGGTCACAAATATCATCAGGCCGGGAAAAATGGCCAGCCAGGGATGTTTCAGCATGTGCTCGGGCGCGGTGCTCAACAGGTTGCCCCAGCTTGGCGTGGGGGGCTGGATGCCAAAGCCGAGGAAGGAGAGCCCTGCCTCCTCCATGATGGCGTATCCGACCTCCAGGGTCGATTCGACGATGATGGGGCCGATGGCGTTGGGCAGGATGTGGCGGATGACGATGCGCGGGCTGGAAACGCCCAGGCAGTGGGCCGCCGTGACAAACTCTTTTTCGCGGATGGTCAGGCAGGTGGCCCGCACCAGGCGCGCCGTCGTCATCCACGACAGGATGCCGATGACCAGGGCGATGGCCAGGACGTTGTTGCGCTCAAAGAAGGGCAGCCTGACCTCGCGGACGATGGCACTCAGCAGGATAAGGACCAGGAGGGAGGGCAGCGCCAAGGCGGCGTCGGTGATGCGCATCAGGACGTTGTCCACCTTGCCGCCCAGGTAGCCGGCGATGGCGCCCACGGGAACGCCGATGAGCAGCGTCACCAGCACTACCATGAACCCCACCGCCAACGAGATCCGCCCCCCATAGAGGACCCTCGTCAGCATGTCACGGCCCAGGGGATCGGTGCCAAAGGGATGCCGCCAGGACGGCGGCTCCAACCGGTGCGCCATGTCCGACGCCTCCGGGTCAAAGGGCGAGAGGGGCACCAGGAGTACGCTGGCGACGACCAGGAACAAGACGACGCTCCCGGCGATGGCACCCGGGTGGCGGCGAAAGCGGCGCCAGACCATGGTCCACATCGTCTCGGCGGGACGCATCCGGTCCCCGCCTATGGGCAGCGCGCGTGCATCAGTCATAGCGCACCCTGGGATCAAGGTAGGCATAGGCGATGTCGGCCAGCAGGTTGCAGAGCAGGGTGACGCCGGTGGCAATGATCAGGATGGCCAGCAGCAGCGGATAGTCGCGCTTCATGGCCGACTGGTAAAAGAGCCGGCCCATGCCCGGCCAGGAAAAGATGGTCTCCACGTACAGCGACCCGGCAAAGATCCACGGCAGGTCCAGGGCCAAGATGGTCACGAGGGGGATGGCCGCGTTCTTGAGGGCGTGGCGGAACATGACGGTCCGGTCGCGCAGGCCCTTGGCGCGGGCCGTGCGAATATAGTCCTGGTGGATCACGTCGAGCATGCTCGAACGCAAGAAGCGCGAGTACCAGGCCACCCAGCCCACCATGCCCATGGTCACGGGCAGGATGAGGTGCTTGATCCAGTCCCACAGGTTGAAACCGGCGCCCAGGGTGTGCATGCCGCCCGCCGGCAGGAGGGGCGCACCGGTAGCCGGATTCTTGAGCCAGGCGTAAAAGACCAGGATCAGGATCAAGCCCAGCCAGAACTCGGGGATGGCCTGGCCCATGAAGGACAGGGTGGTGACCAGGATGTCAAAGGCCGAGTACTGCTTGATGGCCGACAGGATGCCCAGGGGAACGGCAATGACGGCCACCACCAGGAGCGTCACGCTCATGAGATAGACGGTATTCGGCAGGCGGCCGGCGATCTCTTGCAGCACAGGCTGGCGGGTCTGGTAGGAAAAGCCAAAGTCGCCGCGCAGGATGCCGCGCCGCTCTCCCCGGCTTTCGGCCACCCCATCGCCGTCGGCATCGACCATCATCCAGTCGTTGCCCGCCAGCCAGATGAGATACTGCATGGCCAGGGGCCTGTCCAGCCCGAGCTGGCGCTTGAGCGTTTCCAGGCGCTCCGGGCGGACGTGGCGCGAGCGGCTGTGCCCGGCCAACGGCCCGCCCGGCGCCAGGTTTACCAGCGCAAAGAGCAGGACGCTCATGAGCAACAACATCGGGATGGTCTGCAGCAGCCGCCGTGCTACATAGCGCCCCAAGACTCCTCCAGATTCGCGGCTCTAGTCGAGGACGACCGGCCCTCGCATGCCTCGCCTATTCCACAAGAGTCCAATCCGCCACGTTCCAGGTCACCAGGTCGTTGACCGTCGACTGCACGCCCTGAAGGCGGGCAGAGTGGGCATCGGCGTTGACCGTGGAAAAGAGCAGGATCACCGGCAGTTCCTCCTCCAGGATCTGGGCCATCTGGCAGAACAGTTCCTGGCGGTACTCCTCGTCGAGGGTGTACGCCTCGTCCAGCAGCGCGTCAAAGTCAGCGTTGATCCAGCGCGTGATGTTCCAGCCCATGTCGGGCTCGGCGGCCGTCGAGTAGTACAGCTCCCAGAGAAAGTCGGTCGGATCCACGCCCGAGTAGCCGTCGTCCCACAGGTTGAGGTCATAGTCGCCCACCTGCTCCAGGCCGCCGCTCTCGTAGTCGGCCCACATGACGCTGCCCTCGACGACGCTCAGCCGGACGTCCATGCCGATCTGATTCAACATCTCGCCCATCAACTGCTGGGCAAGCTCCAGGGCTTCGCCATACTCCGCGTAGGTCATCAGCTCCAGGGACATCGGGTCGCCCTCGGCCGCGTGGAGACAGCCGTGGCACTCGCGCATCCCGTCTCCGTCCTCGTCGGTCCAACCCGCCTCTTCCAGCAGTGCGGCGGCCGCCTCGGGGTCGTGGGCCGGCCTGGGGACATCGCACAGGTAGGGTGGGCGGAAGAACTCGGTCCATACCGGCTGGCCGTAACCGCGAAAGATCTCCTGGGAGATGCCATCGACGTCGATGGCCAGGCGAATGGCCCGCCGGACGCGCACGTCGGCCAGGATGGGGTGAGGATCGGCCTCGGGATCGATAGAGCCCCGGGCGGCCTGGTTGGGGAAGAGGCGCATGACCCACCGGCTGGTGGCCGCCTGGCTCACCTGGACGTTGGGCGCGTCTTTCAGGTCGTCGAGCATGGGCTCGGTGGCCCACATGTAGACGTCGACGTCGCCCTGCATGAGCATCGTCTTGGCTACGGACGGGTCGGGCACGATGCGGACGATGACCTGGTCGATGCCGGGCTTGCCCGCCTCGTGATAGTTGGGGTTGCGGACAAAGGTCATGTGATCGCCCACCTGCCATTCCTCCAGCAGGTAGGGGCCGGTGCTCAGGGGCTGCCGCCCACAGTCCCAGGCCACAAAACCCTGCTCCGGGTCGCAGTAGTGGGCCGGCCAGATGACGAGCTGCTCGCCGCCAAACTGGGTCGCATAGCCGGGATAGACATAGTTGTAGTAGATGACCACGGTATTGTCGTCAAGAGCCTCGACGCTGTCGACATAGTCAATGCCGGGCACCCACAGGCCGGTCTCGGGGTCGACGATGGCCTCGTAGGTAAAGACGACGTCGGCGGCGGTCACCGGCGTGCCGTCGGACCAGCGCACGTCGTCCCGCAGCTTCCACGTGACTTCCATGGTCCACGTGTCTTCATCGATCACTACCCCGCCATTGTCCACGGTGGGCAATTCGGCTGCCAGCTCGAGCAGGACGTTGCCTTCGGGGTCCAGATCGGCCAGCCCGAGGAGGGTCAGCTCCATGACCAGGGCATCGTAGCCCGTATCCGCCACGGAGGCGTTAAAGCTCGGTGGATCCTCGGGGATGGCCACGACGATGCTCGTCCTGGCCGCGGGCTCGGGAGCAGCCGTGGCCTCGAGCGGCGGCGTTGTGGCCTGGGGGGGAAGCGTCGCCGGTGCCTGGGTCTCGACCGGCGGACTGGCCGGTTCTGGCGTGGCGCCGCACGTCGCCAGGACGACCAGCAGCACGACGCCGAGCAGACTCACCACAAATCGGTCCAGCGTTTTCATGTTCCTCCTCCTGATGGGCTCCTTTCAACAGGCCGGCGGGGATCAGGCGCCGGCCACCAGGCTTCGGGCCAGGGCAACGGCCGACACGGCGTCGTCGGCATAGCCGTCGGCCCCGATCTGGCTGCACCACGACTCGGTGACAGGGGCGCCGCCCACCATGACCTTGACGCGGTCGCGGAGGCCGGCCTCCTTGAGGGCCTCAATGATCTCGCCCTGGTGCAACATTGTCGTCGTCAGCAGCGCAGAGGCACCGACCAGGGTCGCCCCGGTCCTCGCGACGGCATCGACAAACGCCCGGGCCGGCTGGTCGATGCCAATGTCGGTGACCTCGAAACCGTTGGCGGTGAGCAGCGTGCCCACCAGGGTCTTGCCGATCTCGTGCAGGTCGCCCTCGACGGTGCCCAGGACGACGCGCCCCAGGATCTTGCGCCCCTGGGCGCCGGTCAGGGCCGGCTCCAGGACAGAGAGGGCGGCCTTCATGGCGTCGCCGCCGATGATCAGGTCGGGCAAGAAGTATTCGCCCGTGTCAAACAGCTCGCCAACGCGCTCGATGCCGGGCGTGAGCCCCTCGTCGATGCACCGCAAGGGGTCCAGGCCCTGTTCCAGGGCCTGCCGGGCCAGGGTTTCCGCCTCTTCGGGCTCGCCGTCGGCCACGGCCCGGGCCAGCCTATCAAGAATCTCCTCCGACATGGCACCCTCCTCGTGAGTTCTCCAACAACCAATTGGCGGGCAGGGCAGCGGGCTCCCGGCGGCCTCGTCTGCCCTGGCCGGTTGAACCCTTCTTATCCGCGCCGGGTCAAGGCGCCAGCTCCTGCTGTGCGGCATTCAGTATGTCGTGCAGCTCGGCCTGCACGTCGGCGGGCAGGGGCTCGGGCCGGTGCTCGGCGAGAAGCTGATCCAGGCGCGCCCGCGCCCGTTGGCGGATGCCGGGCAGCGGCGAGCCATCGAGCGGCGGCCGGGGATGGGTGAGGCCCGGGATCCAGACCTGGCGCAGGTGGCGCCGCGTGTGATCCTGGGACAGGTAGTGACCCCGCGGCCCCACGGCCTCGATGACCTCCACCGCCAGGCCGCCGGGCGACGTGTCGATGCCTTCCAGCATGACCCGATGGATGTGATAGATCTCGTCGTCGTACAGGATCTGCTCCGGGACCAGCAGCGTCGACGCTGCGAGCATTCCGCCCCCGGTGACCAGGTCAGCGCCGGCCAGGGGCGCTGTCAGGGCCGTGTAGACGTGGTCGCGCCCCACCTGCCACGAAGCAGGCTCGGTGGCGTCCATGCCAAAGGCGCCGGCCAGCACCGGCACGCCCCAGTTGTGGGCCAACTGCACTGCGGCCGTGTTGCACATGTACTTTTCCGGGATAGACACGATATAGGCCGCCGTGCGGGGATCCATGACCGACGCCAGGAGCGAGTAAAAGACCGGGGCGCCGGGGGCCACGAGCTGCATGAGGACCATGGCGCTGACCACCTCGGCGTTGCCCACCACCAGGGCGCCGCCGGGGACGGCCGGCGCCGTGGCGCCCATGTTGGGCATGGCCATAAAGCCCACGGGAATGCCCGCCTCGGCATAGACCATGCCCGCCTCGATGCCATCGGGATCCTGGCCCAGGGGGGCGATGGTGCAGATCAGGACCGAAAAGGGAGGCCTGGCCCGCATCCGCTGCCGGTCGCCGGCCACGGCCTCGGCCATGCGGACGGCGTAACGGGCGGGCACCTCGCCCATCACCGTCTCGCTCTGGACGTGTTTCACCGTGTTGTTGAACGCGGCGTCCAGCTCGTGGAGGGGCGCCAGCCGGCCGCAGTCCTGGGCGCTGACCATGGGCCAGTAGAAGGAGACCGATGACAGCGCGTCGGCCACGCGGGCCATGCAGGCGACGTCGTCCTTGCGCGAAGGGCGCGCCTCTCCCGTCTCCAGGTCTATGGTCCTGGTGCCGCAGCCATCGGTGCCAAAGTAGGAGGCGCTGCCATCCAGGAGCAGATCGGTGCCGCCGGCACGGCCCGCCAGGGTATAGACGCGGGGTGCGTGGGCCAGGGCCTCCAGCACGAGGTCGGGCCGCAGGCGCACCACCTGGCGCTCGCGGTCCACGTCGGCACCGGCGTCGGCCAGGATGCGGAGGGCGCGCTCCGAGGGCATGTGTACGCCGGTGTGCTCCAGGACGTGCAGCGTAGCCTCGCGAATGGCCTGTACCTGTTGCCCCTCCAGTGCATCAAGGTGATAACGGGAACGAATGGGCTCAATGCGAGGCATGGCTCTCCCTCCTAGAAGTGGAACTCGGGCCCGGCGTAGCGGCGCACGATGCGCTCCAACTCGGCCTCCACCCCCGCGGGCAGCGGAGGCGGGCTGTGCTCGGCCAGCAGCTCCCGGGCGCGGCGCCGGCAAATCGTCTCGATGGTTTCGCCCCGGGCCTGCCACGTCTCGTATGGCTCCCGGTTGAGGATGGAGGGCAGCCAGTGCTGGCGATGGGTACGGCGGGTATGCCTGGCCCGCAGAAAGTTGCCCCGGGGGGTGTTGGCTTTGATGAGGGCCACCTCCTCCTCCAGGTCGTGGAGGTCGATGCCCTGCACCAGGCGGCGCAGCCCGGCAATGAGCTCGTCGTCGAGGACCATTTGCGTGTACGAGATGGACGCCCCGGCGTCGGTGGCGCCCACGCCATAGATGATGCTCGCCCCCTCCAGGAGCAAAGGCAGGGCGGTGATCGCCTTTTCGAACCCGGCCTGGGCGTCCAGTTGCTTGGCGTCGGACGACAGGCCGCCGCACATGGACGGGATGCCGTAATGGCGGGCCATGCGGGCCGCCCCGGCGTTGACCATGCCCCGTTCGGGCGCGCCCAGGGGCAGCAGGCCGGTGCGCATGTCGAGCACCGCCGACACACTGCCGTATAGCAGCGGGGTGCCGGGATGGAGGATTTGCAGGGCAACGATCCAGGCCAGGACGTCGGCGTTGATGACCACGAGCTCGCCCAGGAGCGTCGCCGGGGCCGACGCGCCGCCCATGGCCATGCTCAGCAGGGTGATGGGCACGCCATGCTCGGCCCAGCGCAGCATGCAGCGCACGTTCTCCGGGGTAAAATAGCCGGGGCTGATGGGGCAATAGAGCGTCGCAAAGCTGGGACGCGAGCGCCGCGCGCCCGACACGGCGTCCAGCATCTCTACCGCCGCGTCGACCCGGTTGGCCGTCAGGCAGCGATGCACCCCGGGCTTGGCCGTGCACCTCAGCAGCTCGGCGATCTCGACCAGGTCCGAGCAGGGGCCCCAGTCGGTGGCCGTCACCGTGGGGCGGACCACCTCCACGCCGGGCAGCGCATCCTGGAGGCGCACCAGGTCAACCACATCCCGGTGGGTGGCCGGCCTGCGCTGACCCGTGTCCAGATCCAGGACGTTGACCGGCGTGCCACCGCCCATGAAACAGGAGTGCCGGTCGTACGGCACCGGCGACCCTCCGTCCCGGTCATAGAGCCGGACGTCCCGGGGCAGGGTGTCGAGGGCCCGTTCCAGCAACTCGGGTGTGATGCGCACCATGCAGGCAGCGTCGTCGACCTGGAACCCGGCTGCCTTTAGCCGCGCCAGGGCCCCTTCCTCGGGCACACAAAAGCCCACCTCGGTCAGGATCTCGACCGTCTTTTCGTGGACCAACTCCTCCATCGACTCGGGCAGAACCCTCATGGTGGTGCCTCTCCCCAGCGATAGGACAGCTTGTACATCTTCAGGATCATGAAGGTTTCGGTGCGCTCGACGCCCGGCACCTGGTGCAGTTTTTCGTTGAGAAAGGAGGCCAGGTGCTCGCGGTCCCGGCAGTAGACCTCTGCAAAGAGATCGAAGCCGCCGGAAGCCATGAACAGGTAGACCACTTCGGGAAAGCGCGCCACTTCGTGGGCCACCTGCTCCACCTTGCCGGTCTGGATGACCATGCCGATCATCCCGGCTGCATTCCACTCCAGCAATTGCGGCTCGACGATGCCGACGATCTGAAGGACGCCGGCGTCGGTCATGAGCTTGACCCGGCGACGGATGGCCCCTTCCGAGATGCCCAGGTCGGCGGCAATGTCGGTGAATGGCTTGCGCCCATCGTATTGAAGATGGGCAATAATCGCTCGATCGGTCTCGTCCAGTGTTTTCACGGGCAACCTGCCTGTGTAGCGACAGTAATGGATGAAAAGAAGTCGAAAGCTGCGAGGCTTATTATAGCCGATATTCGTAGGTTTGTCAAGATCTCGTGCTTATTTCGTAGCACTTTCTACGAAGATCGTACCATGAGGATGGCGGCCGGCATACCCGCCGACCAACAGAACTTGCATTGCGCCCGGGCGCATGCTATCATGCCCGGGGAGAACGGGCGGGCGGTCGCCCGGATTCGGACGCAGAATCGTGCAAAACCGCCGGTCACCGGAGAGTGCTACATGCCGATCTATCGCCTTGCCGCGTCGGAGCAGTTCCATGATTTCTTCCAGTTGATGGTTGCCGAGTCGGGGGACTATCTGGATTCGGCCCTGTCGCTCATGGAGACTGACCGGGCCAGGTTCGCGCAGTTGTTCCGCACGGTGGGCCAGGTCTATGGCATCTACCAGGAGGACGCCTGGGTCGGATTCTACTGGGTCGAGGTGCGCGACGCCGTCCTGCACCTGCACGGCCTGATCCTGCGCCCGGAGTTCCAGGGCAAGGGCATAGGCAAGCAGGTGCTGGCCGACCTGGAAGCAGAATACGAGGACCGCGTGGAGGCCATGGAGCTGGGCGTGCATCGCTCCAACGAGCATGCCCTGGCGCTCTACGAGCGGGCGGGCTTTCGAATCGTGAAGGTGTTGGAAGAGCTGTCATTCTTGATTCTGCAGAAGCCGGTCGCAAGGCGCGACGGCGAGGCCCGTGGTCGGAGAGAAAGCGGCTGATTGGTCCTCGGTCCCATCTGTGGTATAATCTGTCAGTACTTAACTCAGGAGAAGCAGTGTGAGCAAGCGCAAGCAAAAGAGAACCTTTTCCCAGGTTGCCCTTTGGACCCTGAGCGTCATCATGGTCCTGAGCATGGTCGTCAGCCTGATCATCGTCGCCCTGCCCGGACCCGCGGCCCCCGCCCCCACGCTGCCGCCCACGTGGACGCCGCGGCCCCGGCCGACGGCGACCTCTCTGCCCAGTCCGTCGCCGGCGCCCAGTGCCAGCCCGGCGCCTACCGATCCTGTCGTGGGCCCCGCCCTGCCCACCGCTACCGCTACCGTGACCGCGACCATCACCAGCACGGTGACGCCCGCCCTGGAGCTGGCGCCGCCCCTGGAGCCGGCCGAGCCCACGCCCACGCCCGCCGCGGCCCAGCCGGTCCTCCGGGCGGCAGCTCGCTCGCCGGGCAGTGCCACGGCCGACGGCGCGCCCGCCTGGCCCACGGACCCCGTTGCGCTGGCGGCGCCCGCCTTTACCTTTGCCGTGGCGGGCGACAGCTACCGCAACCCCAAGGTCTGGGCGAGCGTTCTGGCCGCTGTCGCCGAAAGTGGCAGCGAGTTCCTGGTCCACACCGGCGACCTGGTGCCCGAGGCGACCGAGGAGGAGTGGCGAATCTTCCAGGAGTCGATGGCTGGCTTTTCGCTGCCCTTTTATCCTGTGCCGGGCAACCACGACGCCATGGCGGGTAATCTGGACCTTTACATGGCCCACAGCGGGGCCCCGGCCGCCCACTACTCCTTCGACCGGGGCCCGGTGCACCTGGTCATGGCCGACACGCACCACGGTGGGCCGACCGCGGCCGAGCTTGACTGGCTGCGGGAAGACCTGTCCGTCACGCAGCAGCCCATCAAGATGGTCTTTATGCACCATCCCCCCTTTGACCCCGATGGCACGGACCACATCATGGCCTTTGGTAACGAGGCCATCATGGATCTGATGGCCGAGATGGGAGTCGAAACCGTCTTTGCCGGGCACATCCACGCCTACGTGCAGGGCGAGCGCGACGGTGTGAGCTATTTTATCACCGGCGGCGCCGGTTCTCCTCTCTACGCCGGCCATCCCCAGGCCGTGCATCACTACCTCCTGGTCACCGTCCGTGGCGAGGAGGTGACCGTGGAAATGATCCCGCTCTAGCCCTCCAACCCACCTCCAACGCTCGCCAACCCAGTCCCTCAGGTCTTCCAACCAAGTCCAGTCGTTACGGCATTCGGGCGGGCGGTATAATGGCCCTGCAATCACTCGCTCCTGTCGGGCTGACCCTCCCGGAGGAGTAGATGCGCCTTGTCGTCCGTACCTGCCTGGTCTGGTTGGAGGATACATGAAACGTTGGCTGGCTTGTGCCCTGGTTTTCCTTTCGGCGTTCGTTCTCCTGACCCTTGGCGTCTTGGCTGGGGTGTTCCTTGACCGCCAGGTCCTGGCTCGCTTTGTTCCCCTGGCCAACATGCCGGTGGACGCCGAGTCCGAGTTCCGGCTGATGGCCGAGACGTGGAACGTCATCCAGGAGAACTATGTGCGGAGCGCGACCACCGAGCCGCGCCAGATCACGTACGGGGCGCTGCAGGGCATGGTGGATGCCCTGGGAGACGAGGGCCACAGCCGCTTTCTGACCCCTGACGAGCTACGGACACACCTGAACTCGGTACGGGGCGAGCTGGAAGGCATCGGCGTCGAGGTCCAGGTGCAGGATGGCCGCGTGGTCATTGTCACACCCATCGACGGCTCGCCTGCCGAGCGGGCCGGGCTGCGTCCCGGCGACGTCATCGTCTCCGTCGACGGCGAGCAGGTGGCCGGCATGGACATTGAAGAGGTGGTGGCCCGCGTGACGGGGCCGGCCGGCACCACCGTGCGCCTCACCATCCTCGGCGGCAGCACGGGCGAGACGCGGGAAGTGACCATCACCAGGGCCCGCATCGCCCTGGAAAGCCTGACCTGGCAGCCAATTGCGGGCACGGACGTAGCCCTCGTGCGACTTGCCTCCTTCAGTGCCGGCGTCAGCGACGAGCTTGCCGAGGCCCTGACCGCCATCAGGGAGCAGGGGCTGCAGGGGGTCGTCCTCGACCTGCGCAACAACCCCGGGGGTCTGTTGAACGAGGCCGTCGGCACTGCGAGCCAGTTCCTCGCGGCCGGCAATGTCCTCCTGGTGCGAGATGCCTCGGGAGAGACGCGGCCAGTTCCCGTGGAGCCGGGGAATGCCGCCCTCGATCTCCCCCTCGCAGTCCTCATCAACCAGGGGACGGCCAGCGCGGCCGAGATTGTGGCCGGGGCGCTGCAGGACGCGCAGCGGGCCACGGTGGTGGGCGAGACCACCTTTGGCACCGGAACCGTCCTGTTGCAGTTCCCCCTGTCCGACGGCTCGGCCGTCCTCATGGCCACCGAGGAGTGGCTCACGCCCGCCGGCCGGGTCATCTGGAAAAGTGGCCTCGAACCCGACGTGACGGTGGCCCTGCCCGACGATGCCCTGCCCCTGGTGCCGGGCGGCGAGGAGCCCATCACCCCGGGCGAGCTGCGGAGCAGCCGGGACGAACAGCTCCACACCGCCCTTGAGCTGCTGACGGACCTGGTCGCAGGGGCGGACGCGCCCTCTCCAGGCAGGGAGGCCGCGCCTGGCCCCGGGGGAGACGCCGACACCGATCCCGATCCCCGCGCGCCGGAATCTCGTGGGCCGGCGAGCGCAGATCCGCTTGTCGACAACCCCCTGGCAGCCAGGGAAACCGGCCCGAGCCCGGCCGTCCCGGTCCGTGTCCTGGTGCGTAACGGCACGGGCAACCCCGACCTGGCCGGGCTTCTGGCGGCCGAGCTCCGCTGGCGCGGCCTGGAGGTTTTAGAGTCTTCCACGGGCGGGGGCGGCCGGGAGCACTCGCAACTACTGGTCTACCGCGACCGCCCCGTGGCCGTGGAGCTTCTCACCCGGGTGCTGGGCCTTGGGCCCGAGGACGTGGTCCGCCTGCCGGACGATGGGCAGGACGTCGACCTGGAGATCCTTCTCGGAAGCGACTATAACACCTGCCGCTAACCCCCTGCCGCGCGCCTTGCGCCTGGCGCCTCGGGCTCTTGGCGTCTGCGTCAAAGCCTGGTATAATCACAGGCCGAGAAAGGCCCGTGGCAATGGGGAGCAATGGTCGAGATCTCGCGCACTCGTCTCCTGGCCGGCCTGGCCGTCGGCGTCCTGGCCGTCTCTTTTGCATCCATCCTGATCCGCCTGGCCCAGGCCGAGGGGATGCCCAGCCTGGCCATTGCCGCCTGGCGGCTTCTCGTGGCCTCCGCGGTTCTGCTGCCCTACGCCTGGGCCACGCGCCGCGCCGAGATCAGGGACCTCTCCCGGCGCGATGTGGCACTCCTGGCCCTCTCCGGCCTTTTCCTGGGGCTGCACTTTGCAGCCTGGATCGCGTCCCTGGGCTATACCTCCGTCGCCAGCTCGGTCGTCCTGGCGTCCACGGGCCCCATCTTTGTCGCGTTGGGCTCCTGGCTCTTCCTGCGCGAGCGGCCGGGCTCGCTCCTCGCCCTGGGCATCCTCATGGCGGCGGCGGGCGGCATTGCCATCAGTTGGGCCGACTTTGGGCGAGGCGGAGACCATCTGCTGGGCGACTTGCTGGCCCTGACCGGGGGCGGCATGGTGGCCGGTTATCTGATCATCGGCCGGCAGGTGCGCGGCCGACTGTCGCTTTCGGCCTACGTGGCCCTGGTGTATGGCACGGGCATGCTGACCCTCCTGGCTGTCCTGCTGGCGGCGGGCGAGCCGCTCCTCGGCCATACGCCGGCCGCCTACGGCTTGGTTCTGGCCCTGGGCCTGGGGCCGCAGCTCGTGGGCCACAGCAGCCTGAACTGGGCTCTGCGCTACCTGTCGGCCACCTTTGTGTCCATCGTCATCCTGGCCGAGCCTATCGCCTCCAGCATCCTGGCCTACCTGATTCTGGCCGAGGAGATCACAGGGCCCACCGTGGCCGGCGGCAGCCTGGTGCTCGCCGGTATCTATATCGCCTCGCGGGCCGAGCTGGCGGGAACTGGCCGGGGGTCGTGAGCCGCGCCTCGGGCGGCGGACAGGGGACCGGGCACCATGGCTGAACCGCGCGTCGACTACGATCGCATCGCACCCGGCTACAACCGGCGTTTCGCCGCCAGCGCTACCCGCGGGGTGGCAGTTGCCCTCCACTCCCTGGCCCGGGAACTGGCCGGCGAGCCGGCCCGGGATCGGGAAACTCTTTTCATCCTGGAGGTGGGCTGCGGCACCGGGCACTGGCTGGCGAGCCTGGAGGGCGACCACCGCCTCTGCGGCCTGGACCTGTCGGCAGGGATGCTCCAGCAGGCCCGGCAGCGCCCCGTAACCCTGGACCTCGTCCGCGGCCGTGCCGGGCGGCTGCCTTTTTCCGACGGCACCTTTGACCTGGTGTACTGCGTCAACGCCATCCATCACTTTGACGACCGGCACGGCTTCGTGGCCGAGGCCCGGCGCCTGTTACGCGCCGGGGGCGCCCTGGCCGTGGCCGGCATGGATCCCCGGCGGGCGCGGGCGGGCTGGTACGTGTACGACTATTTTCCCGGCACCTACGAGGCCGACCTGGCCCGCTTTCCCTCGTGGGGCACCGTGGCCGACTGGATGATCGCCGCGGGCTTTGAGCGGCTGTCCTGGCGAACCGTGGAAACGATCTATGACGCCAAGGTCGGCCGCGCCGTGCTGCGCGATCCCTTCCTGGGCAAGGATGCCACCTCGCAGCTCACGCTCCTGGACGACGAGGCGTATGCCGCCGGCCTGGAGCGGATCGAGAGGGCCCTGGCAGTGGCCGAGGATTCCGGCCAGACCCTGACCTTTCCCACGGATCTGATGCTGGACATGCTGGTCGGCCGGCTGGGCGGCCCCGCGCCGGGAGGGGAGCCGGCTTCCCGCGCGCCATGAAGCTCCTCGACCTGCGGCTCCTCGGCGAAGCGGCCGCCGTGCGGCTGGCCCTGGCCCTGACGGTCCTCCTGGGCACCCTGGGCGGCATCGCCATCGTCGTCCAGGCCTGGCTCCTGAGCCGGGCCATCGCCCAGGTCTTTCTCGGGGGGCAGACGCTGGCCGGGGTGCGGACCTGGCTGCTCCTCTTCCTGGCCGTGGCCTGCCTGCGCGCCGGGCTGACCTGGAGCAGCGAGCTGGCCGCTCACCGCGTGGCCGACCGGGTGAAGGACGACCTGCGCCGCCGCCTGGCGGCCCACCTCCTGGCCCTGGGTCCCGCCTACGTCCAGGGAGAGCGCAGCGGCGAGCTGGCGGCCACCCTCGTCGAGGGCGTCGAGGCCCTGGATGCCTACTTTCGCCAATACCTGCCCCAGCTTGCCCTGGCGGCCCTGGTGCCCCTGTCCGTGCTGCTCATCGTCTTTCCCCTGGACTGGGTCTCGGGGATCGTCCTCCTCCTCACCGCGCCCCTCATCCCCGTCTTTATGGTCCTCATCGGCCGCGCCGCCGAGGCACTGACCCGCCGGCAGTGGACCGCCCTGGGGCGCATGAGCGCTCACTTTCTGGACGTGCTCCAGGGCCTGGCGACCCTCAAGGCCCTGGGCCGCAGCCGGGAGCAGCTCCGGTCCATCGCCGCCGTCAGCGAGCGCTACCGTCGCACGACCATGGGGGTGCTGCGCGTCACCTTTCTCTCGGCCCTGGCCCTGGAGATGGTTGCCACGCTGAGCACGGCCGTCGTCGCCGTGCAGGTCGGCCTGCGGCTGCTGGGCGGGCACATCGCCTTCGAGCAGGCGCTCTTTGTCCTCGTCCTGGCGCCCGAGTTCTACCTGCCCCTGCGGCTCCTGGGGGTCCGCTTTCACGCCGGCATGCAGGGCGTCGCCGCCGCGCGCCGCATCTGGGAGGTGCTGGACGTGGAGCCCCAGGCCGCGAGGCGGGCCGCGCCCGTTCCCCCGGCCTCGCTGCCGGCCTCGCCCCTGCCCCTCGTCTTCGAGGACGTGCACCTGGCCTACGACGAGGGGGCGCGGCCGGCCCTGAAGGGCCTGTCGCTCTCCGTGGCGCCCGGCGAAACGGTGGCGCTGGTGGGCCCCAGCGGGGCGGGCAAGAGCACCGTCGCCTATCTCCTGCTGCGCTTCCTGGAGCCCGACCGGGGCACCATCACGGCGGGAGGCCGGCCCCTGGCAGCCCTGGACCCCGTGGCCTGGCGGCGGCAGGTCGCCTGGGTGTCGCAGAAACCGGCCCTTTTTTACGGGACCGTGGCCGATAACATCCGGCTGGCCCGTCCCACCGCCACGCCCGACGAGGTCATCTGGGCGGCGCGCCAGGCCCATGCCCACGAGTTCGTGTCGCGCCTGCCCCAGGGCTACGACACGCTCCTGGGCGAGCGAGGCGCCCGCCTGAGCGGCGGGCAGGCACAACGCCTGGCCCTGGCCCGCGCCTTCTTGCAGGATGCGCCCCTGCTACTCCTGGACGAGGCCACTGCCAACCTGGACCCCGAGGTGGAGCAGTCGATCCAGGAGGCGCTGGAGCGCCTGCTGCGGGGCCGCGCGGCGCTGATCATCGCCCACCGGCTGCACACCATCTACCGCGCCGACCGCATCCTGGTGCTGGACGGCGGGCGCGTTGTCGAAGAGGGCAGCCACGACGAGCTGTTGGCGCGGGGCGGGCTTTATCGGCGCCTGGTGACGGCCTACCGGGCGGAGGTGCCGGCGTGACCGCGCCGGACCGCGCCGCGGCCGCCCGGGAACGGGGGCCGGCCTGGCGCCTGCTGGCCCTGGCGGCGCCCTATGCGCGGCGCATGGCCCTGGCCGCGCTCCTCGGCTTCTTGACCGTGGTCAGCGGCCTGGGCCTCATGGCCACTTCGGCCTATCTCATCTCCCGCGCGGCCCTGCAGCCGTCCATCGCCGAGCTGCAGGTTGCCATCGTCGGCGTGCGCTTTTTCGGCATCGCCCGCGGCGTGGCCCGCTACCTGGAGCGGACCGTGTCCCACGACGTGACCTTCCGGCTCCTGGCCCGGCTGCGCGTCTGGTTCTATGCCGCCCTGGAGCCCCTGGCCCCTGCGCGCCTGTGGGCCTTTCGCAGCGGCGATCTCCTGGGCCGCGTCGTGGCCGACGTCGAGACGCTGGAGAACTTTTATCTGCGGGTCCTGGCGCCCCTGGCGGTGGCTCTGCTATCCTCTATCCTGGTCTTGCTGCTGCTGGGAAGCATGGATCCTCGCCTGGCCCTTGCCCTCCTGGGGTTTCTGATCCTGGCCGGCATCGCCCTGCCCCTCCTGGCCCGCGCCCTGGCCCGCTCCACGGGCAAAGGGATGGTGCAGGCGCGCGCGGAGCTTAACGCCATCCTGGTGGAGGGCACCCAGGGCCTGGCCGACCTGCTGGCCCTGGGCGCGGGCCAGGAGCACCTGGCCCGCACGCAGCGCCTGGGCCGCCGGCTGGGCGAGCTCCAGGGGCGCATGGCCCGGGTGACGGGCCTGGAGCGCGCCCTCTCGGGCCTGCTGGTCAATGCCGCCACGGTGGCCGTGGTGGTGGTCGCCATCCCCCTCGTCACGGCCGGGCGCCTGGACGGGGTCAACCTGGCGGTGGTGGCCCTGGCCGTCATAGCCGGGTTCGAGGCCCTTCTTCCCCTGCCGGCCGCCTTCCAGGCGATGGAGGCCAACGCCGAGGCCGCGCGGCGGCTGTTCGAGATCGTGGACGCCGAGCCGGAAGTGACCGATCCGCCGCGCCCGGCGGCGCCGCCCGTGGAGGCCGGCCTGCGGGTGGAGGATCTGCACTTTGCCTACGATCCGGCCGCGCCCGGCGCCCCCGAGGTCCTGGCGGGCATCAGCTTCTCGGTGCCACAGGGCGGCCTGGTGGCCGTCGTCGGGCCGAGCGGTGCGGGCAAGTCGACCCTCGTCCGCCTGCTGCTACGTTTCTGGGAATATCGCCGGGGCAAGATCTGGATCGGAGAGCGAGAGCTGCGGGAGCTGGCCCAGGAGGACGTGCATCGCCTGGTGGCCGTCGTGGCCCAGGAGGCGCACCTGTTCAACACCACGGTTCGCGAGAACTTGCTCCTGGCGCGGCCCGGCGCCTCCGAGGCCGAGATGGTCGAGGCCGCCCGCCAGGCGCGCATCCACGACGAGGTCGCGGCGCTGCCTGAGGGCTACGATACGTGGATCGGCGAGCAAGGGCTCCGCCTCAGCGCCGGTCAGCGCCAGCGCCTGGCCATCGCCCGGGCAATCCTCAAGGACGCCCCTCTCCTCCTCCTGGACGAGCCCACCGCCAACCTGGACGCCCTGGCCGAGCAGGAGGTGCTGGCCAGCATCCGCGCCCTGGCCGCCGGCCGCACCACCCTCCTGGTCACCCACCGCCTGGCCGGCCTGGAAGCCGCCCGCGAGATCCTGGTGCTGGACGGCGGGCGCGTCGTCCAGCGCGGGACCCACGCCAACCTGCTGCAGGCCGACGGTCCCTATCTGCGCATGTGGCGGCTGCAGAACAGCGAGATAGGGTGATCCCGGTAGGGCTGCCGGTTAGCTCAGCTGCTGCACAGCCGTGTCAAAGAGGGTTTGCAGCTTCTCGTACAGGCTGGCCGGCAGCCGCTCGCCCGACTGGCGGCGCAGCGCCTTCTTGAGGCCCTTGGTGCTGACCACGGGCCGCGGTGCGTCGGCGATCTGCAGGTCGGCGCGCGGGCTGTAGAACACGAGGACGTTCTGGATATCGACGTCCTCGGCGATGCCGTTCTTCTCGATGAACTCTTGCAGGCTCGCCACCTGGCTGTCACCTTCCTGGAAGGGCCGGCCCAAGCCCTCTTCGGCCATAAAGCGCACGAGGCGTGCCGCGCTGAACTTGCGCTGGAACCTGTTGCCGTCGTAGCTGATGGCGCCGTCCTGCCCCAGGGCGGTGAGGACGTAGAGCCCCGTGGGCCCAAGGAGGATGTGGGGGGCGGGAAGCCAATAATTGTAGAGGCGATACTTGTCGTCAAACCCCTTCAGCCCCTGGGCCAGGGCCACGTCGGCCCGCGGCTGCTTGATCCAGCGGTTCATGTTCATCGTGCCGATGCTGGAAGCCACCAGCCCCACCAGCAGACAGGCAAACGATATCCAGACCATGGGCATCTCGCGGACGGTCAACGAGATGATCAGCCCCGCGGTGAGAAAGCCCAGGCCGACGAGGGTTGCGATCTTGCCCACGCGTTCTCCGCGGGCCACTTTTCTTTCATTCGTGATAATTTGCATGATTTATTCCTGGTAACACCTCAGTACGAGACAGGCGTTCTGCCCACCGAGCCCGAAAGAGTTGGACAGGGTGGTGTGAACGCCGGCCTTGCGTGCCACGTTGGGCACATAGTCCAGGTCACATTCGGGGTCGGGGACCTCGTAATTGATGGTGGGGTGAATGATGCCCGTCTCGATGGTCTTGACACAGGCCATGGCTTCGATGGCGCCAGTTCCCCCCGATGCGTGCCCGGCCATGGATTTGGTGGAGCTGATGGGCACCCGATAGGCGTGCTCCCCAAATAGGATCTTGATGGCCTTGGTTTCCGTCGCGTCGCCCACCTCTGTCCCGGGACCGTGGGCGTTGATATAGTCGATCTCGGCCGGCTCCACCCCGGCGTCCTCCAGGGCCCAGCGCATGCAGCGGACGGCGCCGGCGCCCTCCGGGTCGGGGATGGCCGCGTGGTGGGCATCGGTGTTGGCTGCGTAGCCCAGCACCTCGGCATAGATGCGCGCCCCTCGCTCCAGGGCGTGGTCGAGGCGCTCCAGGACCATGACGGCCGAGCCCTCGGAAAAGGCGAACCCATCGCGGCGGGCGTCAAAGGGCTTCATGGCCGTTTCGGGGGAATCGTTGCCGGTGGTCAGGACCCGCATCGTGGCGAGACCGGCAATGGTGGCGGGATGGATGAGGCCCTCCACGCCGCCGGCGAGCATCAGGTCGGCGGCGCCGCGTCGAATGGCCTCCGTCGCCTCGCCGATGCCCTGCGTGCCCGAGGCGCAGGCCGTGACCACCGTCGAGTTATAAGCCAGGCAGCGAAAACGGGCGCTGAGGTGGTGGGCCGGCATGTTGGGCAAGATCGCCACAAAGGTAAAGGGGTTGATGCGCTTGTAGCCCTTGTTCTTCAGGGTCTCCCAGGTCTCTACCCCGGCGTCAAAACCCCCGTTGGCCGTGCCCATGACCACGCCGGCGCGCTCCGGATTGGGCACCTGGTCGCCCAGGCCGGCGTCGGCCATGGCCTGGATGCCGGCGGCCAGGGCCAGGTGGGCGCAGCGGGCCATGCGCCGGGCCTCCCTGGCGTCCATGTATTGGGTGACGTCGAACCCCTTGACCTCGCCCGCGATGCGGACGGGCAGATCGCTGGCGTCGAACTGGGTGATGGGCGCGATCCCCGAGCGGCCGGCCACCATCCCTTCCCACGATTCCTGGACGCTCAGCCCCAGGGAGGTCAACGCCCCCATGCCCGTGATGACGACTCGCCTTCGGACACTTTTCAGTCGCACGCCAGCTTCACCCTCCCTCCGGGCCCCTGGCCGGACGCCAGGTCCGGCCGCTTCAGGCCGCCTGCTCCTGGATCTTGCTCAGTACCAGGCAGGCGTTCTGCCCACCGAGCCCGAAAGAGTTGGACAGGGTGGTGCGAACGCCGGCCTTGCGCGCCACGTTGGGCACATAGTCCAGGTCACATTCGGGGTCGGGGACCTCGTAGTTGATGGTGGGGTGAATGATGCCCGTCTCGATGGTCTTGACACAGGCCATGCCCTCGATGGCGCCGGCCCCTCCCAGGGCATGTCCCACCATGGATTTGGTGGAGCTGATGGGCACCCGATAGGCGTGCTCCCCGAACAGGGTCTTGATGGCCCTGGTCTCGGCCGGATCGCCCACCTCTGTCCCGGGACCGTGGGCGTTGATATAGTCGATCTCGGCCGGCTCCACCCCGGCGTCCTCCAGGGCCCAGCGCATGCAGCGGACGGCGCCGGCGCCCTCCGGGTCGGGGATGGCCACGTGGTAGGCATCGGTGTTGGCTGCGTAGCCCAGCACCTCGGCATAGATGCGCGCCCCTCGCTCCAGGGCGTGGTCGAGGCGCTCCAGGACCATGACGGCCGAGCCCTCGGAGCAGACGAAGCCATCGCGGCGGGCGTCAAAGGGCTTGATGGCCTTTTCCGGGGAGTCGTTGTCGGCGGCCAGCACGCGCATGACAATAAAGGCGCCCACCAGCACGGGATGGATCATGCCCTCCACGCCGCCGGCGAGCATCAGGTCGGCGGCGCCGCGGCGAATGGCCTCCGTCGCCTCGCCGATGGCCTGCGTGCCCGAGGCGCAGGCCGTGACCACCGTCGAGTTGTAGGCCTGGCATTGGTAACGCAGGCTCAGGTGGTGGGCCGGCATGTTGCACAACAGGGCCATGGCCGTGAAGGGGTTCACCCGCCGCAAGCCCTTGGCCTTGTACGTGTCCCAGCCCTCGAGCCCGGCGTCGAACCCGCCGATGCCGGTGCCCATGACCACGCCGGCGCGCTCCGGATTGGGCACCTGGTCGCCCAGGCCGGCGTCGGCCATGGCCTGGATGCCGGCGGCCAGGGCCAGGTGCGAGCTGCGGGCCATGCGCCGGGCCTCCTTGATGTCGAGGTACTCGGTGACGTCGAACCCCTTTAGCTCGCCCGCGATACGGATAGGGAGGTCGCTGGCATCAAAAAGGGTGATGGTAGAGATGCCCGAGCGGCCGGCCACCATCCCTTCCCACGATTCCTGGACGCTCAATCCCAGGGGCGTTACGGCCCCCATCCCCGTGATGACAACTCGTTCTGCAATGTCCCTTTGCTTCATAGTGCTCCTCTATTGTTGGAACCAGGCTTTGAGCCCCGGCTCATACCTCTTGTTCGACCAGCCCCTGCTTGATGGCGTCCAGCACGCCGTTCTCCACCGTCTGGGCGGCTACGCGGATGGCGTTGCGAATGGCCAGGGCGTCGGAGCGGCCGTGGCCGACGATGACCACCCCGTCGATGCCCAGGAGCGGGGCCCCGCCGTACTCCCTGTAGTCCAGCCGGCCGCGAACGGCGTCAAAGGCGGGCTTGGCCAACAGGGCACCGACCTTGGACATGCTGCGGCTCGTCAGCTCGGTCTTCAGGATGTCCATCAAGAGCCTGGACACCCCTTCCGACAGCTTGATGATGACGTTTCCCGTGAAGCCGTCTGTGACAATGACGTCGGCAATGCCCCACGGAATGTCCTTGCCCTCGGCGTTGCCCACAAAGTTGAGGCCGCTGGCCTTCAGCAGCGGCACGGTGTCTTGGACGAGCTGGTTGCCCTTGCCCTCTTCTTCGCCGTTGGAGACGATGGCCACACGGGGCCTGGCCACGCCGAGCACTCTTTCGGAATAGATGGCGCCCATCACCGCAAACTGGAGCAGGTACTCCGGCTTGCAGTCGGCATTGGCCCCGATGTCCAGGAGAAAGCAGTGGCCCTGGGGGGTCTGGCTGGGAAAAACGGTCGACAGCGCCGGCCGCTTGATGCCGCGAATGCGACCCAGCCGGAAGAGCGCCGCCGCCAGCGCGGCGCCCGAATGGCCGGCCGTGACAAAGGCTTCAGCCTCCCCACGCCTGACCGTCTCCATCCCCAGCACCATGGATGAATCCTTGCTCGCCTTGATAGCGGCTGCCGGGTTGTGCTCGTCCATGGCCACCGTCTTCTCGGCGTGATGGATCTGGAGCGACAGCCCCGCCGTGTCGTATGCGGATAGCTCCGCCTCGATGACGTGCCGCCGGCCGACCAGGATCAGCTCCAGGCCCAGGTCCCTGGCGGCTTGCACCGCGCCGTCCACGACGACACCCGGGGCGTGGTCGCCGCCCATGGCATCCACTGCGATCTTCATCTTGCCTCCTTACTCCGCCCACAGCCTTGCCAATTAAACAACACGGGACGCGGCCAAAAGAAACGGTCCCGTCCTCGTCCGATCTTTGGTCTTGGCGTACAGTCTCGTTTTCGGCCTCAGGTGCCAGGCACGCGAGGTACTTGGCGCCCATGCGCCCCAGGTTCTAGCCCAACAGGCGCTCCAATTCCTCGGTGCTGGGCTCGGTCGCCACGTGGACGCCATCAAAGAGGATTGTTGGCACCGACTGGTTGCCGCCGTTCAGTGCCGCGACACGCCTTGCAGCTTCCGGGTCCTTGGTGATATCGACCTCGGTATAGGGAATGCCCCGCCGTTCCAGCCAGCGCTTGACGCGCATGACACCGCCGCACCAGGGGCGCGTAAAGATCGTGATCTCGGGAGTTGCCTTGGCCATTCCAACCTCTCATGCCAGGTTTGGCGATAGCCCATAGTGTACCCCAAGAGCGCGGCGAACGCAAGTCAGGGGGAAACCCATTCGCGCGCGATGCCCCAGTTTCTTGCGCCCTGTCTCGTGGTCCGGCAAAGTTGCCATCATATTGTCTTGTGGTATAATGATGGCTACCACGCCAGTGCAGGCGACACCTTCAAGACAAGGGGTTGGAAAACGGCCCGCTCTTGTTTCCTCTTTGCCGCCTCGCTGTCCCACGCTCCACGGACCGCTGCTCTTTCTTACCCCTGGTCATGGTCTGACTTCTTGACGTTTCGGGAAGGAGGTGGTGACTTCTAGCTCAAGCTCTCGTATTCGTTTACCCATCGAGGCAGTTTCCCATATTGCTTGGAGGAGAAAAATGAAAAAGTCACTGTTTTCCCTGCTCGCCATCCTCGTGGTGACGAGCCTGCTGCTGGCAGGCTGTGGCGCCACGACGGAGCCGGCGGCAACCGAGCCCGCGGCCGCCCAGCCCGAGGCGACGGAACCGGAGGCCGCCCAGCCCGAGCCGACAGCCGCCGAGGCCGAGCCCTCTCTGGCGGGCACCATCGTCCTGTGGCATTCCTGGAAGGAATCCGAGATTCCGGGCCTCAACCAGGTCATCGGCGCGTTCCAGGAGCAGTACCCTGACGTCACCTTTGACGTCCTCTACACGCCCCACGAGGACCTGCGAGGCAAGTTCGAGACCGCGGCGGCCACGGGTGGCGGCCCCGCCGTGCTCCTTGGCTCCGCCGACTGGGGCCCGGCGTTCTATGACGCCCAGCTCGTGGCCGACATCTCGTCCATGGCCAGCCAGGAGTTCCTGGACACGCTCAACCCCGCCGCCCTCGCTCCACTCCAGTACAAGGATGCCCTCGTTGGCCTGCCCCACACCATCAAGGGTGTGGTCATGTTCCGCAACCCCACCATCATCCCCGAGGCCCCGGCCACCTGGGATGACCTGGTGGCAGCGGCCCAGGAGGCCACGACCGGCGACACCGTCGGCGCTGACCTGGAGGCCGGCCTCTTTTTCTCCGCGGCCCATCTCAACGGCATCGGCGGCCAGCTCATGGATGAGGACGGCAACCCGCTCTTTAACGACGAAAAGGGCGTGGAGTGGATGAACCTCATCAAGTCGTTCCAGGACGCTGGCCCGGTGGAGTACAACAACGACAACGACGTGAACCTGTACAAGGCGGGCAAGGCCGGCATCGTCTTTGATGGCACCTGGAACATCACCGGCTTTACCGAGACCCTCGGCCCCGAGAACGTGGTTATCGACCCCTGGCCGACCTATGGAGATGGAGCCCTGTCCGGCTATGTCCAGACCGACAACATCTACCTGGGCAGCAACGTCGAGGGTGACGACCAGGCGGCCGCCTGGGCCTTCATGGAGTTCTTTCTCTCACCCGAGGCCCAGACCATGCTCGGCTCCGTCGGCCACATCCCCGCCATTACCGGCGTCGAGGTGACCGATCCGCACCTCCAGCAGGCCTCCGAGGCCTTTGAGGGTGGGACGGCCTTCCCGGTCATCCCCGAGATGAACGCTTACTGGGGACCCATGGACACGGCCATCCCCTCCGTGTTGAACGAGGGCACTGACCCGGCGGAGGCTCTGCAGGCGGCCTACGACGCCGTCATCGCCAGCGTCGAAGAGATCCGAGGCGGGCAATAGGCTGCGGGTAAGCAGCATCATGTAACCAACGCAGGCAAGGGCCCGACCCTTGCCTGCGTTTGCAGATCGGCCTTCCACCCTCGCCGGTGGACAACAAAGGAGAATTGTGATGGCTGTTGTAGAGGCGTCTGCTCCAATCTCGGCTGCGGCGCGTCGCGATTCGCTTCTGAAGCGCGTCAAGGATTCACGAACCGCCTGGCTGTACATCTTCCCCGCTGGCCTGGTCATGTTCGTGATCTCCCTGCTTCCACAGATCTACCAGGTCTGGATGTCCTTTACCGACTACCGGATCAATCACCTGCGCTTTGTGCTCTTCAAGCCCGAGACCTGGGAGAGGTATGCGCCGCCCTTTGTGGGGCTCAACAACTATGTCAGGATTGTCACCAACGACCTGGCGATCCAGAACTATGACTTCTGGCGGCTGCTCCTGTTCAACGTGACCTGGACCGTCGTCAACGTCGCGTTCCACGTGGGCCTGGGCGTCCTCATTGCCCTGGTTCTGAACAACAAGGATCTCATCGGCAAGCGCATCTACCGGGCCCTGTTCGTCCTGCCCTGGGCCATTCCCGGCTACATCACGGCCCTCACCTGGCGCAACATGTACGACTATCGATTTGGCGCCTTTAACCTGCTTCTGTCCGAGGTAAACAGCTTCCTGGGGACCAACCTGCCCACCGACACGCGCTGGCTGGAGATGACGACGCCGCCCATCGGCGGCCCCCTGTCCTTCCTGCCGATGGCCTTTTACGCCGTGATGCTGGCCAACGTCTGGCTGGGCTGGCCCTTCATGATGGTCGTGGCTACGGGCGCCTTGCAGTCCATCCCCAACGAGCTGTACGAGGCCGCCTCCATCGACGGGGCCAGTGGCTGGCAAAAGCTGTGGACCATCACCGTGCCCCTCATCCGGCCGGCCATGGTGCCGGCCATCATGCTCGGCACCATCATGACCTTTAACCAGTTCAACGTCATCTACTTTATCTCGGAGGGTGGGCCCTTTGGCCGCACCGAAATCCTCATCACCCAGGCCTTCAAGCTGGTCTACGAACAGCGGTTATATGGTGTCGCGGCCGCCTTTAGCATCGTCGTCTTTTTCGTCCTGCTGATCATCACCCTGCTCCAGAACCGTGTGACACGCGCCACGGAGGCCTACTATGCCTAAGAAGCAAAAAGAGATCCTCACGCAGATCGGGCTCCACGTCTTTCTCATCCTGATCTTGCTGGTGGTCATGTTCCCCATCGTCTGGATCGTTTCCCTGGCCATCGATCCGCGCAACATCGACAAGCCGTTGGAGCTGACCCTCATCCCGCCCGGCGCTTCCCTGGCCTCCTTCCGGCGCGTGCTCCTCGAGCCCTGGGGCCTGCTGTGCCGCAACCCCAACGACCCTTCCAGCTGCATGACCTTCCTCCTGCTCCTCAAGAACAGCCTCATCGTGGCCCTGGGCACCAGCCTCATCGCCGTACTGCTGGGCGCCAGCGCGGCCTATGCCTTCTCCCGCTTTAACTTTGTGGGGCGCCAGGCGGGCATGTTGGCCTTTATCGTGCTCCTCATGCTGCCCGCTTCGGCCACCCTGGCACCACTGTTTGTCCTTCTCAGCCAGGTGCGGATAGGCGACGAGTCGCTGCGGCTGACCCTGGTGGGGCTCATGCTGGCCTATGGCTCCGGCACCCTGCCCTTTGCCATCTGGAACCTGAAAGGCTACTTTGACACCGTGCCCAGGGAGCTGGAGGAGGCGGCCCGCATCGACGGCGCCTCCATGGCGCAGACCTTCTTGCGCATCATCCTGCCCCTCTCGGTGCCCGCCATCGCCGTCACCGTCCTCTTTGCCTTCATGCAGGGCTGGACCGAGTTTATCCTGGCCTGGACCTTCCTGGAGAACCCCAGCCGCTTTACCCTGGCCATGGCCCTTCGCTCCATGCAGGGCCAGTTCGCCACGCCCTGGTCCGACTTTGCGGCCATGTCGATCCTGATGAGCATTCCCATCGTCCTCCTCTTCTTTGCCCTGCAGCGCTACCTCGTCTCGGGCCTGACGGTGGGTGGGGTGAAAGGCTAGGGACGACTGCATGTCCGACGAGTACTATCAGCAGCGTGCCAGGCAGCGAACCCGGCGGCTGATCGTCATCGGCGGCCTGCTGGCGCTGGTGGCCTGCGCCATCGCCGGCGTCGTCAGCCTCTTTTACGATGCCTGTACGGGTGGTTTCGATCGAGCCCCCGACTCGATCGTCCGCAGCTACGTGGACGCGGTGCGCCGCGGCGATGCCCGCGTGGCGCAAGAGTGCTGGGAGCACGATAGCTACTACGACCTCGAGACCGGCTGCTCGGAGGTCTGCCTCTCGCGGGTCCTGGGCGCCCCCTTCGAAGTGCAGGACATGAACGTGGGCCCGGCAGAGTCCACGCCCGCCGGCCGCGCCCGGCGCATCGCGACGGTCAGCGTGACCTGCACGGACTCGGGTGAGGCTTACACCGGCGAGATCGTCCTCGATGGCGTGGGCAGCGACGTTCCCTGGCGCCACTGGAGCATCGTCTCCAGCACTGTGGGCGGCACCGTCGCCGAGGCCTGGTGCCGGTGAGCGGGCAGATGCCCGTGAATCGTGCCACCGCTCAAGATCTGGATGGACGTGGGCGCCTTCGAGCCGCTCCTGGAGCCCAACCGTCGCATGCACTGCCGGCTGGCCCTGCGCGGCTACCAGGTGGACTACCGCGAGTATAGCGGCGGCCACAACTATACCTCGTGGCGCAATGACCTGGGGCAGGGCCTGGAATGGCTCTTCCCGGCCTCTGAAGGACCGGAGGGCTGAGGTCCGGGGGGCGGCAGGGCGAATGACAAAGCCCGGCACCCTGGTGCGGGTGCCGGGCCGGTGACGGGCACGCGCCCTTTTGCCGCCGGAGGCTAGGCCCTGGCCGGCACTGCCTTTTCCTGGCGACGCCAGCGATCGGGCACAAACAGCCCGATGACCTCGCCCAGCCCCAGGGTGCCGATCACGTTCACCAGGAACAGGACCAGGCCGACGCCCATGAGCACCCCGCCGACCCAGGCGACGCCCACGTATCCCTGGAACATGCCCGGTTCGTACAGGGTGCGCCGCAGCATGCCCCGCGAGCCGGCCATGCCCATGGCGTAGGCGTTCAACACGGCGCCCACGATCCAGATCCAGAGATGGGCGTTGACCAGGTGCGGGAAGCGGAACTCTTTTTTGGTCAGCATGGGTACCAGGGCGTACAGGACGGCAAACACCAGGGAGCTGACCGCCGTGAGCAGGAAGGTGTGGGCGTGCAGAGCGATCACCCACTGGGTGTTGTGGAACACCAGGTTCAGCCCGGTGTTGGCCTGGATAAGCCCGGCCGTGCCGCCCATGATAAAGCCAAAGATAGAGGCCAGCACGAACTTGAGCGCGGGCGTCATCTTGACCGGGCGGGCCAGCCAGATGGTCATCAGCGAGGCAAAGATGGTCAGGCCCATGGTAAAGAACTCGCCCCAGGTGATAAACTGCCCCGAGAGCAGCTTCATCCAGGTGGGCTGCCGGGTGTCGGCGAGGAGGTGGTGGCTCCAGACGCCCATGGACACCAGCAGGTCAACCATGATGACGGTCTTGACCACGGCGGCGCCGAACAGCTCCCGCCCGACGAGCATGGGGATGAGCAGATACCAGATTCCGGCGGTATAGATGAGCACGTTGCCGTCGGCCACCATGTCCAGCCCCCACCAGAACCAGTTCTTGTACACCAGCGCGTTCACCGCAAGGGGATCCAGGGGCGAGTTGAACAGCGCTGCCAGGCCATAGACCAGGATGAGCACGCCCGCGGTGAGGAGCACGAAGGCATTGATCACCGTGTCGATGGAGCCGCGACCCACGGCCACCAGAAACACCGGTAGGCCGTCATGATCCAGGTTGGGCGCCCCCTTGTCCTCCTTTCCCAGCCACTTTAGCAGGCGCTTGATGCCAAAGGCCGACCGCAAGAAGCCCCAGAAGCTGTAGCTCTGGGTGCTGTTCTTGCTCAGGACGGTGCTGAACAGGTTGAAGGCAAAGAGCAAGATGTTGACCATGATGATGGCCGCCCCGATCATGAAGGCGATGCTGCTCAACAGGGGCACCCTGTCATAGCTGACGGGCAGCGGCCAGTAGAGGGTGTAGAGGGCGTTAAACATCCCGAAAAAGCCGGCGGCCCAGCAGATCATGACGCCGATGGGCTGCAGCGCAAAGTTGATGGGTACCAGCTTCTTGTAGCGCACCTCCTTGCCCACCAGGTAGGGCACCAGGAAGTAAAAGGCGCCCATGATGGCCATGTACACAAAGCCATAGATGCCGACGATGGGGTGCGCCGACATCATGGAGAAATAGAGCTCTTCTTGCGTCGGCTCGGCTCCCATGCGGACCGTGTTCAGCACCCCCTCCATGGGGACCAGGGCCTCCAGGTCGTACTGCTGCGTGCGCATCAGCAGTCCCTCAAAGCCGGAGAGAGCCAGGAACAGCAGCCCTACCACGGCGAACCGCAGTGTCCACTTCTCTTGCCAGCCTAGTTGTGCCATCTTGGCCTCCTCCCTCAGGGGATGACCCGGATCGCGCCGGGGACGTACATTTCAGAATGCCGGGGGCCCGAGTACTCGGTTGAGCGCACGTCGTAGGTACCTGGCTCGTCAAACTGCCAGACCATATAGTTCTCCATGCCTGGCAGCACTTGCATCTGGAAGACCATGGTGCCGTCGGGCCGGAAGGCGCCGAAACCATAGGTCACGTCGCCCGACGTTGCCACAAACTCCACGTACTCCCCGGCCCTGGCCTCCATGCCACCCGGCGGCAAGTCGAACCGGTAGTCCTCGGCGTGGATGGCAAAACGCTGGCTTGGCTCCGGGCGAGACCAGAGGAGCCACCGTTGCCACGGGATGAGGGGCGACAGGGTCAGGACGTTGAACACCACAAAGACGCCGATGAGCACAAACAACCAGCGTCGCTCCTCCTTGTCCATGATCAGTCTCCTTTCTCCCTCACCTTTGCGGCAAACACGAGCAAGAACAGGGCCACGGCCGCAATCCAGACCGTGTAGCCCCACCAGACGACGTCGGTCAGATACATTTGGACCTCCTCCTTGATTCCAATCTGTTGGTGTTGTGTTCCTCTTCCGTCTCTGTTCCGGCTTCTGGTTGGGCGATCGTGTCCCGGCTCCCTCCTTCTCCCCCTGCGGGGCGCACCTTGGGGCAAATCGCATTTCCGACCATATAATATGCTGCGCGGAGAAAAGCGTCCATGACATTTGTCAGATGCCCGTCACGCTGCTCGCTGTCCTCGTTGCGAGGTGCCGCGCGGGCGTGACTGCGTGACTGATTGAGGGACGTAGCGTGCTCCACCGGTGAGGAACGCAATCGGTGTCCTGATGCGCCCATTCTACCACAATAATTCCATTTCGGCAACGCAAACCGAAGACAACCTTTACCCGTAGCAATTTCCAACCGACCCCACCTGCTTCTCCTTCTCCTCCATGCTATAATTTTGTTGAATGCCGCTCCAGCTTGCCATAACGGCGAGCGCCCTGACCCGCCCAAGGGATGACGATAGCCGGCATTCGATTTCTGATGGAACAGGAAACCTTGCTATGGCTGCGAATGCGGCCGGTTTGCGAGCAACAGCATCGAAACCGGGGCGCTTGACGGCCGTTGCGCCGCGTCGCGCGGCGGTTTTGCGCGCTCTTCCCGGGTTGGGTGACTTTTTGTGCCTGGTGCCGGCACTGCGCGCCCTGCGCGCGGCGCTGCCCTCGAACCAAACCCAGATCCTGCTCATCGGGCTGCCGGCCAACGGGCCATTGGTTCGTAGGTTCGGCCACTATCTCGACGGCCTCGTCGAGTTTCCCGGGTTTCCGGGTATTCCGGAGGTGCCCCTCGACCTGGGGCGTTTCGGCAGCCGGCTGCTGGCCCTGCAGCGCCAGCACTTTGACGTCGTGCTCCAGATGCACGGCCACGGCGGGATCATGAACGTGTTTGCCGGGCTGGTAGGCGCCAGCCTGGCTGCCGGCTACTACTTGCCGGGCAGCTACTGCCCCGATCCCGAGACATTTCTGCCATACGTCGAAACCGAGCCCGAAGTCCGGCGATGGTTGCGCCTCCTGGAGGCCCTGGGCATCCCGTCGCAGGGCGAGTACCTGGAATTCCCCCTGGAGGCCCGCGACCAGGAGGACCTGGCGACACTCCTTCGCGGCGAGAGCCTGCAGCCCGGGACCTTTGCCTGCATCCATCCCGGTGCCCGTGGTCCGGCCCGGCGCTGGGGTCCGGCGAACTTTGCCGCCGTAGCCGACGCCCTGGTGCCCCTGGGCCTGGACGTGGTGCTGACGGGCACCCCGGACGAAAAGCCCGTGGTCCGGGCAGTGGCGGACGCCATGCGCGCTTGCGCGCCCCTGGACCTGGCGGGACGCACCAGCCTGGGCAGCCTGGCCGCCCTTTTGACCAGGGCCCGCATCGTCATCTGTAACGACACGGGCGTCTCGCACCTGGCCGCCGCCCTGGGCACGCCCAGCGTCGTCGTCTTTGGCGACCCGCGCGTCGCCTCAGATCCGCGGCGCTGGGCGCCCCTGAACGGGGACCGCCATCGACCCATCGCCCCGAGCCCCGACTCCCCCGGGGCCTCGGTCACGCCCCGGGCGGTCATGGACGAGGTGGAGCGGCTTCTCGGGGAGGACGGGCGCCGCCATGGGTGACACCGCTATCCGGCGACTGCTCGCGGTTTGCCTCGAGGAGAGCGGCATGCTGCGGGATCTGGAGCCCGCTTTGCAGTTGTTGCATCAGGGCCTGCCCGACGTCCGGCTGGCGCTCCTGGTGCCTTGCGATTCCGGCCCGGCCGGGCAGACGGAGGCAGGGTGTGGCACCCTGGCCGCCGTGCTGCCCCAGGTACAGGAGATCCTGTACTATCCCGACGACCGGGACGCCCGCGCCCTGATAGACCTCGTCGCCGAGGTGCGCCGGCGGCACTTTGACGCCGCCTTGATCTTTACGCGGGCACAGGTCAGTCCTTACCTGGCGGCCTACGTCTGCTACCTGGCGGGTGTGCCCGTGCGCCTGGGCCAGTCGTGCGAGTTTGGCGGAGGCGTCCTTTCCCACCGCTTTCCGCCCTCACCACATGGCAGCCCGCCGTGCGCCCAGTTTCTGGCCCTGGCCGGCCGCGCCCTGCACGAGCTGGCGCCCGACAGCCCGGCGCCGTCAGAGACCGGATAGAGACGAGAGGAGACCGTGCGACCGTTGCGTATTCTGACCTGGCACGTTCACGGCAATTATCTCTACTACCTTTCCCAGGTGCCCCATACCTTTTACCTTCCCGTAAAAGAGGGCCGCCCCGAGGGCTACGGTGGGCGCTTGCCGGGCATGCCCTGGCCCGACAACCTGTGCGACGTGCCGGCAGAAGAGGTCAGGAACCTCGACCTGGACGTCATCCTCTACCAGTCGCAAAAGAACTATCTCGAGGACCAGTACGAGATCTTGAGCGAGGACCAGCGGCGCCTGCCCCGGGTTCACCTGGAGCACGATCCGCCCCGCGAGCAGCCCACCGACACCCGGCACGTCGTCGACGACCCGAACGTGCTCCTCGTCCACGTCACCCATTTCAACGACCTGATGTGGGATAGCGGGCGGACCCCGACCCGCGTCGTCGAGCATGGGGTCATGGTCCCCCCCGACGTCCGTTACAGCGGCGAGCTGGAGCGGGGCCTGGTCGTGGTCAACGGCCTGGCCTACCGCGGGCGCCGGCTGGGGGCGGACGTCGTGGCCCGGGTTCGCGAGGAGGTGCCCCTGGATCTGGTCGGCATGGGCTCGGAAAAGGCCGGAGGATTGGGCGAAGTGCCCCACGACCGGCTGCCGGCCTTTGAGGCGCGCTATCGCTTTTTCTTTAATCCCATCCGCTATACCAGCCTGGGCCTCGCCGTCTGCGAGGCCATGATGATCGGCATGCCCATCGTGGGCCTGGCCACAACGGAAATGGTTACGGCAGTTGAGAATGGCGTTTCCGGCTACGTCCACACCGACGTTCGCTACCTGGTGGAGCGCATGCACGAGCTTCTGGCCGATCCGGCCGAGGCTCGCCGGCTGGGTGAAGGTGCCCGCCGCCAGGCTCGCGAGCGCTTTCGGATAGAGCGCTTTGTAGACGATTGGCTCGACGTCTTTCGTCTCGTCGCAGGGAGCGCGCGATGATCCCGGGCCGGGAAAGCAACCAACTTGCAGGAGGTAATCCGTGACCGTCAGGATCGGTCTTATCAGCGAGCATGCCTCGCCCCTGGCAATTCTTGGAGGTGTAGACAGCGGCGGGCAAAACGTGTACGTCGGCCAGGTGGCCAAACACCTGGCTGCCCTGGGCTACGAGGTCGACGTGTTTACCAGGCGGGACGCACCCGATCTGCCCGAGGTCGTCGACTGGGCGCCTGGCGCCCGCGTGATCCACGTCCCTGCCGGGCCCCCTTGCTTTGTGCGCAAGGAGGACCTGTTGCGCTATATGGACGCCTTTACCCTGGGCATCCTGCGCTTTGCGCGCCAGGAAGGTCTTCGCTACGACCTGTACCACGCCAACTTCTGGATGTCGGGGCTGGTGGCCCTCAATCTGAAAGAGATCGAGGGCACCCCCTTTGCCGTCACCTTTCACGCCCTGGGGCGCGTGCGGCGCCAGCACCAGGGACAGGCCGACGAGTTCCCCGACGAGCGCTTTGCGGTCGAGGACCGGGTGGTGGCGGGCGCCGACCTCATCGTGGCCGAGTGCCCGCAGGACCGGCAGGACCTGCGGGAGCTGTACGGCGCCGACCCGGACCGCATCGTCGTGGTGCCCGCGGGCTTTGATCCCCTGGAGTTCTGGCCGGTGGACAAGGTCGAGGCCCGGCGCGCCGTCGGCCTGCCCCCAGGCGAGCAGATCGTCCTGCAACTGGGGCGCATGGTGCGGCGCAAGGGCGTGGCCAACGTCATCCGCGCCTTTGCTCGCCTGGCCGGCGCCGACGGCCGGCGCGAGTCGCTGCGGCTGGTCATCGTCGGCGGCGAGTCCGACGAGCCCGATCCCCGGGCCACCCCCGAGATCGGCCGCCTGCAGGCCATCGCCGAGGAGGAGGGCATCGCCGACCGGGTGCTCTTTGTCGGGCGCCGCGGCCGCGACCTGCTGCCCTACTACTACAGCGCTGCCGACGTCTTTGTCACCACACCCTGGTACGAGCCCTTTGGAATGACCCCGCTGGAGGCCATGGCCTGCGCCCGGCCCGTCGTCGGCGCCGAGGTGGGCGGCATCAAGTACACGGTCCGCGACGGCGAGACGGGCTACCTGGTGCCACCCCGCGACCCCACCACCCTGGCGGAACGCCTTGGCACCCTCCTCGACTCGCCCCACCTCCTGGATGACATGGGCCGGCGGGCCCTGGAGCGGGCCAGGGAGCTGTTCACCTGGGAGAGGGTCGCCGCCTCGCTGGCGGAGGCCTACCAGGCGGTCCTGGCACCGGCCGCTCTCACCGCCGGCAGCCTCCCGGCAGAGCCGGAGGAGGAGGCCGAGCTGGCCGTCGTGGATCAGGGCTTCCAGAGCGCCCTGGAGGCCACCCTCCGGGCGTGGCCGCGGCTGCGGGGATCCCTCGTCGATCTCGCGCGCCTCGTGGCCGGCACCTTTGCCGCCGGCGGCCAGGTGCTCATCGCCGGCAACGGGGGCAGCGCCGCCGAGGCGCAACACCTGGCCGCCGAGTTGGTGGGGCGTTTCGTGCTGCCCGGCCGCCCGGCGCTGCCGGCCATGGCCCTCGGCACCGACCCCGCCGTCCTCACCGCCTGGTCCAATGACGTGGCCTACGAGGAGGCCTTTGCCCGCCAGGTGGAGGCCTTTGGCCGGCCCGGCGACCTGCTCCTGGGGCTGAGCACCAGCGGCTGCTCGCCCAACCTGGTGCGTGCCTTTGAGGCCGCCGGGGAGCGGGGCATGCGCTGCTCGGCGCTCCTGGGGGGCGACGGCGGCGACCTGTTGCCTCTGTGCGACGTCGCCGTGGTGGTCCCCGAGGACAACGCGCAGCGCATCCAGGAGCTCCACACTCTGGCCGTACATCTGATCTGCGAGCTGGTGGAGGCCGACCTGGCCGCGGCCGAGGCCGAGATGGAAGCCGGGACCTGGAATGGGCAATATGCCGAATACGCCTCGCCGCTGTCGTCCCTCCTGGACGGGTCTTACCTGCAGCCCGAGAGCGATGGAAAGGAGTCCAAGCATGGCTGATCTGGAAGGTCGGGTCATCGTCGTCACCGGCGGTGCCCGGGGCCTGGGCGCCGCCATCTGCCAGACGCTCTCCGAGGCGGGGGCCGACGTTGTCCTGGCGGACCTGCGCCAGGAGCAAGCCAGGGCCACGGCCGGAGAGATCGGCCGCCGGGCCAGCGCCTACGGGCTGGACGTCACCGACGAGAAGCAGGTGCAGCACGTCCTCGAGTCGGTCTTTGAGGCGCGCGGGCGGCTGGATGGGGTGATCAACAACGCCGGCATCGACGTCACCCTGCCCATCGAGGAGCTGAGCGTCGACCAGTGGGATAGCGTTCTGGCCGTGAACCTGCGGGGACCTTTCCTGGTGGCCAAGTATGCCTTTCCGCTCCTCAAGCGGCAGGGAGGGGGGCACATTGTCAATATCGTGTCCACCGCCGCCCTTCGCGCCTGGGCCAACGCGTCGGCCTATCACGCCAGCAAGTGGGGTCTCCTGGGGCTGAGCCATGCACTCCACGTCGAGGGCCGGCCCCACGGCATCAAGGTCACGGCCGTCATTGCCGGCGGGATGCGCACGCCGTTTCTCATGGACCGTTTCCCCGACATCGACCCCGACCTGCTCCAGGATCCGCGCAACGTCGCCGAGACCGTGCGCCACGTCCTCACGGTTCCCCGGGAATCGGTCATTCCCGAGGTCATGGTCTTGCCCATGCGCGAGACGTCGTGGCCGTGATGGTGCAATAGCCGTATGTCCAGACGAGCCGTTTTCTTGGACAAGGACGGTACGCTGATCCAGGACGTGGCCTACAACGTCGACCCTGCTCGTATCCGCCTGCTGCCGGGCTCCGTCGAGGGTCTGCGGCGCCTGCACCGGGCGGGCTACCTGCTCATCGTCGTCACCAACCAGTCGGGTGTCGCCCGGGGTCGATTCTCGGAAGCTGCCCTGGGGGGCGTCGCCCAACGCCTGCGCCAGCTTCTGGCGCCGGCCGGCGTGCCCCTGGCTGGCTTTTACTACTGCCCCCACCATCCGGAGGGGATCGTACCAGAATATGCCATCGAATGTGCCTGCCGCAAGCCGGAGCCGGGCCTCGTCACCCGGGCAGCCAGGGAACACGGCCTCGATCTGGTGCGTTGCTGGCTCATCGGCGACATTCTCGACGACGTCGAGGCCGGCAACCGGGCAGGCTGCCGGACCATCCTCCTGGACAACGGGGGCGAAACCGAGTGGGTCCCTGGCCCACATCGCCTCCCCCAGTACGTGGCTGACGACCTGCGCCAGGCCTCGGACATCATCTCGGCCGTGGATGCGGGTCGCAGCCCGGGCGCTTCTTCCAATCTCTGCCTTTTCCGACACCGTGCCCTGGGAGCCGGCGCCCCCATCGAGGACGGATCGTGGAGGCCGAATCTGAAGGAGCAAGTGCATGAATGACAAGCTGTTAAAGGTGGTGGACCGTTTCGCCGGACTGCGCGTGGGCGTGATCGGCGAAGCCATGCTCGACGTCTATACCGAGGGCGACGTATCGCGCATCTGCCGCGAGGCGCCCGTGCCCGTCGTGACCGTCTCCGAGGAACGTGCCGTGCCGGGTGGCGCGGCCAACACCGCCGCCAACCTCGTCAGTCTCGGCGCCCGGCCCCGCTTCCTGTCGGTGGTGGGCGACGATTACGAGGCCAGGATGCTGATGCGCGCACTGCAGGCAGCGGGCGTTCCCACCCGCGACCTGCTGGTCCATCCCCGGCGCCGCACGCTGGTCAAGAGGCGCATCATCGGCGCGGGGCAGATGCTGCTCCGCGTCGACGTCGGCGACGTCGAGGCCGTCAACGGGCCGTTGGAGCGCGCCCTCCTGGAACGCATGCATTCCCTCTTTGAAGAATCGGACCTGATCGTCGTGTCCGACTATGGCTACGGCATCATGACGCCAACGCTCATCGCCGCCCTGGCTGCCTGCCAGCGGTCGATGCCCCGGGTCCTCATCGTCGATTCGAAGGACCTGGCGCTCTACCAGGATGTGGGCGTCACCGTGGCCAAGCCCAACTATGCGGAGGCCCTGCGCCTGCTGGGGCGTGAGGTGGCCGAGCCGAACGAGGACCGCCTGGTCCTGATGCACCTGAACGGCCAGAAGCTGCTGGAGGTGACCGGCGCCGAGATCGTGGCCCTCACCCTGGATCGCGATGGGGCCATCATCTTTGAGGTGGGCGGCGAGCCGCACCAGACCTACGCCGAGCCCAGGCCCAACTCCCACGCCTCGGGCGCCGGCGACACGTTCGTCAGTGCCTTTGGCCTGGCCCTGGCTGCCGGCGCCCACACCCACGCCGCCGCCGAGCTGGCGTCGGCTGCCACTGCCCTCGTCGTCGAACGGAACGGCACCACCACCTGCTCCGCCGTCGAGCTGCGAGACTTCTTGTCTTCCATCGACAAGCACGTTCAGGACCTGGACCTGCTGCGGGCCAGGATGGACCTTTACCGGCGCCAGGGCAAGCGCCTGGTGTTCACCAATGGCTGCTTTGACATCTTGCACCGCGGCCACATCGCCTACCTCAATCGCGCCAAGGAACAGGGAGATATCCTCGTGGTGGGGGTCAATTCCGACGCCAGCGTCGCCCGTCTCAAGGGGCCGGAGCGGCCCATCAACACGCTGGAGGATCGCATCCAGGTACTGGCCGCCCTGAGCTGCATCGACCACCTCGTGCCCTTCGAGGAGGACACGCCCGAGAACCTGCTCCGCGTCGTCCGTCCCAACGTGTTCGTCAAGGGCGGGGACTATACGCGCGAGACGCTGCCCGAAGCGTCCCTGGTCGAGGCCCTTGGCGGCCGGGTCGAGATCCTGCCCTACATCCAGGACCGCTCGACGTCGCTCATCATCGAGCGCATCCGCCAGACCTGCTGCGAGCAGGCCGAGGGCCAGCTGCAAGTGGCCTGAGCGAGCCATGATCGAGCCATGAACGAGACGACTGCTCGCCCCGCCGGGCCCGGTCCTGACGACGGCTGGGAGAGGGCCGAAAGGGTTCTCTGCGTCCGGCTCGACACCCTGGGTGACGTGCTGATGACCACCCCTGCCATTCGCGCCGTCAAGTTGTCGCGGCCGGGGCGGCACGTCACCCTGCTGACCGCCGGGCGGGGGACCTCCGTGGCCCGGCTGGTGCCCGAGATCGACCAGGTCATCACCTACGACGCGCCCTGGATGAAGGCCACGCCTCCCCGGCCCGACAGCCGGCTGGAGTACGAGATGGCCAGCCGCCTGCGGCAGGAGGGCTTTGACGCGGCCATCATCTTTGCCGTCTACAGCCAGAATCCTCTGCCCTCGGCCTTCTTGTGCTACCTGGCCGGCATCCCGCTGCGCCTGGCCCACTGCCGCGAGAACCCCTACCAGCTTCTCACCACCTGGGTGCCCGAGACCGAGCCCGAAAACGGCACGCGCCACGAGGTCCGCCGGCAGTTGGACCTGGTGGCCGCCGCAGGCTACGAGACACACGAGGAAGGGCTGTCGGTGGCGGTGCCGCCCGGCGCCCGCGAGCGTGCCTGCCAGATCCTGGCCGAGGCGGGCGTCGACCCGGACCGGCCGTGGGTGATCATCCACCCCGGCGCCAGCGCGCCTTCCCGCCGCTACCCGCCCGGGAGCTTTGCCCGCGCGGCCCGCGCCCTCGTCCTCGACCACGGCTTCCAGGTGGTCTGGACGGGCAAGGGCGAGGGGGACCTGGTGGCCGGCATTCAGGCGGGAGTCGGAGCGCCCACGGTGAGCCTCGTCGACCGCCTGAACCTGGGCGAGTTGGCGGCGCTCCTGTCGCTGGCACCCCTCCTCATCAGCAATAACAGCGGCCCGGTGCACCTGGCCGCAGCCGTGGGCACGCCCGTGGTGGACCTTTACGCCTTGACCAACCCGCAGCACACACCCTGGGCGGTGCCCCACCGCCTGCTCTACCACGACGTGCCGTGCAAGTACTGCTACAAGTCGGTGTGTCCCCTGGTCCACAACAACTGCCTTCGCCTCGTGACGCCCGGCTCCGTGGTGGAAGCGGCTCTCGACCTCCTGGCCGAGACGCGGGACGGGAGAGCGCCATGAGCCCGGCCGTCGACGTGCTGATCCCCACCTGCCACCGGCCGGCCGCCGTGGCGGTGACCCTCGCCAGCCTGGCCGCCCAGGACATGGCCGACTGGCGCGCCGCTACGGTGGTTGGGGCATCATGCCCTTGGGGGGGTCTATCACCAGGAGCTGCCGACCACCATCCCGGACCGCCGTCAGGACGCGCCGAAAGTCTTGACCGTCCAACTCTGAAAGGAGGAACCCATCGTGTTTACCCTTGGCATCAACGCCGCTTTTCACGACCCGGCCGCCTGCCTGGTGCAGGACGGGCAGGTGATCGCCGCCGCCGAAGAGGAGCGCTTCACACGCATCAAGCACGGCAAGCGGCCCGTGCCCTTTTCCACCTATGAGCTGCCCTTTCACGCCATCGATTACTGCCTGCGGGAGGCAGGCATCAACCTGGCCGACGTGGATCACGTCGCCTACTCCTTCGACCCCTTCCTTCTCCTGGGGCACCACAGCGGCCAGGAGACCATCTGTCTGCCCCTGGAGCCCAGCGCCCACCCCACGCCCGAGGAGTGGGAGTCGGGCTGGGACCCGCTGTTCCTGTCGTCCATCGTCAACGCTCCGCGGCACCTGGTGGGCGGCGTGCCTCACCACCTGCAGGCGCGCTTTCGCGACCTGCGGCGCAACGGCCATTATACCTTTCAATGGCACTTTGTCCGGCATCACGTCGCCCACGCCGCCAGCGCCTTCTACCCCTCTCCTTTCGAGAGGGCGGCGATCATGACCCTGGACGGCCGCGGCGAGCGGGCGACCACAACCCTGGGCCGCGGGCACGGCACGACCATCGAGCACCTGGCGCAGGTGGATTCGCCCCACTCGCTGGGGTTCCTGTACGAGCACGTCACCGACTACCTGGGCTTTCTGCACTCCTCCGACGAGTACAAGATCATGGCCCTGGCCTCCTACGGCCGGCCCGACTTTGTCGACGAGATGCGCGGCATGGTCCATCTCACCGGCGACGGCGGCTACTTCCTGGACGACACGAGCCTGGAGGCATTGGAGCGGCGCTTTGGCCCCCGCCGGCGGCGGGGAGGCCCCTTTGAGCAGCGACACTATGACCTGGCCTATGCCGTGCAGGTTGTCCTGGAAGAAACCGTCCTGGGGCTGGCCCACTGGCTGCACGACGCCACCGGCGAGGAAAACCTGTGCCTGTCGGGCGGCGTGGCCTTGAACTGTGTCATGAACGCCCGCCTGCGCGACGAGGGCCCCTTCCGCCGCATCTGGGTACAGCCCGCCGCCGGCGACGCTGGCACGGCCCTGGGCGCTGCCCTGTGGGTGGATCAGGAACAGAGCGGCCGCGCCGGGAGGTTGTATCACATGGACCATGCCTTCCTGGGCCCGGCCTACGACGACGACGAGATCGAGGAGTTCCTGCAGTGGTCCAAGCTGCCCTACCGGCGGTCGGCGGACGTCGTCCAGGAGGCGGCGGATCTGCTGGCGGCGGACAAGATCGTGGGCTGGTTCAGCGGCCGCCTGGAGTTCGGGCCGCGTGCGCTGGGCGCCCGCTCCATGCTGGCCTCGCCCATCCCCGACTGGATGCAGGATCGCCTGAACGACATCAAGGGCCGCGAGGAGTTTCGGCCCGTGGCGCCCGTGGTGCTGGAAGAGGAGGCCGGCCGCTGGTTCCGGGGCGCCGAAGCCTCGCCCTTCATGCTCTTTGTTTACGACGTCCTGCCCGAGTGCGCCGGCCGCATCCCGGCCGTGCGTCACGTGGACGGCACGGCCCGCATCCAGACCATCAACCGCGACCAGCACCCGGCCTATTACGATCTGCTGAAGGCCTTCGAGGCCCGCACCGGCGTGCCCGTCCTGGTCAATACCTCGTTCAACACCCGGGGCGAGCCCATCGTCTGCTCGCCCCGCGACGCCGTGGAGTGTTTCTGGTCTTCGCCCATGGACGCTCTCGTCATTGGCTCCTTTATCCTGGAAAAGGAGGGTAACTGCTGATGCCGATACGCGTCTCGGTGGTCGTGCCCACCCGTAACCGGCCCCACCTGCTGGGCCGCTGCCTGGCGGCGCTGCAAAACCAGGACCTGGACCCCGCCGAGTACGAGATCATCATCGCCGACGACGGCGCCGGCAGCGGCAACGACACGCGGCACCTGGTGGAAGAGTGCGCTCGCGTGGAGGGCGGCCCGGGCGTCCGCTACCTGCCCCTGGCCGAGCAGCGGGGGCCCGCCGCAGCCCGAAACGCCGGCTGGCAGGCTGCCCGTGGGGCAGTCGTCGCCTTTACCGACGACGACTGCGTGCCCACGCCCGGCTGGCTGCGGGCCGGCCTGGAGGCCTTTTACGACGGCGTGGCGGGGGCAGCGGGCCGGGTGGTGGTGCCGCTGCCCCCTCGCCCCACCGACTACGAGTTGAACGCCGGCGGTCTCGACCGCTCCGAGTTCGTGACCGCCAGTTGCTTCTACCGGCGCGACGCCCTGCAGTTGGCCGGCGGCTTTGACGAGCGCTTTGGACAGGCGTGGCGGGAGGACAGCGATCTGTGGTTCACGATCCTGGAGCGGCTGAACGGCGACGGGCACCTGCGGCTGGTACACGCCCCCGACGCCCTCGTCGTCCATCCCGTTCGCCCCGCGCCATGGGGCATCAGCCTGCGCCAGCAGCGCAAGAGCATGTACAATGCCCTGCTCTACAAGAAGCATCCGCGCCTCTACCGCCAGCGGTTCGGCCCGGTGACACCCTGGAGCTACTATGGCACCGTCGTCTCGGCCCTGGCCGCCGTGGGCGCCCTGGTCGCCGGCAGGCGGCGCCTGGCCCGGGTCGCGGGCCTGGCCTGGGCGCTCCTCACCGGCAGCTTCTTTCTGAAGCGACTGCGGGGCACGTCGCGCCGGCCGGGTCACCTGCTGGAGATGGCCGTCACGTCGCCTCTCATCCCGTTCTTGTCCATCTACTGGCGCCTTCGCGGCGCGGTCAAGTTCAGGGTGCCCTTCCTGTGAGGCCCCGTGGGGATGCCTGTGCAATCGTTGACGACGCGGGCTGCTTGCCGGTCGCCGAACGGGCAGGCCGCTCGCCTGGATAAGGAACAGAAGACATGGAACTCCCAAAGTACGTGCAATTCGAGCCCGTTGGGCAGTGCAACCTGCGCTGCCAGATGTGCGCCCTGCAGTTTCGCACCTACGACCTGGGCAGCCGCCGCGCCCTGGCATCGTGGGAGCTGTTCACCAGGCTGGTGGACGAGATTCCGACCATGGAGCACCTCCAGCTCCAGGGACTGGGGGAGCCGATGATGCACCCCCGCTTCTTTGACATGGTGCGCTATGCCGCCGACCGCGGTATTCGCGTCACCACCAATACCAACCTGACCCTGCTCAACGACCGCCGCGCGGAGCTGTGCCTGACCAGTGGCCTGGACACCCTCCACGCGTCCATCGACGCCCTGACGCCGGGCCTCTACGAGGAGATCCGCGTCCACGGCTCCTTCGAGCGGGTGCGGCGCAACATGGAGCGCCTCATGGCGGCCCGGAATGGGAACGGTGTGACGCGGCCCCGCGTTCACGTCGTCATGGTCATCATGCGCAAGAACCTGGAGGAGCTGCCGCTGTTGGTCCGCCAGGCCAGGGAATGGGGCGTCGACCAGCTCTACGTCCAGCAACTGTCCCACGAGTTCGGCGAAGCCGTCCTGCCCGACCAGTACGCCCCCATGCGCGACTTTGTGCGGGGAGAGACGCTCCTCCACGAGGACCCGGGGCGGGTCATCGGAGTTTTCGAGGAGGCGCGCGCCCTGGCGGCCGAACTGAAGCTGGACCTGCGCCTGCCTCGCGTCCAGCCCAAGATCCATCCGCCCGGCACGCCCGGCCCCCAGCGCTGCGACTGGCCCTGGACCAGCGCCTACGTCACCTACGACGGCTACCTGCTGCCCTGCTGCATCGTCGCCACGCCCGACCGGGTCAACCTGGGCAGCATGGCCGATCACAGCTTCGAGGAGCTGTGGAACGGCTTCCACGCCCGAACCTTTCGGCAGCAGCTCGACTCGGACGAGCCGCCGGACGTGTGCAAGAGCTGTTCCATTTATCATGGGGTCTTTTGACATGAGTCCTACCGTAGACATCCTGCTGCCCACGTGCAACCGCCTGGCGTCGTTCATCATGACCCTCAGCGGCGTGGCGGCCCAGGACCTGGCCGACCTGCGCGTGGTTGTCTCTGACCAGAGCGAGCATCCCGTCCACGACGAGCCCGTGGTCCAGACGCTGGGCCGCATCGTCGAGGCGCGGGGTGGCACCATCGAGTGGCACCGTCGCCCGCAGATCCACGGCATCGCCGAGCAGCGAGCGTACCTGCTGCACCGGGCCCGGGCCGACTGGATCCTCTACCTGGACGACGACGTGTTCATGGAGCCCTGGGTGGTGGGCAAGCTGCTGGAGACCATCCGGCGCGAGGAATGCGCCTTCGTGGGCGCCTTTCCGGCAGGGCTGACGTTCCGGGACGACGTGCGCCCCGAGCAGCAGAGGATCGAGTACCTGGACGGCCCGGTCGAGCCGGAGGCGGTGGATCCCGGCTCGCCCCAGTGGGAGCGCTGGAAACTGCACCTGGCGGCCAACCTGTGGCACGTGGGGCGGGACCTGCCCGCTGGCGAGCACCGCACCTACCGCGTCGCCTGGGTCGCTTCCTGCATCCTCTACGACCGGCAAAAGGTCATGGAGGTGGGCGGCTTTTCCTTCTGGGAGAGACTGCCCCGCTACCACTCGGGCGAGGAGGTGCTGTTGCAGAACCTGCTCATGCGCCGCTGGGGTGGCTGCGCCATCGTGCCCTCGGGCACCTACTATGCCCAACTGCCCTCCACGGTCCTCAACGAGGAAGGCGGTGTGGACGGCCACGCCCTGGATCTCTTGCCTGAAATGCTGGCGCGATACGGCCTGCAAACGGAGGGCCAGGGTGAGCCCCAACGCGCCTAGGGAGCGCGGCGTGTTCGCCGCCGGCAGGGAGGGTGCGCTCTCGTGAGCGATGCCGCCGCCCCCGGGCTCTTGCAGCGCCTGCCCACGCCGCCCCGCCGGGTGGCCCTCGTGCGGCCCTCGCGCCTGGGGGATCTGATCTGCGCCACGCCGGCCATTCGCGCCCTGCGCCACGCCCTGCCGGGGGCCGAGATCGTCCTCGTCACGCTGCCCCTGCTGCGAGACCTGGCCATGCGCTTGCCGGCGGTCGACGGCTACGCCGCCTTTCCCGGCTACCCGGGCCTGGCCGAACAGCTCTTTGACGCACGGAAGACCGTGTGCTTTTTTGCCGGGATGCAGGCCGGCGGGTTTGACCTGGCGGTGCAGATGCACGAGTCGGGCACCTATTCCAACCCCTTCACCCTGATGCTCGGCGCTCGCTGGACGGCGGGTTTCGTGCGCCCCGGAGATGGGCCGGGCCGCCTGGACGCTGCCCTGCCCATCCCCCGCACGGGCCACGAGGTCGACCGCCTCCTGGCGCTGGCCGTCTTCCTGGGGGCTCCCTCCCGGGGGAGGCACACCGAGTTTCCGCTGTGGGCCGGCGACCGGGCTGAGGCCGCCACGCTGCTGGCCGGCGCGGAAGAGCCCCTCATCGGCCTGCACCCCGGCGCCCGGGACCCCGCCCGGCTGTGGGACCCCCGGGCCCTGGGCGCGGCCGGGGCGGCGCTCCGCCGCCTCCACGGCGGCACCGTCGTCATCCTGGCAGGGCCGGGGGAAGAGGAGATGGCCGAGGCCGCGGCCGCGAGCGCCGGCCCGCCCTGCCTCCGCCTGGCCGGCCGGACGCCCCTGGCGGTCCTGGGCGCGGTCATTGCCCGCCTGGCGGTGCTGGTCTGCAACGACTCGGGCCCGGCCCACGTGGCCTATGCCCTGGGCACGCCGGCCGTCGTCGTCTCTGACGGCAGCAGCCTGGAGCGCTACGGCCCGCCCCTGGAGGGGCCGTTTCGCCCCGTGACGGCGGCCAGCCTCGACCGCCTGGCCCTCGACGAGGTCCTGGGGGCCGCCGGCGATGTCATCCGCCAGCCCGATTCCCGGTGGGGGGCAGGGTGCCCATGCCCGGCTCGACAGGAGGTCACGTGAGCGGGGGCGCGGTGGCAAGCAAGCGGGATGCGGGCGCCTGGGCCGGGGTACGTCGCCTCCTGGTCGTGCGGCCCGACAACATCGGCGACGTCATCATGGCCGGGCCGGCCCTGCGGGCTCTCAAGGAGAGCCTGCCCGGCCTGCACATCACCCTCCTGGCCAGCCCTGGCGGCGGGCAGGCGGCCGCCCTGCTGCCCTGGGTCGACGATTTGCTATCCTGGCGCGTGCTGTGGCAGGATCTGGGGCGACTGCCCTTCGAGCCCGAACGGGAGTGGTCGCTGGTGGAGCGGCTGCGGGAGGGATGCTTTGACGCGGCCCTGATCCTGACGAGCTTTAGCCAGACACCTTTTCCCGCCGGCCTGCTCTGTCAACTGGCCGGCATTCCACTGCGGGCCGGCGAGTCCAAGGAGACGGGGCACGGCGAGCTGACCTTTGCCCTGCCCTCGGCCCCCGACGCCCTGCACCAGGTGGAGCGCAACCTGCGCCTGGTAGAGAGCCTGGGCTATGCCGTTGCCGACCGTCGCCTGGCCCTATCCATCCCAGCGGAGGCCCTCGACGGTGCGGCGCGCCTGCTGGAGAGCGCGGGGCTCGCAGCGGGCGCCCCCTACCTGTTGCTGGCCCCCTGGACGAGCTGCCAGGCCCGCACCTACTTCTCCGACCGCTTTGCCCTGGCTACCCGCCAGCTCGCCGGCCTGCTCGATTGGCCGGTGGTGGTCGTCGGCCGCGAGGCCGAGGGCGCGCGCGCGGCCGAGGTGCTCGCGCCCCTGGGCAGCCGGGCCATCGACCTGGTGGGCGCCACGAGCGTGCCGGAGCTGGCCGCCCTGGTGGCCGGAAGCCGGCTGGCCCTGGCCAACAATACCTCCGTGTTGCACATGGCCGATGCCCTGGACCGGCCTATGGTCATCACCTACTCGGGCACCGATCTTGAAAGCCAGTGGTGCCCCCGGCGGGCCCCGGCGCGCATCCTGTCCAGGCCTGTCTTTTGCAAGCCGTGCTACAAGTTTGCCTGTCCCTACAACCGGGAGTGCATGAATTTTGCGCCGGAAGAGATCGTCTCCGCTGCCCTGGAACTCCTGGGCCCGGCCGGGCCCGAGGGCGGCGGCGTGGGGCCGGGGGCAAATTGGAGCAGCCCGTGAGCGGCCCCTACCGGCGCGTGAAGGACGTGCGTCGCATTGCCGTCCTGCGGGCCAACGCCATCGGCGACCTGGTTTTCGCGTTGCCGGCCCTGGACTCCCTGCGCGCCGCCTATCGCCAGGCCGAGATCGTCCTCCTGGGCCTGCCCTGGCACGCGGAGTTCTTTGCCGGGCGGCCTGGTCCCATCGACCGCGTGGAGGTGGTGCCCGTCTACCGCGGGATACGGGAGGAGGGCGGGGGAGCGGAAGACGTGCCGGGCCAGGAGCGCTTTTTCGCTGCCATGGCCCGCGAGCGCTTTGACCTGGCAATCCAGATCCACGGCGGCGGGCGCAACTCGAACCCCTTCGTCCTGCGCCTTGGCGCCCGGGTGACCGCCGGCCTGCGCACGCCCGACGCGGCCCCCCTGGACCGTTGGGTGCCCTATATCTACTACCAGCCCGAGATCCATCGCTACCTGGAAGTGATGGCCCTCGTCGGCGCCCGGCCCGTGGGCTTTGAGCCGCGCCTCCGGCTGCTGCCTGGCGACCTGGAAGAGTCCTACACTGCCGTCCCCGAGGCGGGACCGCCCATCGTGGTTCTGCACCCCGGTGCCGGCGACCCTCGACGGCATTGGCCCACGGAGGGCTTTGCCGCCGTGGGCGACGCCCTGGCGCAGGCCGGGGCGCGGGTCGCCGTCATCGGCGGCCGCCCGGAAGAACGGCCCCTGGTTGATGCCGTCGTCGACGGGATGAAGGCGCCGGCGCTGAACCTGGCCGGCCGCATCTCCCTGCGTGGCCTCGCCGGCCTGCTCTCCCGCTGTGCCGTCGTGGTGGGCAACGACTCGGGTCCGCTGCACCTGGCCCACGCCGTCGGCGCGCGCACCGTGGGCGTTTATTGGTGCGGCAACGTCATCACCGCCGGCCCCCTCACACGCAGCCGCCACCGCCTGGCCATCTCCTGGCGTCTGAACTGCCCGGTGTGCGGCGTCGACACCACCCGGACCCCCTGCTCGCACCACGTCTCTTTCGTGGCCGACGTCCCCGTAGACGAGGTTCTGGAGCCCGCCCTCGAGCTGTATCAGGACGCGCTGCACGGCGGCTAGTGCTTGACATCTCAAGTTTTCCGACTATAATAGGTCAGCAGATCCAGGGAGCCGTGCTCCCGTCGCGTAGGAGAGCTGACCATCAAGGTACACAAGTACGTCATTGTCTTAACTGATGAAGAACGCAACTTACTTCGTCGCCTGGTACGCTCAGGCGACACCAAACGACGGATCGCCGACCGGGCGCGAATCGTCCTGTGGGCCGACGAGAAGGTCACCATCGACGAGAGCGCCCGGCGATTGGGCGTCCACCGCGAGACCATCCTCTACTGGCGAGAACGGTTTCTGGAGCGCCGATTGGATGGCATCCCGGAATGCCTGCAAGACATGCCTCGCTCTGGACGCCCGCCAGTCTTTTCCCCCTCAGGAGGTGGCAGCAGCCAAGGCGGTAGCATGTGAAAGGCCAGCCGTTCTGAAACTGCCCCTGAGCCGCTTCTCTTCCGCTGAGGTGCGCCAGTGGCTGCTGGACGAACAGGTGGTTGCTTCGGTGAGCGTGGCCACCGTTTGGCGCTGGTTGCATCAGGATGCCCTTCGACCCTGGTTCTATCATTCCTGGCTGTTTCGCCGTGACCCTCAGTTCCTGCAAAAAGCGGGGCCGGTCCTGGACCTGTACCACCGGCGCTGGCAAGGCGATCTGCTGGGCCCCAAGGACTACGTGCTCAGTGCTGACGAAAAGAGCCAGTTGCAGGTCTTGGGTCGTTCGGCAGCTACTCTGGCCCCGGTGGCGAACAGGGACGGCCTCGTCGAGTTCGAGTACATTCGAGGGGGCACCATGGCCTATCTGGCTGCCCTCGATATCTTTCGCGGCCAGGTCTTTGGTCGGGTTGACGCTACGACCGGCATCGGGCCGTTCAACGAACTGGTCCACCTGGTGATGCAGCGCGAGCCGTATGCCAGTGCCAACCGTGTCTTCTGGATCGTTGACAACGGAGCATCGCACCACCCCAGCACCTTCCCGGCTCGGTTGCAGAGTTTGTATCCCAACGCCGTGGCCGTCATGCTGCCGTTCCACGCCAGCTGGTTGAACCAGATCGAGCTGTACTTTTCCATTCTGCAGCGCAAGGCGCTGACGCCCAACGACTTGGCGACGCCTGCCGCAATGGCCGAACGCATTCTTGGTTTTGAGCATCGCTACAACCGTAGCGCCAAACCGTTCCATTGGAAGTTCACCCGCGCGGACCTTGAAGAGCGCATGCAGCGCCTAAAGGCCGCATAGTCGGAACACTTACGAAAGTGAGCACTAGCAGGCCCGCCGCCCTGGAGGAGCGCGCCGGCTTTTGAGGCCTGGACCCGGCTTCCCGATACGGCGGTTGCATTGGCTCTTGGCTGCCTCCGGGATCGCCGGGCGCCAGCCCGGCAGGTTGCGTGCGGCGAGAAACGCCGAGGCGGCGCTCGGCGATCGCGGACCACAGGACCAACTGACCCCAGATTCCCCGGCGCAGCCTCTTGTCGCAAACCGGGCGCCGTGATATAATGGGCCATCTGGCGCTGCAGGGCGAGACGGAGCTGGCAGCCGTGTCGCACCATTCATGATAGGAGGTGGCCCATGCCCAGGAGGAACAAGAAGAAACAACGCAAGGATGAGCGGCGGAAAGCCATGCAGCGCGTGCGCCAGGAAAAGGGCTGGCAGCCCCCACCCGACGTCGAGTTCGTCGACGACGAGCTTACGCGGGATCTGCTGACCTTTATCCCCGAAATGGGAGGAGATCAACCGCCAGGTTTGGCGGCGGCCGAAACCCTGACCGATGCCGTCCTCGAGTCCTACGACCTGCTCGACGAACCCGAGTTCGCCATGATCTATTTCCATCCCACGCGCACCGTCGGCATCTATGCCGAACTGGAGGACGAGCGAGGCGTGACCGAGGAGATGCTCAACTCCCTCTCCGAGGAGGAGGAAGACGATCTCTTTTTCGACCTCATGGAGGAAATTGCCCGCCGCTCTCTGACGGAAGAGCTGCAAAAAGAGATCCTGGACGCCATGCAGGCTGTCTGGATGCGGGTCCGCATGCAGGGCGACCAGGAACAGGCGGGCCGCCTGGCGGGCATGATGATGCTCCTCGGGTCGGAGGCCGGCGAGGAGCTGTGGGCCGGGTCGGGCATCGTCCAGGCCATCCTGCGCCGCAGCCTGGATGCTGGATTCGAGCTGCTGGACATCATGGAGGAAGCCGGGGCGCTGCGCATGGACGTCGGCGCCCTTGTGCAGACCGGGAGGGACGAGGAGCTCCAGAAAAAGTTCCTGGCCGTCCTGGCCAAGTATCCCGGCCTGGGCGACCTGGTGAGCGAAGACGAAGCCGTGACCTGGGACAGGGGCGTGCAGGCCCTGATGGATGGCGAGCTGTACCTCGGCATTTTCACCGACGAGGAACTGGAAGCGGGGGGAGACCTCCTCAGCCCGCCGGTGTTCGGCAACTCCGAGGCCGAAGCAAGCCAGGCCAGGGCCAACATCCAGAAGATGCAGCAGTACGTGGCGGGCTGGCTCACACCCGAGCACCGGGATGAGGTCCGCGGGGAACTGCTGACGATGCTCGAAGATGAAGAGCTGGCGGGCGAATGGCACCCGTTCCTCATGGCCTTGCTCAGTGACCTGGACGACGAGGATCCGGACACGGCCGTCGCGTTCCTGACCGCGGCGTTCATCGGCGAATTGACAGACCTGGCCGAGGATCAGCTTGATCAGCCCGGCATGGCTCGTGGCTGAGGCTGCCCGGGGGAAAGGGGAGCACATGGTTGAGCCGGCGCGCCGCCGCATCGCCGTCGTGACGGACAGCACTGCCGACCTGCCGCGAGACATTGCGCAGCAATACGGCATGCACGTCATGCCCCAGACTCTCATCATGGGCGGCCGCACCTGGCGAGACGGGGTGGACATCCATCCTGCCGCCTTTTACGAGCTGCTGCGCACCTCGCCCGACTTTCCCTCCACCTCCCAGGCCACGGCAGGCGAGTTCGAGGCGCTGTTTCGCGAGGCGTACCAGGGGGTGGAGGGCGTCGTCGCCGTGCTGGTCGCCGGCTCGCTGAGCGGCACCATCAACTCGGCGCTGGTGGCCGCGGCCAACATGCCCGACGTGCCCATAGAGGTGGTCGATAGCCGCGCCGCATCGATGCAGCAGGGGTTCATCGCCCTGGCAGCCGGCCGCGCGGCGGCAGCGGGCGGGGACCTGCAGGCCGTGGCCAACGCGGCCCGATCCCTCGTCGGCAGGGTGTACGTCTTTTTCGTCATCGACACCCTGGTGTACATTCACCGGGGAGGCCGCATCGGCGCGGCGGCGCGCCTGGTGGGCACGGTCCTGAACGTCAAGCCCGTCCTCGCCCTCACCGACGGCCACGTCGAAGTGGTGGCCAAGATCCGCACCCGGCGCAAGGCGCTGGACAAGCTCTTCCAACTGGTGACCCAGCGGGTGTCGCCGGGCGACAGGCTCCACGCGGCCGTCCTCCACGTCGCGGCGCCCGAAGAGGGCCGGTCCCTGGCCGACGAGGTGGAAGCGCGTTTTCATCCCGTGGAGCTGGTGCGCAGCGAGTGCGGCCCGGTTATCGGCACGCACGTTGGCCCCGGCACGGTGGGCGTTGCGTTTTATTGCGACTAGCGTGCATCGTGACCTGGCTTGCAGACAGCATCGCCCTTCCCGGCTATGATCCATTCCAGATTCCGCCGCCCTCCGGATGCCGGCCCCCAGCGTGCGGAGAGGCCGTGGTGAACTGGAAAGGGTAACCATGCCTGACAAGATCATCAAGAGCGAGGAAGAGTGGCGCCAGGAGCTGGCCCCCGAGCAGTACCGCGTCTTGCGCGAAAAGGCCACCGAGCGCCCCTTTACCGGCGTATACTATCATCACAAGGGCGAGGGTGTCTATCGCTGTGCGGCCTGTGGCAACGAGCTGTTCAGCTCCGAGACCAAGTACGAGTCAGGTTCGGGCTGGCCCAGCTTTTACGCACCCATCGGAGAGGAGAACGTCGAGAGTGAGCGCGACGTGAGCCACGGGATGGTGCGCACCGAGGTGCTGTGCAGCCGCTGCGAGTCGCACCTGGGCCACGTGTTCCCCGATGGCCCCCGGCCCACCGGCCTGCGCTACTGCATCAACTCGGCCGCCTTGCAGTTCGACGGCCGGGAGGATCAGGAGCCCGAGGGCTAGCGGCGGGGAGCGAGCGATGCATCGACGGCTGGCCCTGCCCCTGGTGGGCATCCTGGCCCTGGTTGCGGCCGTGGCATTCCTTGCCCTCAGTTCGGCCGGGGATACGGTGGAGGTCCAGGCGACGCCCGACCCGGACTCCGCCGCTACCCCGGCCCCGGAAACAGAGGAACCGGTGACCCGCACCGCTACCTTTGCCCTCGGCTGATTCTGGGAGTCCGACTCCCAGTTTGGGAGCCTGCCAGGTGTGGTGCGCAGTCGTGTCGGATACGCCGGGGGTTCCAGCGCGAACCCCACCTACCGGAACGTCGGCGATCACGCCGAGACGGTCCAGGTCGATTACGACCCGGCCGTGATCTCGTACGAGGAGCTGCTGCGGGTCTTCTGGGCGGCTCACAGCCCGACCACGCGGCCCTGGTCCAGCCAGTACGCGTCCATCATCTTTTACCACGACGAGCAAGAGCGGCGACTGGCGGAACAGGGTCGCGACGCCGAAGCCGCCAGGAGCGGAGGCCCCATCTATACCCAGATCCTGCCCTACGAGAAGTTCTACCTGGCGGAAGACTACCATCAGAAGTACAGGCTGCAGCAGTGGCCCCGGGTCCTGGACGAGCTCCAGGCCGTCGATCCCCGGACGGCGGACCTGCTGGACTCGACCGCCGTGGCGCGGGTGAACGGCTACCTGGGAGGGCACGGCGACCTGGCCACCCTCCAGGCCGAGTTGCAGGCCCTTGGCCTGGACCCGGCTGCCCTGGAGGGACTGCTGGCGCTGCTGGAGGCCCGTGGTCGCTGATCCGGCCACGACTCCCTTTACACCCTGGAGACCCTGGCCCTGTGCGGCTTTTTACATCGAGCACAAACCGAACGAGGAGAAGCCATGACACCCACACGCCACCCCATGTCCGAAGCTGTGCGGACCGCCTATCGCGCGGGCCAGGAGGACGAGACGCTGGAGCCCCTGGTCCGCGTGGACGCCCAGGGCCGCCCGATGGGCAGCATCCAGGACGGCGACGCCGTCATCTTTTACGACATCCGCGGAGAGCGAGAGGTAGAGCTTACGCGGGCCTTTGTCGATCCCGGCTTTGACCACTTTGCCCGGCCGCCCATGTCCGTCGCATTCGCGACCATGATCCAGTACGATCCCGGGCTGGACGTGCGGGTCGCCTTTTCGCCCCTGGAACAGCTCGAGGACACGCTGTGCGAGGTCGTAGCGCGGGCCGGGCTGCGCCAGGCCAAGGTGGTCGAGTCGGAGAAGGCGGTGCACGTCGGCTTCTTTCTCAACGGCAAGAGCCAGGAGCGGCTGCCCGGAGAGGAGCGCATCGTGGTGCCCTCGCCCCACGGCGCCGCCTTTGTGGAAACGCCCCCCGAAATGAGCGCTGCTGCCGTGGCCGACGCGACCATCGCCGCCCTCCAGGACGAACGGTACGCCCTGGTGACCGCCAACCTGTGCAACGTGGACGTCATCGGCCACGTGGAGAACCGCGAGGCCGTCCGCGTGGCCGTCGAGACCGTCGACCGCGAGGCGGGGCGCATCGTGGCCGCCGCCCGGGCGGCAGGCGTTACGGCGGTGGTGACGGCCGACCACGGCACGGTGGAGCGCTGGTACTATCCCGATGGCTCGGTGGACACGGGCCACACCGACAGCCCCGTGCCCCTCATCCTGGTCGACCCCGCCCTGGGCGGCGCGGGCCGCCTGCGGCCGGACGGCGCCCTCACCGACGTGGCGCCCACGGTGCTGCAGCTCCTGGATTTGCCCCGGCCGGCGGCCATGACCGGGCGCAGCCTGATCTTCTCGCCGCTGCCGCCGGGGCCACGGCGGGTGCTGCTCCTCATCCTGGACGGATGGGGGATTGGCGATGGCGGGCCGGCCGACCTCATCGCCTGGGCCGGCACGCCGGCGGCGGACGAACTGCTGGCCACCTGGCCCCACACGCAGTTGCAGGCAGCGGGCGCGGCCGTGGGCATGCCGGCGGGCACGGTGGGCAACTCGGAGGCTGGCCACCTGCACATCGGCGCCGGCCGGGTGGTGCCCGCCGACCGCGTGCGCATCAACCAGGCCCTGGAAGACGGCTCCTTTTACCGCAACGAGGCCTTTTTATGGGCCATGTCTCGCGCCCGCGACGCCGGCCGCCGCCTGCATCTCCTGGGCATCGTCTCGTTCTACAGCTCCCACGGCTCTGTGGATCACCTCCTGGCCTTGCTGGAGATGGCCCGCCGCGAGGGCGTGCCCGAAGTGTACGTCCATGCCATGCTCGGCCGCCGCGGCGAGCGCCCCGAGAGCGGCGCCATCTATATCGAGCAGGTGGAGGCTGAGGCCGAGCGCCTCGGCCTCGGCCAGGTGGCGACGGTCATCGGCCGCTTCTGGTCGCTGGACCGGGAGGGCCACTGGGACCGCATTGAGAAGACGTACCGCACGCTGGTGGAGGGGGAAGGACAGCCTGTGGGTCGAGGCGCCTTCGATTAGTCGCTCACCCTGACGACTGCCCGAAGCACGCCAGCCCGGTAGGCCGATGCTGCCTCAATGGCCTCGACAACCTGCTCCAGCGGAAAGACAGGCCGGGCCAGGGGAGCAATGTCGACCATGCCCGAAGCCACCATGCGGATGGCCCGTGGATAGGTGTGTTTCATGCGCCGTACGAGCTTGATGGTCAATCCCTTGCGCCGCAGGACGGAAGCCTTCATCGTCATGGCGTCGTCGCGAGGTATGCCGGCGACGACCACCTGCCCGCCATAGCGCACGACGTCAGCGCACTGCTGGGGCGTCTCTGCCGCGCCGGCTGCTTCAATGGCGACGTCGACACCCCGTCCCCTGGTCAGGTCCAGTATCCAGGCCGCCATGTCGTCATCCCCTGGATCGAAGACGGAATCGGCAACGTAGCTCAGTGCAAACTGGCGGCGGTCTGCAAGGGGCTCGGTCACATAGACTTCGGCCGCTCCGGCGGCCCTGGCGACGGCGGCAATCATCAGTCCGATGGGACCTGCCCCCAGCACGGCGACCGTTTGCCCCGGTTTTATGTGGGCCAGGTCGACGGCGTGGATGGCGACGCCAAGCGGCTCGAGCAGGGCTCCTTCGGCCGCTCCGATGGCCTTGGGGAGCGGAAAGAGGTTCTGGGCGGGCATCAGCACGTACTCGGCGAGGGCACCGTCAACCGGCGGGCAGCCGCAGAAGCGCACGTCGGGGCAGAGGTTTGGATGCCCTTCTTGGCATTGTTCGCACGTCCCGCACGAGATGGCCGGATCGACTGCGACGAGCTGGCCCGAGCGCAGGCTGCCGGCGCCTGGCCCGGGCGCCTCGACGCGGGCCGTGAACTCGTGTCCCAGGATGAGGGGATCCGCGATCACCTGGCTGCCGATCCCACCTTCCAGGTAGTAATGCACGTCGGAACCACAGATTCCCACACACGCCACGCGCAGCAGGACCTGGCCGGGGCCCGGAACCGGACGAGGAAGTTGCTCCAGCCTGACGTCGCGGATGCCGTGCAAGCGAGCTGCTCTCATCATGGGCCTTGCCCGGTCCTCCATCAAGAACCTCTCTTCCAGGCGTTGCGGCACCGGCAGCTACGGTCCCCCGGCTCGCAGCCCGCGGCCACTAACGGACCTCCATGGACGTGATCATCTGCTGCACCACGGACCGGAAGGCGGTGAATTCGTTTTCTTCGGCCGTGTAGGTCAGGATGTAAACCTGGTCGCCGACCAGTGACCATAGCTGCAGCCAGCGCAGATCGCGCTCGCCCTGGAGCCCGGTATAGACCACCTGCTGTGCCGGGTTGCCGGCCAGGGTCGCGGATCGTGACTCCATCACCATGAACCTGGGGATGAGCTCACGCCCCTGGGCAAGGGCCATCTCCGTAAACTCGTCCAGGGTCGTGGCGTCCGCCGGAGCGCCCTGGACCACGACGGTCACGTTTTCGCGAAAGGTGTCGTCTGCGCCCTGCAGCGGGGTTATGAACGTCGTCGTACCGGGCATCGACGCCCTCTCGGAGACCTCCCACTCGTCGGGGTAGTCGATGCTGAAGCCGTTGGCCTCGCTCTCGTAGGTGAGATAGGTGCGGCTGACCGGGGTACCGGTTGGTGCCGGTGTGTCCGCGCCCGCGGCCGGCGGCGGCGTGGATTCCGGCGTGGCCGCCGGTTCGAGGTCCACAGTAGCCGTCGGTTCGAGGTCCGCGGTGGCCGTTGGTTCGTCCGGCACGGGGCTCGGCGTCGGCCCGCCACAAGCGGCCAGCGCGGCCAACATACACAGAGTCACAAGGGCCAGGATGGCCCGCCTCGAATTCATCTCGATTGCCTCACTTCTATCGTTGTCAAAAGAACGTAATCCCCGGCTCTGCCCTCGCCCCCGCCGTCCGTGACCGGCAGCCGCTCGCCCGTCGCCAGATCGTACATGCCGGCGATGAGGCGATAGCGCCCCGGCGGCGCTCCGGGATGGACGACCAGCTCGTAGCGCTCGGCCACCAGGTCACCCGGCTGCCAGGTCGTGGTGGGGCAGGCATCGCCACAAGGCAGGCGGTCCACCTGCCCTGCCTTGCCGCCCTCCTCGTCTACGAGCTGGACAAAGACTGTATAAGAGACATCGGCGGGCTCCAGGGCTTGCCAGTAGACCGTGACCGGCAGCGTCCCGCCGTGCCACACCACCCTGCCCTCCACCTCCACGCCCGAGAGCAGCGCGAGGCTGCCCAGGCGCGGCATGGGATCCAGGGGCGGGACCGGCGGCTTCCGGGGGATGGCCGTCTGGCCCCTGGACAGGTAGAATCCAGCGCCTGCCTCTCCTGCCCAGAAGCGCACGGGCGCCAGGGTCAGGGGTGCGGAGCTGATCTCCCAGGCACCGGCCGGCGCCCCGGGCACCTGCCCGCCCGCGGGCAGGCCCCAGAAGGGCAGGCGGCCGTCGTAGGCATTCTGCAAGTCCTCGGTCCAGCCGGCCTCGGCCAGGGCGACGGCCTCGCCGGGGCGCTCCAGGCTCGCCACGGCCCGGGCGATGTTCGCCACGTCGCCCTCCGGGCCGGCCTGGAGCAACAGCCGCAGCGCCACGACGGCCAGGAGCAGGGGCAGCCAGGCGCCGGTCCACACCGATCGCCGCCTCTGCAGTGCGTCCACCAGCCCCAGGACCGAGACCACGATGGCCGCCAGGCCCAGGAGAAGCATACCCCAATTCACCGAGCCGTTCCGCGCCCAGGCCAGATCCAGGTTTGCCGCGCGGATATAGCTCCACTGACGCAGCAGGGGGCTGTGGGCCGGGTCAAAGAGCGTCGCCGGGTGGTAGAGCCCCAGCTTGGCGTGGACGTCGTCCAGGTAGAGGTTGTAATCCACGGCTACGCCGGCCACCTGCACCGCCAGGCTCAGGACGGCCAGCAGGACGAGGCCGGCGGCCACGGCCCCACTTGCCCGGCGCTCTGCCAGGGGGCGCCGGGTGGCGGCCTCGAAGGCGGCGGCCAGGGGCAGGGCGGCAAAGGGCAGCGCCGCCACCAGGAAACGGGGACCCCAGCCGTGCCCCGCCCACCACAGGTACCAGGGCGCGTAAAAGGCGACGTTGGCCAGCACCACGGCCGCGGCCAACAGGGCCTCGGCCCGGAAGCGCCGGTAGAAGGCCGGCCAGGCCGCGACGGCCGCAAAGAGGAGAGGATTGTACCAGAAAAGACCCTTGCCCGGGCTGAGGAGCAGCCCGTAAAAGCCCTCGAAGAAGGGGGTGGCAAAGCGTTCCTCGGGCAGATAGCCGGTGGTGAGGGGGCTGCCAAAGCGGAGCCAGTTGTACCAGGCGGCAACCGCCAGGGCGGCGAGGACCGGCAGGGCAAACAGGGCGATGGGCCCCGGCCAGGCCGCCCACCGCCGGCCGTACTGCCGCCACAGGTAGGCCAGGAGCAGCAACCCCAGGAAGGGTGCGACGATGGCATTGTTCAGCCGGGCCAGGAGCGCGACCCCCAGGCCGCAGCCCGCCAGGAGCACGCTGCCGGCCGGCGTGCCGGACCGCGGCTGCCCGGCGGCCGCGTCGCGAAAGCGCACCAGGAAATAGGCGCTGGCCATCAACCCCAGGCCAGCCAGCGACTCGGAGAACAGGTAGCGGGCATAGGGCCAGGCCATGGTTCCCAGGCCAAAGCCCAGGGCGGCCAGGAGGGCCGCGCCGCGGCCATAGCCCAGGCGCCGCAGGAGGGCCAGGATCAGGGCGCCCGTCAGGCCCGTGACCACGGCGTTGGTCAGCATGGCCGCCTGGACGTTGCCCAGCTCCTGCAGGCGTAGCGACAGCCAATAGAGGGGCAGGGCGGCCAGCGTGGTGCCGATGCCCTTGCGCGAGTACAGGTGGCCGTCGGGCCCGAAGGAGCCCTGCTGCTCTTCCATCCAGCGCAAGAGGTCGATGTCCCAGGCGCCGCGGCGGGCCAGGCTGTCGGTGGCGACCAGCATGCTCATCTCGTCGCTGGAATGGTAGCTGCCGCTGAAGGTGAACAGATAGACGGCAAAGAGCAGGCAGGCCACGCCCAGGACAAGGGGGGCGTCGCCGCCGCCGGTATCGGGGACGGTGGGTTGACGGCGCCCCTTTGCCCCCTCTGCCTGCTGCCGCCGCCCGCCGGGCGGCAAACGAGATGCACCCATGCCCGGCTAACCGCCCCCCTCCCAGGCCGAGAGCACCCAGCCGTCGAACTCGCGCTCGGACAGCAGCGGGCGGTGGGCTGCCAGCCACTCGTGGAGCGGCGAGCCGGCCCGGGTATAGAGCCACACCTCGCCTGCCTCGCGGGCAGCGTCTTCCAGGCGCGGCTGCCACGCGGGCAAATAGTCGTGGGTCTCCACGCTCCTGACCTGGAAGCGGCGATGGAGGTAGGGATAGATCTGTTCGTAGACCTCTTGCTCGTCCACGACCACGGTAGCGTCCTGCGCCGCCGAGGCGCTGAGCGTCTCCATGGCCGCGCGGTGCGGATTCGCCTCGTAGCGGGCCTGCCAGTAGGCGCGAAAGCCGGCCACGCCCCCGGCCACCGCCAGGACGAGGCCCAGGGCCAGGCTGCCTGCCGCCACCTGGCGCCAGCGCCGCGGGGACACGCGCCAGGCAAAGACCTGGGCGGCAAACTCCAGGCTGAGCACGATCAACAGCAGGGTGCGGAACAGGACGGCGCCGGCCAGGAGCCAGGGCTCGTCGGGCAGAACGACGAAATAGATGGGATACTCCACCAGGCTGGCGGCGCTCAGGAGCAGGGCGTAGACGACCCCACGCCAGGCGGGCAGCAACAACAGCACAAAGGGCAGGACCATGACCAGGAATTGCGGGCTGTAGCCCCGGGAGTAGAGGAGGAGCAGGTTCTGGCTCAGGGCGACAAAGGCGACGGCCACCCGCTGCTCCTGCCACTGCGCGCGGCGGGTCAGCAGCCACAGGTAGAGCAGGCCAAAGGCGACGGTGATGGGCAGGGTTGGCAGCGCCGAGGGATGCTGTGCGGCTCCGGCGTCGGCCGGATCGAAGCGGTCAGGGCCGCCGGCCACGCCAAAGGAATAGTAGCCGTCGAGGAGCGCCCAGATCGTCTCCCAACTGCCCCGGTCCATCATGGTGGTAAAGGCCGGCAGGAAATGTTCGGGCCCGGCCAGCAAGAACGGCAGGGCGATGAGCATGACCACCAGGACGACGGCGGCCACGAGCCGGGCGCGCTGCGACCAGGCCGGCAGGTGCAGCCAGGCGGCAGGCAGGCCCACGGCGGGCACAAGCTTGGTCATGAACCCCAGCGCGGCCGCGACGCCCGCGCCGGCGGGCCGGCGGTGCAGGGTCAGCAGCACGATCGAGAGGAGGAAAAAGAGGACCACGTTGTCAAAGGTGTTGAGCAGGACGATGATGGGGATAAACAGCGCGCCATAGATCCAGGCCCGGCGCACCGCCTCGGCACGGCCGTGGAGGCGCCGGCCGATGCCGTAGAACAGGACCAGGTTGCCGGCCTCAAAAAGGGCAAAGGTGGCGCCCAGCAGGATCAGGTACCACGTGCCCGGCTCTGTCCAGGCCGGGATGAGCAGGCTCAGGCGATAGACGGCCAGGAGCAGCCAGGGTGCCAGGGGCGGGTACTCGACCCAGAAGTCGACCAGGGGAAGGTAGCCCTGGTTGGAAAGGCTCTGCAGCAGGTGGTAGTAGTGGAAGGTGGTCATGACGCCCAGGTAGCCCCCGGGCCGCACGACGAGGACGAACATCAGGCGGAAGGCCAGGAACAGCCCCAGGATCAGCAGAAACTCCCGGTGCTCCCCCAGGGCGAGGCGCAGGTGGCCAGGGAGCACGTCCGCGGCCCCCTCTTCCCGCGCCGTGCCCTGAACCTGCCCTTCTCCGGTGTCGCTCACGGCCCCGTCGCTCCTCCTGGACATAAATCGCTGCCCTGCACGCCCTCCATTGTACTCGAAAAGAAAAGAATTGGAAAATCATGGGCCTGCAGGGTCAGGGGGTCACGGTGAGAGGAGACGGGCCACCTGTTCTTCGAGGGGCTCTGGCATCGCGGGCGGCTGGCTGCCATAGAGCCACGCGTCCAGGAAATCCGATAGCTCCTGGCCGCTGACCTCCTCGGCCACGGTCACCAGGTCGGCCGTGCTGGCATTGGCGTAGGCAAATCGTTCAGTGTACGCCCGCAGCGTCTGGAAAAAGGCGTCGTCGCCCACCCGCGCCCGCAGGGCGTGCAGGACGACGGCACCCCCCTGGTATACCGGAAAGCCATAGAGATCGTCGGGTGAGGGACTTCCGGGCGGCGAATAGAAGCCGGCCCGCGCGCCCCTGGCCATCTGGTCGTAGTAGGATGCCACGATCTCGTCTACCGCTGCCCGCCCTTCGCTGCGCTCCAGCCACAGAAGCTCGGCGTAGGTAGCCATCCCCTCCTTGAGCCACAGGTCCTGCCAGGTCTCCAGGCTCACGCTGTTGCCGAACCACTGGTGCGCCAGCTCGTGGGCCATGATGTCCGCGTTCAGGGGCACGTTGAAGAACAGGGAACGTGTCTGGGTCTCCAACGCGGCAAACCCTGGCAGCCGCCCCTGCACCGCGACCACGCCATAGGTCTCGAAGGGATAGGGGCCGAACAGCTCCTCGAAATAGTCGATCATGGCCCCCATCTGGTCCGCAGCCGCCTGCATGCCCGCCGGCCCGTCGGCCGGGTAAAAGCTCACCAGGGGCAGGCCGCCGGCCGTCTCGGCCTCGTGGATCTCGTATTCGTCGATACTGACCGTGACCAGGTAGCTGGCCATCGGGTCGCGGGCTTGCCAGACGTAGGTCGCCAGCCCGTCCTCCTCGATGGTCTCGACGAGGAGGCCGTTGGACGCGACGACGAGGGGCTGCGGCACAGTGACTTGCAGGCGGTAGGTGGCCTTGTCCAGGGGATGATCGTTGGCCGGGAACCAGGTCTGGGCGCCAAAGGGCTCGCCCGCGACGGTGGCCGCGCCCGCGGTCCAGAACCAGCCGGCGGTCACTGCCGGATCGTTGCTCGGCACCGGCCGGCCCTGGTAGCTCACCTGCACGTTGAACTCGGCGCCCGCCGGCAGGGGCTCTGCCGGCGTGACCAGGAGTTGGTCCCCGTCGTGCTCATAGTCCGCCGGCTGGCCGTCCACCAGCAGCTCGTGGATGGTGAGCGGTTCAAAGTCCAGGTAAAAGGCGCTCAGAGCATGGATGGCCCGGGCCTGCATGAGACTGGTTCCTTCGATCTGCTGGACGCCGGGGTTGACGGCCAGGGTCAGGTCGTAGTGCAAGGCGTCGTAACCGCCGTTGCCCATCTCGGGAAAGTAGGCATCGCCGATGCCCACGGCCCCCGGCTCTGCCTCCGCCGCGGGCGAGGGCCTGGAAGTCGCCGCCGGCCTCGCCGTGGCCGTCGGCACCGGGCTGTCCGTGGGCTGTGGGCTGGCCGTGGGCGGGGAGGTCGGGGCGGCCGTCGCCTCGGCCACGGCGTCGCCGTTGACCCCCTGGGTCGCGGAGGGCAGCGCGGCGCCCGGCGTGGGCGTCGCAACATTGTCGGCAGTCAGCCCGCAGGCGGACAGCAACCCTGCCACAAAGGCCAGGATGAGGAGCAGCCTGGCTGCCGGGCGCCTGGAATGGCCTGGTTGTCGGGTACCTGGTACGGTCATGGATCTCCTTCCGGGTTGGAGGACCCTCCGGGCGCGGCGGTGGCCCCGAGAGGCGGATATGGCAAGATAGTATCACAAGGTTTGGAATAAGTCAATTGCCTGCAGGCCGCTCCGGTAGCTGACAAACGAAAGCCGCTTCCGGATCATGCCCTGGAAGCGGCCTTTTTCGATTTTCAGCTGCCGCGGCAGCCATCAGCTCAACTTGGTGCCGCACTCCGGGCAGAACTTGGCGCCCTTGGCGTCGGCGCCACAGGAGGGGCACAGCCCCGACGGAGCGCGCTCGATCTTGGCGCCGCATTCCGGGCAGAACTTGGCCGTGCCCACCTGGGCCCCACAGCTTGGGCAGGTGCCGGCGGCGGGCTCGGGCTGGGTCATGGGGCTGCCGCACTCCGGGCAGAACTTGGTGCCGGCCGGCGCCACGGTGCCGTCCTTGGGGCAGCGAGCCGTGGCGGTCTGCGCCTGCTGCGTCGCCTGGCTCACCTGTTTGAAGGCCTCGCCCAGCCCCAGGGCGCTGGCAAAGCCCTTGAGCACGTGCCCGGCCTGCTCGGCCTCGGCCTGTGCGATCTCGTTGCGGCGCGGCGTGTCCTCGTTGCAATAACCAGATTGTTCATCCCAGTCGGAGAGGCAGACGATGCGCAGGCAGGTGGGGCACTCGCGGAACTGGTGCTTGACCTGATCCCAGGCCTTGTCGAGTTGTTCGTTCGTGAGACTGAGGGTGTAGCGCGGATCCTCGGCGGCCACGTTGGAGGCCACGCTGCTGCCCACCAGGGGGATGTTGCGCAACAGGCCGCCCATGGCCTTGCGGCCAATGTCCTTGGCGATGGTCGCCGTCGTGTCGGGCCGGCTGCGGTACTCCCTGCTGCAAGATTCACAGTAAAAGACCGCGTAGGGGCCGATCCCGTCGTTCCGAACGTCATAGTTTGGCATACGACTTGGCTCTGCCATTGAGTGTACCTCCTTGTCAGGGACTTTTGCTTCTTCAACGGCGCTTTCTATTATAAGGCCAAGTGGGGCGAAAGTCAACTCAGGGCGGCAAAGTACAACGATGAACCGGCACGCCCCTACGGGAGGGGCCACCGGATTCTTGTCGGGGTGGCTGCCAGCGTAGGCTTGGCGTTGCCCTGGCGTACAGCAGGGATCGCCGTCTTGTGCTACAATAAGATTGCTCGCCACCGCAGGGAAAAACCGAAGCCCTGCACAAATACAAGGGCGGCCCCACTGCCCGGGACGCCGGGCAAGGGCCCTGGCGAGCGAAAGGAGGGCACATCGACTACACGGAAGCAGCGGTAACGGCGGCCCGGAGGGTTCCTCCGAGTGCATAGCCGGCCGTTGGCCTACGGACCAGGCCGGAACCGAACGAGTAGGAGTACTCGAGAAGAAAGGCCCACCGGGTCGGTGCACCAGAGATCCACACGGATCTGCTCTTAGGAACGAGGCAGGGCGTGACCCTTGCGCGCTGCCACCACGGCCCAGCCGCACTTGCGGATTGGGGCCAGAAGAACCAAACAGGTATGCGCCGGGGAGAGGCGAGATTATTCTCCCCGGCGCTCTTTTGATCTAGGCCGCCGGTACCTTTTCCACGCTATCGCCCACGCGCACGGTGCCGGCCTGTACGATGCGCGCGTAGCGGCCCCGCAGGTGCAGCGACCGCCGCTCGGCCGCGTTGACGAAACGCGCCGCGTCGCGCCCGAAGCGGGCGACAAACTTGTTGCAGCCTGTGTGGGGCGCGTCGGTCATTTCCAGGACGGCGTCGCCAATGCGCAGCCTCTGGCCCGCGGGCATGTTTTCGACGCCCAGGTCCATGTCCACCACCAGATTGTCGCCGGCGAGGGCCATGCGCTCCTCGTCGTTGCCGGCCAGGTAGCGCAGCAACCGGGCGTTCATCAGCGATATCTGCTGCTCGGGCGATTCCCCGGCCGCCAGCCAGCGGTCGCCTTCCATGCCACCCTCTGGCGACAGCCGCGCCGCGACACGCAGCTCGCGCAGGTCGGTGCCCGGGCGGGCGACGATGGCTTCCAGCCGGCCGCCATCCCGGGGAGAGGCCAGCACGTCCTCCAGGCGGACCTCAATCTCGGTCGTCGAAAGATAGTCCTCGCTCACGATGCCTCCTCGAACTCTCTCGTCATCAATTCAGAATCAGGGGCACATTATAGCCGTGGGCGGTTTCCCTGGCAAATGGCGGCCAGGCCGTAATAGAGGGGCCCAAGCCTGGCTCTGCCCCGGTGCCCGGCTGCCGGAGCGCCCGGACCTGTCGCTGCCCGGCTTGACCAGGGTCCGCAGCGGTGCTAGAATAGCCTTGCGCCTTCCCGGCAGGCCCGCGGTTCGGGTGGGAGTGCGCCACGGCAGCGGCCTGACAGGGACCGTCAGGCAACTGGCGCTCGTTTGTCAGGGGGGTGGCACGCAGGCGTCAAGTCCCGCCCGGTCACCAGCCCTACAATTGGGGAGCGGAACGCACCCACCGCGCCTGGTTGCGGGGTGGGGCAACGGACCGACACACAAGGAGGTATTTCATGGCAAACCGGCGGCTGCTCCTTTGTTCCTTGCTCCTGGCATTGCTGCCGCTCCTGGCTGCCTGCTCGCCCGACGGCGGTGGCCGCGACGTCCAGCCCACAGCCGTCTCACTGCCCGAAGAGACAGAAGACGTGGTCTCGGCAACGGGCGAGGTGCGGCCCACGCGCTGGGCAAGCCTCAGCTTCCCCGTCGGCGGCACGCTGGCGCGGGTCGACGTGGAAGAAGGGCAACAGGTGGCCACCGGGCTGCCATTGGCGGCGCTGGAGGCAGTGCAATTGGAAAGGGCCGTGGCCGAGGCGCGGGCAGCCCTGGCAGCCGCGGAAGCAGGCCTCGCCCGGGTGCAGGCGGCTCCCCGGCCCGAAGACCTGGCCGCCGCCCGGGAGGCGGTGGCGGTCGCCCAGGCCAACGCCGGCGTGGCCGAGGCCCAGGTCACGGCCGCCGGCGCCGAGCTGGAGCGGGCCGAGGCCGGCGTGTCCATCGCCCAGGCCGGGGTGGCGATTGCCCGGGCGGGCGTCAAGGTGGCCCAGGCCGAGCTGAGCCGCGCCCAGGCCGGGGCGACGCCCCAGGAGCTGGCAGCGGCGGGCGCCGCGCTGGACAAAGCCCGTGCCGCCGTGCGCCAGGCGCAGACCGCCTACGACCGCGCCGGCGGCGCCAGCGATACCCCCCAGGCCCTGGCCCTGGAGGTGGCGACCCTCGACCTGGAGATGGCCGAGGCGGATTACGAGAGGCTCTCCACGGGGCCCAGGGCGGCCGACCTGGCTCCTCTGCGCGCCGCTGTGGAGTCGGCCCAGGCGCAGGTGCCCCTGGCCCAGGCCCAGGCCGACCAGGCCGCCAGCCTGGTGACGCAGGCCGAGGCCGGCCTGGCCCAGGCGCAGGCCGGACTGGCCGCCGCCCGTGCCCAGGTTGCCCAGGCCCAGGCAGCCGTGGAAAGGCTGGAGGCTGGCCCATCTGAAGCGGAGGTGGACGTCGCCCGGGCGAGCGTCGACGGCGCCCGCGAGGCCCTGTCCACGGCCGAGGCACTGCTGGGCCAGGCCATCCTCGTCGCTCCCTTTGACGGCACGGCGGCCCTCCTCCAGGTGCGCCCCGGCGAACTGGTGCTGCCCAACCAGGCGGTGCTCCTGTTCGGCGACCTGACTACCCTCCGGGTAGAGACCACCGACCTGGACGAGATCGACGTCGCCCGCGTGGAGGCCGGCCAGCGGGTGGACCTCACCTTTGACGCCCTGCCCAACCGGGTGCTGGCCGGCCGCGTCTTGAGCGTGGCGCCCGTCTCGACGCCCGGCCAGACGGCCGCAACCTACAAAGTCATCGTCGAGTTCGAGGAGACGGACCCGGCCCTGCGCTGGGGCATGACGGCCTTTGTCGATATCTGGGTGGACTGACCTGCCCGGTACCGTGCCGCTCACGACACCGGGTGGCTGGTGGAACGGCCATGATCTGGAAGAACCTGTTTCGTCGCAAAGGGCGAACCTTTCTGACCCTGGCGGGCATCGCCCTGGGCGTCGCGGCCATCATTGCCCTGGGCGCCCTGGCATCTGGCATGCGCGCCGGCTATACCTCCATCGCGGGGGGCAGCGAGGCGGACCTGATCCTCTCCCAGGCCAGCGCCATGGACATCACCATGGGCGGCGTGGAAGAGGAGGTCGGCGCCGAACTGGCCAGCTATCCCGAGGTCGCCGCCGTCGACGGCATGCTCATGGGCAACGTCCAGGCCGAGGGCTCGGCCTACTTTTTCGTCTTTGGCTACGACCCGGCCGGGTTCGCCATCGGCCACTACCGGATCGTGGAGGGCCAGTCGCTGGCCGAAGCCCAGCGCGTGCGGGGCAAGCCCCTGCTCCTGGGGCGGGCAGCGGCCCAGGGCATGGGCAAGACCGTCGGCGACACCCTGCGCCTCACCGGCGGCACCTTTCGCATCGTGGGCATCTACGAGACCGGCGACGGCCTGGAGGACGGCGGGGCGGTCATCTCCCTGGATGAGGCCCAGTCGCTGTTGCTCCAGCCGCGGCGCGTGTCCATGTACTACCTTCGGCTGCGCAGCCCCGAGGACGACGTCCGGCTCCGCCAGCGGGTGGAGCGCAGCTTTGACGACCTGATCCTCAGCGCCACCAACGAGTTCGCCGACCGCCAGGAGATGATCCTCTACACCGAGGCCTTTGGCTGGGGCATCGCCGTCCTGGCCATCCTCATCGGCGGCGTGGGCATGACGAACGCCCTGTTCATGTCGGTGTTTGAGCGCACCCGCGAGATCGGGCTGCTGCGGGCCGTCGGCTGGCGGCGGGGCCAGGTTCTGGCCCTCGTGTTGGGCGAGTCGCTGGCGCTCTCGCTGCTGGGCGGCGCATTGGGCAGCGCCCTGGGGGTCGTCGCCGCGAGCGCCCTGCGCGGCTCCACGGGCTTTCTGGGGATGATGGGCTCCCGTTTCACACCTGGTCTCTTTGTCCAGGCCCTGGTCACCGTCCTGGTTCTGGGCCTGGTCGGCGGCGCCTACCCGGCCTGGTGGGCCAGCCGCCTGCTGCCCCTGGAAGCTCTGCGCTACGAGGGCGGCGGCGGGGGTGGTGCTTCGCCGCGCCTGCCCGGCGCCACCCTGCGCAATCTCTGGCGGCGGCGCACGCGCACGGCGCTGACACTGCTGGGCATCGCCGTGGCAATTGCCGCCATCGTGGCCCTCACCGGCCTGGTGGATGGCTTCACCGACGATCTGACGGCCATGGCCCGCGGCAGCAACGTCGACCTCATGGCCCTGGAGCGCGACGCGTCGGACACGGGCTACAGCACCATCGACGAGCGGGTGGGTGCCAGGCTGGAGTCCATGCCCGGCGTGGAAGGGGTGGCGGGCATCGGCTTTGCCTTCGCCAGTACGCCCAAGACGCCCCTGCTGTTCCTCATGGGCTACAATCCCCGCGAGTTTGGCATCGAGCACTTTCGCATCGTGGAGGGGCGTCCCCTGGAGACCAACCGGCAGATCATTCTCGGACGGCAGGCGGCCGAGACCCTGGAGGTCGGCGTGGGCGACACGCTGCGGCTGTTGGAGAGCACCTTTCGCGTGGTGGGCATCTACGAGACAGGCGTGAGCTGGGAAGAGGGCTCGGCCGTGGTCAGCTTGCGCGATGCCCAGCGCCTGGCGGGCCGCCCGCACCAGGTGTCCATGTACGGCATCCGCCTGCGGGACCCGGAGCAATCCGAGGCAGTGCGCGACGAGCTCAATGCCACCGTGGACGAGGTCGACGTCTCGCTGACAGCCGAGTTCGCCGAGAACCTGCCCGACATGCAGGCCTCCCAGGGCCTGCTGGACAACATCTCTTTCCTGGCGGTGCTCATCGGTGGCCTGGGCATGTTGAACACCATGCTCATGAGCGTCCTGGAGCGCACGCGCGAGATCGGTGTGCTGCGGGCGCTGGGCTGGCAGAGGCGGCAGGTGGTGGGCATGATCCTGCAAGAGGCGCTGGCCCTGGGACTGGCGGGCGGCCTCCTGGGTTTGCTGCTGGGCACGGGCCTTGCCTGGGCGATCACCCTGGCCCCGGCCGTGGGCAGCATGATGGCGCCGCAATACAGCCCGGTGCTCATGGCGCGGGTGCTGGCCATTGCCCTGGGGATGGGCATCGCCGGTGGCCTCTACCCGGCGTGGCGCGCCACCAGGATGAGCCCGGTGGAAGCGCTGCGCTACGAATAAGGTGGACAGGATGGAACAGGCGGATAGGATCGTCGAAACCCACGGATTGGTCAAGGTATACGGTGACGGCGCGGCCGTCCGCGCCCTGGACGGCGTGGACCTGGCCCTGGACGCCGGCGAGATGGTCGCCATCATGGGGCCTTCCGGCAGCGGCAAGAGCACGCTGCTGCACCTGCTGGGCGGCCTGGACCAGCCCACCAGCGGGCAGGTCATCGTCGCCGGGCAGGATCTGGCGACGGTGCGGAGCCTGGACGCCTTTCGGGCGCGAACGGTGGGCTTTGTCTTCCAGCTCCACAACCTGTTGCCCACCCTCACCGCGCTGGAAAACGTGGAGGTGCCCATGCGGGGCCAGCCACTGGGCCGCGGCGAGCGGCGCAAGCGCGCCATCGAGCTCCTGGAGCTGGTGGGCCTGTCGGACCGCCGGGACCACCTGCCCGCGCAGCTCTCGGGCGGGCAGCGGCAACGGGTGGCCATTGCCCGCGCCCTGGCCAACCGGCCGCGTCTGATCCTGGCCGACGAGCCCACGGGCAACCTGGACACCGCCGCCGGCGAAGAGATCATGCGCCTTCTGAACGAGCTGAACGAGAGCATGGGCACGACGGTCGTCGTCGTCACCCACGACCGGCGCGTCGCGCGGGCCACGCGGCGCATCCTCACCATGCGCGACGGGCAGATCACCGACGACCACGCCATGGTCGACCCTCTGACCGAAGACCTGCGCGAGCTGGGCCGCTCTCCCCTTGGTCAGAGCCTGCTCCAGGGCCGGGTCGACGAGCTGGCCCGCGCCGGCTATCTCAGCCCCGAGGCGGAGCGGCTGGTGGAGGGCCTGCGCGAAATGGTGCGGGCCGCGGCGCGGCCCTGAGGGCTACGTCATTTGTCTCTCCCCGAAATTGGTCATTTGCCTCTTGCGCCTCGGCCGAGAAGTGACTAAGATGATGTAGCTTTACCCTGGCGGGCCGCTGCCCAACGCCAGGGAGGCGGTGCGGCGCCGCACAGGGAGGAGTGCCCCTGCTGCCCGGCAGCAATGCCTGTGCAGACCAACCCATTGGCAAGGTGCGGCGCGCTCGTTCGCAACACCCCGCCCATTGTCGCGAGCCGTAGTACATCGCAGCAGCCGGGTTCTATGCCAGCAGCGTGTCGTCCTTCGAAAACTTCAAGAGAACGCAGGAGGTACAAATGGATGTCGGGAAGATGGGTGTGAAGTTTGCCCGGATTGGAATGCTCGTCGTGGCCGTGGCCCTACTGTCGCTGGGGGGCGTGGCCCTGGCCCAGGAGTACGTAGACGTCCAGCTCGACCCCGTGAATGACTCGGGCGTCAGCGGCACGGCCCGCGTCACGGCCGCCGGCGAGGGGTCGGAGGTGAACCTGAACGTTTCGGGCCTGGAGCCGAACGCCGAAGCCCAGGCCAGCTTGCACTCGGGCACCTGTGACATGCCAAGCGCCAGTTTCGCGGCCCTGCCCAACCTGACGGCGGATGCGGACGGCAGCGCGTCGGGCAGCGGCACGATCCTCTTCCAGGGGTCGGAGAACGTCGCCCTGGCCACCATCGCCGACGGCGAGCACATCATCATCGTCCAGTCGGGTGACGAGAACGTGGCCTGCGGCGTCATCCCCGTGGGCGCGTCAGTCCAGCAGCCTTCGCAGTTGCCCGAGACGGGCGGCACGGGCTTTCCCCTCGCGGCGGTGATCCTTGGCGTCGCGGGCCTGGGCGCCCTGGCGGGCGGCCTGTTCCTCGGGCAGCGCCAGTCTTCGAGCCGCAACTCGTAGGACGGACACACGGAGGCTAACCCAGCCCCCCTGCCCATCGCGCCCGCGATGGGCCTGAAAACGATACCATGCAGGCCGGCGCGCCCCCCTTTCGGGCGCGCCGGCGCATTGAAACCTGCACAAGTTGTATCCTCTCCCATCCATGGTATAATCTAGTTACACATGAGGGAGGTCAAGCCGATGAAACGCTTGCTATCGGGGAACGAAGCGGTGGCCCGCGGCGCCTGGGAAGCGGGTGTGGTCGTCGCCGCCGCCTACCCCGGCACCCCAAGCACAGAGATCCTCGAGGAGTTTGCCCGCTACCCCAACGTCTATGCCGAGTGGTCGCCCAACGAAAAGGTGGCCGTGGACGTGGCCGTGGGCGCGGCCTATGCCGGGCGGCGGGCGTTGGCGACCATGAAGCACGTGGGCGTCAACGTCGCGGCCGATTCGGTCTTTTACGCCTCCATGACGGGCATGGAGGCCGGGCTGGTCATCGTCACCGCCGACGACCCGGCCATGCATTCCTCCCAGAACGAGCAGGACAATCGCCGTTACGCCAGGTTCGCCCGCATCCCCTGCGTCGAGCCGTCCGACAGCCAGGAGGCCAAGGACCTGGTGCCGGTGGCCTTCGAGATCAGCGAGCAGTTCGATACGCCGGTTTTCTTGCGGCTCACGACGCGCATCTGCCACTCCAGCACGCCGGTAGAGTTGGGCGAGCGGGCGGACCATCCGCCGGCCGTGGAAGCGTTCCCCCGCAACCCCGCCAAGTACGTCATGATCCCCGGCAACGCCCGGCAGCGGCACCCGGTCATCGAGGAGCGCGTCGGGCGCGTGGCCGAGTTCGCCGAGACCTTTGCCTTCAACCGCATCGAATGGGGCGACGACGACCTGGGGATCGTGACCTGTGGTGTCGCCTACCAGTATGCCCGCGAGGTCTTTCCCCGGGCCTCCATCCTGCGCCTGGGCATGACCTACCCCGTACCCCCGCGCCTGCTGCGCGCGTTCGCCGCGCGGGTCAAGCGCCTGGTGGTCATCGAGGAGCTGGATCCCTTCCTGGAAGAAGAGTGCAGGCTTTTGGGCATCGAGTGCGAGGGCAAGAGCATCTTTCCCATGGTCGGCGAGTTTGACGCCCGCGTGGTCCGCGAGAGCGCCGTGGCCGGCGGCCTGCTGCCCGCCTCGGCCAGCGTGCCCCTGCCCCTGGAGCAGGCCACCGACCTGGAGATGCCCGGCATCCCCCCGCGGCCGCCGGTCCTCTGCCCCGGCTGCCCCCACCGCGCCGTCTTTCACATCCTGAACAAGCGCAAGGTGCCCGTGGCCGGCGACATCGGCTGCTACACCCTGGGCCTGCTGCCGCCCCTGTCGGCCATCCACACCTGCGGCTGCATGGGGGCCGGCATTGGCGTGGCCCACGGCGCCGCCCAGGCGGGCATCGGCGAGCGCATGGTGGCCGTCATCGGCGATTCGACCTTTTTCCACACCGGCATGCCGGCCCTGGCCAACGTTGCCTACAACCAGAGCAACGTGGTGACCATCATCCTGGACAACCGCATCACGGGCATGACCGGGCACCAGGACAACCCCGGCACGGGCTGGACGCTGCAACGGCAGGAGGTGCCGCCCCTGGACCTGGAGGCCGTGGTGCGGGCGTTGGGTATCGAGCGCGTGGTCACGGTGCCGGCCTACGACGTCAAGGCCCTGGACCAGACGTTGAAGGCTTTTCTCCAGGAAGAGGGTCCCAGCGTCCTCATTGCCCGCGAGGCGTGCGCCCTCCTGCCCGCGGCCCGCAAGCGCTGGCTGCCCCTGGAGGTGGTGGCCGAAAAGTGCAACGGCTGCACCATGTGCTTCCGCATCGGCTGCCCCGCCATCCTCAAGAGCGACGAGCTGGACGAAAAGACCCAACGGCCCAAGGCCCTCATCGACGCCTCGCTGTGCACGGGCTGCGAGGTCTGTGCCCAGGTGTGCCCTCGCGACGCCATCCTGTTCCGCGAGCAGGTGGAGGCCCAAAGGGCACAGGCGGCGGCCGGAGCGGGCCAGGGAGGGAAAGAGTGATGCAAGCCTGCAATTTTCTGCTGGCCGGCGTGGGTGGCCAGGGCACCATCCTGGCCAGCGACGTCCTGGCCGAGGTCGCCCTGGCCGCCGGGCTGGACGTGAAGAAATCCGAGGTGCACGGCATGGCCCAGCGGGGCGGCAGTGTCAACACCCACGTGCGTTGGAATGCCGGGCAGGTCCACTCGCCCCTCATCGGCGAGGGAGAGGCCGATATCCTGCTGGCCTTCGAGGAGGCCGAGGCCCTGCGCTATGCGCGCTATTTGCGGCGGGGTGGGGTGGTCGTCGTCAACCGGCAGGCCATCAAGCCCATCACCGTAACCTCGGGCGGAGCCCACTATCCCAGCGAGGAAGAGCTGCGAGCCGTGTACGACCGGATCACGGACCGGTTTCACCTGGTGCCCGGCGCCGAGCTGGCCGAGAAGCTGGGCAACGCCCGGGCGGCGAACGTCGTCCTGCTGGGGGTCCTGTCCAGCTTTTTCGATCTGCCGGCCGAGACCTGGCTGGCGGTCATCGAGAAGCGGGTGCCGCCCAGGTACGTGGAGCTAAACCGCCAGGCCTTTTTCGCCGGGCGCGAGGTCCTGGGCAATACCCAGAGCTGACCTATTGTATAAGAAAAACCAATCCCCGGATGGTGTTTCCACGTCCGGGGATTTTTCTTGGTTTATTGTTCGACGATGGCTTCGTTCGGGCACTCGTCCATGCAGGTCTGGCATTCGATGCACAGGTCCTGGTCGATGATGTACCGGCCGTCGCCCTGGCTGATGGCGCCTTCAGGGCAGACTTCGGCGCAGGAACCGCATTCGATGCACTCTTCCGTGATAACGATCATGGGAGGAGCCTCCTCATATTTTTTGCTCGCCCGCGACGGCGGCGGCATCATTATACTCCAAAGTGCCGTTTCGTCAACTTGTGCCGGTGTGATTGACCTTTCTCCCCGGTCATAGTATAATCAGCCAGTTTCCGCCCCGGCGGCGCGGCGATGGCGACCGGGAGCAACGTAGCGAGCAGGTGTTTATGGCCGATGCAAAAGTGATGGTCGTGATACCGACCTACAACGAGGCCGACAATCTGCGGGCCATGGCCGGCGAGCTGTTGGCCCTGGGTGTGCCCGGGCTCGAGATCCTGATTGTCGATGACAACTCGCCCGACGGCACAGGGCAGATAGCGGATGAGCTCGCAGCCCGTTACCCCGGAGAGATCCACGTCATGCACCGTTCCGGCAAGCTGGGCCTGGGCACGGCCTACGTCACCGGTTTCGGCTATGCCCTGGATCAGGGTGCCGAGTACGTGGTGCAGATGGACGCCGACTTTTCCCACTCGCCGCGCTACATCCCCGATTTCCTGGAGGCTATCGGCAATTTCGACGTCGTCGTCGGCTCGCGATACGTCTCGGGGGGGCGCCTGGATGAGCGCTGGGGTTGGTCGCGCTATCTCCTGAGCTGGTGGGCCAACAGCGTCTACACCCGGCTCATCCTCGGCATCAAGGTCAAGGATGCCACGGCGGGCTTCAAGTGCTGGAAGCGCGCGACGCTGGAGGGCATCGGCCTGGATCGCGTGCGCTCCAACGGCTATGTCTTCCAGATCGAGATGGCCTATCTCACCGAGAAACTGGGCTACCAGGTCCTGGAGTTGCCCATCTATTTCGAGGACAGGCGCATCGGCCGCTCCAAGATGAACATGCCCATCAAGCTGGAAGCGGCCCTGCGCACCTGGCAGATCCGCTACCGGCATCGCTCCGCCCTGCGCCGGGTCGAGCCCGAAGCTCGGGTCTGAGGGTTGGCTCTTGCGACTGCGACGATTGCTCGTCGAATTGGGGGCGATTTTTGCCCTTTTGCTCCTGCCCCTCATCCTCTTCTGGCCGGTGTCCGCCGGCTCAAGGACGCTCGTTCCGGCCGATAACCTCTACCAGTGGCAGCCCTACGCCGCCTTTGCCTCCGAGCAGGGGGTGCCGCAGCCGGCCCATAACGAGCTCCTGAGCGACCTGGTGCTGGAGAACCTGGCCTGGAAGCGGTTCATCGTCGGCTCGCTGCGCTCCGGCGACGTGCCCCTCTGGAACCCGCACCTCTTTGCCGGCGTGCCATTCCTGGCGGCCGGCCAGCACTCGGCCCTCTATCCCTTCAGCGCCCTGTTTTACGTCCTGCCCGTGGAGCGGGCCTACGGCCTCTTTACGGTGCTGCAATTGTGGCTGGCCGGGATCAACATGTACTTGCTGGTGCGGGCGTTGCGCCTGGGCCGGTTCCCGGCCCTCGTGGCCGGCATCACCTACCAGCTTGCCGCCTTTTTCCTGGTCAGCGTCGTCTTTTCCATGATCATTGCCGCCGCCGCCTGGCTGCCCCTCCTCCTGGCCGTGGTGGAGTGGACCGTGCGCCGGCAGGAGGAAAAGGGCTCGGGTCCCTTTGTGCCCATCGTCTATGTCCTCCTTGGAGGCCTTGCCCTGGGCCTCCACATCCTGGCGGGCCACGCCGAGATCCTGGTCCATACGGTCCTGGTGACGGCAGCCTATGGCGTGGTGCGGCTGCTCTTCCTGGTCCGCCGCGTCGGCTCCTGGCGGCCGGCGCTGCGCCTGGCCTTCTGGTTCGCCTGCATGGGCGTCCTGGGGCTGGCCCTCGGCTCGGTGCAGCTCATCCCTCTTCTGGAGCTCGTCACACGGAACTTTCGCGAGGGCTCGGTGACCTACGCCGACGTCGTCGGCTGGGCCTATCCCACGCGGCAGATCGTCACCTTCTTCCTGCCCGACTTTTTCGGGAACCCGGCGCATCACGGTTACTGGGACCTGGTCTCGCGGCAGTGGGTCCCCGCCGAGCGCATCTTCTGGGGGATCAAGAATTACGTCGAGGCGGGCAGCTACGTGGGCATCCTGCCCCTCGCCCTGGCCCTCGTGGCCCTGGTGCCCATGCTCGGCGGGCTGCGGCGGAACGGCGCCCGGGCCGGATCGAGCCTGCGAGAGGCCGCGCCTGCCGAGGAGTCCGGGGGGCCTGGCGTCGACCGCCGGCCCGCCTGGATCATGGCCGTCCTGGCCGCCGTCTCGCTCCTGCTGGTCTTTGGCACGCCCCTCTATGCCGTGCTGTACTACGGGCTGCCCGGCGTCAAGCAGCTCCATTCGCCCTTTCGCTGGGTCTTTGCCTATACCTTGAGCGTGGCCGTCCTGGCGGGCTATGGCGCCCGGGAGCTACAGAATTGGGGAGCCGGCACGGCGCGGGGAGGCATCGCCCGGCTCCGCTCGCTCCTGGCCTGGGGATTTCTGGGGGGCGGGCTGGCCCTCCTGGCCGTGCTGGCCGTCGTGTTCGTGGCGCCCGGCCCCTTTGTCCCCCTGGCCGACCGCTTCCTGGCGGCCGTGGAATCGGCCCGTGAGGCGTTTGGCAGCGGGCAGATGCTCCTCTCCTACCAGTGGCGCAACCTGCTGGCCCTGGGGCTGGCCCTGGCGGGCAGCGGCCTGGTCCTGCTCCTGGCCCGCCGCCGGGTGACGGTCGCGCTCCCGCGGTTTGGATCGAGCGCGGCCGGTTGGCGCATCCCCCTGTGGAAGCCCCTGGCCCTGGCGGTCATCGCCGCCGACCTCCTGGCCTTTGGCTGGGGCTTTAACCCGGCCGCCGAGCCGGCCTGGCTCGAGTTCACGCCGCCGTCCGTGGCCTTCTTGCAAGAGCGCACCGACGAGGGCGGGCCGTGGCGGGTGACGACCTACCAGGCCGAGGGTGCCACCAAGACGCTCAACGCCAACATTCCCTGGCTCCACGGGCTGTACGACGTGCGCGGCTACGATTCCATCATCCCGGCCCAGTACGTGGCGTACATGCGGGCCATCGAAGAGCAGGGGGAGCTCCTCTACAACCGGGTGGCGCCCATCTACGGGCTGGAAAATCTCAGCTCGCCCCTCCTCGACCTGTTGGGCGTGCGCTACGTGGCGACGGAGGGCGAGATCCCGAACCCCGACTATCGCCTGGTCTACGAGGGCGAGATACGCGTCTACGAGAACGGCGACGTGCTGCCCCGCGCCTTTGCCCTGCCCCGGGCCGAGGCCGTGGCCGAGGAGGACCTCGCGGCCCGCCTGGCGAGCCTGGATCCGCGGCAGGTGGTCCTCCTGGATGCCGGCGCCGGGGGCCAGCTCGAGCCCCAGGACGGTGACTGGGCCCTCCAGCCCGCCGAGATTGTCACCTACGCGCCCAACGGTGTCTTTATCGACGTGCAGATGCCGGGCCCCGGCTGGCTGGTCCTGACCGACAGCTACTTTCCCGGCTGGAAGGCATACCGCTCCGACGTGCCGGCCGACCCGTCGGCGGCCGCTCCCGAGCCCGGCTACGAGCCGGAGGGCGAGACCGAGCTAGAGATCCTGCGGGCCGACGGCAACTTTCGGGCCGTCCGCCTGGAAGCCGGTTCCCACCGCGTCCGCTACAAGTACACGCCCATGAGCTTCAAGCTGGGTCTGTACGGCACGTTTATGGCCGCGGTCGTCGGCCTGCTCCTGCTCGCCTTTTGGCTGTGGGGGCGTTTCTATCGCGAGAGCGACCAGGATTCCACCGTCAAGCGTGTGGCCAAGAACAGCCTCATCCCCATGGGCCTTCAGCTCCTGAACAAGGTCATCGACTTTGCCTTTGCCATGCTCATGCTGCGCATCCTGGCGCCCGAGATGGCTGGCCGCTACCAGTTTGCCGTGATCTTTATCGGCTACTTTGATATCCTGGTGCGTTTTGGCCTCGGCACTTTGCTCACCCGTGAGGTGTCCAAGGACCGGGAACAGGCCAACCGGCTGCTGGGCACGACGACGGTGCTGCGCGGGCTGCTCTGGGCGGGCTCGTTGCCCCTCATGGCCGGCGTGATCCTGGTCTATGCCTTCTTTGGCCAGATGACGCCCGACATCGTGGCGGCCATCGCCCTTTTTGCCCTGGGCATGGTGTTCTCCATGCTGGCCGACGGTTTCACCGCCCTGTTTTACGCCTACGAGAAGATGGAATATCCCGCGGCCATCGCCACGGTTACAGCCCTCACCCGGGTGAGCCTGGGTGTGCTGGTCCTCCTCCTGGGCTGGGGTTTCGTTGGCCTGGCGGGGGTCTCGGTGGTGGCCAACGTCGTCAGCGCCGTGGTGCTGGGCCTGCTCCTCGCCAGGCACTGTTTCCGGCCGCGGCCCACCTGGGAACCGGGCACCGGCCGTTGGATGATGGGCACCTCGTTCCCGCTGATGATCAACCATCTGCTGGCCAGCGTGTTTTTCCGCATCGACGTCCTGTTCCTGAAGCCCATGAAGGGTGACACCGTCGTAGGCTATTACGGCGCCGCCTACAAGTACGTGGACGGCCTGCTCATCATCCCCCAGTACTTTACCCAGGCCATCTTTCCGTTGATGAGCCGCTACGCCACTTCGGCCCGCGACTCGTTGATGCGGGCCTATGTGCTGTCGCTGCGGCTGCTGCTCATCATCGCCCTGCCCGTAGCCGCCGGCACGCCGTTCATCGCCCGCGGGCTGATCCTCGTCCTGGGCGGCGGCCAGTACCTGCCCGACTCGATGATCGCCCTGCAGCTTCTTATCGGATTCCTGCCCTTGAGCTTTGTCAACAGCGTGACGCAGTACGTCCTCATCGCCATCGACCAGCAGCGGTTCCTGACCAAGGCATTTCTCATCGGCGTCAGCTTTAACGTCGTCGCCAACCTGGTGGCCATCCCCATCTGGAGCTACAAAGGCGCCGCGGTGGTTACCATCCTCTCCGAATTTGCGCTCCTCGTACCCTTCTATTACTCGGTGCGCAAGCACCTGGGCCCGCTGCCGTGGGTTTCCCTGGTATGGCAGCCGGCCGTCGCCTCGGCGGCCATGGCCGTGGCCATGTGGCTGGCCCGCGACCTATTCTGGCCGCTCCTCATCCCCCTGGGCGGCGCCGTCTACCTGGTCGTGCTGGTCCTGGTGGGCGGCTTTCGCCAGCCCGACATGGACCTCCTCTTTCGCCTGTTGCCCTTCAAGAGGGTGCGCGAGCGGGTGCGGCCGGCGGGGCCGTAAAACAAGCTCCACCCTGCTCTTGATCACCTGGTAACGGTCGCCGTCGATCTTCCAGCTTGTCGGCGCTCTCCGAGCTGGCCCCGCTTCCTGGCCTCACCCCGTAACCGGGCAATGTTGCGTAAGGCGACAGTCCGTGCTACAATAGTGACTGACTGACCAGTCAGTCAGAAATGCTGGTCGATAGGAGAAACCATGGCCGAGACTGTGAGCAAACGTGAGCAGTTGCGCGGAGAGCGTCGCCGCCAGATCATAGAGGCCGCCCTGGCGGTCTTTGCCGAAAAAGGGTTCAACGCGGCCAAGGTCTCCGACGTGGCCGCCCGGGCGGGGGTCAGCCAGGGGACCATCTATTTGTACTTTGAGGGGAAGGAACAACTGCTCGTCCAGGCCCTCGGCGCATTTTTCGACGACTTTGGCCAGGGGACGATCAGCGCCCTGGAGGAATGGCCAACGTCCGCCGGCAAGCTGCGTGCGCTGGGCCGGGTTCTGGCGGAATTCGCGGTAGAGGCCGGAGGTCTGTTCACCCTCTTTCTCGAGTTTTGGGCATCGAGTTCCCACCGTGAAGAGGCCGGGCAACTGTGGACCAGTATGCTGGCCAAGTACAAGGACCTGGTGGTCGAGCTTGTCAAGGAGGGGGTTTCAAACGGCGAATTCAAGCCGGTGGACGCCGAGTCACTGGTATGGGCCATGATGGCTACCTACGATGGCCTGGCGGCCTATGTCATGCTCATGCCTGACCTGGACCTGGTTCGGGTCAGCCAGGCCTTTGTCGACACGCTGCTGGAAGGGCTGCAGGCCGGGACCCAGGGCGATGTTGTTGGGCGCTAGGATCAAAACGGTCGCTCTCTTGCAGACCACTGGCCAGGGGAGGCTCCGATGATGATCAATATCTGTTACTTCAGTGGCACGGGAAACACGGCCTGGGTCGTTGAGCAATTGGCCGGGCGCTTGACCGAACTGGGAGACGAGGTCCGATGTTGCTGGCTCATCGGGTTGGCGCAGCGCCCGGCCGCCGAGTCGACAGAGCGCTGGATGAGCCGTCGCCTTTTTGCCGGCGAGGCCTGCACCCACTGCGGCCGGTGCGCAGAGCACTGTCCGGTGGGCGGTATCGAGATTGTAGGCGAGGAGGTTCGCTTCACGGATGCCTGTATCCTCTGCATGCGTTGCTACCACCAGTGCCCACGGCAGGCGATCCAGTGGACCCGTCTCTCCCGGAATCAGGCCATCTTTCGAAGGTATCGAGGTCCAGATCAGGAGGTATCGTAATGGCAAGGGAAGCCCAGGTTGAAATGCGAGACGTGACGAAAACCTACCAGATGGGCCAAGTACGGGTCCATGCCCTTTGCGGGCTGGACCTGTCGGTGCGAGAGGGTGAGTTTGTGGTCATCGTAGGTCCTTCGGGGTCGGGCAAGACAACGACGCTGAATCTCATCGGCGGCTTGGACTCGCCTACGAGCGGGGAACTGATCGTAGCCGGGACCGACGTCGCCGCCTACGACGACAAGACGTTGACTGCCTACCGCCGCGACCAGATCGGCTTTATCTTCCAGTTCTTTAACCTCTTGCCCACCCTAACAGCCAGCGAAAACGTCGAGTTTGCCCTCGAATTGGTGGAGAGGAACAGCCGTACGATCCGCCCGCGGGCACTTGCCCTCCTGGAAAAGGTGGGGCTGGGCGAGCGAGCCGACCACTTTCCCAGCCAACTGTCAGGAGGCGAGCAGCAGCGAGTGGCCATTGCCCGCGCCCTGGCCAAGGACCCGCTCATCCTCCTGGCCGACGAGCCGACGGGAAATCTCGACTTTCGCATGGGCCAGAAGGTGCTGCGCGTGATGCAGGATCTGAACCAGCAGGAAGGGCGGACGGTGATCCTTGTGACCCACAACACAGCCATAGGCCAGATGGGCGATCGGGTGGTGCACCTGCGCGACGGCCAGGTTGCCCACGTCGAGGTTCACGAACAACCCCTCGACGCCGGACAGATCGAGTGGTAAGGTCATGAAAAAGATCAATCTCAAGCTGTGGCGAGACATCGGCCAGCAGAAATGGCAATTCACGGCCCTGGTCGTCGTTATCCTCTTGGGGGTGCTCAGCTATGGTGGTATGATGGGCATGATAGACGACGTGGAAGCCTCCCTCGACCACACACTGGACCGGTTGCGCTTTCAGGATTTCGTGGTCGTCCTGGAGGGGACTGCGCCGGAAAGCCTGGTGCAGGACGTGGCTGCCCTGGACGCGGTTGAGGCGGTGACCGGGCGGTTGGTGATGGACGTTGGCCTGGACATCAGCGAGGATAACCAGGCCCGCGCACGGCTGGTGGGGATGCCCACTGGCGCCCAGGCACCGGTAAACCAGATTTACCTGAAGCAGGGGCGTTATCTGCAAGAGGGGGACGGCCTGGTGGCCGTCATGGACCACCATCTGGCCGAGTATTACGGCTACGGGCCCGGCACCGTACTGCACCCCATCGTCGACGGCGAGCGCCTGGACGTCCAAGTGGTGGGGGTGGGTGTCAGCCCCGAGTACTTGATGGCAGTGGCCTCTGCGGAGAACGTGTTGCCCTCGCCCAGTGGCTTTGCCGTCCTGTTCATGCCCCAGCCCGCCGTGCAGAGCCTATTTGGAGCCGAGGGGACCATCAACGAACTGAACCTCCGCCTCCGAAACCAATCGCCGGACGATCTAGACCGGGCGATCGCCCAGGTCAAAGAGGCACTTGGCGCCACGCCTGTCCGCACAGTGGTCAAGCGGGCCGACAACCCCTCCTACAGTCTGTTGCGGCTCGATCTGGAGGGGGGGCGAGAGATGATGAGCATGGTGCCCTCCATGTTCCTGGTCGTCGCAGCCATGTCCATCTACGTGCTTTTCAGCCGCCTGGTGCAAAGCCAACGGCCCCACATTGGCGTGGTCAAGGCTCTGGGTTACAGCCGCTGGGCGGTGATGCGCTACTATCTCCTCTACGCCGGCCTCATCGCCGCCATCGGCTCGATCCTTGGTTTCGCTTTGAGCTACCCGGTTGGGCAGGCCTTTGTTCGGGCGTACGCTGCCGAATTCGGCCTTCCCTTTGTCACCGCCGAGTTTCACCTGGAGGCAGCCGTCGAGGCCATTGGCATCAACCTGGCCGTCGCCCTCCTGGCCGCCTGGCTGCCGGCCTGGGCTTCGGCGCGCATCACACCGGCCCAGGCGATGCGCTTCGATCCGTCGGTGGCCCTGGTCAAGGGCTCGGTTCCCTGGCTGGAACGGCTGCTGGGCCTCGTCTTTCACCTGAGGACCGGCACGAAAATCGCGTTGCGCAATCTCTTTCGCAATCGGCGGCGCACGGTAACCACGGTACTGGGCTTTGTCTTTGCCTTCATCGTCCTCCTGACTTGTTGGGCCATGTTCGACGCCATGGGCCACATGATGAAGGTCCAGTTCGAGCAAACGGACCGCTGGGACCTCCAGGCCCTCTTTTCTCAGCCCAAGCCTTATGCGCTCATGGAGCAGATCGAGACCTGGCCGGGGGTGGAAGCGGTCGAACCGGTGATCACATCCCCGGTGTCGATCGAAACCGGGGACGAAAGCCACAACGCCTTCCTCGTGGCCCTCTATCCCGACAGCGTGCTGCACGGTTTCCAGCTTCCCCGGGGCAAATCGCCATCGGCGGTGTTGGTGCCGGGCTACGCCCTGCTCTCTCCCAGTGCTGCCACGAAGTGGGGCCTCCAAACGGGCGACCAGGTCACCCTGCAGACACCCCTGGGCAGCCAGCAGGTCACTGTGGACGCCAGCAATGCTGAGGTGATGAGCCCTGGCGTGTACGTCAGCCTCGATTGGCTGCAAGAGGAATTCGCCGGCAACCAGCAGCTCTTGAATGGTCTGTGGCTCCAGGTAGACGAGGCACATCAGAAGGATGTGCTCAAGATGCTTTATCGCCTGCCTGGCGCGGCCAGTGTGGACCTCAAGGAAGAGATTGCCGTGGGCTGGCAGTCGCTCATGGGGCTGTACTACGTGATGATGGGAATGTTCCTTCTCTTTGCGCTGGTGATCGCCGCCGCCGTCATCTTTAACACGATGACCGTCAGCGTGCTGGAGCGCCAGCGAGAGCTTGCCACCATGCGTGCCCTGGGCCAGGGCCGGGGTCGCCTGCAGGCCATGATCACCATGGAGACCCTGCTGGCCGGCGTGCTGGCGTTGGTGCCGGGGTTGGGCCTGGGAGTGGCAGGCACGTATTATCTCTTCCAGTTGTTCAGCGCGTCTGCCGATTTCTACCTGCCGTTCTACATCGCCCCGCAGAGCTTTGGCATCGTCACCCTGCTCATCCTGGGCACAGCGCTGCTCTCACAGTTGCCGGCCATGCGCCGGGTGAACCGCATGGACCTGGCTGAGGCGACCAAGGTGATGGCCTAGGTCTCATCCATCCCGGCCGTGGCGGCGGATATTGCCAGGCCCCAGCCGAGCACGGGGATTATCAAAAAGAGCCGGCCCCTTGAGGCCGGCTCTCGCCAGTTCTGTCAGAAGCCCTACTCGGCCCGCCGCCGCCACACCATGAGCGCCGCGGTGATGCCCACCAGGAGGACGAGGAGGGCAGCCAGGCCATACTCGATGAGGCGCAGCCAGTTGGTAGCATGGGCCTGCAGGGCCATGCTCTCGCGTGCTTCCTCCCCGGTCCGCTCGTCGACGTCGCCGGCTGCGGGCGCGGCGGCCAGGGGCTCGGCCGCCACCGGCTCTTCCACCTGGACCTGGGCGGTGGGGCCTGTGAGGGCCTCCTCTCCACCCGGCGCCACGGGTGGGGCTGGCGTGGCCAGGGGCTCCGGCGGCCTCGTCGGCCGGGGCGCGGGCGTCGCGCTCGGCTCCGCCAGCGCCATCGCCTCCATCTCCATCGTAACCTCGGCCTCGGCTTCGGCAGCCGGCTGGGTAGGCTCCGGTGTGACCGGGACCTCGCCGGGCTCCGGGGTGTGCGGCAGCGTGTCGCTCACCGTCTCCGGGACCGAGTAGGCTCCAACGTACGGTTGCTCGCCCTCACCCTCGCCTACGCCGGGAGGAAGCGGCGTGCCCTCGAGGTCGGGCGCCGCCCCACCCATGCCCGCCGGTGCTGCCGTCTGCGTCGCCGCCAGGTTCGGGTTTTCGGTCACCTCCGGCGCGGCGGCAGCCGCCATGGGCGCTTCGGTGGGCAAACCGCGGGCCACGGGCGGAGACAAGGTCGAGTCCTCGGCCGCCTTTTCCGCTGCACGCTCCGGCGCCGGCTCGGCGGGAGCAGACTGGAGGGCCAACTCCTCCGCCTGGCCCTCCCCGGCCTCGGCGACGTTCGTCACTTGCACCTCAACCTGGACCGTCTCAACCAGCGTGTCCGCCGCTTCCTCCTGCATCAGGCCGGGGGCGGGCATGGAGGCCGGCTGCAGGCCGGTCAGTGCCAGGTCACCGGCGACGGCGAAAAAGAGCAGCAGGGCGACCATGGCCGTGGCGAGCTGGAAGGCGGGCACCAGCCGCCAGCGGGGCCTGGCCGCGCGGGCAGGAGCCGTGGCCGGGACGGGCAGGGTGAACGAGCGGGGCACAGGCATGGTGGGCATATTGCGCGTGAGAAGGACGGTCTGGCGCAGTGTATCCAGATCCCAGCGGCACGAGGAGCAGGCAGCCAGGTGCTCCTCAACGGTCCGCAGCTCCTGGCCCAGGAGCTGCCCGTCGAGGTACGCCGACAGCCTCTCTTTTACGTATTCGTGACCGGTATCTTTGCTTCCCGGTTGTCTTCCGCTCATCACTCGCGGCCCCCCGCTGGTTCAGTATGTTCCGTCTCTTCGTCATCCTTTAGACGGTACCTGGCAGGCAAAAGTTCCCCGCGCTCCAGCAGGAAATCGCGCAGGCGCGCCCGGCCACGGCTCAGGCGGGATTTGACCGTGCCCAGGGACAGATCCATGATCTCGGCCACCTCCTGATAACTCAACCCTTGCACGTCGGAGAGGACCAGTACGGCCCGCTGCTCGATGGGCAGGGCCGAGATGCCGTGCTGGAGAAAGTGGCCGAGCTCCTGGCGCTCCAGGAATTCGTCGGGAGACTCGGACTCGTCGCGCAAGAATTGGCTGTGTTCGGACTCCACGGGCAGACCGTCCAGGGAGCTGGTGGGGCGCCGCTTCTTGACGCGCAGTTGGTCGTAGCAGGCGTTGGTGACAATGCGCAGCAGCCACGCCTTGAACGAGCCGCCGCGGAACTTTTTCATGGCCTTGTAGGCCGAGAAAAACGCGTCCTGGGTCGCGTCGGCAGCCGCGTCGGGATCGGTCAGGATGCGATAGGCTACGTTATAGGCCATGCTCTGGTAGAGCAAGACCAATTGGTTAAAGGCGCGCAGATCGCCCTTCTGGGCCGAGGCGATCAGTGCCAGCTCGTCCATCATGCAACAATTCTAGGGCCGGCAGCCGCCCTCTGCCGCGTCGCGGAACCCGTTCCACGCCATTGTCGTCGTTCTCCCTCCTCCCCGCCGTGCTCGGGCGGGCGTGGGGCTGATTATACCGTAAAAGGCGGGGCCCGGCAAAAAAACCATAACTCGAGGGGCCGGCTGCCCCCTGGGGCCGGGCGAGGGCGGACGCCATGCACCTTTTTTCTGGCGGCGAATTTGACAGCCCAACCCTTCTGGTGTATACTGCCCTGGTCGGCAAAACCCTGTGGGCGTACCGACGCGCATGAAGCCGGAGTGGCGGAGCAGGCAGACGCGGCGCACTCAAAATGCGTTGCCCTTTGGGCGTGTGGGTTCGAATCCCACCTCCGGCATCCTTCTGTTCAGCTCTACACTGCGCCCTGGGGAGAGGGCGCCTGTGCGACAACTCCCCATACAACGTCCAGCCGCATTGAAACGCGGCTGAGTTTCTGTAAAGGAGCAGATGGGAGAGATGCAGCAATCGCCGAGAAACCGCACGGGGCTCATCATGGCCATCCTGGTCATCGCCGGGCTCGCGGCTGGCGTGGGCCTGGGCTTGCTGTTGGGCTGGGTGGTCCTGCCCGTGACCTACGTCGACACCAAGATCTGCGACCTGGCACCCGAGCACAAGGACGAGTACGGAGTCCTCGTAGCCGCGGCCTATGGCAAGGACGGCGATCTGGCCAAGGCCCAGAATCGCCTGGCCGAGTTGGAAGTGCCCAACACCAACCAGTGGCTGTCTGACCTTATCGACCGCTGCGCCGGCAATGGGAGGGCCGAGGCGGACATCCAGGCCCTGGCGGTGCTGGCCCAGGACATGGGCGTGTCCAACCCCCAACTCGTGGCCTTCCTTCCCAGCCCGACGCCGCGCCCGACCGACACCCCGGCGCCGACCCCGACCTCGCCGCCCACCGACACGCCAACCGCGGAGCCGACGGCCACCGAGACCCCGGTGCCCACCGACACGCCGGCCCCCGAGCCGACGGCGACCGAGACACCGGTGCCGGAGCCAACGGATACGGCGACGACCGCGCCGCCCACCAACACGCCCAAGCCGGCCAACACGCAGCCCCCGCCCAAGCCCACCAATACGCCGGCCCCCACCAAGCC
>DAOUHB010000206.1:0-3731 GCA_034428935.1 Anaerolineae bacterium | reverse complement strand
CGCCGGAGGCTGGCAATTCTCGATCATGTATTCGAACACGGCCCGGGCCCACGAGCTGGGCAAGACCCGGGACTGGGTCGTCATCTACTTCCGGCGCGACGGCCAGGAGGATCAGGTGACGGTCGTCACCGAGACGGGCGGGCCGCTGGCCGGCAAGCGCGTGGTCCGCGGCCGCGAGGCGGAATGCCGCGAGTACTATGCAAGGCAATCTCAGGAGGTGATGGGTTGAAAACTCTGTTCTGGCTTTTCCGTAACTATGGCGAGGCGCGCACGGCAGTGGACGCGCTGCTGGGCCTGGATGCCGATCCGGAAGGCATGAATGCAATTGCGACCGAGGATACGGTCAAGGACGCCGTGGACGTCGATTGGAGCACGGCCGCGGTGCGGGTCAGCGACGAGCAGGATGCGCCCCACTCCGGGCAAAGGCAGCCGCTCCGGGGCCTGGATGGGCTCCTGGCCGGGGAGCAGGCGGTGGTCCTGGACGACGTGGGGCGGGTGTACGCCGGCGGTGAGCTGGCAACCCTGGCGGTCAATGCTGCGGCCTCGCCGGCAAGCGAGGGGCAAGGGCTCTACGAGGCCCTCCTCGACCTGGGCGTGCCGGAAGACGTGGCCCGGGAGACCGTGGAGGGCATCAAGGCCGGCGGGGTGCTGGTTGCCGCCCGCCTGCCTGACGAGCTGGCCTCGCAGGCCCGCTGGACCGTGGAAAACCTGGAGGGGCAGGCCGGGGCGAGCGCTATCGTGGGCTAGCCGCCGCTGTCTCAGGAAGGCGCGAACTGGAAAAGAGGCAATCAATGGGCACTGACAAGGCTGCCCTGTTGGACGAGCTGGCCGCGGATGTTCGGGACCTGGTCGATTCGCCCCTCTATGCCTACCGCCGCGAGCAGGGCTATCTGCCTGTCGTGGGCGACGGCGACCCCGACGCGCGCGTCATGTTCATCGGCGAGGCGCCCGGCGCAGAAGAAGCCAGGAAGGGCCGGCCCTTTGTCGGCGCGGCGGGCAGGATCCTGGACGATCTCCTGGCGTCCATCGGGCTGGAGCGCGGCGAGGTGTACATCACCAACGTGGTCAAGGACCGGCCGCCCCACAACCGCGATCCGCTCGCGCCGGAGATCAAGCTCTACGGGCCTTTCCTTGTGCGCCAGATCGAGATCGTGCAGCCGCGCGTCATCGCCACGCTGGGGCGTTTTGCGCTGGCCTTTGTCCTGACCCACTTTGGCTCGCAGGTGCGCCCCCGGATCACCGACCTGCACGGCAAACCCGTCGATCTCGAGGCTCCCTACGGGCCGGTGTCAGTGGTGCCCCTCTACCACCCGGCTTCGGCCTTTTACGCTGACGGCCGGCTGGAGGTCATGGCCGAGGATTTCCAGGTGCTCAAGCGTTACCTGTAACGCCGGGCGTCCGCACGGGGTACGGACCGGGTATGGGCGCAATGGTGGCGCGCTCACTTCCTACTCTCCCGGTTTGCTGCTCCTACGAATCAGTGTATAATGGCCTTGGCCAATCGCGATGGTGCGCTTACGTCGTCCACCGATCTGCGAAAGGGGGGTTCGGCCGGAATGGGCCGGCCCCAACATCAACCCACGCCCGGAGGAGACGTGAAGAATCGTTTGGCGTTCCGTCGTGTCGTTTTTCTCGGCCAGAGAGCTATGCTTTTGTGGCTTGCCCTTTTGCTCGTCGCCTGCGGCAGCCCCGGCAACCTGCAGGCCACCGCAGCCAGTACCGCTGGAGCGGGCCCCTCGCCGTCAGCCGCTGCTGCCACCGATCCTGTGCTTGCCTCTGCCACCTCGGCCCCCCCATCCGCGCCGACCGCAGCGCCCGAACCGTTATCGTCAGTGACGGCCGTCGCCGGTGCCACGCCGGAGGCCACCGCATCGCCGACCGCTCCGCCGGAGCCGACCGACTTGCCACTCATCCTGGATGCCCAGGAGCTGGCAACGAGTCTCTATGCAGCGCCCGACCCCGAATCTCGATATGAGGCTCTGCTCCAGGTCATGCACGCCCTCAATGTCGGCGTGTATGAGCCTACAGGGAAGGCAATCCTGCGGGGTGCCGAGCAGGGCCCGGACGACTTTTATCTTTACGATTTCGAGCTGCGCGCCCTGGCTGCTGCATTGGAACGCGGCACCATGCGCGACGCGACCTACCTGTCCGACCGCCTGGCCCGGTTCGGCGTCCTTGAGACGGACGGCAGTCCCCTGGAACCGGAAACGCTGCGGCAGGGATTGCTGGCTGCTGCCCAGGATTCGGCGGCCGCGCCCGACGGTCCCACCACGTTGCCCTATCGCCTGGTCCGGGAGCTGGGCCTGCTCCACACGGCGCCCTATGACCTGCTCCAGGACGTGACACTGGAGGAGCTGCAACTGGACGCGCTCCAGGCGTTTCTCGTCGAGGCCGACACCCTGGTTCCGGTGGCCAGAGAACTGGCCGGGCTTGCCGGCACACCCGGAGCCAAGCTGGCCAAACTCCCGTCTCGGACCGCAGGCAGCCATGCCGGCTTGCGGCAGGGCCCTTGCGACGACATGGTCGGGGTGAGCAGCATCTCACCGTGGGCCAAGTGGCTGCTGGGCAAATTGCCGTGGGCCACCATCGCGCTGCTGACCATGGACGCGATCCACGGAGGGGTGCTGGCCTACAGCGTCGACGTCAAGGCGGTCAGCGGGGCGCAGTCAACCCACTATGGCCACGAGGCCCCCGGCGACGAGATGCGATTCGAGATCAAGGTCGAGATGTTGGACGATTATGGGGATTTCCTGGTGAGCTGCGGAGCGCTGGCCGGCTACCAGATCCCGGCCAAGGGTGGCATTCCGGGTATCGGTATCGTCTGGTTTGAGGGGGAGCTGGAGCGCCACGGCACCCTGTCGTACGAGCCATCGTCCAAGAAGACAGGAGATGATGGCGTGGCCGCCCTCGTCTTCAAGCCCAAGGACGAGAGCCGTCCCAACCAGGGGCCCCAGGTGGAGGACAAGGGGGTTGTGGAGGCCCTGGCCACGTACCAGTCGGCCTTTGGCAACGTGCCCGGCAGCATCGCCCAGTACCTCACACCCAAGTCGGACGTCATCGCCTGGACAGTGGCCCGCCACGTCAACCTCACGCTCCAGATCGAGACGGTGGGAAAAATCGACGTGGGCGATGGTGGCTACTGGAACCTTGAGGTGGAGGGCAACACACTAACCATTCCCCTGGAGACAACCGCCGACGGGCTGGGGGGGAGCGGCAGCAAGACGTTTCGGTTCGTCCTGAATGCAGGTGAATGCTCGGGAGACTCTACCTGGGCGACCGAGTTTACCGTCAAGGCGACGGGGATGGACCCTCTCGATTTCAGCGTGTGGACGCCCTTCATGCCCCGGTTCAATATCCAGTGTGAAGGGGGAGGTTCGGGCAGCGGCCCGCAGCAGTCAGTGCCGGCTGTCCGGCCGGCGACCTTTACCCTGCCGGCCAGGGACGGCGCCTCGACCGTGATCGGTGCCTATTGGAAGTTTACGCTGCTGGAGCAGTAGGACTGCCCGCTGCAAGAATGGAGGGCCAGGAGCAAGGCCGCTCCTGGCCCTCCTTGGCTTGTTGGCGGGTTTTGCCCAGAAAGGATCGATCGCCCAGGAGCTATTTGCCAGGCTGCGCCGGCAGCCTGGCGTGCTTCACTGCGTGCAGCGCCAATAGTTCTTCCTTGATGCTCTCCAGGTAGGCGCCGCGCAGCGGGTACCACCGCAGGATGACGGCGCCCAGGAGCATGGCCA
>DAOUHB010000205.1:0-9564 GCA_034428935.1 Anaerolineae bacterium | reverse complement strand
AGCCGTTCGTAGTGCGCGCTTCAGCGCGGTTCTTGGGCGATGAATCGCCCACTACGAACCTGCCAGCAAGCGCCTCTCCGACACCCTGCCAGCAGCCTGTCGGAAAGCCGTTCGTAGTGCGCGCTTCAGCGCGGTTCTTGGGCGATGAATCGCCCACTACGAACCGACAAGCGCAAGCGCCTCTCCGACAACCTGCTAGGCGGCCCGCGCCACCTGATCCTTTTCGCTCATCCGGCGCAACACCCACTTGTTCACTTCGGCCGCCACGGAGGGCAGCAGGATGAGGGGCAGCATCTCGAGCCAGTCCGTGAGCGTCAGGAAGGTCGTCTCGAAGATGGGATCCAGGAACGGCACGTAGATGATGGCCATCAGAATGGCAAAGGAGGCCAGCACCGCCCACTGCATCCACTTGTTGGAGAACAGGCCGATGGCAAACACCGAGTAGCGCTCGGAGCGAGAGGTGTAGGCCCGCAGAAGCTCCGAGATGGACAGGGTGGCAAAGGCCATGGTGCGGGCGTGGGTTTCACCCCCCGGCATGCCCAGGCGGAAGGCGGTGAGCACCGCCGCGCTGATGGCCACGGTTTGCACGACGATGCCCACGATCATCTCGCGGTTGATGATGGGCTCGGTCACGGGCCGCGGCCGCTGCTGCATGATGTCGGGATCGCCCTTTTCCATGCCCAGGGCGAGGGCCGGGGCGCCGTCGGTGAGCAGGTTCAGCACCAGGAGCTGGATGGCCACCAGGGGCAGGGGCCACCCGGCGATCATGGCCACCAGAAGGATGGTGATCTCGGCCATGTTGCACGAGATCAGGTAATAGACAAACTTGCGGATGTTGGAGTAGATGATCCGCCCTTGCTCGATGGCCGAGACGATGCTGGCATAGTTGTCGTCGGTGAGGACCATGTCGGCTGTTTCCTTGGTGACGTCGGTGCCGGTGATGCCCATGGCCACGCCAATGCTGGCCCGTTTGAGCGCCGGGGCATCGTTGACACCGTCGCCTGTCATGGCCACGACGTGGCCCCACGACTTTAGTCCTTCGACGATCTTGACCTTGTGCTGCGGCGAGACGCGGGCATAGACGGCGACGTCCTGGACGACCCGCTCGAACTCGTCTTCTTCCATCTGGTCCAGCTCGGCGCCCGTCAAGCAGCCATCCCCTTCCTGGAACAGGCCGATCTCTTTGGCGATGGCCATGGCCGTGTTCGGGTAGTCGCCGGTGATCATCACCGTGTTGATGCCGGCCCGGCGCGCCATGTCGATGGCGGGCTTGACCTCGGGGCGGGCAGGATCGATCATGCCCAGGAGGCCGATAAAGGTAAAGTCCTTCTCCCACTCTTCTGACTCGGGGTTCTCGGGCACCTCTTCCAGGGGTCGAAAGGTGACGCCCAGCACGCGGAGGGCGTTGGCCGCCAGCGATTCGTTCTCGTCCAGGATGTTGCGCCGCCGCTCATCGGTCAGGGGGCGGATGGTGCCATCCTCCAGCACGGTGTTGCACAGACCCAGGACAATGTCGGGCGCGCCCTTCATGTAGGCCACGTAGTCGCCGTAGCGCGGGTCGGGATGGAAGGTCGTCATGCGCTTGCGCTCGGAGTCAAAAGGAATCTCGGCCAGGCGCGGGTACTCTTTCGACAGGGCGTCCTTCCAGTAGCCTGCCTTGGCGGCGGCCACGACAAAGGAGCCTTCCGTCGGATCGCCGGCGATGCGCCATTGCCCCGTGCCGTTCTCTTCGATCCGCTCCAGGCGGGCGTCGTTGCACAGCAGCCCGGCGCGCAGCAGCAGGCGCATGCCGGGGTAACCCTCCAGTCCCACCTGGTCGGATTCTTCCAGGAACTCGCCCTCGGGCTTGTAGCCCTCGCCGCTGATGGTCAGCAGAGTGCGGTCCACGTACATCTGGACGGCGGTCATCTCGTTCTGTGTCAGGGTGCCTGTCTTGTCGGAGCAGATGGCCGTGGCCGAGCCCAGCGTCTCCACGGCGGGCAGCTTGCGGATGAGGGCGTGGCGCCGGATCATCTCCTGCATGCCCAGGGCCAAAGAGATGGTGACCACTGCCGGCAATCCCTCGGGCACGGCGGCAATGGCCAGGCTGACCGCCACCATGAACATCTCGACGAGGGTGGGCACGGTCTCTTCCATGCCAAAGTAGGAGCCCGCGCCCTGGGCAAAGAGGACGCCCAGTTGCGTATCCCGCACGACGCCGATGATGCCCACCAGGGCGCAGATGACCAGGGTGGCGATGCCCAGGGTCTTGCCCAACTGGTCCAGCTTGACCTGGAGGGGCGTCTGCTCCTCTTCGTAGGTTTGCAGCATCTCGGCAATCTTGCCGATCTCGGTGCCCATCCCCGTGGCGACGACTACCCCGGTACCGCGGCCGTAGGTGAGCAGCGTGCTCATGAAGGCCATGTTGTCGCGATCGCCCAGGCCGGCCTGGAGGGACAGCACCTCGCCGGCATCCTTGCCCACGGGCACCGATTCGCCCGTCAGCGACGCCTCCTCGATCCGCAGGTTGACACTTTCCACGAGGCGCACGTCGGCGGGCACAAAGTTGCCCGTCTCCAGGATCACCACGTCGCCGGGCATCAGCTCGGGCGATGTCACGGTGATCAGGTGACCGCCGCGCAGCACACGGGCATTGGGGGCCGACATCTTCTTGAGGGCCGCCAGTGCCTCTTCTGCCCGTCCCTCCTGGACCACACCCAGGACGGCGTTGAGGATGACGATGGCCATGATGGCCCCGGCATCGACAAACTCGGTGGTGCTGCCCGTGCGGCTGAATTCGCGCCAGCCCACCAGGGCCGAAACGATGGCGGCAGCGAGGAGGATCAGAACGAGAAACTGGTTGAACTGATCCAGCAGCCTCCGCCAGAAGCCCCTTCGTGGCGCTTCCTGGAGCTCGTTGCGGCCGAACTCGGCCCGCCGCTGGCGGACCTGATCCTCGGACAGGCCCGTCTCGAGGTCCGTTTCGAGGGCGGCCGCCACGTCCGCAGCGCTCATCGCATGCCAGTCTTGCTTTAGGGAAACCATTGTTTTTGCCGCACTCCTCAGGAATAACCGGGCTTCCATGCCCGGCAAACCAGCGTATTATACCAGCAGTCGCCACGCCGGGCAATTTGACGCATTCTCGTCGCGAAGGTTGATGCAGAGTCGGTCCTGTTGCCCGGACCGCCGAGCGCCGGCCCGGCGTTTCTGTCTACAGGCAACTTGCCGAGCTGGCGCTCGGCGGCCCCAGCGGCAGTCGAGAGACTGCCACATCCTACAGGGCCAGCATCATGTCGTAGGAATCGCGTACAAAGCCGGCCGAATCGTAAAAGGCGATGGCCCCTGCATTTTCCGGGTCCACGAGGAGGTGCACCTCGGCGCAGCCGCGGGCCCGCGCGCGCTCCACGGCCTCCCGGACCAGGAGGCTGCCGAGGCCCTTGCGCCGCGCAGCGGGGTGTACGTACAGCTCGGTGATCTCGGCCCAGTCTGCCGCCCCGGACAGGGTCGGCACCACGCGCAGCACGAGGATGCCCGCTGCCCGGCCCTGCCACAGGCCCAGGAGGGCGGTTTCCAGCTCGCCGACCTCGGCCATGCGCCGTTCCAGATCCTCGGGCTCCAGTGCCTCGCCGTTGAATTCGAAGAGCAGCTCGGAGATGGCCCGGGCGTCCCCGGGACCTGCCGCTCGCACCTGAATGGATGTCATACCTCGCTACCCATCCTCCCGTCTACCTCCCGGCCGCAGTATATCACGACAGCGCCTGTGTTGCACACCGCAGCTTGCACGTCGCTCGGGTCTTGACCGGGGCGCGGGGCTCAAACACTGCACAAAGGGCGCAATTTGCCAAAATATGGTCCTTATGCTACAATGCGCCCCATGCTCACCCGTAAAGAGCAATGATAATTTCTGTGAACCTTGTCGAAATAATCTGACAAACGGCCCCGGGTTGGACCGGCCAGAGGCAGGCCCGGCCGCGGGGTATTTTCATTGCTCGTTGCGACATTCTGAAAACTTGGAGCTGTGGGACAGAAAGGAGCGCATCTCATGGGAGAGAAGCAGAATCCACTGGCCGGAGTGCTCGATGGCCTGCTGGAAGGCAGGACAGGGGGCGTGGTACTGAACGTCCTCATCGCCGTGTTAATGATCGTCGCCCTGCTTTTGCCGCCGGTTTCCGCCCAGGAGCGGATCTTTGAGGCGGGCTACGTGCCCATCGATCGTGACGAGGGTGGTTCCGTCTCGGATGCGGATGGCATGCAGGTCAGCCTGCTGCCGGAGGGCATGACGGACGACGTCAAGCTCAAGGAAGAGTCGGTGCCCAGAGCCAGCTTTGTCGATGGCTACGCGGGCAAGGAGCTAAAAGAGGCGGCGCAGATCGTTCCCTCGCATCTGTACATCAAGAGCCCCATCTATCAACTGGGGATCAAGGGCGACATGCCCTCCGAGGTCCTGATCTCGGTGCCTATCCCCAACGAGGCCGAGCCGTACGAGACGCTGTCTCTCTACGAGTGGACCGGAGAAGAATGGCGGTTTGTCCCGAGCACGATCATCAGCGAGGATGACCTTCTCGAGGCGCGGTTGGACTATGTGCCCCAGACCCTGGCCGCGTTTCAGAGCACTGGCCATCCTCCCCAGGTCAGTGCCGAGCTGCCCGAATACGTGTCTTTGCCCGATCTTGGCGGCCAGGCCCTGACCGAGCTGAATCCCCTGGGCTACTACCTCGGCCCGGAGAACGATATCACAGGCCAACTGCCGAGCCTGCCGGCGCCCGAGGGACAGGAGTCGTACCGGGTCCTGCCCACGTTGCGCAACTGGACCGACGACGGCGTGGTGCGGAGCGACCTGGTGGACAACATGCTCGTCCTCCCCGAGAACCAGGTAGCCCACACACAGGCCATCGTCGATCTCGTCGTGCGCGAGATGTATGCCGGCATCGACCTCGACTACAGGGGCATTAACCCCGATCTCCGTGCCGACTATACCGCCTTTGTGCGGCAACTGGCCGAAGGGCTTCGCGCCAACGGCAAGCGCCTCACGATCCACGTCGAAGCGCCGGTGCAGATCGCCGAAGATCGGTGGGAAACGGGCGCCTACGATTGGAAGGCGCTGGGCAGCATCGTGGATGGGTTCAAGTTCCCGGCCATGCAGGACCCTGCCGCCTATGCCCTCGGCGGGCAGATGGAGGCCCTGCTGTGGTGGGCCGCGAGCCAGGTGGAGCGCTACAAGCTCCAGCCGGTGTTCACGGCACGGAGCGTCGAGAACTCGGGCGGTGTCCTCATGGAGCGCACCTACCGCGACGCCCTGGCCGAGCTGAGCAAGGTCGCCCTCAAGCAAGGGGACGAGATGCTCGTCCCGGGCGAGGAGGTCACCGTCGGGCTGGACTCGGCCGGCGTGCAGCTCGACCCGGCCACGGGGCGCTACTGGTTCACCTACGTGGATCATGCCAGCGGCCAGCAGTGCACAGTCTACCTGGAAGATGCCAGCAGCCTGAGCCGCAAGCTCGAGCTTCTGTCGCGCTTTAGCCTGGGCGGCGTCGCCGTCAGGGCAATGTGGGATGAGGGCAACGACCCCCGCATCTGGGACCTGGTGCGCGAGTACCAGTCGTCGGCCCAGGCGGCCGTATCGCCCGTCGACAGCAAATTCGCCGTCGTGTGGAGCGTGGAAGGGCAGGCCGGCTACTTGCAGGAGCAAACCGCTGGCCTGGAGCAGAAGGACTATACCTGGTCGGCGCCCGACCAGCCGGGCGAGTACGAGATCGGCGCCGCCATCGTCGCCAACGATGGGCAGACGGTCGCGGGCAGCAGTCGCGTGGCCTTGTTGGTAGAGGAACCGACGCCTACCCCAACCCCCACCCCGAGCCCTACACCGCAGCCCACCGACACGCCGGTGCCCACGCCGACCGCTACGCCCGAGCCGACGGCCACGCCCCGGCCGGCGCCCAAGCCTGCGGCGAGCAGCTCTTCGAGCTCGTCCTCTTCCTCCTCGTCCTCTCCTCCGGCCGCCAGCAGCTCGGCGCGGAATCCCGGCTTTGGTTATGGCCTGCAAGCGCACATGGTGCACAACGGCCAGGCCGGCATGGTTATGAGCAAGATCAAGGACATCGGCTTTGGCTGGGTCAAGCAGCAGGTAGAGTGGAAGCACTTTGAGACTGCCAAGGGCGCTTACGAGTGGGGAGCGCTGGACGAAATTGTCGCCGCGGCCGATGGAGCCGGCGTCAAGGTGATGTGGAGCGTGGTGAATGCGCCGGCCTGGGCACGCGGCGGGCAGGACCTGGGCGTCGGCGGGCCACCCAACAACTATGGGGACCTGGCCGACTTTCTGGGGGCCATGGCCGGGCGCTACTGCGGCTCCAGTGTCAAGGCCATCGAGGTCTGGAACGAGCAGAACCTGCACTACGAGTGGGGCAACATGAAGATTGACCCTGCGGCCTACATGAACCTCCTCAAGCCCTCCTACAACAAGATCAAGGCCGCCTGCCCCGGCATGATCGTGATCAGCGGCGCCCTGACGCCCACCGGTGCTCCGCCGCCCAAGGCCATGGACGACGTCAAGTACCTGGAGGGCATGTACCAGAATGGCCTCAAGAGCTACAGCGACGCCATCGGCGCCCACCCCAGTGGTTACAACGTGGCGCCGTCGATCAAGGGCGGTCAAGCGGCCTGCGACTTTATCACCCAGCAGGGCTCCTCTTTCCGCGGCCCGTGCAACACACTCCACCGTTCCTGGAGCTTTAACGCCACGCTGAACCAGTACTATGCGGTCATGAAGAAATATGGCGATGGCTCCAAGAAGATCTGGCCCACGGAGTTTGGCTGGGCCACGAACTGGATCGGCGATGCCAGCTACGGCTATGCCGCCGACAATACGCGGGACGAGCAGGCCAAGTGGACGGTAGAGGCCTACAAGCTGATGAAGTCGTGGGGTTTTGTCGGGGTGGCCTTTCTCTGGAACCTGAACTTTGACGTGGTGGCTCCCGGCACGGAAAAGGCCCAGTGGGCCATCGTGCACGGCGACTGGAGCGCGACTGCTACCTATAACGCCCTCAAGGCCATGCCCAAGTAACCGGACAGGCCGAAAGGATCTCGGGCCGCGAGCCCGATGTGTGTGTCAAACAGGAACCCGGTCGCCGTTGAGGACCGGGTTCCTACAACTATGTACAGGTGAAGCGAATGACACAGAGAAGTGACACGGATTCCCATAGAGAGTCAAGAGGAAACGGCCCTGGACGGGGCATGATGGCCCTCGTCGCCGTGCTCGGCGGAGCCATCGTTCTGGCCCTGCTGTTTGTCGCTGGCGCCGCCATCCTGCGCTTGATGGATCGCGCCGAGCCTACGCCGACGTCCTTGCCGACGGCGCGGCCGACGTTTACGTCCGTTGCCGTGGCGCCGAGCGACACGCCCCTGCCGCCCACCGACACCGTGGAGCCCAGCCCGGTGGTGGTCGAGACGCCGGAAACGGTGACTCCCACCCTGGAGGTCCCCACGGCCGAGACGCCGCCGGCCCAGGCGCCCACCTCGGAGGAGACCACAGCACAGCCGACGGCGACGTCGGCGCCGCCCACGGCACGGCCGCCCTCGGGGCCGGTTACGATGGCCTCGCCCGATTATGGCATTCAGGCCTTTCTCTGGTGGCGGACGGAGGTTGCGCACCGCGACCTGAGCCTGGTGCGCGACGCAGGCTTTACCTGGGTCAAGCAGTGGTTCGCCTGGCGCGACATCGAAGGTCGCGGCAAGGGCCAGTACGACTGGTCGACCGCCGATCGCATCGTGGGCCAGGTGGAAGAGTTTGGCCTGAAGCTCATCGTGCGCGTGGATCACGGGCCCGAGTGGGCAGGCGCGCCGCCGGGCAACATCGACCATTTCACCACCTTCCTCTCGACCATGGCCACCCGCTACAAGGGACGGATTCACGCCTATCAGATCTGGAACGAGCCCAACCTGGCCCGGGAGTGGGGCAACAAGGCGCCCAACGCCGGCGAATACACCCAGATGCTGAAAAAGGCCTACCAGGTCATCAAGGCCGCCGATCCCAACGCCATGGTTGTCACCGCCGGGATGGCGCCCACCACGGAGCTGAGCCAGCGGGCTGTGCCCGACACCCGCTTTATCCAGTCGATGTACGACGCGGGGGCAAAGCCATACTTTGATATGTTGGGCGCCCATGGGGCCGGCTACAAGGCGCCGCCCGAGATGGACCCGGGTGCGGTGGCCAACGATCCCAACTACTATAACGTTGGCGACGTCAATTGCCCGGGCCCGGCCTGTCGCATCTACTGCTTCCGCCACGTCGAGGACCTGCGCCAGATCATGGTCAACAACGGCGACGCGAACAAGAAGGTCGTGGTTCTCGAGTTCGGCTGGACGCGCGACGAGCGGACGAACAGCCCGTACTACTGGCACCGCGTGGACGATCAGTTCATGCAGGGCGACTATATGGTGCGCGCCTACAAGTATGCCAAGGCCAACTGGCAGCCCTGGATCGGCGTGATGAGCCTCATCTACATGCCCGACGTGCAGTGGACGGCCGACGACGAGCAGTTCTGGTGGTCGGTTATCGAGCCCAGCACCGTCGACCAGCTCCTCCTCAAGGCGCCGTACGTCATGCTCTGCTCCTACATTCGGGAAGAGCGAGGGCTGGGCCGCTGTCCCTACGCCCCGGAGTAACGAGCCTGGAGCGGGACAACCCTGCGCCAATCCGACGGGCCACAGCGTTCTCGCTGTGGCCCGTGTTTGGTGTATTGCTCTTCCCTTCTCCAGCGCCGCTCTCTCCATCCGTTCTATTCAAAATCCGTTGTTCTGTTCTTCACACAAGACAACAACGGATTTAGAAACCAACGGAGCGTTCAGACTGCACTGCTCTTCCCTTCTCCAGCGCGGCTCTCTCCATCCGTTCTATTCAAAATCCGTTGTTCTGTTCTTCAAACAAGACAACAACGGATTTAGAAACCAACGGAGCGTTCAGACTGCACTGCTCTTCCCTTCTCCAGCGCCGCTCTCTCCATCCGTTCTATTCAAAATCCGTTGTTCTATTCTTCACACAAGACAACAACGGATTTAGAAACCAACGGAGCGTTCAGACTGCACTGCTCTTCCCTTCTCCAGCGCCGCTCTCTCCATCCGTTCTATTCAAAATCCGTTGTTCTATTCTTCCCACAAGACAACAACGGATTTAGAAACCAACGGAGCGTTCAGACTGCACTGCTCTTCCCTTCTCCAGCGCGGCTCTCTCCATCCGTTCTATTCAAAATCCGTTGTTCTGTTCTTCACACAAGACAACAACGGATTTAGAAACCAACGGAGCGTTCAGTGCCACAAGGGCGCGGATTGTTATCCGCGCAGAGCGCGTGGGGGTGCAGAGCGCGTGGGGGCGCGGAGCGCGTGGGGGCGCGGAGCGTGTGGGGGAGGCTGGGGTAGCCTCTGCGCTAATAGGTGCGCACCCAATCGACCCGATAGATGCCCGCGACGTTGGCGTTGAACTGGATCTGCACCTGGGAGCTGATCTGATTGCCGGAAGCGTCGACGAGCATGATGTACCAGGTGACCGTTTCGCGGCCGACGGGGAGGTCGTAGCGGCCCGCCTCGCCACCTCCC
>DAOUHB010000204.1:0-110743 GCA_034428935.1 Anaerolineae bacterium | reverse complement strand
AACCCGAGAAGAAAAAAGTACATAAAGGTTCCTTTTGGTGACTCTAGCGGAGGGGATATACCCTGCTCCATCCCGAACCAGGCAGTCAAGCCCTCCAGCGCCGATGGTACTTGGGACGCAGGTCCCTGGGAGAGTAGGTCGTTGCCAGAGGAACCTTTTTGTATTACCTTCCTCCTGAACCCGTCGTCGTCGAGCTGAAGACGTCGCCCATGATCTTGATGGTCGGATTAGCACTGTTTTAACACTCCTTAACACCACCGCCCTCACGGGCCGGAGCAGAGGTGGCGGGTTGGCGATCCAGCGCCTCCAGGCGGGACGTGGCGGCGCCCAGGGCGCGCCACGACCGCGCCAGGATGGGCAACAGCGCCAGCGTCCAGAGCATGAAAGCCACCGTCTGCAAGAGTCCGCGATAGTCCACCAGGAACAGGCTGGCCGTGTACAGCACCGTGCCCAAATGCCCGGCGCCCAAGCTGATCCAGGTGCCACCCAACTCCGGCTCGCGGCCTGGGGAAAGTCGGGCCTCGAGCAGGTAGGGCAGCAAGGCAAAGGCAAACCCCAGCAGCCAGCCATAGGTAAGGATCAGAGATCCTTCGCCCGCAATGGCCCCCGCTGCGGCCGTTCCTGCCGCAAAGACGACCACCGGAGCCATAAGCACAGCCACCATCTGCCAGGCATACGGGGTGAGAAGCTGGAGCGACCCCGGCGTTCGCAGCCGGTCGGCAGCGCGCAGCCCACGCGCCATGCCCACGAGCAGGACCAGCGTGCCCACAGTGTGAATCGCCACGCCCCCGGCGTCCAGGATGCGGATCTCCAGCCAGGGACCGAGAACTAGCCCCAAGGCCCCGATTACCATCAGCACAAATGCGACAGCCGGCCACTTTGCTCGCACCGCGCTGCTGGCCGGCGCCAGGCGAGTCCTGAGGTCGAGAAGCAGCCCGCCCAGTACCAGGGAGCCAAAGCCCCACAGATTGCTATGGACGTGGACCTCCTTGGGTGCCGGCAGGTGAAGCCAACTCGCCCAGTCGAGCCACAACCCGGTCCCGAGAAAGACGCCCAGCAGCAAGTACAACAGACCGGCGCCGTAGAAGCGGCTGCTGATGGCACATCTCGCACTTCCCGCCCGGGCCAGCCCTTGTACCTGCCAGATGAGGACCAATACGGCCACGAACACCAGCGTGCCGCCAGCGATCATCATGGCCGTGCTGACCAGTGGAATGCCGACCAGCAGGGCGATGAGCCCCGCGTTATAGATCAGCCACACGTCCCAGCGAATCCTGGGGCGGGGCTGGCCTACTTGCCTGGCGGTCAGCCAGGGCAGGGCCGCGAAGAGCACTTGCGTCAGGATGCCGAGGGTGATAAAGTGGACGCGCAGCCAGCGCAGGCCGGCAAACGCTGGCAAAAGCCCGGCGCTGATCAGTCCCGCGCCCAGGGTGGCGGCCGCTGCCAGCGAAAGGTAAAAAACGACCATGACCAGGTGGGGGTTCAACATGGCTCACCTCTCTTTGCCGCTACTGGCCGGCCAGGCGCGTGGCCAGGAACGCGAGGCGTGTCTCGGCCTCCACGCCTCGGCTGGCGCCCGCCGGGGCGATGACGATGGAACCCGGCTTGACCGGGAACCGCTCGCCGTCGACGGTGATCCAGCCGCTGCCCTCCAGGAAGTAGTACACACCCAGCCCCTCGGGATGGACCGGGATGCTGGCCCCGGCGTCCAGCCAGGCCAGCAGCGCCTTAAAGCCCCCGTTCTCCACAATCGTCTGTGAGGTCACGGCACCGTTGCGATAGTCCGCCTGCGCCTGCCAGTCAGGAACGTAAATCGTCTCGCTCATGATTATCCTCCTGTTGTTCTCGGATGAGGGCCCTCTCGGCGGAGGGGCTCCCGGCCTTTGCCAGGAGCATACCACCTGCGAGCGGAAATTACCATGACTTTTGTCGTATGAATTGGAGCCAACGAACCCGCTTACGCGGCCAGGGGCTCCTCATGCCAGCAGAAAAGTCCCGGCCTCCCGGGCGGCGAGGCGCTGGCGGTGGTAGGCGGGTCTGGCGGCGGCCCCGCGCGGGCGAAGAGCCAGGCTCTCGGCTTGCGTCCACCCTCTCAAGTGCTTGACACCGGGCCGGAAGGCGGTATAATCGTGAGTGGGGAGTCATGATCATGGCACGAGGGGGTTACAGGCTGGGCATAGCCCTGATCGTCGTTCTGGCCATCGGGCTGGGCTGGCTCCTGCTGGATCGGCCCTGGCAGGCGCCCACGCCCGCCGCCACCGCACCACCGGCCACCTCCGGCCCCTCAGACCTGCATTCAGCCGTCGACCTGTCGCCCGATTCCCGCGGCCAAGAGCGCCGGCAGATGGTCGAGTCGCAGATCAAGCGGCGCGGGGTGAGCGACACGGCCGTTTTGGCGGCCATGGAAGCGGTGCCGCGGCACCTGTTCGTACCCGCCGATATGCTGGCGGTGGCCTACGGCGACCACCCGCTGCCCATCGGCCACGGCCAGACCATCTCGCAGCCCTACATTGTGGCCTGGATGACTGAGCTGTTGGCGCTAAAGCCCGGCGCCCGAGTGCTGGAGGTGGGCACCGGCTCGGGATACCAGGCGGCGATCCTGGGGCAGATGGGCATGGAGGTGTACACCATCGAGATCGTCGAGGCCCTGGCGACGCAAGCGACCGAGCGCCTGGCCGAGATGGGCTACGAGACCATCACCGTGCGCCACGGTGACGGCTACTATGGCTGGGAGGAGCGGGCTCCCTTTGAGGCCATCCTCGTCACCTGCGCCCCGGACCACATCCCGCCGCCCCTGGTGCAGCAACTGGCCGATGGCGGCCGGATGGTGCTGCCCGTCGGCCCGCCCGGCGGCTACCAGAGCCTGTGGCTGGTGGAGAAGCAGGGCGACCAGGTCAGGACCACCGAGATGGGGGGCGTGATGTTCGTGCCCCTCACCGGGGAGCACTAGCCGCCGCAAGCCCGGCCAGGGCGTAGGCGACGACGGCCGCCGCCAGGACGGCCGTGAACCCCGCCGACAGAGCGCCCAGGGCCACCGCGACCGAGGACACTACCGAAGCACTGCCGTTCACCGCCCACGCCCACGGCACCAGATCGGGTGCGTCGCGCTCCAGCCACGCCAGGCCCAGGGGGAATGGCATCCCCAGCAACAGGCCCAGGGGCGCCAGGCTCAGGACCGTTGCCAGCAGGCGAAGCACCAGGGGCGCCCCCAACAGGGCATCAAAGAGCGGCCCCACGGCTGCCGCGGTCAGCAGCACGATGACCAGCAGGGCCGCCAGCACGCCGCGAAGCGGCACACGCCGCGCCAGCAAGCTGCCGATCCCCGAAAAGAGCAGCAGGCTGGCCACTACCGCGGCAAAGGCCGTAGTCGGGTGCCCGAGGAACAGGATGAACCGTTGCAAGAGCGGGATCTCGACTGCGAGAAAGCCCAGGCCCAGCAGCCCGAAGTAGACAAGCACGCGGCCCTTCCCTCTCCGGCGCCGGCCAACGCCCAGGACGGCTGGCACCAGGACGAGACCTCCCGCCGACAGGATCGCCACGGCCAGCAGGGCCAGCAACACCAGGTAGCCGCCGCCCCCGAAAGGCTTCCAGGTGTGCCCCAGCTCTTGCAGGATGGCCGGCACCTGGCCCCAGGTAAAAAAGTGAAAGAAGAACGGCCGGTCATCCCGCGGCGGGCGGACGTCATACTCGCGGCCGGCGTAAAAGGCCCGCCGGTCGGGCGCGTCCAACAGCTCGCGAAAGGCGATGGCGTAGGGTGTCCCCGACAGGACGTTGTAGCGATTGGCCTCTTTCGGCGCCATGTCGGGCAGGTAGACGAGGTCGAACTGGCGCTGCGCGCAAAACTCGCGCACCGCCGCCAGCTCATCCGCTGTAAATGCCCCGCTCCTGGCGAGGATCAGGATAGTGGACCAGGAACGCAGGGCGACCAATCGCTGCGACACGTCCTCCACGCCCGACTCTTCCAGGGCGGCGAGGACCAGCGCCCAGGCACGCAGCTCTTCGCTGGGCGGCGACTGAAGCCAGCGGCTGATAACCAGCAGCCCGCCGTCGTCCAGCCGCGCCAGGGCGTCGGCCACGGCCTCGACAGTGTAGCGGTACTCCTCGCCCAGGGAATAGGCCCCCGTGGTAACCACGTTGCGCGAGCCGTTGAGGGCCAGGTCCACCAGGTCAAAGCGCTCGCCGGTGCGCCGCAAGAAGACGCGCCCCGACTCCACGACCAGGTCGGCGCCCGGATGCCCGCCCGCGGCCTCGGCCAGCAGCCGGTTGGGCTCGACCACGGTCAGGCGCCCGGCGCCCAGCGCCTGCGCCAGCAACGGATCGAGGTCGCCGCCGGGCTCCAGCACCAGCGTATCGGCCCCGGGCCGCAGGGCGAACGGCAGGGCCAGGGGCAGACAGCCGGCCCAGGAGCGCAGGGAGGCGGGATCGGCCAGAAGCAGTGGCGAGGGGTTGTCGCCATCGACGAACAGGGCCTGCTGTTCCGGCTGGGACGCCTGGCAGCCCAGGCTCATGCCCGGCGCGGCGTGTAGTGCCGGGCTGTCGACCACGTCCACGCGGGCCATGGCGTTCCAGCGCTGCGAGACCAGGACGGCACCCGGCGCCTGGAGCGCCTGGGGAAGCCCCTTATAGGGCGAGAGGCGCACCTCGAACCAGGCAGGCCGGAACATGCTCAGGGCCAGGCCGGCCAGGACCAGGACGAGCCCGGCAGCCACAACACCGGGCCGGCGGGTCCGTGTCCAGGCAAAGGACAGGGCCGCCAGGGCAGCCAGGGCCGCCCAGGCACCCACCGAGCCCGCGCCACCGGCCCAGCTCAGGATCAGGGGCGCCAACCCGCAGCCCGCCGCCGAGCCGAGGAGGTTGGCCGCGTACACCCGGTGGCTGTGCCGCGGCGAGGTGGCCAGCAGCAGGCCCGTGCCCAGGCTGGCGCAGAAAAAGGGCACCGCCAGGGCCAGGTAGTACAGGGCCATGTAGAGGAACTGGATCGGTTCCCAGGCGATACGGTAGGCGTCAAAGGGCAGGGTGTTGGCCGCCAGGTAGCCCCCCAGAGTGCCCAGGGCACAGCCGAGGGCCGCCAGGGCTGCCACCGGCCGCGGGTGCCGCTTGAGGCCCGGCGCCAGCGAGAGGGCAGTGCCGCCCGCGCCCATGCCCAGGAGCGCCACGCTGATAGCCATGAAGGCAAAGTGGTACCACTGGGCGAGGGCAAACACCCGCGTCAGGCTGATCTCCAAGCCCAGGGTCGCGGCTGCCAGCAGAAACAGTCCGGCATACAGCCCGGCCATGCCCTCTTTGCCCTCGCCCAACCTTCACCCCCGGCCAAGTCCGTGCCTCGTCTCCCCCGGCATGGTATCATCGAACGCACCAAGTGTCAATTTCGGCACAGATTGGTCGTGGGCCCGATGCAGACCGCCGGGTGTCATTGTTGACAGCGCCCGCCCTTCATGATACCATGGGGACGTATTGAAGAGCCCGCCGCAATCAGGGAGCGCAACAACGCTGGATATAGAGTGCTCAGAAAGGAGAGACAGCATGACCCAAGCCCTGGTCGACGCCTTTGTCGACATCCGCGAAGAGGAGGTGGTGCGCCTGGCGCGCGAGATGCTGGAGGCCGGCACCGACCCATTAGCCGTCCTGGACGCCTGCAAGCAGGCCCTGGAGATCATCGGGGAGCGGTTCGCCGCGGGCCAGGCCTTTGTGCCCGAGCTCATCATGGCGGGGGAGATGATGGGCGAGGTCACGGCGCTGGTGCGCCCGCGTCTGCAGCAAGACCGTCCACCCCAGCGCCTGGGAAAGGTGCTCATGGGCACCGTCGAGGGCGACATCCACGACATCGGCAAGGACGTCGTCACCTTTATGCTCGACGCCAACGGCTTCGAGGTGGTTGACCTGGGCGTGGACGTGGCGCCCCAGGCATTCGTAGCCGGGATCAAGGAAACGCAGCCCGATGTCGTGGGACTGAGCGGACTGCTGACCCTTGCCTTCCAGTCGATGAAGGAAACGGTGGACGCCATCCGCGAAGCCGGCCTCCGCGAGCAGGTCAAGATCATGATCGGCGGCGCGCCCGTAGACGAACACATCCAGGAGTACGCGGGTGCCGATGGTTGGGGCAAGGATGCCATGGAGGCCGTCGCCCTGGCCAGGGAGTGGGTAGGAGGAGAACAGCGATGAGCGCAGACACGTTCGAAACCAGGATCGGTCGCATCAACGACGCCATTGCCCTGCGGAAACCCGACCGCGTTCCATTCTTCCCGACGTACCACCTGTTCCCTGCCCGCTACGTGGGCATGACCTATCAGGAAGCATTTTATGACCAGGAACGCTGGCTGGCAGCATTTGAGAAGGCAATCCTGGATCACGATCCCGACCTCTACTTCCAGCCGGGCGCGGCCATCGCCGCTTCAGGGGCAGCCCACGAGGCGCTGGACAACAAGCAGATCCACTGGCCGGGGCACGGCGTGGCCGCCCATCGCACCTTCCAGTTCATCGAGGGCGAGTACATGAAGGCCGAGGAATACGACGAGTTCCTCGAGGACCCCTCCGACTGGACGGTCCGCAAGTACTTGCCGCGCATCTATGGCAACCTCCAGGGCCTGGGCATGCTGCCGCCGCTGACCTCCATGCTGGCCGGCTATGCCGGCTCGGGCATTACGGGCATTCTGGCCATTCCCCCCGTCGCCGCCGCCTTCCAGGCCCTGCAGCAGGCCGCCCAGGTCTCTGCCGGCTGGTCCATGGGCTATGCCCAGTTCGAGAAAAAGATGAACGCCCAGGGCTACCCGGCCTTTGCCACGGCCGTGGCCCTGGCGCCCTACGATCTCATCTCGGACATGCTGCGCGGCATGCGCGGCACCATGAAGGACATGTACCGTTGCCCAGACAAGCTTATCGCCGCCATGGAGCGGATCTTGCCGATCCAGATCGGGGGCGCCATCGGGCAGGCGCACATGAGCGGCAACCCCCGCATCTTTATCCCCCTCCACCGCGGCGCCGACGGCTTCATGTCGAACGAGCAGTTCGAGAAGTTCTACTGGCCCACCCTGAAGGCCCTCATCCAGGCCTTGATCGACGCCGGCCTGGTCCCCGGCCCCTTCTGGGAGGGCGGCTATAACCAGCGCCTGCAATATCTCAAGGAGCTGCCGCCGGGCAAGGTCATGGGCATCTTTGACCGGTCCGACCTGGTCAAGGTCAAGGAAGTGCTGGGCGACGTCATGTGCATCGCCGGCGGCATGCCCATCTCGCTGCTGCAGGCCGGCACGCCCGAACAGGTGCGGGCCGAGACGAAAAAGATCATCGAGACCGTCGGCCGGGACGGCGGCTTTATTATGTCCACCAGCTCCGTGCTGGACGAAGCTGATCCTGTCCTGGTGCAAGCCTGGGCGGATGCTACGCGGGAGTACGGCGGCTACTAGCCTGACCTGCACCATCGTTCCTGCCCCTGGCTGGCTTCCAGCCGGGGGCGGCTTTTTTCCTCGTCCGTGTCCGGGCAGGGCAGTCGCAGTGCGAGAACTGGTCACCAGGCCAGGTGCAAAACCCTCCGACTGGCCGGTTCGCTCTGTCGCGAACCGTGGTATCCTGGCTACGACAAAAGGAACGCAAGGAGGTACTCATGACAAGGCACTGGCTGACAGGACTGGCTCTCTGCATGCTGTTTCTGGGAGTAGCGACGCCAATAGCCGCCCAGGACGGCGCGGCTCTGCAGGATGGACCGGCGATGGAAGCCTTTTTTGACGGCCTGATGGCGGCCCACCTCGAAGCGCACCACATTCCCGGCGCAGTCGTGGCCGTCGTGGCGGACGGCGAGACGGTTTTCACCAAGGGATACGGCTACGCTGACGTGGAGAACCGGGTCGCGCCCGATCCGGAAGGGACATTGTTCCGGCCCGGCTCCGTGGCCAAGCTTGTGACGTGGACCGCGGTCATGCAGCTCGTCGAAGCGGGCAAAATCGACCTGCACGCCGACGTGAGCCGGTATCTCGACTTTGAGCTGCCCAGGCACTCGGAGCCCATCACGCTGGCCCACCTGCTGACGCACACCGCGGGGTTCGAGGACCACGTCCAGGCCCTGTTCGTCATGGACGAGGGCGACCTGGTGTCGCTGGAAGAATATGTCAAAAATACGCGGTTGGACCGCGTATACCCACCCGGAGAGGTGGGCGCCTACTCGAACTATGGCGCGGCCCTGGCGGGCTACATCGTGCAGCGAGTCTCGGGCGAGCCCTTCGAGACGTACGTGGAGCGGCACATCCTCGAGCCGCTGGGCATGGCGCGCAGCACCTTTCGCCAACCCCTGCCGCCACAGCTTGCCGGCGATCTGGCCCAGGGATACGGTTATGCCCGGGGCGAGTTTGTGCCCGGCGAGTTCGAGTTGGTCTCCGCCAGCGCCGCCGGCAGCATGAGCACCACAGCCGCCGACATGGCGCGGTTCATGATCGCTCATCTGCAAGGCGGCCAGCCTGGCACGGCACGCATCCTGCAACCAGAGACGGCCGCCCGGATGCACACGACCCTTTGGTCGCCGGATCCGCGAGTGCCCGGCATGGGCTATGGCTTTATTCTCAACGAGCGCAACGGACGGCGCATCGCCCAACACGGCGGCTCCACCCTCCTGTTCCATAGCGGGCTCTATCTCTTTCCCGAGGACAACGCCGGGTTGTTCGTCTCGTACAACAGCAGCGGCGGCGCCCTGGCACGCGAGGAACTGATGAACGCCTTTGTCGATCGCTACTTTCCGGCGCCTCCCCCGGCACCCGTCGAGCCGCCCGCCGATTTCTCCGCCCGAACGCAGGCGCTTGCAATAGCCGGCGAATATCACCCGGCGCGGGCCAACTTCTCGTCCATCGAGAAGCTCCTGATGCTGCTTCAAGCCGTCCCGCTGACCGTCGACCCCGACGGCTACCTGCTCGTGAGCCTGGGCCGGCCGGGCCAGTACGTGGAGGTCGAGCCGGGCCTGTACCGCCATCGTATCGAAGAGAACATGATCATCGTTCAAACGAACGCCGAAGGCCGCGCAGAGACGATCATCCCTGCCGATGTGCCCGTAATGACCTTGCACAAGGCGCCGTTCTACGCGACGCGTGGCTTTGCGGGCCTGCTGGCCGGCGGCGGTCTCCTGCTGTTCCTGCTGTCGCTCCTGGGCTGGGCTGTGGCCCACGTCGCGCGCCGCGGCGCGAGGGCAGGAGAGCCCTCTTCCCTGGTGGCTCGGCTTGCGCGCTGGACCGCCGTGGCCTTTGTCGCCCTCGCCTTCCTGTTTGTTGCCCTGTTCGCCACGGCTCTCGCCATCGACCCGGCATACGGTGTGCCACCCATCCTCCTGGAGAGGGAGCCGGGGCTGGGAATCTTTCCGCTGGTGACGCTGCTCATGGCGGTGGCGGCCGGCGCCATGGGACTGCTGGCCCTGGCCGTGTGGCTGCGACGCGAATGGGGGTGGTTTGGCCGCCTCCACTATACCTTGCTGGCGCTGATCGCCCTGGGCTGGGTGTGGCTGCTCGTGTACTGGAACCTTCTGGGAGCGGCGCTTTAGCGCAACGGTCGAGCCGGGCGCGGCGCCGCCCGGCTCCTGGGCTTGCCCGGCGCAGGATGCTCACAACGGCGATCCTGCGGCGGGTTCGCCCGGGGGCCAAGGCGTGCCGTCCGGCAGCGGGCGCAGCCAGCGCACGCCGTAGGGCGGCAGGGTCAGGGCCGGCCCGTCCTGGGCGGCAGGAACCACCTCGCCGCTCAGCAGATCCCGCCAGGCACCGGCGGTCTCACCCGCTGGCATCGACAGGCGAACCGCGAGCTCGCGATTGGCGACGTTGTGCAGGCAAATCACCCGGCTGCTATCGTCGGGCGAGGTGCGGAGCAGGGCAAAAACTGCGTCGCCGGCGTCAAGCACGCGCTGCCCGCCAAAGGGGTGAAAGGCCGGGTCGGAAGCGCGGGCTCGCAGCAGGCGGCGAAAAGCGTCCAGGACCAGGCGGCGCGGCGACCCAGGATCGGCCAGCTCCGCCTGCAGCCGCACCCGGTCCAGCTTCTCGCGGTTGATGCTGCGGTTCTGGCCTGTTTGTGCCACTCCTTCCTGCCAGCTCCGCGAACCGAGCAGGCTGTGGACATAGATGCCCGGCACGCCCGCCAGGGCCAGCAGGATGGCCTGGCTGGCGACAAAACGCGCGGCCTGCACCTCCTGCGGCTCTCCTCCGGCCGGATCCGACAACAGGTCAAAGAAGGAAATGTTGAGCTCGTACACGCTCTGGCTGCCGTCGGGGTTGGCCCGCAGAGAGACCCGCCCGCCATGGGCCAGCGTCCTGTCCACCAGCGCCTGGATATCGGCCTCGTCCAGCAGCCCGCGTGCCGGCAGCAGCCCAATGCCGTCGTGGGAGGCCGCAAAGTTGAAAAAGGAGGCTCCTTTCGGAGGGTGGAGGGAGCCAACCCAGCGGGAAAGGGTGCGAGCGCTGCCCGTGCGCAGGCTGTGCGCCAGGAGCGGTGGCAGGGGAAACTGGTACACCAGTTGCGCCTCGTCAGTCCGGCCCTCGGCCGGCAGCGGTTGCCCGAAGTAAGAGACGTTGTCCTCGTGGGGCACGTTGGTCTCGGTGACGAGGACCACGTGGGGCGCCACGGCATCCAGCACAGCGCGCATGATCTTGACGACGCGATGCGTCTCCTCCAGGTGAATGCAGGACGTGCCCGGCCGCTTCCACAGGTAGGCGATGGCATCCAGCCGGATCAACCCGGCTCCTTGTTCCACGTACAGGAGCAGGATCTCCAGCATCCTGAGCAACACGGGCGGATGGGCATAGTTGAGGTCGATCTGGTCGGCGCTGAAGGTCGTCCACAGGAGCCTGGGCCCGGCCGCCGTCTGCACGGGGGTCAGCAGAGGCAGCGCCCGGGGCCGCACCACCTGCGATAGCCAGGGCAGGGGCGCATCCGGGTCCAGGGCGATGAACCAGTCCTCGTACTCGGGGTCGCCGGCGCGGAACGCCTGGAACCAGGGGCTCTGCCGCGAGACGTGGTTGACCACGGCATCGACCATGAGCCGGAAGCTCCCGGCCAGGCGTTCCACGTCGCCCCACGAGCCCAGGGCCGGGTCGACGCGGGTATAGTCGATGACCGCGAAACCGTCGTCAGACGAGTAGGGGAAAAAGGGCAGCAGGTGCAGCCCCGAGACCGGGCGTCGCAGCGTCTCCACCAGGACGGAATACAGGGTCTCCAGGGGCGGAACGCCCGCCTCGCGGAACTGGTCGCCGTAGGCGATGAGGATGGCGTCCCCCTGGTCCAGGGATGGACGGCCAGGCCGCGCAGAGGCCAGCCCCGGGTTCCGCCGCCGAAAGCCATCCAGCAGGGCAGCCAGGCGCCGCCAGGCCCGGTCGCCCTCCTCTGCGCCGTAGAGAAAGGCCAGGTGGTCGCGAATTCTGCCCTCCACCCGCCTTGGGATGCCGGTGGGCACGGCCTTCCCCGGGGTCGCGGGCCTGTCCTTCCGAGATCCGGTCATCGCCCCGGCCCATCTCCCAGCAGCCGCTCCAGGGCACGGGCCAGCACCTCGTAGGAAAAGTGCCGGCGGGCAAGCTCGTAGTTGTGCACGGCCGCGTCTCTCCACCTTTCGCCGTCGTCCAGCAGCCGCCGCACCTCGGCCAGGGTGCTGCTTGTGATGCGGCCGTCGATCTCGACGAAACGAAAGCCAAGCGGGGCAATGTCGGCGGCATAGACCTCGTAGCGGTTGACGAGGAGGGGCTTGAGAAAATAGACCGCCTCCAGCAGGGCGTTGCCAAAGCCCTCGTAGAGGCTGGGATAGGTGACAAAATCGGCGTGGGGATAGACGTCCCACAGGGTGTAGCGCTTCTGCCCCTGCCGCACCGTGCGCCGGTCTTCGATCAGGCCGGCCAGGTGGCGGATTTCCAGGCCCAGGGATACGGCCAGGCGCTGGAGTCCCGCGTAGTAGTCCATGCCCTCGTCGCCTGCGGCATGGCTGATGGCCAGCCGGACGTGCGGATCGTCCAGGCGATGTACCAGCTCCAACGCAAGCTCGATGCCCTTGCGGGGGACGATGCGCGTTGGCTGCAAGAATAGCAGGTCGCCGGGAGCCAGGCCGATGGCCTCGGGCAGGTCCCGGTTGTAGTCGTCAATACGCGGCGCGGGCGTCTCGTAGTCAAAGACGTTGGGCACCAGGTCGGCCTCCAGCCCACGAAAGCGTGCCAGGGCGCGGCGCGCCAGGCTGTTGATGGTGACGTGGCGCAGGGAGGGCAGATCCGGTGGAAAGCACTCGTTCAACAGCTCCGGAATGCAGTTGACCTGGAAGCGCTCTCGTTCCCAGTAAAAGTCGTGGTGGTGACCCACGCTGGGGATGCCCGTCGCCCGGATGAGTCGCGTGAGGGCCAGCCCCAGCGCCAGGTGCATGGGGATGGCCAGAGCATTCTCCACGACGAGCACCTCTACGCCGGTTTCGCCCAGCCAGGCCCGCAGATGTTCCTCCAGGTAGGCCGCCCCTTCGTCCAGGCGCCGTTTCAGGTCGGCCTGCGCATCGCGCCGGCCGAAGACCATCTCGCCCACGGCCCTTGCTTCCGGGTGCTGAAAGTGCAGCTCGGGGATGAGGGTGGCATCGGGCGCGGCCTCCTCCACCTGCCCGGCGCACAGGTATACCTCGTGCCCCAGGCGGCGGGCCATCTCGGCCCATTTCTTTGTCTCCAGCGACACGCCGTCGGTGCCTGCCAGGCGCGTTGCCACGAACCCGATCTTCATTCCGTCGGGCCTACCCCTTCACGCCGCCGGCAGCCAGCCCCTCGGTCAGAAAGCGCTCCAGGGCCAGAAAGAGGGTGACCACGGGCAGCGTCATGATGGTCGAGGCAGCCATGACGACGTGGGGCCGCGGCCGCGGATCGTTAAAGATGCGGTTGATGGCGATGGGCATGGTGAACATGTCCTTGTCGTTGAGAAAGACAAATGCGTACAGGTACTCGTTCCAGGCGATCATGAACGTATAGATAAAGACCGATACGAGCGCCGGTATGGCCAGCGGGATCGTGATGCGCCAGATGACCCCCATGCGCGTGCAGCCGTCGATGAGGCCCGCCTGCTCGATCTCGTCGGGGATCGTGCGAAAGTAGTTGGCCAGCATGTAGAGCGCTACGGGCAGGGTCTGGGCCAGGTAGGTGAGCATCAGGACCGCCAGGTTGTCGCGCACATCAAAGCCCACCTGCGCGCCGATCTGCGACAGCATGGCGAACAGGGGAATGATGAGCAAGATCCCGGGAAACAGGTATACCAGCAGGACGCCGTTGAGCATGGCATCGCGCCCCCGAAAGCGCAGCCGGGCCACGGCATAGGCGCCCAGGGTCGACAGGATCACGGCGATGAGGGCCGTGGGGATCGAGACCTTGATGGTGTTGACGATGTTGACGCCAAAACGCTGGTAGCTGGGATGGGCGGGATCGAAGAGCTCGCGGTAGGCCTCCAGGCGTAGGGCGCCCGGCACATAGACCGGCTCCCGCCCTCCGATCTCGGCATAGGTCTTGAACGAGGAGCTGATCATCCAGTAGAAGGGAAACAGGATGCTGACCAGGAAAAAGGTTAGCACGATGGCAAACACGAGCTGGCGCAGGCTGAATCGTCGGGCCAGGTGTCCGAAGAGGTTCAGGCGTTCCTGCGACGCGGCCGGCCGGTTGCTTGTGCGATTCATGGCGGCCCCCTCTCAGTCCTCTTCCCCGCGGCGCATGACCACGCCGATGTAGACGGCCAGAAAGACGATCAGGAGCAGCAGCAGGATCATGGCGCTTGCCGCCCCTCGGCCAAAGTCGTTCAGACGGAAGCTGAACTGGTAGGTGAGCACCGGCAGGACGTTGGTGCCAAAGCCGCCGCCGGTGAGGAGCCAGATGTCGTCGAACTTGTTAAAGGTCCAGATCAGGCGCAGCAAGAAGATGGCCCCCAGGACGTAGCGCAGCTCGGGCAGGGTGATATAGCGGAATTTGGCCAGCTCGCCCGCGCCATCCACGTCGGCCGCCTCGTACAGCGTCTGGTCCAGGGCCTGCAGCCGGGCGAGGATCATGAGCATGGCAAAGGGAAAATAGCGCCACGCGGCAAAGACGATGACCAGCGCCAGGGCCAGCCCCCGCTCCGACAGGTACGCCCGGGGCAAATCCAGCAGCCCCAGGCCCATGAGGATATCGTTGAGCACACCCGAAGGGCGCGGATCGAGGAGCCAGCGCCAGACAAAGGCGACGCTGACCACCGGAGCGACGTAGGGGAACAGGAAGATGGCCCGCGCCGCGCCACGGGCCACGAAGCGGCGGTTGAGCACCAGGGCGGCCACGAGGCCCACCAGGATGGTCAGGACCGTGGACAGGAAAGAGTAGACGACGCTTGTCACCGCCGCCCCCCAATTCTGCAGCCCCTGGAACTTGAAGGCAAAGTCGTCGATGACGCGGCGGTAATTGTCCAGGCCCACGTACTCGGCCTCAAAGACGTTGCGCAACTGTCCCAGGCCCACGTCGTGAAAGCTGATCCACACGGAAAAGACCGCGGGGAACAGCACGATGCCAAAGACAATGAGCACCGTAGGCAGGATGAGGAGCCAGGCCAGGCGCGCCTCTCGCGCCTGAAGGGAGTGCCAGCGCAGGCGCGAGGCCAGGTTCAGCGGCGTAGCCGGAGCGGCCATCTAGTCGCCTCCTTTCCGGCCGGGGTAGGCCGGCGGGTCGCCGGGCCGGCGGTGGGGCCAGGCCGGGGGCCCTGTCCCACCGCCGGGGACCGGTGTCAACGCACGAACCTCACTGGCGATCGGCCAGGAGGGCTTCGACCTGTTCCTGGAGCCACTCGGCCCCGGTTTCAGGCGTCATGGTGCCCTCCAGGGCAATGTTGCTGATAACCTGCGAGATGAGCAGGCGGCCCTCGATGTCGCCAACCACTGCCTGCTCCGTGGCGTCATAGTCGGGCCGGAAGAGCCAGCGCTGCATCGTCTCGTATCCGTTGGCGACCTGCCCAAGCGTCTCCTCGGAATAGGATTCAAAGTAGGGGCTGAGGCCCATCCAACCATCGATGGCGCTCTGGAGCACGGGTACCTTGCCAAAGGGCGCCAGGGCCAGCACGTCCTGGTAGTTCTGGCCGGTGAGGAACCACTGAATCACGTCCACGGCCTGCGGGTCGGCACCCACCGGGATGGCGAGGGTAACCAACTGGCCGTAGGACGCCGCGCCATTGGGACCTTCCATCATCGGCGCAAAGCCGGTCTTGAGCGCCAGATCCTCCACGGCGATCTGGATGTTGCCACCGCCCTCCAGGCCCGAGCCCTCGACCAGGTCGTCCATAATGTAGGTGCTGTAGAACATCATCCCCGACTGGTCGAGCTGGTACGACTCGCGGGCACCAAGCCAGTATTGGGGACCGGGCATGGCGCACCGCTGCAGCCCGGCGTAAAAGCGCAGCGCCTCGACCATCTCGGGCGTGTTCATCGTCACGTTCCCGGCCTCGTCGAAAGGCCAGGCATTGTTGGACATGGCCACTTGCTCAAAGACCTGGTGGGGATAGTTCTGCCCCGGATCGGTGCCAAGCCCGAGGGCATAGAGCAGGTTGCCCGTGCCGGGCAGCGCGTCGCAGGCGGCGTCGATGGCCTCCCAGCTTATGGGCGGCTCCAGGCCTGCCTCGTCGAACAGGTCTGCCCGGTACCACAAGGCCTGGACCCAGCCGTCAAAGGGCACGGCTGCATAATTGCCCGTCTCCGGGTTGGTCACCATCTCCAGGGGGCCACTTCGGAAGTCATCCTCTCCCACGGCCTGGATGACCGCCTGGGCCGCCTCCTCGTCCAGGATACCGTCGGCGGCAAAGGCTGCGACACGCTCCACGCCCATGCGGATAATGTCCGGCGGGCGGTTGGCGGCCAGTGCCGTCGCCATGCGCTGGCTCACGCCGGCCTCCTCGATGGGCACGATGCGGATCTCGACTTCGGGATGCTCGGCCATGTAGCGGGCCGCCACTTCCTCGTAGACGTCCACCCGCTCTTCTTCGTTGTCCGTCGTCCAAAACTCGATTACGGCCTCACTTGCTCTGTCGACCTCGACGGTGACGACGACTTCCTTCTCGACCTCTACCGTCTCGACGACGGTTTTCTCTACCTCGACCGTTTGGACCACGGTCTCCGGGGCAGGCGTTGTGCCGCAGGCTGCCAACGCCGTTGCCAGCAGGATCAAGATCAGGCTGACCGAAATTGTCCTCATGGAACCCTCCTCCTGTTACATAAAAGCTATCACTGGCTCGACGGAGCATCAAAGGTCTCCCGGTGCAATGCGCCCGTCTGCGCGATTGCTCCCCTGGCCCATTCTGACAGCCGATCACCCCCTTTCACACCGACCGCGGGCCGGACTCTGGCCCGGCCCCGCTCGATTCTCGGACGATCAACTCGGGCTGCAGCAGCACGTGGCGCTCGGGCAGTTCCTCGCCCCGGACCACCCGCACCAGCATGGCGCAAATCTGGCGCCCGATGTCATAGATGGGCTGGCGGATGGTGGTCAGGGAGGGGTGCGAGTGTTCGGCCTGCGGGATGTCGTCAAAGCCGGTGACGGCCACGTCGTGACCCACGGCCAGCCCACGCCGCTGCGCCGCGCCGATGGCCCCCAGGGCCATGAGGTCGTTGCAGGCCACCACGGCGCTGGGTGGTTGCGGCAGATCCAGGAGCTGGTTCATGGCCTGGAACCCTCCCCGCTGCGTCAGGTCGCCGGCCACGCAATACTCGGGTGCCAGATTCAGGCCGTGGCGCTCCAGGGTGTCCATCAGCCCTGCGCGACGATAGCGGGCAAACACCAGGTCGGAGGGGGCCGAGATGAAGGCGATTCGCTTGTGGCCCAGGCCAACCAGGTGCTCGGCCACCAGCTCAAAGCCGCGATAGCTGTCCTCGTCGACGTAGCAGAAATCCACCTCCAGGTCCGACCGGCCAAAGACGACAAAGGGAAAGCCCGCGGCGGCGAGAGTCGCGATCCGCCGGTCGCCGACTCGCGTGCGTACCACCAACAGGCCATCCACCAGGTGGCCGCCGACCATGCGCCGATACGCTTCATCTTCCTCCGGTGTGTCGGGAGCGCGGGTCGAAACCAGCAGATCAAAGTTGTGGCGCGCCGCTTCGTTGCCGATGCCGGCCAGCAGCTCGCTGAAGAACGGGTCGGAAAAGCGGGGGCCAAAGGTGGGGATGATAAAGCCGATGGTGTCGGTGCGCCCCTTCTGTAGGCGCCGGGCCGAGGCATCGGGTACGTACCCCATCTCGGCGGCGGCTCGTAGGACCCGCTGGCGCGTCGCCTCCGCCACGTCGTCGTACCCGGCCAGGGCACGCGACACAGTGGTGATGGACAGGCCCAGCCGGGCGGCCAGGTCTTTGAGTGTAATGCCTGCCATCTGCTCCTCCCCGGCATCCCTTCCAAAACGTTTTGGATGCCAACCCTATTATATCCGAAACGTTTTGGATGTCAAGAGGGAGAAGCAGCGGATCTGGAGATTGACAGGCGAAGCCAGGTCCATGGGCACCTCTGGCCCCTGAGGCCGAGGGGCCGCCCATCCCGGAACGTGCGTGGGCGACACTGTGAATACACTCGTCTCCGTAGGGGCGCATGGCGGCTCCCAGGAGCGCACCGCCGCACGGGCACGGGGCGCCGCCGTAGGCCCTGCGATTTGCAGGCCGGCGTGCGAAGGCACGAACCGGCCCGACAAGCCGGCCGCCTGCCGGGACACCGGGGCAAGCCCGTGCTGGCCGTCGCTGCCCCTCGCCCGCGGGGACAACTTGTCGCCTGGAACAAAGTCGGTTATAATGAGCGCCATCGACGCGAGGGTGCGGTCGCGAAGCAGGTCCCGGGTGAAGGCATGATCGGTCAAACACTGAGCAATCGCTATAAACTGATCGGCGAGCTGGGCAACGGCGGCATGGCCTGGGTCTACCTGGCCCAGGACCAGGTGGAAGACCGGACTGTCGCGGTCAAGATCCTCTATCCACAGCACAGCCAGGATTTTGGCTTCGTGCAGCGTTTCATTCGTGAAGCCCGCCTCTCCATGTCCCTGTCGCAGTCGGCGCGGCATCCCAATATCGTCTGCGTGCTCGACTATGGGGCCGACCGCGACACCCACTATCTCGTCATGGAGTACGTCCCCGGGCAGGACCTGGGGAAGATCCTGGAGGAACGGGGCACGCTGCCCTGGCAGACGGCCCTGGACATCGCGCGCCAGGTGGCCCTCGCCCTGGACCACGCCCACAGCCACGAGATCGTCCATCGCGACATCAAGCCGTCCAACATCATGGTCCTGCCCGATGGCACCGCCCGCGTCCTCGACCTGGGCATCGCCCGGGCGCGAACATCTCCCGAGCTGACCCTTTCCGGCTTTGTCGGGTCGCCCCACTATGCCGCGCCCGAGCAAGTGACCAGGGGGCCCCTTGATATTCGCGCCGACGTCTATTCCCTGGGCGTCGTCCTCTATCGCATGCTCAGCGGCAGCCTGCCCTTTGAGGGCGACACGCCGTGGGAGGTGGTGAACCAGCAGATCGCTTCCGAGCCCCCTCCCCTGGCCGAGCGCCGGCCCGACCTGCCGCGCTCTATCGTGCGGCTGGTGCAAAAGGCCATGGCCAAGAGGCCCAGGGATCGGTTTCAGACCCCGGCCGAGATGGTGCAGGCCCTCGAGCTGGTGTTGGCCGGCCAGGAGCTGCCAGCGGACCTGTTCCAGGATCCCGATCCGGCCTCGGAGCTGGAAGAGCTGTACCAGGACGCCGTGGCGGCCATGGAGGCCGAGCGCTGGCAGGAAGCAGTGGACCACCTCAGCCGGGTGGTCAAGGTGGATCCCGAGTATCGCGACGTGAGCGTTCGCCTGGGAGAGGTCGGCCAGCAGATCCGCCTATCCAGCCTCTATCGCTCGGCCCAGCGCGCCCTGGAGCAGGGCCAATGGGAGCAGGCCCTGGCCCACCTGGACAAGATCGAGGAGCTGGCCCCGGGCTACAAGAACGTGGCCGAGATGCTGGCCGCCGCCAGGCGTAGAGAAAAGCCACCGTCGACGGCCACCGCGCCCGCGTCCGAGTTCCCCACCCAGGTGCCCGAGACGCCCGCCGATGCCGCAGCCGGCCCGTCATCCGCGCCCGCGACGGCCGGCCCCGCGCCCGCTACCCGGCAGAGCCCCGGGGCCAGGCGCCGGACCCGGGTATGGGCTGCCGTTGCCATCCTCGTCGCCGGCGGGCTGCTGGCGGCAGTGCTGTGGAGCAACCGCGGCCTGGCCTTCCCTCCGGCCGTCACGACGGGCCCCACGGAACCGGCCACCGCCGCCGTCCAGGGCCAGGCGTCGACGCCCGAAGAGCTGACGACGGCGGGCCTGGAGGTGTCGGGCACGGCTGTGGCAGCCAGCACGCCTCGCGCCGAACCCAGCCGGCCGAGTCCGACCGCCACTCGCCGCCCCACCCGCACAGCGCCGCCCGCGGCGCCCACGCCGTTGCCCGCCGGCTCTGACACGCCAGCGCCGGGCGGAAGCCCGTCGCCGGCCGAGCCCGGGACGACGCCGGTGCCCGGGTCCTCGCCTGCCCCTGCCGTCGCCAGCCCTGAGCCGTCCCTGGCCGGGCAGATCGCCTTCCCTCTCTTCGACCCGGCGCGGGGCACCTACGACATCCACGTCTGCGCGGTCGACGGCAGCAACTGTCGCCTGGTGGCCGCCGAGGCCAGCCAGCCCGATTTTTTGCCCGACGGTACACGCCTCGTCTTTCACTCCTGGAAGCCCGACGACCAGGGGCTTGTCCTGCAGACCGTGGGCGGGCAGCGGGTATGGCGCATCAGCAGCGACCTTGAAGCCGCCCGGCCCAGCGTCGATTCCCGGGGTGAGATTTATGTCTACCATTCGCGCCAGCAAGCGGACCGCCAGCCACGCCTCTACCGCACCTACGACGCCGAGACCAGGCCCCTTCGCCGCGAGGCCAGAGACGTCCTGGGACGCTCACCCACCTGGACGCCAGACGGGCAGATACTCTACAGCGGCTGCGTGGGCGATACCTGCGGCATCCTTCTGACGCGGGCCGATGGCAGCTATCCCCGCCAGGTGGCCGCGGGCTCGAACGAGCTAGCTGCCGAGGCATCCCCCGATGGTCGCCAGGTGGCCTTCATGTCGCAGCGCGACGGCAACTGGGAGGTCTATGTGGCGAGCCTGAGCGGTGGTGCCGTCCAGCGCCTGACGGACAATCCGGGCAACGACGGACTCCCTGCCTGGTCACCCGACGGCCGATTCCTGGCCTTTGTCTCCGACCGGGGCGGGAGCTGGGCCGTGTGGGTCATGCGCCCTGACGGCAGCGGGCAGCGGCGCCTCTTTGCCATTGGCGGCACGCTGGATGGCCGGGTACGCACCGCCGTGTCTCACCAGACCCACGGCTGGCTCGAGGAGCGCATTTCCTGGTCCCCGGCTCCCTGAGGCCGCAACCGCCTGGTTTATTGGGCGGGCTATCAGCCTGTCCAACGCCGTGAGCCCTCTGTGCGACAGCCTGCCCGCCATCACTGCCCCGTCCGGCCGGGCTTTTTGGCCCGCCGGGCAAACCTGGGTTATAATCCATGCACACCGGATGGAGCGAGGTGCCGTGTCTGAAAGGGTGCTGTTTTCCGATCTGATCCGCAACAGCCGCCTGGCGCTGACCAACCGCCTGCGCCTGGCACGCCGTCGCCGCCTGGGCTACGTCGTCATGCCCATGCAGGGCAGCTACCCGGAGCGCATCCCGCGGCGCGAGCGATCCTTTCCCCTCTCCCTGCTGCCCTGGCCTCCGCCGCCGCCCAGCGTCCAGTCCTTCACCACTGCCCTGGAGCGGCTGGCTGCCGATCCCCGGGTCGAGGGTGTGGTCCTGGTTCTATCGGGGTTGTCGGCCGGGCCGGCGACACTGGCCAGCTTGCGCCAGGCCATCGGCCGCTTCCGAGAGTCGGGCAAAGGGACGGTGTGTTACGTCAAGGAAGGCGGCATGTGGGCCTACTACCTGGCCTCGGCCTGCGAGCGGATCTATGCCCCCGAGAGCGGCGGCCTGCAATCGGCCGGCCTGTGGTCCGAAGCCGTCTTTCTCAAGGATACGCTGGCCCTGGCCGGCATCGAGGCCGATTTCGAGTCGGTGGGCGCCTACAAGGCCTCGCCCGACACCTTTCGCCGCTCGGACATGGATGCCCCCCACCGGGAAATGCTCGAGTCACTCCTGGACTCTATCTACGAGCACCTCCTCGAAGCCCTCGCCGCCGCCCGTGGACTCCAGCGCGACGACGTCCGGGCCCTCCTGGACGCGGCACCCCTCTCGGCGGGAGATGCCCACAAGGGGGGGCTCCTGGACGGTGTCTGCTACGAAGACGAGCTGCCTGCCCTGCTGGGCAGCGCCAATAAGCCAGCCACGCTGGTCACCTGGAAACAGGCCCACCGTCTGCTCCTGGGCCCGCGCCGCTGGCATACCCGACGCTCCATCGGCGTCATCTCCCTGGAGGGGGTCATCGCCCCGGGTCCCAGCCGCCGCCCACCCGTGCCCTTGCCGCTGCCCATCCCCTTGCCCGAGCAACAGGCGGGGGCCGACACGCTGGTGGGGCAGCTCCGCGCCGCCGCCCGGAACAAGCACCTGGCCGCCGTCGTGCTCCACGTCGATTCGCCCGGTGGGTCCGCCCTGGCCTCGGACCTGATCTGGCGGGAGGTGGCCCAGGTCCGCCAGTCCAAGCCCGTGGTCGTCTACATGTCCAACCAGGCTGCCTCCGGCGGCTATTACGTCGCGGCGCCGGCTTCGCGCATCGTCGCCCAGCCGCTGACCCTCACCGGCTCCATCGGCATCTGGGGCGGCAAGATCGTCACCCGCGACCTCTTTGCCAAGCTGCGGGCCAACCGCGAGGTGGTCTCGCGAGGTGAGGCGGCCGGGCTCTATTCCGACACCGCACCATTTACCGACGAGCAGCGCCTTCGCATCCGGGCCCACATCCTCGAAGGTTACGAACGTTTCAAGGCCCGCGTGAGCGCGGGCCGGGGCATGGCCGCCGGCGAGGTGGAAGCCGTGGCCCAGGGCCGCGTCTGGACCGGGGCCCAGGCCCTGTCCCACGGCCTGGTGGATGCGCTGGGCGACCTGCACGAGGCGGTCCGGCAGGCCAGCGAGCTGGCCGGCCTGCCCGCCGGCCGCGCCGTGCCCCTGGTCAACCTGCCCCTACCCAAGACGTACCAGTTGCCCGTCACGTCCCCGGGCGATGCCGCGGCCTGGCTGGTGGCGGGCCTCGAGCCGGGTGAGATGCCTCAGCCCGGCGCGGCGGCTCTGGCCGGCGTGTCGGTCCTGGCGCATCTGGTCGCGCTGCTGCGCGAGGGCCAGTTGGCCCTGGCTCCCTGGCAGATCCGGATTCGCGACTGAGCTTCTCGCCAGGATATGAATCCATCGAGGGAGAGGAACCCATGAAAAAGGCTTCCGTTCGTTTCGACTCGCGGCGCTCCAACGTCCTGGCCCGCCATGGCCTGGTGGCCACCAGCCAACCCCTGGCGGCCATGGCCGGCCTGCGGGTGCTCATGGATGGCGGCAACGCCGCCGACGCGGCCGTGGCCACGGCCGCCATGCTCAACGTCGTCGAGCCCATGTCCACGGGCATTGGCGGCGATTGCTTTGCCCTGGTCTACACTGCCCGCGACGGGCAGGTGACGGCCCTCAACGGCAGCGGCCGGGCGCCGGCTGCCTTTTCCCTGGCCGAGGCGCAGCGCCTGGGACTGCGCGAGATCCCCCTCACCGGCCCCCTGCCCGTTACGGTGCCCGGCACGGTCAGCGGCTGGGCAGCCCTCCTCGAACGCTTTGGCACGTTCTCCCTGGCCGATTGCCTGGCCCCGGCCATCCACGCCGCCGAGGAGGGGTTTGCGGTCAGCGAGCGCATCAGCGCCGGCTGGCAGCGCTCGACGGAAAAGCTGGCCCGCGACGAGGCCGCCACCCGGACCTACCTGCCCGCCCCGCTGCCCGGCCAGATCAACCGCCAGCCCGACCTGGCCGGCACCTTTCGCCTCATCGCCGAGGGCGGCGCCGCCGCCTTTTACCAGGGTCCCCTGGCCCAGCGGATCGCCGCCGCCGTGCAGGCCAGGGGCGGCTACCTGACAGCGCATGACCTGGCGGCCCACACATCGACCTGGGACGCCCCCATCCGCACCACCTATCGCGGCGTCGAGATCCTGGAACACCCGCCCAACGGCCAGGGACTGGCCGCCCTGCTGGCCCTCAACGTGGTGGAAGGCTACGACCTGGCGGGCCTGGACTACTATGACCCCGCGCGCTGGCACCTCCTCGTCGAGGCCATGCGCCTGGGAATGGTCGACGCCGGCCGCTACGTGGCCGACCCGGCCCTGGTCGACGTGCCCGTGGCAGAGCTGCTGTCGAAGGAATACGCCGCGGGCCGCCGTAGCCTGATCCGCGGCGACCGATCGCTGCCCCTGGCCGCGCCGGGCAGCCCCGAGCACCGCGACACGGTCTATCTGACCGTCGCCGACGGCCAGGGCAACGCCGTCTCCTTTATCAACAGCCTCTACTACGGTTTTGGCTCCGGCCTGGTGGTGCCCGGCACGGGCATCTGCCTCCAGAACCGGGGGGCCTGTTTCAGCCTGGAGCCGGGCCATCCCAACGCCCTGGCGGGCGGCAAGCGCCCCTACCACACCATTATCCCGGCCATGGCCCTGCGCGAGGGCCGGCTGTGGCTCAGCTTTGGCGTTATGGGCGGCTTCATGCAGCCCCAGGGCCACCTCCAGGTGGTAGTCAACATGGTGGACCACGGCCTCGATCCCCAGGCAGCCCTGGACGCGCCCCGCTTTCGCGTCGACGAGCGGGGAGGGCCGCGGGTCGCCGTCGAGACGGCCGTGCCCCTCAAGGCCCGCAAGGCCCTCGCCGTCCTGGGACACGACGTGGTCCCCGAGACCACCTTTGACCCGGGCTTTGGCGGCGGCCAGGTCATCGCCTTTGACGCCGAAACCGGCGTCCTGTGGGGCGGATCGGACCCGCGGAAGGATGGATGCGCCGTGGGGTGGTGAGACGAGCCGGCGCGGATTGCGATATCCGCGCCAGAGCGGACATTGCCAAATCTCGTGATCGGCAGGTTGTCACGGCCAACATAAAAGAATCATAGGAGATGCAACGTGGCTTTTCCAGAGATGCAGCCCTGGCAGTACCCGCCCCGGCTCTGGTCCATCGAGGGGTATCCGGGCAGCGGCAAGAGCACCTTTGCCGCGCAGATGAAAACTCCCATCCTGGTGATCGACGCCGATCACCGCTTCCGGGAGATCCTGCCCCTCGTGGAGGGCCGGGTCTACGAGCTGAGCAAGGACCCAATCGACCACATCGACACCAATCGCATCGTCGATGCCCTGGCGGCCAACATGCCAGGTGCCAGGGTGGGCACCATCGTCGTGGACTCGTTGAGCGCCATCCTCGAGCCCCTCATCGTCAAGGCCATGATGGACAAGGGCACCGGCAAGGTCAGGAACCAGATGGCGGCCTGGAGCCCAAAGGCGTTGGCCATGCGGCAATTGCAGGACGCGGTAACGCGCTGGGGCACCGACGTGCTATGGATCTATCACCTGCGCGACATACGGGATGCCAATGCCAGGGAACAGACTACCACGTCGGTGACGCGCACCGAGCTGGAGCGGCTGAAGCGCAGCATCAATCTACGGCTGCGGATCGTCGAGCAGGACGGGCAGCGGGCCATCAAGGTGGTGTGGGCCAGGCGCGGCCGGGTAGGGATGACGATACTCGACACCGCCGGCAATTGGGCCGGCATGCCGGCCCGAATCGAGGCCGCGGTGTACGATGACCTCAATGCTGCCCGAAAACAGGCCCTTCCCCCATCCCAGGTCGAAAAGCCCCAGGTCGAAAAATCCCAGGGCGAAAAGCAGCCGGCCCGGGGGCAAGGCCGGCCGGGCCAGAAGGAAGAGCCGCCGGAAGCCCGGCCTGCGCCCGACGGATCCGGCAAGGGCGCGGCCCTGCGCTACGCCGACGGCTCGACCGTGAGCAGCAATCCCCGCGCCATCGCCGATTATCGGGCCTACGAGGCAGCCGAGGGCAAGCCCCCGACCAGCCTGGCCGAACTGCGGGCGTGGATCAGGCGCCAGGCGTAACCCGCCGGCGGAGAGGGGGGCAGTCTACAGACGAGAAGGCGCGTCGCGGCCGGGCGCTCAGGAGCCCACGTAGCGGGCGTACAGCGCCCGGGCCTGGGCCTCGTCGTCCACGCCCTTGACGATGGCGCGCCCGTCGCCAAATATGGTGAGCTCCTTGCCCTCGGTCACCAGGCGAAGGAGGTACTCGTTGACCTCCACGCGCCCGACGTCGGCCAGGCGATCGGCCAGGACCGCCAGGTCCAGGACCGGCGCCGGGCGCGGGCGAATCTGCACTGCGTTCCGGCCGCAGAGCATCGTCGCCACGGAGCCGCCCTCGGCCTCCAGCAGCTCGTAGCGGCCCTGGCCACATACGGGGCAGTCCGCCGCCGGGGCCTGGGTCTGCGCCCGCTCAAAGTCCCCGGTCCAGACGTCGATCATCAGCAGGCTGCGCAGCAGGTCCTCGCGCCGCCCGATCAAGATCTTGAGCGCCTCGGTAACCTCAAGCGAGGCGATGACGGCCACCATGGGCCCCAGCACGCCCGCCGTCTCGCAGGTCGGCACCGAGGCCGGCGGCGGCATGGGCCCCAGCAGGCAGCGCAGGCAGGGCGTTTCCCCGGGCAGAATGGCCGCCGTCAGGCCGTAGGTGCCCAGCACCCCGCCATAGATCCAGGGCATGCCCTGTTTCACACACGCTTCGTTGAGCAGGTAGCGCACCTCAAAGTTGTCGCTGCCGTCCAGGACCACGTCGGCGCCCCGGATCAGATCCTCCACGGTGTCGGCGTTGACGTCCATGACGTGCTCCTCGATCTGCACCAGGGAGTTGATCCGCCGCAGGCGACGGGCCGCCGCCGCGGCCTTGGGCACGCCGGCTGCCGCGTCCTCCTCGTCGTAGAGGGCCTGGCGGGGCAGGTTATGCCATTCCACGAAATCGCGGTCGGCCAGCACCAGTCGGCCGATACCGGCCCGCACCAGGTGGGCGGCAATGTGGCTGCCCAGCGCCCCACAGCCGACGACAACCGCCGTCCGCTCCGCCAGGCGTTCCTGCCCCTCCTGTCCCCAGCCCGGCAAGATCATCTGCCGCGAGTACCGCTCGGTTCGTTCTGTCATGGTCCCTCCATGCGGACTGACACCCCCTGCGTCCTGCGATCGCCGTGAGCGCCTTGCCGGATATTATAGCCCATCGGGGACAAAGGATCAAGTAGCCCGCCGCGGCTCCGACCATCCTTATCCTGAAAATCGGTGTTATGTAAATATAGGCACCAACCCAGGACTTCTGCCTCTTCGCGCTTGCCCCACGCCCGCTTCTCGGCTACAATGGTGCTGCCACGAGACGAGAGGGGAAAGGAGACCTGACTGTGGACAAGGTTATCACCATCGAGCGGCACATCGTCGAGCAGCAGAAGCAACACCCCGAAGCCACCGGCGTCCTGACCAGCATTCTCTACGACATTGCCCTGGCCGGCAAGCTCATCGCCCGTGAGACAACCCGCGCCGGGCTGGCCGACATCCTGGGGTTGACCGGGGTTTTCAACGTCCAGGGCGAGGAGGTGGCCAGGCTCGACGAGTATGCCAATCAGGCCATCGTCCGCCTCAACCAGTTCACCGGTCGCCTGGCGGTCATGGGCTCGGAAGAAGTGGCGGACATCATACCCATTCCGGACGAGTTTCCTACCGGCCGCTACGTGCTCCTGTTCGACCCCCTGGACGGGTCGTCCAACATTGACTATTCCGTGAGCATCGGCACCATCTTTTCCATCCTGCGCCGCAAGAGCCCCGATGGGACGCATGGTACGCGGGAAGACTGCATGCAGCCGGGGCGCGACATTGTCGCCGCCGGCTATCTCCTCTACGGCCCGAGCACGATGATGGTCTACAGCGCGGGTAACGGCGTGCATGGCTTTACCCTCGACCCGACCGTGGGCGAGTTCCTGCTGACCCACCCCAACATTCAGATCCCGGCGAAACCCAAGTTCTACAGCGTCAACCAGGGCTATACCGCCTATTGGGCGCGCGAGATCCAGGAGTTCACCGAATATCTCCAGACCCGCAATCTCTCGCTGCGCTACATTGGCTCGCTGGTGGCCGACTTTCACCGCAACCTGTTGGGCGGCGGCATCTTTTACTATCCGGCCGATACCCGCGACCCCAAGAAGCCGCGGGGCAAGCTACGGCTGCTCTACGAGGCGGCGCCCCTCGCCTTCCTGGCCGAGCACGCCGGCGGAGCCGCATCCGACGGCACGACGCGCATCCTGAACATCGAGCCCCAGGATCTGCACCAGCGCACGCCGCTTTTTATCGGCAACAAGGACCTGGTCGAGATTGCCGAAGCGTTCCTGTGCGGCGCCCGCTCCCTGGGCATGCTGGAGCGGATGCACGTGGAAAAGCAGTAGGGACAGCCACGCTACAGAACCCGCGTGGCCAGCACCAGGCACAGGAACGGCAGGCCGACGAGTACGAGGGTCAGGAACCAGGCGTCTGACGTTATTGAAGCGTCCATGCTTAGTTCCTCCCTGTACTCAGTCCTCCGCGAACAGCAAGAAGTAGGCAGCCCCTCCGGCCAATAGCTGGGGCTCACCATCGACCCGGCCGAGGAGTCGATCCGGGGTGATGCCTGGCCGCCGGGCATAGACCTTGCCACTGGCCTCCACGCGACCCACGTTTTCGTCCGGACCGCCGGCCACGTGGCGATAGATGGTGCCGTCCGTTGCCACCCGGCCCAGGTACTCGTCGGGGCCGCCGGGCAGGTGACGGTACACCCGCCCGCTCTCCTCAACTCGGCCCAGGTAACGATCGGGGCCGAACTCCTGGCCGTATACCTTGCCCCCTGCTTCCACCCGCCCCACATAGTCGTCGGGACCAGGATGGGACCGATAGACCTTGACCATCTCTACAACGCTTCCAGATCGCTCAGGATCGAATAGAAGGCCTCTTCGTCCATGTCCAGGCTGGCGGAGATCAGGACGATGGCCTGCTGCTCGCCCTCGGTGATGCCAGAGCTCAGCCAGCCCCCCGAGGCTTTGGCCACCTGCACCGCCAGGGTCACCAACTCGGCCTTGAAGCCGGCTGCCGTCTCGGCCGGCTCTTTCTCGGCAAGCAGGTCTGCGACCTCGCTCAGCCCCTCTTCGGCTTCCGCCTCGTCCTCCCAGAAGATGGCCACGATCTCGTCAAGATCGTCGGCCAGCTCCAGCAGGACGTCCCGGGTCAGGTCGTGGCGATGGGTCCGGGCGGCACGCAGCGCGTTGAACAGCGCCTGCCACTCCTCGTCGCTCACTTCCCCGTCGGCCCGGGCAACGGCCTCAAAGACCCACAGGGGAGCGAACAACAGCGTCGTCCACTCGTGCTCGTCATACTCCACGCTCATGCCATACCTTCCTCCCCCGACGAGTCGGGGACGCCTAGCCGCGCACTCCCCCTGGACTCCTCCCTGGCCTGTCCGGCCAGGACCGGCGACTTGTCGAGACCACGCCCCCGGCCTGGCAGCCACCCCCGACGAGTCGAGGACTCTTATTCTGGCACTCGAGCAGGCACTCGCATGCGGGCAACCAGGGCCGGCGGGATCTCCGAGAACTTGCCGCTCCACGACAGCGGCAGCCGGCCGGGCGGATGCTCGGGCGGAAAGGCACGTTCCTCGAACCCGTCGAGGACAAAGCCGGCATCCAAGCCTGCCCCGAGCAGTGAATGCAAGGGGCGGTGAAAGTAAAGATGCGGCCGGGGCTGGCCGAGCATGGCCACGCCCCGCATCACAGACTCGGTCATGTAGCCCGTAACCTTGACGCTGTACACGGTCACAATCTCGCCTTCGCGATCCTCCATCTCGGCCATCTGGGCCGCATGGGGATTGTTAAAGCAGGGATGGATCACCGAGAACACGAACCGTCCCCCCGGACGCAGCAGCCGGGTGAGGGCACGCATCAGGGGCCGGATCTCGGCCATGTCAAAGAGAGCCATCTGGCATAGGGCCGCGTGAAAACTGCCCTCGCCCAGGGCCAGCAGGGCGGACTCGTCGGTGGCGTCCACTACCTGGTACCTGATCTTTTCCGCGTGATCCACCGTCCGCTCGCGGGCACGGGCAAGCATCTCGGTGGAGAAATCGCAGGCCACCACCTTGGCCCCCAGGGCGGCCAGCCGCCGCGAACTGAGGCCGTTCCCGCAGGCCACGTCCAGGATTCGCTCGTTGGGCTGGACCGCCAGAAGCCGAAGCGTGGCCGGCCAGACGAGCAAGTCGACAAAGTCATTGCCCTCACCCATGCGATCGTCCCAGAACGATGCGCTCTCGTTCCAGGCCTTCCGGGTCTCGTCGTTGGCCTTCCACCGGTCCTTGTTCCCGTCCATTCTCCCTCCGGGATCAATCCTCGCGGTAGATCTCGACCACGTCGCGGAGCATGGCCGACGCCGTGGGCATGGGGCTCCGTTCCACGATGGTCGCCGCGATGACACCCGAGATATCGGTCTCGAAGACAATGGCCATCTGGTCCCCATCCAATCTGGCCAGGGGATGACCGGCTTCCAGCGCCACCGGCCCCACCCGCAGGCTGTAGCCGTCCGGCCCGCGCTCGGCCACGGCGATGGCCTTGTAGCGCCGGCCCCTGTCCAGCGCGGCGCGCAGCACGTCAGGCGTCAAGCCCAGGATGCCCTCCACGGCCACGTCGGCCAGGGTTGCCGGCTGGCCCAGGGCGCCGTTGGCCAGGATGACCAGCTTGCTCGCCGCGTCCCAGCCCTCCACGTCGAGGCGTGGATCCGTCTCGGCCTGCCCTGCCGCCTGGGCCTGGGCCAGGGCCTCGTCGTAGCTCAGTCCCTCGGCCATGCGTGCCAGGATAAAATTCGACGTGAGGTTCAGGACACCCTCCAGCCGCTCGATGCGCGTCGCCGCCAAATCCCGCTCGCCCAGGTTGACGGCCGGCAGCCCGCCGGCCACGGTGGCGTCGTAGCGGAGGCACACACCCCGCTCGCGGGCCCGGGCCACCAGGCGGGGAAAGGCCAGGACCAGGGGCGCCTTGTTGGCCATGACGACGTGCAAGCCCCGGTCCAGGGCCGCCTCCACGCAGCCCAGGCCGGGCTGGCCGCTCTCCAGGTTGCCGGGCGAGGCGTCGAGGACAAGATCGGCCCCGGCCTCCTGGACCATTTCCAGGGCTGACATGCCCGGTTGCCCCCAGCGCGGATAGGCACCCATACCCAGGCCCTTGAGCTTGAGCTCTACCACCTGCTGCGGATCGAGGCCCTCAGGGCTCAGCGCCGCGCCCGAGCGGTCGGCCACGCCGACGGGGACCAGGGCCAGCCCCAGGCGGCTCTTCAACCTCTCCCGGGTCGCGGGCAGCAGCCCCAGGAAATGCCGGCCGACGTTGCCGGCGCCGAGGAGCAGGACACGAACCTGTCGTACGCCGCCCGTCACTGTGCGCCTCCCACCTGCCGGTCGGGGTCCTGGACCGCCTCCAACCGCTCGCCATCGTGGGCGGCCCACAGTTGCTCCAGCCAGGGGGGCATGGTTGCTTCGGGCACCAGATCGCCTCGCCGCAGGTAGGGCTTGACGTCGAGGACAGGCGTGCCCTTGCAGGCGTCCAGCCCGCGGACCCGCAGCAGGCGGCCCTCACGTCCCAGCACTGCCACGGCGGTCATGGCCAGGGGATTGGGACGCACCGGCGAGCGGGTGGCCAGGATGCCCACCAGGGGCAGCTCCTCGCGCCGCTCGGGATGCACCCGCAAATCGTCGGGTGGCGGGCCGGAACGATCCAGCCACCACAGGATCCAGACGTGGGAAAACCCCTCAATTCCTTCCAGAGCGCCGGCCCAGGCGGCATCGATCTCTATGATTGCTTCCCGGCTCTCCCAACCCTCCTCGGGTGGGCAGGACGGCCCCTCGATTACACGGCCGATGGGCCGCAGGCTCAACTCAGCTTGATCCGCCATGCTCTTCCTTTCCCAGGTACACGTATTCGTTGTCGAACTGCCAATCGGCGATGGCCTCCAGCTCTACCTCGATGTGAGGCCGCAGCGGATCGATGCGCTTGACCAGGTGCACGTCGACCACGCGGTTGTCGTTCACACCCAGGGCATCGCAGATGGCATCCTGGGTGATCTTCAGGCCACCGTCCAGATCGCGGCGATGGGGCGTCTCGAAGTAAAAGTCGATGAACAGGCCGACAAAACCCTCACGGAGGGCCGTCACCAGCCCGGTCGAGATCGTCCCATCCACCCTCAGGCGGCGCATGATGGCCTGCACCTCTTTTTTGTAGTTGCGGCTATCCTTGCTCAACACCCTCCGCCCCTTGACCGTAGCATACTGCTGATTGATGCCGGGCGGAAGTGGCAACTCGAACCGAACGCGCCGGGTCTCTGTCTTGGCCATGCGGCGATTATAGCACATCCGTTCGGTTCTGGCAAGGTGCCCGTCCCATGCAGGCGCCTATTATACCACACTCGGCTCAAGAACAAAATCGAGCGCCTTGGGATCATGGTGTAACGGCGCCGGAGATGGCCAGCCTCAGATGCGGTCAGGCATGCTTGCCTGCCGGTTCCAGCGTTTCCAGGCCAGGGAATAGAGCCGTCCCGGCCATCGCCGGATCTCTGCCGCCTGCACGCGCGCCGTCCAATCGTCGGTCGCCTCGCGCGCCTGCCGGAAGCACGACGCGGTGAACGCCGCCAGGGGCGCGGCCCGCTCCTGGCTGCTCGCTCCCCGGTAGCACTCGTAGATCCGGGCGGCCTCGGCCAGGAACGACGCTTCCAGGGCATCTCGCTCCGCCTGGTAGAGGGGCAAACGCGTCCCATAGTCCTGCAGCACGGCCCGGTGGAGGCGCTCGTGCGCCCACCACAGCGACTCGCCGTCGTACACGCCCTTGGGCTGCGGCCCGAGATCCGGCAGCCCTGCGCCACCCAGGTACACGGGCTTGAAGATGCCGGTGCACGGGGCAGCGGTCCCGGTCAGCCAGCACGTCACCAGGTCCGGGGCCAGGTGGGCTACCATGGACCCCGCGGTCCCGGCCGGGCGCAGGGGGCCCAGGGTGGCGTGGGCGCACACGGCATCCATGGTCAGTCCCCGCCCCGGGTCCCACGCTTTGCCGGTGGCGGCCCGGGGGCCGTGGTCGCGCAGGACACTCATGGCCGTTGCCACTGTGATCTGGCCGCGCTCCGCCTTCAACAGCGCCGTGGTGCGCTTTTGCCGGGGCCGGCAGCCGTCCATGGAAGTATAGATCGGGTCGGAGTAGCAGCGGTCAAAGGCCACGTCCTCGGCGGTGCGGGCCAACTTTTGCTCCAGGGCATGCTCCCGCAGGCCGGGGCCGGCCAGCTCCCACTCCCGGCCGATGGTCAGGCCATTGGAGATGGTCCGCACGCTGCGCACGCGGTCCGCCACCCAATACTTGCCCGCCGTCTCCAGCAGCCAGGCCTCGTGGGGATCGGCGATGAGAAAGCTGTTGTGATAGTACTCGGGATTGGGATAGGCATGGTTGCCGCCCTGCCCGTAGGTTTCGAGGAGCCCGAGGATGATTTCCAGTGCCCGTTGGGCCGTGGCGGCCCGCTCCAGCGCCAGGCGAGCCATGTCCATGCCCAGCAGGCCCGGCTCCTTGTCGTAGGGCTCCCGGGTGAACACGGCCTCATTGCCAATGGCGACGCCGAGCGCATTGACACCCATCTCGCAGCCCCAGATCCAGAACGGTCTGGACAGCAACACCTCGTAGGTCTCGGGAACCTGCGGAACAGAGATGTAGGTACAGCGGACTGTGGCACCCGCCTCGTGTCGCGCGCCGGGCACGTGCGCCAGCACCTGGGCTTCGTTTGGCTGCCGGTCGCTGTTCTTGGCCAGGATGACGGTGCCATCCAGGGTCGCGTCACCCAGGGCAACAATCGTATCGCACATTGTCCCTCGCCTCCCCGATGAGCATGGTGCCCGACAGTATACCATACCCCGGTCCCCTGCCCAAGGGCAGGACAGCCACTTGCAGTGTTTGATTCCGTTCTTGGCGTTTGGGGAGAAGTGTGGTATACTATAGATTGTGCAGCCAGACGCGGCCAAAAGTGGCCGGCCCATCATCGCTTTCCCGATCCCCCACGCGTGCACAACAAAATAGACGGCGAGGCTGTTTTCGGCTGTGTTTCTCGCCGGTAGGGATGGCCCGGGATGCCTGGATGGAGGCACGATGGGACAGGTGTGTCGAAGGAATGGTTCGGAGTGCAAGGAAAGGTTAGGGGAACAGTGCGCTTCTCAGTAAACGATAAGGTCATTCACCCCGCGCATGGGGCGGGCAGGATCACGGGCATTGAGCAAAGGGGCCAGGTGAGCGAGAGCACATCCTATTACGTCATCGAGATCCCGGCCCAGCGATTGACCCTGCGCGTCCCAAGCCAACGCATGGAGCAGAGCGGGATCCGGCCCGCGATGCAGCCGGCCAAGCTGCCCGGCGTGTTGGCCAGGCTGCGCAGCCGAGCCCATCCTCTACCCGACGATGCCGGGACGCGGCAAGAAGGCATGGGCGAGAAGCTGGGCACCGGACATGCGCTGCAACTGGCCGAGGTGGTGCGCGACCTAACGTGGCACCGGCAGCGGGCGCACCTGACCAAGAGGGACACCGACCTTCTGAACCGAGGCCGGGCGCTTCTCGCCGCCGAAATGGCCCTTGCCTCAGACACCGAGATTGCAGAGGCCACCCGCGCCATTGATGAGGCCCTGGCGGCCGGCATGGAGCGCGACGCAAGCCACGCCTGACGCCAGGAGCAGCGAAGCGTATCGCCCGACGTGGGTCGGGCGAGAAAATAGCGCAGATCGGGCGCGCCCGATCTGCGCTATTTTCTATCTCCGGCCTTGCTCACCCGGCGCGAGCGTCACGCCCGATGATCTGGCCGATGTTGGTCGTCTGTGGTATTACAATGGCCGGGCCAAAAAGCGCCGGCGATCTCGCTACCAGCGGGAGCGACCCCTGTTGCCGCCGCGGCCGCGGTCGGCCTGCGGTTTGGCATTGTCCACGCGGATCTCACGGTCGTCCACCATTTTGCCGTTGAGGGCGCTGATGGACTTTTCGGCGGCTTCCGCCGTCGCCATCTCGACAAAAGCAAAACCCTTCGGCCGTCCGGTGTCCCGGTCGGTGATGACATTGACCGATTCGACGTCGCCGAACTCGGCGAACAAGCGCCGCAGCGTATCCTCGGTCGTGTTGTAGCTGAGATTGCCTACGTAAAGCTTTTGAGCCATGATCTGGTTACCGTCCTCCCTGTACTGACACGTCCGCTGCCTGCAAGCCCTTGGGGCCTCGCTCGACAGTGAACTCGACCTGCTGCCCTTCTTCCAGATTTCGATAGCCTTCGCCGCGAATTGCGGTGTGGTGGACAAAGACATCGGGGCCACCTTGTCGTTCGATGAAGCCGTAGCCCTTGTCCGGGTTGAACCATTTGACGGTTCCAGTTTCTCGTTCAGCCATTTCCTTACCTTTCGGAACATTGCTAGGAAGAAGGTCCAGCCGGTCGCCTGAAAGAAAACGGCGCTCAGACCTGTAAAAGTCTGGGCGCCCATTGTCTTTTTGCACGAACCAGATTCTTACTTCATCCTGCGGCCGTGATTGTACCATGTTTACTGCAATTTGTCAAGTAACTTTTCCTAACAGTAACTTTTCCTAACAGTAACTTTTCCTAACAGTAACATTTAGTCGTGAGTCAAAGGGGTAGTCGTTCGTTTGAAAGTACGTTGATAGGGCTAGGACAACGGTCCTATTGACAAGAGGGAGCAGGCCGGATATGCTGAGGGCACGGCAGCTGCTGCACCTCGCCGTAGAGGTCCACGCGGTCCCAGAAAGAAGCAAGAGCACCGATGGAGGCTATTATGAAGGATCAGCTCCGGCTCTGTGGAATGTGTCTCCTAGGAATCACCTTGGCCCTACTGGTTGCCCCCCCGTCTACGGCAGGCGAGTCGCCCCAGGCCTCCGCACCCGGTGTGCCGGCCGATTGGTGGGCAGAGGTCCAGGCAGAGATCGAACAGGTCGAGTATTCGATCACCTGGCAGGATCAAACGTATCTCCCCGGTTCACCTGAGGCCTTTCAGGCTCCTAACCGTGCCGAGAATCTACGCACCTACTTTGAGCCCGGCGGCCCCACGGTCCTTCCTCGCCTGTGGCCCGAGGACCTTTCCGATCCGCCCTGGCGCTGGGAGCTGCGCCTGGCCGCCTGGGGTCGGGGAGGGATGGAACCGGTCCCGGCCGCCAGCCTGGAGGTCCAGGGCAACCTCATCGAATACCGGCGCGGCCCGCTTGTTGAGTGGTACCGCAACGATGGGGACGGGCTGGCCCAGGGGTTTCGCCTGAGTGTGGCACCCCCGGCCGAGGGCTCCCCGGCTCCCCTGGCCCTGGAGATGCTGGTGGACAGCCACCTGACCCGGCAGGGAGGCGAGGGGCCCGGTGCAGCCTACCTCGACGCCGGGGGACAGGCCGTGCTGCGCTACGGGGCGTTGAGCGCCGCCGACGCCGATGGCCGGTCTTTGCCAGTATGGCTGTCTACGGCAGGCCAGGCACTCCTCCTCCTGGTAGACGACGCTGGCGCCAGCTATCCCATCGAGATCACCGCCAGCATCACCGGACTGCCCTCCACCGCCGACTGGTCCCTTACCTGGGGCACGGCCGGCACCCAGTTTGGATTCTGCGTCAGCACCGCCGGCGACGTCAACGGCGACGGCCGCTCGGACGTTCTCGTCGGCGCACCCCATTTCGACGGTGGCCAGACCGACGAGGGCGCGGCGTTCATCTTCCTGGGCCACCCCCTCGGCCTGGGTGTGGCCCCTGCCTGGGGCAAGGAGAGCGACCAGACCGGTGCCCAGTTCGGCTACACGGTGGCGACCGCGGGCGACGTGAACGGCGACGGCTACGCAGACGTCATCGTCGGCGCACCAAAATACGATCATCCCGACAGCGACGAGGGCGGCGCCTGGGTTTACCATGGCAGCGCCACCGGCGTGCACAGTGTCCCCGACTTTTTTGCCCAATCGGACCAGGGAAGCGCCGAGCTGGGGTCCGCGGTGGCCCTGGCCGGCGACGTAAATGGCGACGGCTATGCCGACGTCATCGTCGGCGCCTGGCACTACGATGCTCCGACCTCCGCAGAGGGCGCGGCTTTTGTCTGGTACGGCTCGGCGCATGGTGTCAACGGGGGCACGAACGGGGTTCCCGCCAACGCCGCATGGCGCGCCGAGGCCGATCAGGAGAGTGCCTTTCTGGGCATCGCCGTGTCTACCGCGGGCGACGTGAACGGCGACGGTTACGCCGACGTCATCGTCGGCGCCAACCAGTACGGCGGCGGCGACGAAGGCCTTGCGCTGGTCTGGCACAGCACCGCCAACGGGCCCAACAATGGTGTCGTGGGCACTCCGAGCAACGCGGAATGGACGGCGGCCGGCGCCAGCAGCGGAGCGCACCTGGGCCGGTCGGTGTCCACGGCGGGTGACGTGAACGGCGACGGGTATGCCGACGTCATTGTCGGTTCCCCCCACTATACCAACGGCCAGGCGGGGGAGGGCGCGGCCTACCTCTACCTGGGCTCGGACGGCGGGCTCGCCGCTGACCCGGACAACCAGGACGAAGGCAACATGGTCGGGGCCTGGTTCGGCCAGTCGGTAGCCATGGCCGGCGACGTCAACGGCGACGGCTACGCCGACGTCGTGGTCGGCGCCCCTCTCTACACCAATGACCAGACCGAAGAGGGCCGCGCTTTCTTGTGGTACGGCTCGCCGTCGGGGATCAGCGCCACGCGCGATTGGTGGGCTGAAGGCAACTCCACGCAGGCGTGGTACGGCAATTCGGTGGCCACGGCCGGCGACGTGAACGGCGACGGCTATTCGGACCTGATCGTCGGCGCCCCCGGTGAGGCCTCCCAGGCTGGGAGCGCCTTCGTCTACCACGGCTCCCCGGATATGCCCAGAGAAGTGGCCAACTGGAGCAAACGCAGCAACATGGAGAATGCCTATTTCGGCTGGTCTGTCGGCACGGCCGGCGACGTCAACGCCGATGGGTTTGCAGACATTATCGTCGGCGCGCCGTTGTGGGACGCGGGACAGGTGAACGAGGGCGCGGCGTGGATCTATCGTGGCAGCGCGGCAGGATTGGTCTCTACTCCATATTGGTACGAACAGAGCGACCAGGAAAATGCGCAGTTCGGTTACTCGGTGGGCGCCGCCGGCGACGTGAACGGCGACGGCTACGGGGACGTCATCGTCGGCACACCATATTACGCGCATGGCGCGGCAGAGGAAGGCGGAGCCTGGGTCTACCACGGCTCCGGTTCGGGCGTGAGCATGACGTCGAGCTGGCACAAGGAGAGCGACCAGGCCGGGGCACGGTTCGGCTACTCGGTGGCGACGGCCGGCGACGTCAACAACGACGGCTATGCCGACGTCGTCGTCGGCGCGCCCTTGACCGATCACGGCCAGGTCGACGAGGGAGTTGCCTGGATTTACCACGGTTCCGCTGCCGGCCTGGGCCTGGTCCCGTCTCGCCACATGGAAAGCGATCACGCCGGGGCCCAGTTCGGATACTCTGTGGCGACGGCCGGCGACGTGAACGCTGACGGCTTCAGCGACGTCGTCGTCGGCGCGCCTTATTGGGAGGACGATGCCATGAACGAAGGCCGGGCCTGGCTCTATCTCGGTTCCGACACGGGCCTGTCCAGCAGCGCACCATGGCACGCCGAAAGCAACACCTCCGGCGCACGGCTGGGTCACGCCGTCGCCAGCGCCGGCGACGTCAACGGCGATGGCTACAGCGACGTCGTGGTCGGCGCCCCCTACTGGGCCGACGGGACCGCGACGAGCGAAGGCCGGGTGTGGGTTTTTCACGGCTCGGCAAGTGGACTGAGTGCCACCCACGCCTGGACCAGGGAGTCGGGCCAGAGCGACGCATACTACGGCTACGCGGTCGGCACCGCGGGCGATGTCAACGGCGACGGTTATGCCGATCTCCTCATCGGCGCTCCGAGCATGACGCCTTCGGGCGGCGCATCGTCCGCGGGGCTGGTGCGGCTCTACCTGGGCTCCGCTGCCGGCCTGGGGTCCACGTACGCGTGGACGGGTCAGGGCGGAGGGGCTCTTTCCTGGTTCGGCATTTCGGCCGGCACTGCGGGCGACGTCAACGGCGATGGTTACGCCGACCTGGTCATCGGCGCCAAGGACGACGATACCGTCCTTCAGAACGAGGGCAAGGTCGTATGCTACTATGGCAACGGGCGCAGCGGCGCTGCCCTGGCGTTGCGGCAACTGAACAGCGCCGGTCAGGTCCTGGCTACCCTCGGCCATACCGACGAGGACACCTTTCGCCTCGCCTTTGTGCACACGAGCCCCTTTGGACGTGGCAAGATCATGGCCGAGATCGAGGTCAAGCCCCTGGGCATCAACTTCGACGGGCATGGGACCTACATACCTGGCGGCCTGTGGATGAACCATACCCTGCCCGGCGCCACCAGTATGATTGCCGGTGACTTGCACTTTGACCAGGCCTACCACTGGCGCATGCGCACCCTCTACCACCCTGGCACGACGCCCTGGATGCCTGCCAGCCGTTGGGTCACGGTGCCCTGGAACGGCTGGAACGAGGAGGATCTGGGCACATCCGGGTCGAACCTGTTCCTGCCCCTGGTCACCCGCAACCTTACGACCGGGAGGTAGCGCCTGCCTCGAAGGGCACGGGGCACGGATCGCGGACGAAGATGTAGGCCAGGAGGGCTACACGACAAGAGAAGGCTCCCCGGAGGCGAGGACCTGCCGGGGAGCCATAGTGCGGGAGGAAGTGAAAGCTAACGCGGCCGCCGGGCTCGGGCAAGGCCGGCAGCCGCGGCCACCACGGCCGCACCACCGACGACCAGGGCGAGGGCCATCCAGGGCAGGTTCTCGCCACCGGTCTCGGGCAGCTCGGAGGGCTGCTCCTCAGTCGCATCCCCGTCCTCAGCGGCAGCCGTCGGCTCTGCCGTGGCATCCGCGCTCTCCTGGGCCCCGGGGAAAGAGGCAAAAGTGTCGCCCGGGCTGATGACGAACCAGACGCCGCCGACGCCTTCCCCGGTCGCGTCGCCGGGGCTGGCGTCCTGGATCCAGAAGTAGAGGGGCATGCCGTTGTAGGCCACCTGGCGGGTGCCGTCGTCCCGGTCGATGACGGACAGCTCGCCGGTCAGCCCTTCTCCGGCCTGGGGCTCGCCGCCCTCACCCACCAGGAGGGGCGGCCAGTTGGTGGCGCATTGATCGTAGCAGTTGCTGACGCCCTCTTGGTCCCTGGTGTACATGTAGAGGGTCATGCCCTCCCCATCGGTCAAGATCGTGCCCAGCTGCGGGTGATCGCTTACCTGGACGGTTACCTCCTGGGCCATGACTCCGGGCACCAACGCCAGGAGCAAGAACAGTCCCAGCCCCCAGGCCAACGCCTTCCGATTGAATGACATGGTAGCATTCTCCTTCCCTTTTGATGGTTCACGCCGCCTACCGGCCGCAGGCGCTCGACGACGCTTACAAAACACTACGCATGGCAAAGCGGCTCGGATCTGTTTTTGTCAATAATATTGATTAAATTTCGAAATTTAATCAATGAACCTTCGGGTTTGCGCCCTTGACGAACCCCAAGGCTCTTGACTGCCTCTATCAAATATGGTAAACTGCCTCTGCCTCAAGAGCTTGAGGATTCATATCGCAGCGCTGCGTTTTCATAGGCCGGAGGCTCGCCACCGGTGGCGCTGATCACGACCTGCTCCCTAAGCCACCCAGGCACGGCCAGGGTGCCCTTTGCAGCCCGCCGTGCAGATCGTTTGCCACCCGGCCTACAGGCCCGGAACCCCGGTCCCGGCTACTACCGGGACCCTGAGACAGATCAACATCACAGCTCAACGGTTGGCCGACAGGCATTTCCAGCGAGAGGAGAATACCATGGTCAAGCTCGAACAACAGGATTTCCAGCAACTCGTCGCCCTTCTGCAAGGCCAGGATCTGATGCAGGATGATCGCTCGCGGCGGCAGGTGATGCGCATGGCCGGCCTGGAGCAGGTCCTGCCCCTTCTCGACCTGCAGGGCGCCCCTTTCACCGTGACCTCGAACATCGTCAGCTTCCTGGCTAGCTACGGCAGAATTACTTATGACAACGAGGCCCTGGGCCAGTTCCTCAACACGATGAAGGCCTTTGTCGGGCTGGAGCAGCAGGACAGGCTGGCCGGCATCATTGCCAAGTATGCCATGATGGAGCCCATCGCCCCCGCCCAGCCCATGGGCGAGTGGCAAAATCCCACGACCTCGGACACCGTGGTGGAAAAGATCTTTGGCGAAAACACGCTGCGACCCATCGCCTTTCTTTCCCGCGGCGTGGAGGTTGCCCGCAGCGTCCTCTACATCGGGGTATCGGCCGGCGGCGAGCGCTGGTCGGGCACCGGATTCCTGGTGGCGCCCGACCTGGCGATGACCAACCACCACGTCGTCTCCGAGCCAACTCACCTCGCCGGCACCACGGCCAAGTTCAACTACCAGGAGACCTTTGACGGCCGCGACGAGCCCACCAGCGTCTACAGGGCCAGGCCGGACGGGCTGTTCCACGCCAACGAAGCCCTCGACTATGCCATCTTTGAGGTCGATGGCGAGCCGGGCCAGGAATGGGGCTACCTGCCCCTGAAGCTTGCAGAGGTCAAGACGGGCCAGCGCATCAACATCATCCAACATCCCTTTGGCCAGCCCAAGCAGATCTCGGTTCAGAACAACATGGTGGAGTACGTGGGCGGCAACGTCCTGCAGTACGTGACCTCCACCAACCCCGGCTCGTCCGGCTCGCCGGTCCTAGACAACGGCTGGCAGGTGGTGGGCCTGCACCACGCTGGCGGCTACATCCCCGAGCCTACCACCGGCCGGTTCTACAGCCGCAACGAGGGTATCCTCATAAGCCGCATCCTCGACGATTTGCCCCAGGAGCTCCGGACAAAGGTCGCCGACGCCGCCCAGGCGGCCGGGTAGCGGGCTGGCACGGGATAGAGGAGGAGATAGCATGGGATTGCATCAGGAGCTGGCCGATCTGCTGGCCCATCTGCCAGCCGTTGACGGACCCGACGAGCGGAGAGCCCTGGTCGCCTTTACCGGCCCGGCGGAGATGGGCATTCACCTGGACTGGCAGGGAAGCAACGTGGCCTTTGCCGCGCGCCTGATCGACGAGCTGAGCAGACGCGGCAAGGCTGCCGTGACGGCCTTTGTCGCCGCCCTGGGCAATACGCCCCAGGTTCAGAACAGCGTGGAACGACAAAGGGTCATTGCCCAGCTCGGCGCCCGCCTCAACGCCATGGAAGAAGCAGCCTTTCGGGCCGAGTTTCCCCTGCCGGCGTCGGTTGCGACGGCCGAAGCCCGGCCCATCGATCCGGCGATGCTGGCCGCGTCGCTCGTGAACGAGGTGCTGGCCCCCTACTACAAGCTGGGGACCGACGGGTTGGGCCGTGAGGCCGGGGCAGGTGCCGTGGCCCTGGCCGAAAGGGTGGTCTCGGCGCTCGAGCCGGCCCTCGCCGGCGACGTGGCCGCCAGTGCCCTGCTGGACGTCTTCCGGCACAATCCCGATCTCGGGCAGCCGGGCATGGTGGGCGTGTTAAAGGCGCGGCTGGCCGCCGATCCGGCTCTTGCCGGTCAACTGGCCGCGACCCTCAGCGCGGCGTCCGAGCCCGGCGATGGCAGCCTGCGCTCGTTGGTCGAGGTTAGCCAGCGCATCGGCCTTGTCAGTGGCGACGTGGTGGGCGCTATCGTCGGCTCCGACGTCCTGGACAAGATCCAGAAGCTGAGCGTGAGTCAGGACGTCAACACCGTAGGCCCGGGGGCGACGATGGTCGGTGCCGTCGTAGGCGGCAGCGGCCCGGTGAACGTCGGCGGGCAGCACAACCACGGCGACCGCATCGACACAGGCGGCGCCCCCTACTTTGGCGGCAACGTCACCGTGGGCCGCGACCTCATCGGCCGCGACCAGGTTGTGCACGGCGACCAGGTGGGCGGCGACCAGATCACCATGGGCGATGTCACCAACTCTCAGGTTGCTGCCGGCCGTGGCGCCCGCGTGGAGGCGAGCCAGGGCATGGGCGGGGCCGAGTTGGCCGCCATCTTTCAGGCAGTGTTGGACCGCGTCGCCGAACGCCCACCGGATCCCGACGTGGACAGGGAAGAAATCCACGACACCGTCGGCAAGGTCAGGGACGAAGTGGCCAAAGGCGACGAGGCCAACGTGGCCAAGGTGGAGCGCTGGCTCCGGCAGTTGATGGATCTGGCGCCCGACGTGGCCGAGGTGGCCCTAAAGGGACTGGCCAACCCGGTGGCGGGAGTGGCGGCGGCCATCGTCGCCATTGCCCGGCGACTGCGCACCCGGCCGGACTGAGCAGCCCGGCGACGAGGAGGGAGCGATGTCCAACGTCGACCTGGTTTTCGAAGGCGGAGGAGCCAAGGGCGCCGTTTTTACCGGTGCCCTGAAGGTGCTCCTCGACGAGCACGGCCACAGCCCGGCCCGCTTGCTCGGCACGTCCGCAGGGGCCATCACCGCCGTTTCCCTGGCAGCCGGCTACACTCCGGACGAGATGCTCGCTGCCCTGGCAGAGAAGGACGCCGCCGGCAAGCCGGTCCTGGCGTCCTTCCTGGGAACCCCGGAACCTTTTGACGAGGCGTCCATCCAGAAGAGCGCCGTGCGCAGGCTGCTGGCGGACCTGGACGTGCCCTTCATCCCCGACCTGGCCGAGACCCGTCTGGACAACTGGCTGGCCGGCGAGCTGGCAAGGAACGCGAGGGCACGCCACCTCTTTTCCTTCGTGGAGCGGGGCGGCTGGTATTCGGCGGACCCGTTCGTCTCCTGGCTGGAAGACAGGCTCGACCAGCCTCGGCCAGACGGCCGGGCTCGCGGCTACGGCCGGTCCACCTTCGGGGAGTTCTTCCAGGCCACGGGCGTCGAGCTGACCCTGGTGACCGCCGACACAACCGCGGCCCGGATGCTGCTCTTGAACCACCGCACCGCGCCCGACCTCCCGGTCGTCTGGGCCGCGCGCATGTCCATGAGCGTGCCGCTGTTGTGGCAGGAGGTAGAGTGGCAGGAGGAGTGGGGCTTCTACCACGCCTGGGATCCGTCCACGGGCGACCTGCGGCCCCTCGACGTGACCGGCCACACCATCGTCGACGGTGGTCTGCTCTCCAACTTTCCCATCGCCCTCTTTCTCGCCGACCGGCCCGACGTGGCCGCCGTCGTCGGACCGGCCTGCACCAGAAACGTCCTCGGCCTGCTCATCGACGAGACGCTCAAGGTGCCCAACCGGCCCACGAAGCCAGCGACATCCCGGTTTTCCATCGGCGGCCTGCGCACTCTGGAGCGCCTCCACCGGCTGCTGACCACCGCCACCGCGGCCCATGACAACATGGCTATCAGCGCCTTTGCCCGTCACGTAGTGCGCCTGCCTGCGGGGGGCTACAGCACCATCCAGTTCGACATGGACGACGACGAACGCCGGCCGCTGCTGGACGCCGGCGCGGCGGCCATGCGCGCCTTCCTGGGGCAGCAGACCGTGTTGGAGGGTATGCCCAGCGGAGACGAGTTCACCGTTGGCACCGCCGAGCGAGCCCTGGCCAACAACGCGGCCCTGACCCTTCTGGGACGTTGAGACCGATCTGCTCCGCGGCAGGGTGCAGCTCTGCCACGGAGCGCGGGGACAGCAAGCATGGAGGAAACATCGATGGACATCAGAACCGAGCTGTTGGAGTGGCTGGCAGCGTTGCCGGCCATGGAGACCCCCGAGGATCGCCAGGAACTGCTGGCTCTCACCGGCCCGGCATCCGCCAGCCTCTACCTGGACTGGGAGGGCAGCAGCCATGCCTTTGTCGACCGGCTGCTCGCCACCCTGAGCTGGGACGGGAAGGCGACCCTCGTGGCTTTCCTGGCCGCACTACAGAATCAATCCTGGCTGCAGGATGCCACCGAGCGCCGGGAGGAACTGGCAGCATTGCGGAGCCAGGTGGAAGCGCTGAGCGATGCCGAGTTTGAGGCGACCTTCCTGATACCTGGCGCGGGCGAGATCCTCGAAACGTCAGCCGAGCCTCCGGATGAGAGCTTATCGTGGGAACTGCCGGCAGCCCCCGCGCCGGAACCGCCGGCCAGCGGTTTCCCGGAGCCAGAGCCAGCGCTGGAAGACACTCCCAAAGGCGCACCTTCGAGGCCGGCGGCGCGTCCGCGTCGGCCCTTCGAGTCGCTGGAAGGCCTGGAGCCGGGCGACCTGGACGTTGACCAGGACGTCGAGACCGTGGAGCCCGGTGGAACCGTTACGGGCGCGGTGATCGGCGGCAGCGGCCCGGTGACCGTTGGCGGGGAGCACCACCATGGCGATGAGATAGATACCGGCGGCGGCACCTACGTCGACGGCAGTGTCGACGTAGGCGGCGACCTCATTGGCCGCGACCAGGTGGTGCACGGCGATCAGGTGGCCGGCCCCAAGTACGAGGCGAGCACCATCAACATCTACCACGGCACGCCCGACGCTGGCCTCCTCGCCCGGCCGTCCACCCCCACATCGCCCCTCATCGAGGAGGCGATTCGCCTGGACGTCGCCGCCCCGCCGGCCGCCACCCTGGAGCTGCCCTTCGACCTGGCCGTGGCCGTGCGCCAGCCCGACGCTCCCACCCTATCCGTCGAGGATCTCACCCAGGTCAAGTCGCAGGATGGCACCATCTTCCGGCGCGAAGAGGAAGAGATCGTCTTCTACCGCGTGGCCGTCACGGCCGCCAGCTGCGACGTGCAGCCGCCCCACTATATCTTGAAGCTCCGCCCGCGGGGCAATTCGGCACCTTGCTGGTTCCAGATCACGCCTCACCGGCCCGGGAAACAGTCCATCGTCGTCACCGCCTACCAGCAAGACGATGCCCTTGCCGCCCAAACACGCCTGAGCATCGAGGTCCAGGTCCCCGTCTCGCCCACCGCGTGAGCTCCGGCCATTGGCGGGAAAGGCACCTCGCGCGTAACCTGCCAGGGGCGGCCGCAACTTGGTGCCCTCTCCGATCTGTGCTATACTGCCAGCACTTGAGAAACAGCATGACCAGAGAACGCCGCCTGAACGCCATCCAGAGTCAGATCCGCCGCCTGGAGCAACAGACGCAAGAACTCCAGGCCCTCGCCGACCGCTACGCCTGGCTGCGGCTAGCGGTGGTCGCCGCCGGACTGGCCCTGTCTGTCGCCGCGTATTTGGCCGTCGGCCCCTGGCCCATGGTCGCCTGCCTGGCCGTGGCACTGGCCGCCTTTGGCGTCGCCGTTTGGAAGCACCGGCGCGTCCAGGAGAGCATCGCCCGCCACCGCATCTTGCAGCAGCTCCAGAAAGAACAGGTGGCCCGCGGCAGCCTGGACTGGGAGGCCATGCCGGCGACCTTTCCCCAGGCGCCGCGCCCTGAGCACCCCTTCGAGGCCGACCTGGACCTCACCGGCTCGCGCTCGCTGCACCGGCTGCTGGATCGGGCGACCACCCACGGCGGCAGCCGCCGCCTGCGCGACTGGCTGGCCGAGCCCGAGCCCAACCTTGGGGAGATCAGGCGGCGGCAAGCGTTGGTCGGTGAGCTGGCCCCCCGCTTTCTCCTGCGCGACCGGCTGGCGCTGAACGCCATCCTCGCCGCCCGGGGCTACCGCACCTGGCGGGCGGAGAACCTGCTCGCCTGGCTGGCCGAGCACCCGCCGGAAGAGACCTTGCGCCGCTGGCTGGTCCTGCTGGCCGGCCTTGCAGCCCTCAACGCCCTGCTCTTTATCGCCAACCGGCTGGGCCTGCTGCCCCCCTGGTGGCAGCTTACCCTCGCGGTCTATCTCGTGCTCTGGCTGGCCCGTTCGGGCGTGGCCACCGCGGCGACCAATGAAGCGGCCTCGCTCCAGGGCGCCTTTCAGCAGCTCCGCGCCGCCCTGGCCCAACTGGAGCGCTTTTCCTACCGGGAGACGCCCCACCTGCAGGAGCTGTGCGCGCCTTTCCTGGATCGTGCCCATCGCCCCTCCGCCTACCTGGGCAACGTGAATCGCATCCTGGCCGCCATGGGCCTGCGCACCAACCCGGTGCTCGGGCTGTTGCTGAATGCCGTCGTGCCCTGGGACTTTTATTTCGCGCATCGCCTGGCCCGGGTCAAGTTGGAGCTGGCCCGGAGGGCGCCGGCCTGGATGGAGGTCTGGTTCGAGCTGGAAGCCCTCGGCTCCCTGGCCAACCTGGCCTACCTGCACCCCGAGTACACAATGCCCCTCCTGCAAGAAGGGGGCGAGGAGGGCCGGCCGGTCTTTGCGGCGCGTGGCCTGGGCCATCCCCTGCTGCCCGCCAGCAAGGTGCGCAACGACTTTTCCGTGGTTGCCCTCGGCCAGGTGGGCATCCTGACCGGCTCGAACATGGCGGGCAAGAGCGTGTTCATGAAGACCGTGGGCGCCAACCTGGCGCTGGCCCAGGCGGGCGGGCCGGTGGACGCCGTGGCGCTGGAGTCACTTCCCTTCCGCCTGTTCACCTCCATGGGCATCGCCGACTCGGTCACGGGCGGCATCTCGTACTTTTACGCCGAGGTGCGGCGTCTCAAGGCTCTCCTTACCGAGCTGCAGCGCCCGAGCCCGTTGCCCCTCTTTTACTTCGTGGACGAGATCTTGCGTGGCACCAACAACCGCGAGCGGCGCATCGGCAGCCGGGCCTACGTGCGCGCCCTGGCCGGCAGCCGGGGGGTGGGGCTCATTGCCACCCACGACCTGGAGCTGGCCAAACTGGCCGAGGAGATGCCCCAGGTGCGCAACCTGCACTTCCGGGACCACCTGGAGGGCAGCCGCATGGTCTTTGACTACGTCCTGCGCCCTGGCCCCAGCCCCACAACCAACGCCCTCCGCATCATGGAGCTGGAGGGCCTGCCCGTCGGCGAGGACTGACCCCGACTAGGGAAATATCTTGTTTGGGTTCAGGATGTTGTTCGGGTCGAAGGCGGCGCGGATGCGGCGCATGAGCTCGATCTGTGCTTCGTCGAGGGCCATGGGCAGGTACTGGCGGCGGGTGGCGCCGACCCCGTGCTCGCCGGTGATGGTGCCACCCAGCGCCAGGGCCAGGCGATAGATCTCTTCCCGGACCCGGGGCACGAGGGCGTCCCAACGTCCATCGCCCAGATCATCCTTCAGAACGTTGACGTGTACGTTGCCGTCGCCGGCATGCCCGAAGCTGACGATGCGCACACCGTGCTCCTGGGAGATCTCTTTCATACCCTTGAGCAGCCGGTGGATCTCGGCGCGGGGCACCACCACGTCCTCCATGTGGTTCACCGGGCTCTCGTGGTTCAGCGAGTCGATGATCATCCGCCGCGCCTCCCACAGCCGGTCCCTGGTTGGACGGTCGCGGGCCACGAGGAGGTCCCGTGCGCCGTGCTGCAAGCATAGCTCGCCCACCAGCTCCATGTCGGCGTCCACTGCCGCCGGGGTGTTGCCGTCGAGCTGGATGAGCAGGTGGGCGGCCGCGTCGCGGTAGGGCACCTCCCGCTGCAGCAACCGCTCCACGGCCAGCAGGCTGTCCTGCTCCATGAACTCCATGGCCGTGGGCAGGATGCGGTGCCCGATAATGTCCGACACCGTGTCGGCTGCGGCCTGAAAGTCGTCGAAAGGGACGAGCAGGTCCACCTGCACGCGGGGGAGCGGCAGCAGGCGCAGGATGATGCGCGTGACGATGGCCAGGGTCCCCTCCGAGCCCACGAGCAGGCCGATGAGGCTGTAGCCCGTCACGTTCTTGACGAGCTTGCCCCCGATGGAAATCACCTCGCCCGAGGGCAGAACGGCCTCCAGCCCGCAGACATAGTCGCGGGTCGTGCCGTACTTGACCGCCCGCGGGCCGCCTGCGCCTTCGGCCACGTTGCCCCCGATGCTGCACGAATCCAGGCTGGCCGGATCGGGCGGATAAAAGAGTCCCTCGGCCTCCACGGCACGGTGGATGTCGCCGGTGATGGCCCCCGGCTCGACGGTCACCATCAGGTTCTTGTGGTCGATCTCCAGGATGCGGTTCATCTTTTCCGTCGAGAGGACGATGCCGCCCTGCACCGCCACGGCCCCGCCGCTCAGGCCATAGCCAGCGCCCCGCGGTGTGACCGGCACCCGCTCCCGCTGCGCCAGCTTGAGCACCCGCGCCACCTGCTCGGTCGACGTGGCCCGCACCACCACCTCCGGCCGCGCCCACAGGCCCACCGTCTCGTCGTGGCTGTAGCGCTCCAATGCCTCGCCGTCGACGAGGACGTTCTCCGCGTCGGCAATCTGGCACAGGGCTTCGACCAGTTCAGGAGTGACCGCTTTGTACATGGGCCTACCCTCTCAACAGCCCGATGAGGGACGGAGGACGAGAAACCAGCCGGCTGCCCGTCCTCCGTCTCTGGGATCTCTGCTATTCGGCCAGCAGGGCCGCCTGGGCCGCGGCCACGCCGGCGCCGGGCTGGAAGCGATAGCCGGCGGCGGCCAGCCCTCGCTCGATGGCACCCACGGTGGACAGGATGTCAGAAGCGCTGACGACGCCCATGTGTCCGATGCGAAAGTACCGGGCGCGGATGGCGGGGTGTAGCCCGCCGGCCAGGATGGCCCCTTCGCGGGTGACGTGGGCCAGCATCGAGGCGTCGACGCCCTCGGGATAGTAGGGTGCGGTGAGGGTGTTGGCTGCCACCTCGGGGCGGACCGGCACCTGCCCCATGCCCAATGCGGCCACCGCTGCCTTGAAAGCGGCGCTCAGCCGGCGATGGCGCGCAAAGCGTGCCTCCATCCCCTCGTCCAGGATCTGGCCGAGGCTGACGTTCAGCGCCCAGATGAGGTTGACGGCCGGCGTGCCAAAGTAGCCGGCCCGTCGCGCCTCGTAGGCTTCCATGATGGGCAGCCACTGGGTCCAGTCGGAATAGTAGCTGCCAACGTCGACCTTGCGCCGGTAAAAGGCATCCATGGCGCGGGGGCCGGCGACCACCAGCGCCAGTCCAGGCGGCACGCCAATGGCCTTTTGCGAGGCCGTGAGCGTCAGATCCACCCCCCACTCCTCCTGGCAAAGCTCCTCGCCTGCCACGGAGCACACGCCGTCCACCACGACGAGCACTCCGTAGCGGCGCCCCAGGGCTGCCAGCGCAGGGACGTCGGTCATCACGGCGGTAGAGGTATCGACGTGGGTGATGGTCATGAGCTTGAAGCCCTGGCCCTGGCTGGCCGCCTGCTCCAGGGCTGCCTCGACGTCGCCGAGAGCGGGGACGTCGCCCACGGCCGGCGGCTGGACCTGGATCACCTCGGCGCCATATCGCTGCAAGATGGCGGCGAAACGGTCGCCAAAGTATCCGCTGTTGACCACCAGCGCTTTGTCGCCGGGCTCCACCAGGTTGGCCGCGGCCATGTCCATGGCCAGGGTGCCCGAGCCCGCGACGACAAAGGGTTGGCTGCCCGGCGCCAGGAACACGTCGCGCATACGTTCCAGGGCCTGCCCGAAGGCATCCACAAAGTTCGGAGCCACGTGGCTCGTGGTCGAGGCTCCCATCGCCCGCAGCACCTCGGGGCTGAACTCGATGGGTCCGGGGATCATGAGCAGCTTGCGGTCTTTCATGATAAAATGCCTCCCTGGGTCAGGACCTTTTTCAGGGTTTGGCGTTCCTCCTCCTTGATGTCGAGGAGGGGCAGGCGGACCGGCCCCCCATAGTGGCCCATCATGTCCATTGCCGCCTTCAGCCCGGCGATGCCAAAGCCGGTGGTGACGGCGTGGTTGATGGGCAGCATCCAGCGCTGCAACTCGGCAGCCTCCTGCCAGCGGCCCTCCTGGAACAGGCGGAACAACTCCAGGCAGCGGTCAGGCGCGATGTTGGCCAGGGCCAGGATCCCACCGGCGGCGCCCACGGACAGGCCGGGCAAAAAATAGCTGGCCGATCCGGCAAGTACCTGAAAGTCGGGACCGGCCAGGCGCACCGTCTCGGCCAGTTGCGCGATGTTGCCCGTGGTGTCCTTCATGCCCACGACGTTGGGATGGCGGGCCGCGCGGGCCACGGCGGCGGGGCTCATGGTGACCCCGGTAAAGCCGGGCACGTTATAGATCAGGATCGGGATGGGCGAAGCATCGGCCAGCTCCTCGTAGTGGCGCACCAGGCTATCGGCCGTCATCTTGGCCTTGAAATAGTGGGGCGTCCACACCAGGGCAGCGTCGGCGCCCGCGTCGGCGGCGCGCCGGGTGAGGGTGATGGTCTCGCGCGTCGACTGGCAGCCCGTGCCGGCCACCATCAGCCGCGAGGAAGGGATGGACTTCCTGGCAGCCGCCCAGACGGCTATCTTTTCCTCCTCGGCCACCATCACGCCCTCACCGTTAGAGCCGAGGACTATGTAGCCCCGCAAATCGTACTCGTTCCACCACGCCAGGTTGTCGGCCAGCGCCCCGAAGGCGACGTCGCCCTGGCCGTCAAAGGGTGTTGGGATCGGAGGGAAAACCCCCCGCAGCGAAATCTCCTGGCTCATACTCGTCTATCTCCTTATGTAACGTTACATTCTACTTCTTAACCGGATAGTAGCACAGGCCCACCGTGCCGGGCCCCGTGTGCACGCCCAGGGCCGGCGACAGCTCGGAGACCAGGGACTCGACGCAGGTCAGTCGCCCTTCGATGAGCTCCCGGATCTTTTCCGTCTCCTCCTGGGCCGCGGCGTGGACGTAGGCCACCTTGATCTTGCCCAGCCGGCCCACGGCGCCCTCGACCATGTTGGCCATCATCTCGTAGGCCTTGCACCGGCTGCGCGCCGTGCCCAGGGGCACGATGACCCCATCTTCCATGCCGATGAGGGGCTTGATCCTGAGCAGGCTGCCTGCCAGGTGCTTGGCCTTGCCGATGCGCCCACCCATGTAGAGGTACTTGAGCGTGTCGGCCGTCTGGATCATGCGTGTAACGGGCATCAGCTTCCTGACCACACCCACTACGTCGGGCAGGCGCTTGCCCTCCAGGGCGGCCCGGGCGGCCTCGATGACCATCCATCCCTGGCACATGGACACGTTCAGCGTGTCCATGACCTCGATGTGGAGGTTGGGCAGGCGCTCGCGCAGCGTCGACTGGGCAATGCTCGCCGCCTGAAAGGCGCCGCTGCCTTTGGAGGTCATATGAATGCTGACGATTTCTTCGGTGTTCTCTTCTTCAGCCACCTGCTCGTACAACTGGATGTAGTCGCCGGGGCCGGGGCTGGCCGTCTGCGGCAACTCGCGGGCCGTAGGCAGCCAGCGGTAAAAGGAATCGCGCTGGACCGTCACCAGGTCGCGCAAAACTTCCTGCCCCCGGTGAATGTAATAGGGTACCCAACGGATCTTCAGAGCGGTCAGGAGCGATTCGGGGATACTGGCACAACTGTCGGTGATAACCGCAACTCTGGACATGTCTCCTTCCTCCCTTTCTCGTGGCCAAAGCTGGCGCTCGAGCTCTCGACAAGCTGCCGGCCGGGGCGCTGGCCGACAGCCCTGTTACTGAATTCTACCGTAAAGCCGGGGGGCATGCAAGCCCGGCCCCCTCCCATGCGCCCCATGGCGCTCCCAGGCCGCCTGGCCGGGCTGGGCGCGTCAAGGCCTCGCCATGTGCTCGTCTATGACCGGGTTGATCAGCTCCCAGTTCGGCAACTGCACGGCGGCGCCGTCGGGCCGCACGTAGCCGTAAACGAGGGGCGGCTCAAGCACGACCCGCTCCAGCCTGGCCGGATCCAGACGCACGGCGAGCAAGCCCAGGGCCAGGACTTCCCGCGGGCTCAGGTTCGTCTCCAACGAGTCGAGGACGATGAAGCCCATGGCGGGCAGGCGGAGCAGAGAGCCCGGCCTGAGGGCCTTCTGCCGGATGGCCACCAGGACCTCCTGCTGTCGCCGGGCCCGGTCAAAGTCGCTGGTGCTCATGCGCGAGCGAGCATACTCCAGGGCCCGCTGGCCGTCCATCGTCTGCAAGCCCGGGTCAAAGTGCACGGTCTTGAAGGCGTGGGGGTCGCCGGGCCGCGGGTCCGGGTAGCGGGTGTCGTGCAGCGTCTCCGACACCTCGATCTGGATGCCGCCCAGGGCGTCGACCAGCCTCTCGAACGCACCGAAATCGGCCATCAGGTAGCCGTCGATGGAGAACCCGAAGTTGGACTCGACGGTGGCTTCCACCAGGGCCGGGCCCCCGCCGGGATAGCCCTCCACGTAGCCGAACACGTTGGCGGTGTTGATCCGGTCCTCGCCATGCCCCGGGATGGCGAGCTGCAGATCGCGGGGAACGGAAAGGAGAACGGCCTCGCCGCTCCCGGGGTCGACGCTGGCGACCATCACCGTATCAGCGCGGTACGCCCAATCGTTGCCGTCTCGCCTGTCGACGCCGAGCAGCAGCACGTTGACCCGGCCGCCATCCTGGCTGGCGAAGAGGAGGGGCAGGCTGACGATCAGGACACAAATCCAGGTGAATAGAAGCGCCAGGGCCGCGACCAGGGCGATGGAAAGGAGTCTCGTCCCACGCCGCTTGCGCGCCCTACGGCTCGGGCGGGCCTGGGGCCGCCAGGGCTGTGCGTGGCCCGGAGGAGGGGGAACCTGGAGTTTCCTATTTCTGGTCCCGTTGCTCATCGCGCGCCGGCCAGCTCCTCGTAACGGGCCCGCCGCTCGGCCAGATAAGCTGGCACCGGCACGTCGCACCAGGCTTGCTCCTGCCCACCCGATGGGATATCGTCTCGCTCCACCATGACCTCGACGACGGCCGGGCGGCGAGCGGCAAAGGCCCGCTCCAGGGCCGGGCCGACCTCTTCGGGAGAGGTGATCCACTCGGAGTAACAGCCAAAGCCCCGGGCCAGCGAGGCCAGGTCGGGCGTCACCGGCTCCCGGCCCTTCAGAAACTCGGCGCCCGTGACGCGCTCGGGACCATAGGCCGCGGCCTGCAGGTCGCGGAGCCCGATCCAACCGGCATTGTTGGCCACAACCAGGACGACGGGGATATCATACTGGGCAGCGGTAGCCAGTTCCTGGATCGTCATCAGGAAATCGCCGTCGCCCATCAAGCCCACCACCTGCCGGCCGGGGGCCGCCGCTAGCCTGGCTCCCAGGGCTGCGGGCAGCGTCCAGCCCATGGCGCCCAGGCCGCCGGGGGTCAGGTTGGTCCGCGGCTCGTAGATGGTGGCCTCCCGGAGCCAATGGGCCTGGGTCGTGCCCGACGAGGTCAGGACGATGGCATCGCGCCGCAAGTGAGCCCGCAACTCGGCCACCAGTCGCGGGACCGTGACCGGCCTCCGGGCGTCCGTGGCCACCTCCCGCACCCGGGTCAGCCACTCGTTGCGCAGCCGCGTCACTTCGTCCAGATAGCCGGCCCGCGCCCCACCAATGCTCGGCGAAACGCCCAGCGCCCGGAGCCGGTCGAGCAACGCCGCCAGGCCCGCCCGGGCGTCGGACACGATGCCAACCTCGACGGGATAATGCCTGCCGATCTGGCCCGGGTCCAGGTCCAGGTGGATGAGGCGCGTGGGAGGGATGCTGTACGTCACGCCCTGGCGATAGTGGGAGGTGCTCCGCGGAGCAAAGCGCGTGCCCACGGCCAGGAGGACGTCGGCGCTGCGTGCCAGGGCATTGCCGCAGGTGGACCCCAGCCAACCGGCGTGCAAACCCGCCAGGACGTGGTCCTCGGGAAAGGCGCCCTTGCCCATCATGGTCGTCAGCACCGGCGCCTCCAGCAGCTCGGCCAGCGCCTGCAGCTCGTCCCAGGCCTCGGCTGCCAGCACGCCACCTCCGGCCAGGATCACCGGCCGGTGGGCCATGGCCAGCAGGTCAGCCGCCCGCTGAACGAGATCGGGGTCCGGCAGGACCTGCCCGCCGGCCCGGTAGGCGTAGGGAAAGGCCAGCTCGACGTCTGCGGCCTCGCATTGGACGTCCAGAGGCAAATCCACCACCGCCGGCCCACGCCGCCCTGTCAGCATCCCGGCAAAGGCGCCCTGCAGAGCGCGGGGCACATGGGCGGCGCTGGCCGGCCGCCATACGCCCCTGGCAACGGGCGCAAACACGGCCAGGCTGCCCCCGGCGCGGCCACGCTCCAGCTCTTGCAATTCTCCCCGATCCGCCATTTCTGCCGGGCCGCTGCCTGCCAGGACCAATACCGGCACCGAATCCACGGCGCAAGAGACCACGCCGGAGAGGGTGTTCATGGCCGACGGGCCCATGGAGGCCAGGACGGCCAGCGGAGTCCCTGCCACGCGGTAGTAGCCATCAGCCAGGAAGACGGCCGCTTGCTCGTGGCGCACCTGGAGCATCTGCAGCCGGTCCTGACCGAGCAAAGCATCCAAAAGGCCCAGGGTCTGGGGGCCGGGAATGCCAACCAGGTAGGGCACGCCCTCGCGAACGAGGGTATCCACCACGATCTGTCCACCGGTGAGTTTCATCGATCTTGTCCCTGATGCGAACGTCTATCCGTCTAAGCGCATTATACTATAGGACACAGCGATGCCCAAACCAGGTGGGAGGCAAGCCGCCTGCCACACAGCGGGGCAGCCACTGGCCCACCATCCAGTCTCGACAAAGGGGATAAGGAGTGAGCGTCACACCAGCGCGCAAGGCCCGGCTCTTGAGCCCGATGTTGCTCTGGTTCATGGGCACCATGATCCTGGCCAACATTGCAGCCCAGATGATCTTTCCACTGCAATCGCTCTACGTGCAGGAGCTGGGGGCCAGTGTGCGGCAGATTGGGCTATTCTTTACCATCGCCTCCATTGCCCCGCTCTTTCTCCAGATCCTGGGCGGCTGGCTGTCGGACGCGGCGGGCAGGCTGCAGGCCATTGCCATCGGCAGCGTCGCGGGGGCCGGCGCCTACCTGTTCTACATTTTTGCCCCATCCTGGCAGTGGCTCCTCCCGGCCTCGGTGCTGACGGCCATGGCTGTGGCCTTTGTCTCGCCCAGCTTCCAGGCCTTTGTCGCCCAGGAATCGACGGAAGAGACCCGCGGCCGGGTCTATGGCGCCACCAGTACCATGTACATGGTCGTCAACATCGTCGGGCCGATGTTGGGCGGGATGATTGCCCAGGGACTCTCCTTTCGCGCGGTGTTCATCGTCGCTTTTGCCCTCTACGGGGTCGCGGCAGTCATCCGGGTGATCATGGCCCGGGTCGCGAGCCGCAAGAGCCGAAGCGAAGCCGGGCAGCCAGAACGGCCAAGGCTGTCGGGCCTGCGCCAGAGCCTGGTGTCGGTCTTTGGGCTGATCGCTGCCGGCGGCCTGATCACCTGGATCTTTATCTCGGATGGTGTGCGCGACGTGGCCTTTGGCCTGACGGACCAGCTCATGCCGGTCTACCTGGAGAACGAGATGGGCCTGAGTCTGATGCAGATCGGCAGCCTGCAGTCGATCTCGGCCCTGGTGGCCATGGCCCTCATGAGCCCCGCGGGCTGGCTCTCGGACAAGAAGGGCGAGCGCGTGGGCATCGTCGGCGGCTTTGCCCTCATCGCCGCCGGCTGGAGCATCTTTCTCGTCGGCACCACCTTCTGGCACTTTATCGCCTCGCGGATCGTCACCGGCATCGGTTGGGCCTTTATCGACCCGGCCTACAGTTCGCTCATCTCCAAGGCCGTGCCCGACCGCCTGCGCGGCACCGCCTTCGGCCTGCTTTCCACAAGCCTGGGCCTCATCTCCCTGCCGGCGCCCTGGCTCGGCGCCCGCCTCTGGGAAAGCGTCAGCCCCATCTTTCCCTTCTACATTCCCCTGGTGGCCATGGTGGTCATGCTGCCGGTCATGTGGCGCAAATTCCGGCTGCCCGCCTCGCCAAACAAGGCTGCCCGCGGTGCAGAGGCAGACGTGGAGATGCGGCCAGACTGAAGCCTTCGCCTGGCCGCGTCTCCCCAACTACCTGTCCTGGCCGAGGTCGGCGGAGCGCAGGGTGAACCAGAACCGGCTGCCCTGGTTGGGCGCGCTCTTGACGCCCACTTTGCCGCCCAGCTTTTGCACGACGCGGCGCACGATGGTCAGACCCAGGCCGTGGCTGCCCTTTCCACGATCTTCTTTCGCGGGCAGCCGGGAGGCAAAGAGCACCGCCTGCTCCTCGGGCGTTAGCCCTGGACCGTTGTCGTCGATCCAGAAGCACACCGTGCCGTCCGGCTCGTAGCACGCCCCCAGCTCCAGGCGGGGCGGGCTACCACCGTAGCGGATGGCATTGCTGACATAGTTCACCCAGGCGCTTTCGACCCACGGACCGTAGCCCAGGACGGTGGGCCAACTGTCGGGCAGCACCATCTCGGCGCCGTGCTCTTCGATCATGGGGGCCAGGCGCTGGCAGACGCTTTCCAAGACACGGCCCATGTCCAGGGGCTCCATGACCACCTCTCCTTGCCGCGCCTCGGCCAGGAGGAGGAGCGACTCCACGATCTCGGTCATCTTGGCAGCGGTCGTCTGCAGCGTCTCCATCAACTTGACCGAGTATTCGCTCGCCGATGGGGCTTCTTCCTCGTAGAGCAGATCGGCATAGCCCGTAAGGATGGCCAGCGGCTGCTTCAGATCGTGGGCGACGGTATGTGCAAAGGCGTCCAGCTCCTGCGTCAGTGCCTGCAGCTCCTCGTTCTGCCGCCGCAGGGCGGTTTCCGCCCGGACCTGCTCGGTGACGTCGTGGGCCAGGATCAAGACCCTTTCCACCTCGCCAGCGTCGTCGTGCATAGGCACGTAATCGACGTCCCAGAACTTGTGCGGCCGGTGCGGTTCAGTCGAGTTCCGTCCCTCGCGCACGCTGATCGTTTCGTTGCGCTGGAATGCCTGTTCGACGTGCTGTTCCGTCTTGCGGGCAGTGTCGTCGTCAAAAACCTCGGCGATGGCACGGCCGGCCCCGGGCATATCCCGCATGCCGGGGATCGATTGGTAGGTTGCGTTTACCAGCTCGAAGCGGTGATCCTCGCCCTTGACCACGGCAACCCCGACCGGTGCCGACTGGAGCAGGTGCTCCAGGAATTCGCGTTGAGCGCGGTTTTCCTGCAGCAGGCGCTCGCGCTCGCCGGCCTGCTGTATCTGCTCCGTCACGTCCAGCAGCGAAAAGACCAGGCCCTGGACCTGACCATCCGCGTCCTTGACCGGGACCAGTGTCCAGTCCCAATAGGTCACACCGCGCTCCGGCTGGTCCATGTAGTGGAAGGGCTTGGCTCGAAAGCTGACCTCTTTGCCGGTATCGCGCACCCGTTGAAAGATCGCCTGGTTCTCGGCGTCGGGAAAGAGCTCGAAATGGTTGCGGCCCAGGAGCTCTTCGCGGCTATGGCCCGACTGCTGGCAGTAGGCCGAATTGACGGCCAGGAAGTTGAACTGGGGATCGAGATATGCCAGGTTGGCATGGGTATGCTCCATGATGGTCTGGAGCGTGTCCCATTCCAGGGCCAGGCGAGCCGCAAGTCCGGCAACGACCTCGCGCTCGTGCTCGAACCGGGCCAGCAACTGCTCCCGCTCCTCCTCCGCCTGCCGCTGCTCTGTCACGTCGATGCCAATGGCGATAACGTGCTCGAGGTCTCCTTGCTGGTTCAGAAGCGCCGTGTTGGACCAGGCAATGAGATGACGGCTCCCATCCCTGGCAACCCACACGTTCTCAAAGCGGTTGGGGAAATAGCCCCGGGCCAGATCCGCAAAAACGGCCTTTACCGGCTCCTTGTCTTCCTCCAGCAATAAGACGTCCCACACGCGCTGATCCCGCACTTCGTCCACGGTGTAGCCGGTGATCTGCTCGCACGTCTGGTTAAACCGGACGATCCTTCCTTCGGAGTCGAGGACCACGATGAGGGCGCCCGCCGTGCTGAGAATGGCCGACGCGAAATCGCGCTCGCGCCGCAGTTCCTGCTGCGCCTGCAGGCGGTTGGTGATGTCGCGGTTGGTTCCGCGCCAGCCGAGCCAGGTGCCGTCCGAGGCGTATACGGGCTGGCAGACGTGGCCGATCCATCGCACTTCGCCGGTGCGCGTAATAATGCGCAAGTCGAGCTCCCGCTGGTCGTGCCCCCGCGGCTGCTCCTGGAGATGCTCCTCCATGCGAGGACGATCCTCCGGGTGCAGGATGCGCAGGAACAGATCGGGATCGCGAAAGAATTCGGCGCGAGAGTAGCCGGTGACCCGCTCACAGGAAGGCGACAAGTAGAGATAACTGCCGTCGGGAGCGAGCCAGTATTCCCAGTCGTAGGTGAATTCCGCGACCAGGCGCAGGCGCTCCGCACTCGAGGGCAAGTGGCTTACTCCGGCTTTTCTCAGACGTGCTTCCCAGTTGTTATTCAAACCATCTCCCTAAGGTTACGATTGCCGCTGCTCGGCGGCTGGTGGCTGCTGTGCCACGGGGATCGTCAAGGCAAACCTGCTGCCCACGCCACGGTCACTCTCGGCCCAGATCTGTCCGCCATGGGCCCGCACCAGGCTCTGCGCGATGGCCAGGCCCAACCCGCTCCCTACCCGCTCGTTTGCGCCGTTGGCCCCGCCGTCGCGGCTGCGCGAGCGGTCAGCCCGCCAGAAGCGATCGAAGACGTTGGCCAGTTCGACAGGCTCGATCCCTTCGCCGGTGTCGGCCACAACGAACCTGAGGAACCCACCGTCACGCCGGACGCTCAACGTGACGGTGCCGCCCGGCGGTGTGTGTCGCAGGGCATTGGTCACCAGGTTGCGCAACACCTGGCCCAGCCGATCCGGATCCGCCTGAACAGGAGGCAGGCCCTCCTCCAGATCCAGCCCCAGTTCCACATCCCGCGCCTCGGCGGCCAGGCCCAGGCTCTCTCCCACGTCGGCTGCCAGGGCCGTCGCGTCCACTGCCTGCACGTTGAGGCCGAGCTGCCCGGCATCGGCCAGGGCCAGGTCACGGAGGTCGTCGACCAGGCGACTCAAGAGGCGTGTCTCGTCGTAGAGGCGCGACAATTCGGCCTTGTCCATGGGATAGAGGTCGTCGAGGAGGGCCTGCAGGTTCCCCTGCAACACGGCCAGCGGCGTGCGCAGCTCGTGGGCCACGTCGGCCACCATGTTCTTGCGCTGTTGCTCCGACTCGTCCAGCGCCACGGCCATCTCGTTAAAGGCCAGGGCCACGTCCACCAGCTCGGCGCTCCCCTCCGGCTGGACTCGCCGGCTAAAGTCACGCTGAGCGATGCCCCGGGCCGCGGCCGCCAGGCGCTGCAGGGGCGCGGTCAGGCTCCGGCTCAGGGCCAGCCCCAGGAGCAGGGCCAGCCCGCCGGCGGCGAGGCCGCCAATCGCCAGCCAGCGGCGCATGCGCGCGACCAGCGCCTCTTCCAACGGGCCCAACAGCGCGGAGCGAGGCGGCAGCGAGACTACCAGGAGGCCGGCCACCTCGCCCCCGGCCTCGATCGTTTCGGCCGCCGCCCGCTCGTCGCTGCTCAGGAGCCGCCCGGGGTTCTCCTCAACGCCGTCATAGACCACGCGGCCCTCGTCATCGGCCAGGACGAACTGCAGGAGCACGTCGCGGGACATGGGCCCACCCATGCCCCGCCGCATGCCCATCATCATCGGCCCCTGGGTCCTGGCCACCTGCTCCAGCACCCGACCGGCGCCCTCCCAACTGCCCTGTTGCTCGTAGTAGGTGGACAGGGCATCGACGAGGTTCTGATGGGGCATCATGGCACTGTAGGCCACATAATATCGCAGCGCCGCCGTTGCCGAAAACGAGCCCAGCAGCGCGACGACGCCCACGGCGACCAGCACCACCAGGGCAAAGGCAAGGGTCAGGCGCACCCACAGACGACTCACGCCTCTTCCTCCGCGGGCAGCCGGTACCCAACACCAAAGACCGTTTCTATGAGGGCGTTCCCGGAGTTGGCGTCGTCCAGCTTGCGCCGCAGGTTCTTGACGTGGCTGTCGACCGAGCGCTCCAATCCCTCGTAGCCGTAGCCCAGGGCCTTTTCGATGAGCTCCAGCCGGGTAAAGGTGCGGCCCGGATTCTCGGCCAGGACCTGGAGGAGCTTGAATTCCGTGCGCGTCAGATGCACGGGCCGGCCCTGCACCTGGACCTGGTGCTGATCGAGGTCCATGGACAATGGTCCGACCTGGAGCATCCTGGGCGGCTGTGGTTCGCCCTGCGCCCGGCGCAGCACGGCACGGACGCGAGCCACCACTTCTCGTGGGTTAAAAGGCTTGGTTACATAGTCGTCGGCGCCCAGCTCGAGGCCCACGATTTTATCCTGATCGTCGGCACGGGCAGTGAGCATGATGAGGGGCAGGCCCTGCAAGGAGTCGTCTCCGCGCACAACGCGCGTCACCTCCCAGCCATCGCGGTTGGGCAGCATGAGATCCAGGAGGACCAGGTCGGGCCGTTCCCGGCGGATGATGTGGAGCGCAGATTCACCATCATAGGCCACAAATGCCTGGTAGCCACTTTGTTCCAGGTACGTGCGCAACAGGCGAACGATCTGCTTGTCGTCATCCACCACCAGGATTCTCTGGACCAACGGTTTTCCTGCTTTCTAGCGGCACAGGGATTGGATCGCCCCCGGCGCCGTGCAACACGCGGCCTATTATACCCCAAATTGTCCAACGGTGCCAGTAGCCGAGGGCACCAAATGCGAGGCGATTGCATCGGGATCGCAGGTCTCATGGGCCCGCCGCCGATCACAAAGAACGAGGCACGGTCGCGTGGATCGACCGTGCCCCGAAATTCTTCTCTATCCGTTGCTGCTGAGAACCAGCCGGCCCCAGCTTGCCCCTGTTCCAGGGGCCATGCCCTTCGACGGGCTAGGACTCGTCCGTGCCGGGGAATCCCTGGAAGCCGCCCGGGCCCATCATACCCCCGCCACGTCGCCAGGAACCGCCCTGGCGGTCGCCCCAGCAGCCGCCAGGCCCGGCGGTGCCGGCGAAGGGGCTGTCGAGATGCTCCAGCACCTGCTCCTGCATGTTCTCCAGCATCCAGTCGGCCTGCTGCTGGGTGATGCGCCCATCGGCCACCGCCCCGGCCAGCCACTCGGCCCGCTGAGCCAGAAAGGCATCGGCGATGGCCTGCGGCTCCACGCCCTTTTCCGCCGCCACGTCGGCAATGGTCTTGCCGTCTTGCAGCTCGGCTGTCAGCTCATCCAGGGTCATGCCCAACTCTTCGGCTGCGACGCTGAGCAGCGAGCTCTGCGTCCCGGCCATCATGCCGCCAAATCCACCCTGGCGGCCCATCATACCCCTGCCACGTCCGAAGGCACTCATGCCGCCTGGGCCCACGCCCTGGGCCTGCCGCTCGCTCATGCGCTCGGCCTGCTCTTCGGTCAGCACACCTTCGCTGACCGCTTCGTCCAGCACCTGCTGGCGGGCCGCGTCCGCGGCGGCGTCGAACTCGTCGGCACTGATGCCCAGCGCCGCAGCAATGGCGTCGTGCACCCGCTGCCGGAAGTCAAAAGGCCAGACGGTGCCGTCTTCCCCGTCCTGGGCAAGGGCGATGGTTCCCAGCGCCGTCGACCCCAGGAGCACCACCAACGCTACAAGGCCAACAATGGTCCAAAGTTTTTTCATGGTTCCCTCCAGAAATTTTTACCAGTACATCTCGTCGTCCACTGTGCCACCAGGATACCACAAACTTATGGAGATTCTGTGGAGATTTTGGGCAGTAGTTGTGAAGACGGTTCTCAATCGGATACTTGACAAAGCATCCTTCTTCCCTTATAATCGTTGGCAGTGCAGTACGGAGGACGTACTCCCCAAACCCGTAACACTGCCAATCTGCTTGCGGTATTGATTGACACTCTGTCAGCGCCGAGTACCGCACACCAAGCGCAATTGCCGTTCTTTGTAGTCCCTATAGCCGCATTGTGCCTGCAGACAAGTCCGTGGGCATCGCGGGCACTGTCCGCTGTCCAGTTGGGCAGCGCCACGTTTCGCCCTGACGGATGCAGTTTCCTGCCTTCACGATTTGGCCCGGATAGCCGGGCAGGTTGGCAAAAGAAAGGAGGTGCTGTCAGTCGCTATCAGCCGGACACCGACCGAATACACCCTGATCACTCGAGTACAGCAGCGAAAGGAGACAAACCATGTTGCGCGAACCATCAACAAGATGGCTCCCCCAGGCCAGCGTCGTAGCCGCTCTGACGTTGGTCATCCTGCTCCTCGGAGGTACGGGGTTAGTTTTGGCCAATGACGGACCACGCCCCCACGCTCTGCCAGACGAGCCACCGCCGATAAAAGCCGTCGCCCAGGAGCCGATACCCTACTATGCGTCGGATGTGGAAGCCCAGCCCGCCCAGGCTACCCAACTTGTTCTGAACGTCAACTATCGCCACGACTGGGTTGAGGGCCTTTATCCCCTGGACCACACCATCTGGCTTACCGTCACCGACGATATGGGAAATATGAAGGCGAGCATCGAGCTGGAAACCCAACAACTGACCCACTGGCAGCCCACCCAACCCAACGGCTTTTCCAGCCAACTGGGCGGTTCCTGGCAGCCCGTCCCGCCCGACATCGTGCCCGGCGACTGGGTCTATGCCAGCTCGGACGAAGGCCTCATGGCCGAGACCCAGATCGGCGCCATCACCGGTGACCTGGACGTCGCGGCCGATACCCTCGAAATTACGGTCAATGCCAGTTGGCTCAGCGGCTCCGTCGGCGCCTACTGCGTGAACTGGGCAACGGGCGTTCAACTGGACTTTATGATCAACCCCAACGGAGGCACGCACCTGTGCGACTTTGGCGCTGACGGCGATGACCTCACGCCCGGCCAGAACATAGCTGCCGCCTACATCGAGCCCGATCTCGACCGGGTCATCAACGTCTTTATCGATCCGGTGCCAGATCTGCGCATGGAAAAGTGGGCGCCCGGCAGCGGGCTGTCGATGCCCGGTGGGCCGGTGGTCTATGCCCTGCGCTATCGCAACGACGGCGCCCAGGTGGCCAACAACATCACCCTGGCCGACACCCTGCCCGCAGGCACCACCTACGTAGAGGACAGCAGTGGGCTGACAGCCAACCAGATGGGCAATACGGTGACATGGAACCCGCCGGCGTTGGACCCCGGAGAATCGAACATCTTTTACATGGTCCTCGACAGCACGGCCGCGCTCGGCGACGTCCTCACCAACCAGGCCGAAATCTCGGTCGCCCTCGACCCGATCCCCGACAACAACACCGCCACGGCCAACGTCACCGTGGCCAGCGGTCAGCCTGACCTCTTTGTCGGCACAAACCCCAACCCCGTCGACCCCGTCGCGGGCGGGACCATGTTGTGGTACATCGACTATGGCAACAACGGACCAGTGGCCAGTGGCAATGTCGTCATGACCATGACCCTCCCGGCCAACACGACCGTGGTCGAGTGGTGGTCCGAGGGCCTCTATAACCTGTGGGAAGAACAGGCTGGCCCGCCGGATCCACTCGTTCTGAATGTGGAGAGCATCCCGGGGATGTGGCGGGACCGCATCACCGTGCGCCTCGCCCTGGATGCCGCCCTGGCACCCGACACACAGCTCGTCAACTCGGTCGAGATCTCGACCGCCCAGGACTCGGATCCGAGCAACAACGACGATAGCTACCTCTGGTCCAGGGTCGGCCAGGATCGCGCCGACATCAGTGTGAACAAGACCCTGAACTGGGGCACCTTTGTCCCCGGCGGGGAGGTGAGCTACTTCCTCTACGTGAACAACCTGGGCAACGTACCCTCGGACGTAACCCTCACCGACATCATCCCCGTGGGTACCACCTTTGACAGCTCCTGGCTGGTCGTGCTCCCCTCTCGCCAGCCCTTGACACCCGATAACATCAGCGCCTCTGAGGTCGTCTGGGATCTTGGCACCTTGCTGCCAGGCGAGTCGATACAGATCGAAGTGCGGATTGTGGTCGACATTACCGCAACGCCTGGTGGCCCGGTGTTCAACTGCGCCGAGGTGAGCATCCCCGGCGGCGACTCGCGACCGACAAACGATCGCTCCTGCCACAGCCAGATCGTCGAGGACACGGGCCCGAACCTGCAAGTCGAGAAGGACTGCTGGTGGGACGACACGGACGTCATCCAATGCCAGGTCTCGTTCCGCAACCTGGGCACCACGATCCTGGAGAATCTGGTCTTTACCGACGTACTCCCGGAGCAGACCAGCTTTGCCAACGACTGGTGGCACTACTTCTGGGAGGACATTACCTTAAACTATAACGCCACAACCAACGAGCTGGTGTGGGAGATCGCCGAGCTGCAGCAGGCGTGGAGCTCACAGCTCAACTATAGGGTGGCCGTCGACCCTGCAATCGCGGGCGACCAGGGCCTTGTCTTTGAGAACACTGTCTCGGCGCCCGTCGCCGGTGACGTCAGCCCTGGCGACAATCAGGCCACCGGCATAGCCTTCACAGGACCGGATCTCTATGCCACCAAGCGACTGAGCGGAGGAACCGTAGGACCGGGCGAACGCCTCACCTTCACCATCGAGTTCGGAAACCGGAACGTCTGGCCCTGGGGATCGGATCCCAACTTTAACGTTCGCGTCATCGACACCCTGCCCCCGGGCGTGACCTACGTCAGCAGCACGACGCCGACGGATCCGACGGTCACAGGCCAGCAACTGGTATGGCAGTTCCCTGCCCTACCGGCCCTCACCAGCCAGCAGTTCCAGGTCGTCGTCGATCTGCCGGCTGAACTGCCGACCGGCACACTGCTCGTGAACCAGGTCGAGATCGAGGGTCTGAGCCCGGTTGACATCGAGCACAACCTGGCAAACAACGTGTTCAACCTCCCGCTGTCCGGAGAGTTTTTCAGGCTCTATCTGCCCATGATTTTCCGGAACACGATGCCGTAAGAAATGCCAAACAGGCCAGGTGCGCTGCCGTCAGGGCAGCGCACCTGGCGCTTCCCGCTTCTTAATCGAGTTTTTACAGAACGTTTACCGGGGGTTAACCCTTCTCCCCTATGCTGTGACGCAGACGTGCCGACAGTCCTGGTGCACGTTTGCAAACACCGTACCAGACCCGAAAGGAGTCACCCGATGTACTCAAACCTCCCCCGGCGCCGGAGGGCCGCGTGGAAAGGCGTGGCCCTTTTCCTTGCGCTGTTGTCTCTGGGGCTGACCGATGGCGTGCTACCCATCGCCGCAAGCGCCCAGGGCAGCGCCCGATCAGCGGGCATCATCGTGCTGGTGAACGACGACAGCCCCCACTTCTCGGACTTTCAACGCCTGGTCCAACCCTATCTCGACCATTTTGGCATGCCCTACAGCCTGCACAACGTGCGATCCACGCCTGTTGGGCCCGAGATCGGGTCGCATGCCCTCATCCTCGTCGGCCATCGCCTGTTGGACCCGGCCGGCACCGCCCTCGACCTCGTAGAACAGGGCTACATCAGCGCGGCGATCAACGGTGGGACAGGCTTGGTCAATCTGGACAACGATCTCTCGCCCGATGGCAAGAGCCCGCGCTATCCGTTCGTGCAGGACATCTGGGGCTTTGCCTACAAGCAGCCGGCCATCGAATGGGGCGTGACCTTTGTCAATCCCGAAGGCGAGCCCGGGATCGTAATCGACTGCACCGACGATCAGCGCCAGACTCCGGTCCTCACGACGACCCTCGACGCAGAGGCCCTGGACCCCACCGACGGCCTGTGGGTGGAATACGCCTATCCGCCGCGGGGACTGAAGGCCGTCTTTGCCGATGCCGATGAGGAGGACCACGGTCTGCCGGCTATGCGCTGCTATGCCAGCGACATCCCCAACGGCACCTATGACGTGAGTGCCAGCCTGTACACCGACAACCGCCGCCCCAGCATGCGATACTACTATGGCTACGACGCCGCCAACCCCAAAGAGTTCTACGTGGATGCCGAGAGCGGCAGCGGCGGCGAGGACAGGTTCACGGACTATGCCCTTGGCACTGTGTCCATCGCCGATGGCACCTTCGAGATCTATGCCCAGGATGCCGACCTGTTCACGGCAACCCTCACCACCACCTATCCCCTGCTGGACCTGTATGCCCAAGACGCCGCCCTCATGGCCAATCCTGAAATTCTGCCCCTCGGCGACCCACGATTCGACCGCGCCGCCCAGCAGGTCAGCTACCCGACCATTACCCAGACCCTGACCCTTTTCGGCTGGTCGTCCGTTCGCCTGACCGAGGTGGGCACAACCGTTTCGCCCATGCCCTACATCACCGAGGGCCACTGGGCGGGCGAGTGGATCGGGACGGGCAGCATGACCATGGCAGGACTTGGCCCCCTGCCCGCGGACGTCACCGTCCTGGCCAGGTCGGGCAACGAGCCCTTCCTGCTATCCACGACCTATGGCCAGGGCCGGGCCGTGCAGTGGGGCTCTTACGACTGGATGTCGCACCTGGTCAAGGGCCCCATGCGCCCCCTGGATGACCTGGTATGGCGCAGCGTGGTCTGGGCGGCGCGCAAGCCCTTTGCCATGCAGGGCATGCCGCCCTTTCTGACCATGCGCGTGGATGACGTGCCCGGGCCCTTCGGGTGGATCGAAGTGGCCAACGAGTTTGGCTACAAGCCCTGGGTTGGCCTGTTCTACGGCGACCTTGGCCCCCAGGACGCGGCCAGGCTCTCGGACCTGGTCCATGCCGGGCAGGCTACGGCCTCGGTGCACGCTGTCCACGGAGACACGTTTTTCTACTACGACGACGCCCAGCAGCAGGACTGGCCCGACGGGGTGATGGAGGCCAACTTTGCGGACGCCACGGCCTGGCACACCTTGCGGAACATCCCCATCTCCAGCTACGTGGTGCCCCACGCGTACGAGTTCGGCACCAATGCCTTCCAGGGGCTGCGGGACTGGGGCGTGGAGTTTGTGGCAACCATGATGGAGCCGGGCACGCCCTACGGTTCGCCCTGGATCCAGAACGGTCCCTTCCGCCACTATGAGACGGGCAACAGCGCTGGCGGCACGCCCCTGTTCTACGCCGACTGGATCCAGGTTCCCGGCCGCCCGGAATTCGACGGCCAGTTCTTTAACTGCTCCACCGAGATCCGCGACGACGGCGGCTACGAATGGTATCCCAGCAACGACATCCTGAGCAGCATCGGCCGCGGCACGCGACACGCCGTGCGCGCTCTCAACAGCATGGCCATCGCGACCCTCATGACCCATGGACCCTTCATCGACTTGACAGATGCGGACAACTGGCACGCCATTCTCCAGGGCATCACAGCTAACCTGGCGCCATACAACGTCATCTATGTCACCATGGACGACGCCTGCCGCTACGCCCGGGCTATCACGACCTCGGATATCGCCAGCAGCAGCTTCCAGCCGCTGACCGGAGACATGAGCCTGGTCCTGGCAGGCACAACCGACGTCCCGACCATGTTCTATCTGTTCACCGAAAGCGCCGGGGCCATCCAGTCGGCCATGGTCGAGGTACCGCCCTTTGACGGCACGACCCAGGTGAGCGTTTCCCTCGGGCCCGCCACAGGACACTATCTCTTCCTGCCCGTCGTGATAAAATAGCCCCTCTCCCCCGGGAGCCAATTGGGCCCGGGATCTGGCTTGCACACAGCAGCCGGATCCCGGGCCCATTGCGTTTGCCGCCGCCAGCCGTCGCTCGAGATTCATTCGCCGGCACCCCGTTCGTACACCCGGCTCTCCATTGCGTCCGGGTAGCAAGACGGTGCCGGCCGCCACTTGACAGCTACGGCGACCTGATGTATAATGACCACGAGTCAGTCACTGACCAGCAGTTCGAAGCTCCAGGATGGAGAAAGGGGGAGGGCGGATTTTGACTACCGCTGAGCGACGGGCACGAGAAAAGGCCCAACGCCGCCGGGAAATCCTCGACGCTGCCCGGCAAGAGTTCTTTGAGCGCGGATTCCACCGACCCACCATGGACGACCTCGCCGCCCGAGCGCAAGTAAGCAAGGGTACGGTCTACCTGTACTTCGAGAGCAAGGAAGAGATCCTTGCTCATTTGCTTCTAGAAGGGCTCCAACTCCTACTCGAAGGACTAAAAGCAGGGCAGCAGGAGGCGGCGATCCTGTCGCCGGCTGACAGGTTGCGGGCCGTGGCCATGGCCTATTTTCGCTTCTTCCAGGAACAGCCCAGCTACTTTCGCCTCATCATGGCCTTTGACCGCGGCCGGTTCGAAGAGTCGATTTCGTCGAGCTTGTACAAGCGGGTGCTCAACTGCAGCCTCAAGGGCCTGGGCCTGTTGAGCGAGATCATCGAAAAGGGCAAGGAGGAAGGGGACTTTGACGTCGAGGACTCGTGGCAAGCAGCCGGTTCCGTGTGGGCTGCCATCAACGGCGTGCTGGTGCTCATGGGCCACCCCCTGCGCCAGCGACTTTTACGCAGCGACCTGGACACCATGTTCCAGGCGACGCTGGATTTGGTGATTCGGGGTCTGGACAACTCGAAAGGGGAGGGACAAACATGAAAGAAGTGGTGATCGTGGGGGGTGTCCGCACTCCCATTGGCAGCCATGGCGGCGCGTTTCGCACGCTCACGGCACAGCACCTCGCCGCCCTGGTATTTCGAGAGGTCATCGATCGGGTCGGGCTGGACCCCAAACTGATCGACGACGTCATCCTGGGCTGCATCAGCCAGCAGAGCGATGCGCCCAACATTGGCCGGGTGGCCGGCCTGATGGCCGGGGTGCCGGCCAACGTGCCGGGCTATACGGTGCAGCGCAACTGTGTGTCGGGTATGGTGTCCATCACCAACGCCTACCAGGCCATCCAGGCCGGAGATGGTGACGTCTATCTCGTCGGTGGGGTGGAGAGCATGAGCACCTCGCCCTACGTAGTCCGCGGCGCCCGCTGGGGCCTCAAGCTGCGCCACGACACCTTTGTCGACACCCTGTGGGAGGGCCTGACGGATCCGGTGTGCGGCCAGATCATGGGCTACACGGCCGAGAACCTGGCCATGATGTACGGCATCAGCCAGGAGGAACAGGACAAGTTTGCCGTGAACAGCCACAAGAAGGCCTTCATGGCCACCCGCAAGGGCTGCTTCCGCGACGAGATCGTCCCGGTACGCGTCAGCAAGAAGGTGGCGGGCCAGGAAGTCGCCTACGAAGAGATCGTACAGGACGAGTGCATCAACCCCACCCTGTCGGCCCAGAAAGCCGCCCTCTACCCCACCGTCTTTAAGAAAGGCGGCACCGTGACCCCCGCCAATGCCTGCCCCATCAGCGATGGCGCGGCTGCGGTCATCGTCATGACCGCAGACAAGGCGCGGGACCTGGGCCTGGAACCCAAGGCCACCATCCGGGGCTATGCCTACTCGGCCATTCCGCCCGAGATCATGGGCCTCGGACCGGCGTATGCCATACCCAAGGCCCTCAAGCGCGCCGGCCTGAAGCTCGCCGACATGGAGGTCATCGAACTGAACGAGGCCTTTGCCGCCCAGGCCATTGCCTGTGGCACCGAGCTGGAGGATCAGGGCTGGGACTGGGACAAGGTTAACGTCAACGGCGGCGGAATCGCCCTGGGGCACCCCGTGGGTTGCACGGGCACCCGGATCATGGTTACGCTCACCCACGAGATGGCCCGCCGCAACGCTTCGTTGGGGCTGATCAGCGCCTGCGTCGGCGGCGGCATGGGCGGCTGCATCGTCGTCGAGCGGAAATAGGAGGCTGATAATGGCAGACGTGACAATGTGGGAAGACAAGAAGGTCAAGGCCGAGTTCGAGGCCAGGGCAAAGGCACGCTTCGGCGAGCTCCAGGCCGAGCTGGCAGGCCAGACGGGCGTGGTGGCCATCGAGCCCAAGAGCGGCGACTATTTCGTGGCCCCCACCCTGGGCAAAGTCGACGCAGCCGCCTACGAGAAGTATCCGGACGAGTGGATCTATTTCGTGCGCCTGGATAATCCAGACGCCGCCATCGCCCTGCCGACCTGGTAGGAGGACGCAGAAGAAGGTGGGATAGCATCCCGGTTTCCCGGAACCCTGATAGAGGAGGAACGCGATGTGGATATTTAAAGCAGGAGTGGTGGGCGCGGGGGCCATGGGCGGTGGTATTGCCCAGGTCATCACCTACTCCGGCCTGCCCGTGGTCGTCAAGGACATCGACGAGAAGCAGTTGGACCTGGCGCGCAGCACCGTGGAGGGCATCTACCAGGGCCGGGTGGAAAAGGGCAAGATGACCGCCGGCCAGATGCAGGAAAAGCTGGACCTCATCGAGTACACCCTGGACTATGACGCCTTTGGCGACGTGGACATTGTGATCGAGGCGGTGCCCGAGGTCATGAAGGTCAAGCAGCAGGTCTTCAAAGACCTGGATGGGGTCTGCGGGCCCGACACCATTTTCGCCTCCAACACCTCGGCGCTGTCCATCACCGAGATGGGCAAGGCGACCGGCCGGCCGAACAAGGTCATCGGCATGCACTTTTTCAACCCGGCGCACGTGATGAAGCTCGTGGAGATCATCCCCGGCGCCGAGACCGACGATGACACGGTTGACACCGTGCAGCAGTTCACCCAGGACCTGCGCAAGATCCCGGTCATTGTCCAGGAATGCCCCGGCTTCCTGGTCAACCGGCTGCTCATGCCCTACCTGAACGAGGCGACCCTGGCCCTGGAAGAAGGCGCCGCCAGCGCATCCGAGATCGACGAAGCCCTGGGCCGCGACGGCTTTGGCTGGCCCATGGGGCCCTTTATCCTCATGGATATGCTGGGCATCGACGTCTGCGCCCACGTGGGCGAGTACCTCTACAGCCAGTACGGCGAGCGCGTCAAGCCAGCCAAGCTCTACTACAAGCTGGTAGAGGCCAAGCGCTTTGGCGAAAAGACCGGCGCCGGCTTTTACACCTACACCGACGCCAAGGCCGAGCCCATCGCGGACATCGTGAAGCACATGCAAGAGGCCGGCGAGGTACAGGCCGGCGGCGAGTTCAGCGTCGACCGGCTGATCCTGCCCTTCCTCAACGAAGCGGCCATGTGCGTCCAGGAAGACATTGCCAATGTCAACGACATCGACATGGCTTGTATCGCCGGCATCGGCATGCAGGTCAACAAGGGCGGCGAGCTGGTGCGCATGGGCCCCCTGGAGTACATGGACGAGATGGGACTCGACACGGTCGTGGAAAAGCTGGAGGCCCTCGAGAAGCAGTTCGGCCCCCGCTTCCACCCCGTCGAGATCTTGTACCAGAAGGCGCGGGCCAAGGAGTTGGGCAAAAAGACCGGCCGTGGTTTCATGGAGTGGACGGCCTGACCGCGATTTGGTGGGCAACCGCGAGGGTGCCCCAACCGGGCAACGGCGGGGGTTGCCCCTACCATGAAAATGCCGAAAGGAGCGCAAAATGGCAGAGTATCAGAACGTCAAGATGAGCATCGAGGACCGCGCGGCCCTCATCACCATCGACCATCCGCCGGCTAACGCCTTTGACACGCAGACCGTCACCGACCTGGCCGCTGCCTTTGACGAGGCCACGGCCAACCCGGAGGTGAAGGTCATCATCATCACCGGCGCCGGACAGTTCTTTGTGGCGGGGGCCGATATCAACGAGATCAAGCGGATCGAGGGATACGACCAGGCATTTTCCCTGGTTCGCGCCGGCCAGCAGCTCTTTGAGAAGATCGAATGCTCCAAGAAGCCGGTCATTGCTGCCATCAACGGCCGCGCTTGCCTGGGCGGTGGCAACGAGCTGGCCATGGCCTGCCACATCCGCCTGGCGGAGGACAGCGTGCAGTTCGGCCAGCCCGAGATCAAGCTGGGCATCATCCCCGGCTGGGGCGGCACCCAGCGGCTGCCGCGCCTGGTGGGCAAGGGCCGCGCCCTGGAGATCATTCTCACCGGCGACAACATCAAGGCCCAGGAAGCCTACCGCGTCGGCCTGGTCAACAAGGTCGTGCCCGTGGGCACCGTCATCCGCGAGGCCAAGCGCTGGGCCAAGGTGCTGTCCATGTGGGGCGGCGTCGCCATGGCGACCGCCATCCAGTCGGTCAACGAGGGGCTGGAAATGGACCTGGCCGAGGCAATCAAGAACGAGGCGCACCTCTTTGCCACCCTGACGGCCACCGAGGACATGCGCGAGGGTGTGAACGCCTTCCTGGAGAAGCGGCGCCCCAGGTTCCAGGACAAGTAGGCGGCACGGGCCCCGGGGGGCGAGGAAACGAGCAAGCGAGGAAACGGGGGATCGAAGGTCGAGGATCCCCCGTCTCTTCCCTGCTCTTCTCGTTCCGGGCAGCCCACCATCCGGCGCAGGCCCGGGCGAGGCGCGCACCTGGGGAGTAGGTGCCGGCCTGGCCGGGAGCCTGCTCACCCTTTCAGCGATCAGAGGAGGGACCGTATGGACCTAAGACTGACAGAAGACCAGTTGATGTTCAAGAAGATGTTTGCCGACTTTTGCACCAAGGAGATTCGCCCCAAGGGAGAAGAGATCGACCAGGGCGAGGCCCCGCCGGTGGATCTCCTGAACAAGGCGGTAGACCAGGGCTTCTGGGCGGCCCTCGTCCCCGAAAGCATGGACGGCGCGGGGTTGGATACCTACACCTACATGCTGATGCTCGAAGAGCTCGGCCGCGCCGACCTTTCCACCGGTTTCGCCCTCAACGTCCACAACAGCCTGGTGGTCAAACCGATCCTCGATTTCGGCACGGGTGATCAGAAGGATCGCTACCTGCCAGCCCTGGCCTTTGGCGAGATGCTGGGGGCCTTTGCCCTGGGCGAGGCGGGCGCGGGCTCGGACGTCGACGCCATCCAGACCACCGCCGGAAAAAGAGACGGCGGCTACGTCCTGAACGGCACCAAGACCTGGGTGTTTAACGGCGAATTGGCCGGCCTGTTCCTGGTCTTTGCCCGGGCCGAAGCGGGGATCACTGCGTTCCTGGTGGAAAAAGAGACACCAGGCGTCAAAGTGGGATACAGGGAGAAAACCCTGGGCCTGCGGGGGGTGACCTGCAACACCGTCTACCTGGACAACGCATACGTGCCGGCGGAGAACCGGATGTGCGAAGAGGGCCAGGGCTTCAGCCTCCTCCCGGCCGCCTCCAACCTCAGCCGCCTGGGCATTGCCGCCCTGTCGCTCGGGGCCAGCGAGCGGGCCCTGGAAGAGGCCGTCAAGTTCTCCATGGAGCACATCCAGTTCAACGTGCCCATCGCCCAGAAGCAGGCCATCCAGAATTACATCGCCGACGCCCAGGTCCTCATCGAGGCCTTGCGGTGCGTGGTGACGCAAACCGCCTGGCTGGCCGATACCGGGCAGGACTACTCTCACCACGCCGCCATCGCCAAGCTGTTCTGCGCCCGCGTGGCCGGCGAGGTCACCGACAACATGGTCCAGGTACACGGCGGTTACGGCTACATGAAGGACTATGCCATCGAGCGCTACTACCGCGATACCCGTGCCCTGTCCATCGTCGACGGCACGAACCAGATCCAGCAGCATCTCATCGCCCGCGACATCTACAAGAAGGAAGGGATGGACATCCGACCGTGACGAGGGAACAGATGGGCAAGTGGGCAAATGGTGAGATTTGCACATTTGCAGTTCTGACAAGGAGATGGGACTATGGACTTTAATTTTCCCAAGGAGTACCAGCTCTTCCGCCGCATGGTCCGCGAATTCGCCGAGACCGAGGTCAAGCCCCTGGCCAAGGCGATCGACCGCGAGCACCGCGTTCCCCACGAGACGGTGAAAAAGGCGGCTGCCCTGGGCCTGATGGGCGTCCCCTTCCCCCAGAAGTACGGCGGCATGGGCGGCGGAGAAACCGGCTATTGCATCATGATGGAGGAGCTGGGCAAGGTCTGCACCAGCACCGCCACGGTTATTGGCGCCCACACGGGCATCGCTGCCATGTCCGTCCACCTGGACGGCACCGAGGAGCAGAAACAAAAATACCTCGTCCCGCTGGCCAGCGGCAAAGCCGTCGGCGCCTTTGGGCTGACCGAAGCCCAGGCAGGGTCCGATGCGGCGGCCATCAAGACCACTGCGGTGCGCGACGGCGACGGCTTCCGGATCAACGGCGCCAAGGTGTTTATCACCAACGGCGACATCGCCGACATAATCACCGTCATGGCCGTCACCGATCCGGCGCTGGGTGCCTATGGAGGCATCACCGCCTTCCTGGTCGAAACCGACTGGCCGGGCTATAGCATCGGCAGCCTCGAGAACAAGATGGGCATCCGCGGCAGCTCCACGGCCGAGTGCGTCTTTGAGGACGTTTACGTTCCCAAGGAGAACGTGCTGGGCCAGTTCGGGGCGGGTTTTCTGACGTTCATGAAAAGCCTGGACGTCGGCCGGGCCAGCCTGGGCGCAGCCTGCCTGGGTGGGGCCATATCCGTCCTCGAAGGCTGCATCCAGTGGGCCAAGGCCCGCGAGCAATTCGGTGTGCCCATTGCCACCAAGCAGTCGGTCAACTTTATGCTGGCCGACATGTACACCGAGATCGAAGCCCTGCGCTCGCTTATCTACCGCACGGCGTGGCTCATTGATACCCACCAACCACACGTAATGGAGGCCGCCGCCTGCAAGCTCTTTGGCTCCGAGGTTGCCTCGCGTTGCATCGACAAAGCGGTGCAGATCCACGGCGTCCTGGGCCTCAGCCGCGACTACTGGGTCGAGCGCGCCTGGCGCGATGCCCGCATCGCCGAGATTTTCGAGGGGACCAACGAGATCCAGCGCATCGTCATCGCTGCCAACCTCTTCCGGCCCTATGGCCTGCGCATCCCGACGTAGCCGGGAAGCGAGGGATAAAAGGAGAGTGAGCCTATGAAGATCATCGCCCTGGTGAAACAGATCCTGGATCCGGCCGGCATCAGCGTGCGGCGGGACAAGGAGCGGGTTTTCATCAACAAAGAGGAGTATATCGTCGGGCCTGGCAGCAAGGCAGCCATTGAAGCGGCGCTGCGCCTACGGTGCGACGGCGACGAGCACACCGTCGTCGCCCTCAGCCTGGGCCTGCCCCAGGCCGAAGACGCCCTCCGTGAAGCCCTGGCCATGGGCTGCGACAGCGCAACCCTGGTGACCGACAAGGCCCTGAAAGACGCGGACACGGCCGTCGCCGTCCGCGCCCTGGCCGCCGCCGTGAACAAGCTGGGCGGTGCGGACCTCATCGTCGCCGGGCGAGCGTCGGGCGATACGGGCGCCGGGCAGGTTGGTCCGCGGCTGGCCGAAGCCCTGGGCTATACCTGGGTCACCGACGCCTGTGCCCTGGCAGCGCAAGACGGCGCTCTGCAGGTCACCCGGCGTTGGGGCGAAGGGTTTACTGCCCTGGAGGTCCCCCTGCCGGCCGTCGTCACCGTGGCGCCCGAGGTCTTTCCGCCGCGGTTCCCCCACGGTGCGCGCATCATGAACGCCTACCGCGAGTGGGAGGTCACCACCTGGAACGCGGCCGACCTGGAGCTGAGCGAAGAGGATCTGAAGCCAGTGTTGAGCATGCGCGGCGAGAGCTTTCCGCCACCCGTCGAGATCGGCGAGATGTTCCGCGGCGACCCCTCGACGGTTGCCGGGGATGCAGTGGTGGCCCTCCGGCTTCAGAAGCTGATCGGCGCCTAGCAGGAGGCAGATATGGACTTTAGCTATCTCGACGACTGGATGGATGAAGAACTGGGCGGCGAGGCCATCGAAGAAGGTGGCGAAGGCTACCGCAACATCTGGGCGCTGGCCGAGGTGGCTGGGGGCGAGATCGCGCCCGCCAGCCTGGAAGCCCTTGGCCAGGCGCGGGAGCTGGCCGACCAGATCGGCGTGTACGTCTACGGCGTGCTCCTGGGGCCCGAGGCGGAACCCCTGGCCGAGAAGCTTTTTGCCTACGGCGCCGACAAGGTCCTTATGGCCGGCGATCCGGCCCTGGCCCAATACCAGCCCGGGCTCTACGTCGAGGCGATGGCCAGGTTGGTGGACCAGTACAGGCCCGAGATCCTGCTCATGGGAGCCACGTCGCTGGGCAGCGACCTGGCCCCGGCCCTGGCCGGGAGGCTCAACACCGGGCTCATGAGCCGGTGCGTCAAGCTCGGCCTCGACATGTCGGAGCGGCTGCTGCTGGGCACCTTCCCGGTCCTAGGCGGCGAGATGTACAACACCGCCGCGTGCCCCGAGGCCCGGCCACAACTGGCGACGCTGCTGCCCGGCCACTTTGCCGTGCCCTACGAAGACACCTACCGCACCGGCACCGTGGAGCAGGTCGAGCTGGAGCTGGACGAGCCCGGTGGCAAGCTGACGTGGGTAGACGGTGAGGCAGCCGTCGAACTGCCGCCCGTCCCCCTGGTCAAGGCACGCGTCGTGGTCAGTGCCGGGCGCGGCATGGGCGACGCCCAGGGCTTTGCCCTGGTGCAAAAGCTGGCCGATGCCCTGGGCGGCGTCGTCGCCGGCTCGCGGGGCGCCCTAGATGAGGGCTGGATCGGCGAGGAGCAGGTGGTCGGCATCGGCGGGCAGACCATCGCCCCCGACCTGTATCTGGCCTGCGGCCTGGCAGGCGACGTCTACCACTACTTTGGCGTCCAGGATGCCGGGTTTGTGGTGGCCATCAACACGGACGAAAAGGCGCCCATCATGAAGGCCGCCAACATGGCCATCGTAGGCGACGCCCGGGAGGTCATCCCCGCCATGCTGGAGGCCCTCGGCGCCTGATTGTGCTTATGTAAATCAGGGGCGCACCACGCTGCGCTCCGGCATCCACCGTGAACACCGGAGGGGCGCACAATCGTGCGCCCCTTGCATTGTCGCCGGGCTCCTGGCCCTTTTGTTTGCCAATCTGCCCTGGTTGTGCTATCATTGCACCTATGAGAGGCCAGAAGAAACGACGCTCCCGCCGTGGTGAGAAAAGCCCATGCCGGTAACGCTCTCGGACATCCTCGCTGCGCGGCAGGTGATAGGCCGTTACGCCTGGCACACGCCCCTGCTCCACAGCGAGTCACTGAGCCGGCGGGTGGGCGCCCCGGTCTACCTGAAGCCGGAATGCTGGCAGGTCACAGGCTCCTTCAAGGTGCGCGGCGCCCTGAACAAGCTCGCCAGTCTTTCCCCCGGCGACCTGGCACGGGGCGCGGTCACCGCCTCGGCAGGCAACCACGGGCTGGGGATCGCCTACGCTGCCCGCGCCCTGCTCGCCGATCGGGACGTGCCGCCGGTGACCATCTTTGTGCCCGAGACGGCCGCCGCCAACAAGGTACAGCGGCTGGCCGCCCTGGGCTGCGACCTGCACGTGGCAGGCGCCGATTATGACGCGACCCACGCCCTCGCCGAGGCGCACGCCCTGGAGCGAGGTGCCCTCTACCTGTCGGCCTACGACGACCCGGCGATCATTGCCGGGCAGGGTACCGCCGGCTTCGAGATCCTGGAGGATGTCCCCGGCGTCGGCCTGCTCCTGGTGCCCGTGGGCGGCGGCGGGCTCATCGCCGGCATCGCCGTGGCGGCGCGGGCGATCCAGCCCGGCGTGCGCATCGTCGGCCTCCAGCCGGAGGCCTCTCCGTCCGCCCATCTCTCTCTGCGGGACGGCCGCCCATACGAAACCTATCCGGCCGGCCCCACCATCTGCGACGGTCTGGCCGGGGGCTTTGGGCGGCTGCCCTTCGAGATCGCCCGCAACCTGGTCGACGAGATCGTGGTCGTGCCCGAGGTGGACGTGCGCCGGGCAGTGGCCTGGCTCGCCGGGCATGAGGGCCTGATTGTCGAAGGCTCAGGGGCCATCGCCGTCGCACCCCTCCTCAGCGGGCAACTCCAGGTTCAGGACCGCCGGGTGGTAGCCATCCTCACCGGCCGCAACCTGGACGCATCCCTGCTGCGGCAGATCATGGCCGAGAAAGATACCCTATGATTCGAGCAATTCTCTTTGACCTGGACGACACCCTCTATCCATCAAACTCGGGGGTCATGGACCAGATTCGATTGCAGATGATGTGCTACCTCTGCACGCGCTTGCACCTTACGCCCGAGGAAGCCGACGAGCTTCGCCGGGACTATTTTCTCACCTATGGCACCACCATGCGCGGGCTGCAAATCAACCACGACATCGACGCCGACGAGTACCTGGCCTTTGTCCACGACATCCGCCTGGAGAATCACCTCCAGCCCAATAACGAGCTGGACGCCGTCCTGGCCGGAATCCGCCAGCAAAAGGTGGTCTTTACCAACGCCTCCCGGGAGCACGCCGAGGCCGTGCTGGCGGTCCTGGGCATCCGCTCCCACTTTGACCGGGTCGTCGACATCCGCGATATGGACTACGAGAGCAAACCCGTGGCCACAGCCTACGGCCGCATCTGCGAGCTGCTCGGGCTGGAGCCTGCCGAATGTATCCTGGTCGAAGACAACGTCCGCAACCTGGAGCCGGCCAAGAAGGCAGGCATGGTCACCGTCCTCGTCGCCGGGAGCGCCGGGGGCCAGAAGAACCCCGTACCCGATATCGTGGACCACGTCCTGTCCCGCGTCGAAGAGATTGGACACGTGCTGGAGACCATCGGAGCCGCAGGCGAGCAGACGGCATTGCGCACGGACCGCGCCGCGGGCTGACAGGCGGGCAGCCTGCCCTGGCATGTGCGGCAGCCAGCGGACAGCGTGATCCTGGATCGCAACAAGCCATGGATCAAGCCACGCCGGCAGTTGATCTCTGGAGCAAACCAGTGTATAATGGGTCTGCCCATCGCGTTGAAGACAGAACGCATCGCAGCCCAGCTGCCACGAGCTTGCAGAGGGCCAGGCGAGCAGACCACGTATCCCTGGGGCGGCTCCCAGGGTGGTTGTGAAAGGGAGGAGCGAACAGTTGCCCAGGCACCTGCTGTCCTCTGGCTTTGTCATTTATGCCGGCATCCTTTCGTTCCTTCGGTGCCTGAAGGTGCGTGAAGGGGCTTGACCCAACTCGGAAAGAGGTCAAGCCCCTTTTTGTTTACCACTGAATCCCATATGCAAGGAGGTTTTACGTGACGCTTCAGAGCGAGTATGACGGACAGTACACCACCGACTGGGACCGGATTCTGGCCGGGCGTACGGAACGGATGAAAAGTTCGATCATTCGCGAGCTGCTGAAGTACACCATGCAGCCGGACATGATCTCCTTTGCCGGCGGCATGCCGGCGCCCGAGCTTTTTCCCGTCCGCGACTTCCAGGAAGCTTGTCGCTGGGTCCTCGAACACGACGCGGAACGGGCCCTGCAGTACGGGCCGACGGAGGGGCACGCGCCTCTGAAAGACTACCTTATTGAGAGCATGGCCAGGTACGAGCTTCCGGCCAAACGGGAGAACATCCTTTTCACCAACGGCTCGCAGCAGGCCCTCGACCTGCTGGGCCGGATCTTTATCGAGGAGGGCGACAAGATCATTACCGGGCGGCCGACCTACCTGGGGGCCATCCAGGCCTGGGACGCCTACGAGCCCGTGTACGTTACCGTTCCCCTGGACGACGACGGGATGCGCATGGACGAGCTGGAAAAGGCCCTTGCGGCCAACCCCGGGGTTAAATTCATCTACGTCCTGCCCAATTTTCACAACCCCGCCGGCACCACGATTCCCCTGGAACGCCGTTACAGGCTGGTCGAGTTGGCGGCCAGGCATGGCTGCCTCATCATCGAAGACGACCCGTACGGCCAGTTGCGCTTCGAGGGCGAGGACATCTGCCCCATCTTTGCCATGCACAAGGAAAACACGATCTATCTCAGCACCTTCTCCAAGACCCTGTCGCCGGGGTTGCGGCTGGGCTGGATCGTGGGCCCCGAAAAGATCATTGCCAGGCTGGTGCAGGCCAAGCAGGGCTGCGACCTCCACTCCAGCAGCCTCATCCAGTTCCTGGCCTACGATATCTGTAGCCGCGGCCTGGTGCGCGCTCACGTACGTCAGATCCGCCAGGTCTATCGCGAGCGGCGCGACGTCATGCTGCGCTGCATGGAAGAGAACTTTCCGAAGGGTGTCAGCTGGACCCGGCCCCAGGGAGGACTGTTCCTCTGGGTTCGCATGCCCGAGGACGTGGACGCCGAGGACGTGCTCAAGATAGCCCTGGAGGAAAAGGTGGCCTTTGTGCCCGGGCGCGCCTTCTATCCCGGAGGCAACGACGGGCGCTGCTGTATGCGGCTCAACTTTTCCTACTCCAGGCCCGAGATCATCGAAGAAGGGATCAAGCGCCTGGGCCGGGCGATGGCCCGGCAGATGGCACAGTTGTAGATCTGATCGCCCGCGACTTTTCGTGCGCCGGGCTGTGTGTGGCAGCCCGGCACCCACTGCAGCAGCAAGAGAGGAGAGCAACGGTGATCCAGATCGACAAGGTATCGGGCGACGGGGAGGTCATCAGGCTGCGCGTGGCACGCAAGCTGGTGGGCCGCTCGGCCTATTTCACGGCCGCGTATTGGGTCGACGGATTGCTGGTAGACACCGGCTGCGCCCACACCGCGCGCCAGCTCACCCAGGCAGTCAAAGATTGGCCCGTTGCCCGGATTGTGAACACTCACAGCCACGAAGACCACATCGGAGCCAACGCCGCCGTGGCGGCTATGAAGGGCTGCGAGATCCTGGCCCATCCCCTCGCCCTGCCCATCCTGACAAATCCAAAGCTTCAGCCCCTCCAGCCCTACCGCCGCCTGTTCTGGGGCTGGCCCCGGCCCAGCCAGGGCGAGGCCATCGGCGAGGTTGTGCGCACCAAGCACTTTTGCTTTCAGGTGATCCCCACCCCCGGCCACAGCCCGGATCACATCTGTCTCTTCGAACCGGAGCGGGGCTGGCTCTTTACCGGGGATAGCTACATCGGCGGCAGGGACCAGGCCCTGCGCCAGGGATACGACATTCACGGCATCATTGCCTCGTTGTCGAGGATGGCCGAGCTGCCCGTGCACACTATCTTTGCTGGCAGCGGCAGCGTCCGGAGCACAGGCGTGCAGCCCCTCCTGGACAAGATAGCCTACCTGCAAGAACTGGGCGAGCAGGTTCGAGCCCTCCACGGACAGGGGCTTTCGGCGCGCCAGATTCGCCGCCGGCTGTTAGGCCCGGATATGCCCATCACCTACGTCACGCTGGGGCACTTCTCAGGCATGCACCTCATCCACTCCTACCTTGCCGGCCTGGTGCCGGATGAAGCGCCGAACGGCGAGCCGCCCCCGGAGGGCGAGGCGGAGGCGGCGCAACAGGAGGAGCTTATGTAAAAAAGAGGGCAGTACAGTTCTTGACAAATAACTGAGTCTTTTGTATACTCACCATAGACCGTCTTTGGTGCTCCTGCGGGGGCGGGCTCTACTCAAAGGAGGAGAAGAAGATGGAGAAACCGTGGCTCAAGGAGTACGATCCTGGCGTGCCGGCCCACATTGATTATCCCCAGGTGCCGGTACATCGCTTTTTGGAGGACACTGCCAAAAAGTATCCCCACAAGACAGCGCTGATCTATGGCAACGTCGTCGCGCCCCTCGGCAACCGGCTCATGGACAGCACGATGACCTATGGACGGCTATTGGAGCTCACGGAGCGATTTGCAGCGGCCTTGCAGGGGCTCGGCGTCAAAAAGGGGGATCGCGTAGCGGTCCATCTGCCCAACACCCCGCAATTTGTCATTGCCTACTATGCCACGCTCATGGCGGGTGGCATCGTCGTACCCTGCAACCCCCAATACGTGGCCCGCGAGATGAAGCACCAGCTCAACGACTCGGGCAGCAAGGTGGTCATCACCTTCAGCCAGGCCTATCCCATCATCAAGCAGATCCGGGCCGAAACCAGTGTCGAAAAGGTCGTGGTGGCCAACGTCAAGGAATATTTCCCCGGCATCCTCAAGTTCTTGTTCACCGTCGCCGTGGAAAAGAAAGAGGGTCACTACCAGGATATCTCGGGCGATGCCGAGACCTATTGGTTCCAGGATGTCCTGGCCCAGGCCGAGCGCAAGCCCAAGCCGGTGGAGGTCGTGCCCGATGATACAGGCGTGCTGATGTACACCGGCGGCACCACTGGCGTTTCCAAGGGAGCGCAGCTCAGCCACTGCAACCTGGTGGCCAACGCCCTGCAGGTGCGCTGGTGGATGGCCGACTCCAAGGAGGGGCAAGAGATCCTGATGACGGCCCTGCCTCTCTACCACAGCTATGCCATGACGGTCTGCATGAACCAGGGCGTCTACCTGGCCGCCGCCCTGATCCTGATCCCCAACCCGCGGATCGTCGACCACGTGCTGAAGTCCATCGACAAGCACAAGCCCACGCTCTTTCCCGGCGTACCGGCCATGTACGTGGCAGTGTCGAACCACCCCGACGTCAAGAACTATGACGTCTCTTCCATCCGGGCTTGCATCAGCGGCGCGGCTGGTCTGCCGCCCGAGGTCCAGGAATCCTTCGAGAAGATCACCGGCGGCAAGCTGGTGGAAGGCTACGGCCTGAGCGAGGCGACACCTGTCACGCACTGCAACCCCATCTACGGCAAGCGCAAGAAAGGGAGCTGGATCGGCATCCCCTTCCCCGATACCCTCGCCGCCATCAAGGACCTGGAGACCGGGGAAAAGATCCTGGAGACCGGCGAACTGGGCGAGTTGTGCGTTCAGGGGCCCCAGGTCATGAAGGGCTACTGGAACATGCCCACCGAAACGGCCAACGTCCTGCGGGAGGGCTGGCTGCACACCGGCGACATGGCCATCATGGACACCGACGGCTTTTTCCAGATCCGGGACCGCAAGAAGGACATGATCCTTGGCGCCGGCGGCTTTAACATCTATCCGCGCGAGGTCGAAGACGTCCTGTACGAACACCCGAAGGTCCTGGAAGCTGCCGTGGCCGGCATTCCCGTCGGCAAGGAAAAGGGCGAGAGGGTAAAGGCCTACGTCGTCCTCAAGCCGGGCGAGACAGCCACCGAAGAAGAGATGATCCAGTATTGCCGGGAGAACCTGGCGCCCTACAAGGTTCCCAAGTTTGTGGAGTTTCGCAGCGAGTTGCCAAAGACGATGGTGGGCAAGATTCTGCGGCGGGTCCTGATCGAAGAGGAGCTCAAGCGCGCCCAGGAATAGTGGCCGACTGGAACAGTATAAAACAGTGGTCAAAAGGGCCCGAACAAGAAGAAGCATATTCTGGGTCTTTCGGGGGCATTTGACAAATCTGGCACTCTAGTCTATAATCCGCGCCAGTCTTTTTCCGGGCCGGAGACCTAACGTCAAGCTCGGCCGCGCAGGCCTTGATAAACGAAGGGGGGTGGTAACTGTCACAAGACGGGGTCGCACGTTGTAGTCTGGTCCCAAAGACACAAGGTTTGTAGAATTGAAGGAGGAGACTTCAATGAAAAAGGCATTTGGACTGCTGACGATCGTTATGCTCCTGACCATGGCTCTCGCGGCGTGTGGAGCGGCAGGCACAGAGCTAACCTGCCCCGAAGGAGATATCTGCGTCGAAGTCGGACCGGATGATCCGATTCGCGTGGGCTGGATGTTTGTCGTCTCTGGAGGCGATGCCGCTCTCGGCACCGACACCAAGCGCGGTTGCGAGATCGCCGTCGAAGACCAGGGTGACATCCTTGGACACTCCATTGAGCTTGTGGGTGAGGATGAGCTGTGCAGCGCCGAAGGCGGCCAAACCGCCGCGACCAAGATGGTGGCCGATCCCAAACTGGCGGCCATTGTCGGTACCACCTGCTCCAGCGGGGCGCGCGCGGCTATCCCCATCGTGTGTGGCGCCAGCATCCCCATGATCTCACCTTCCAACACGGCCCCCGACCTGACGGCTGAAGACAAGCCGCCCGAATACTGGTGCTACATGCGCACCGCCCCCAACGACACCGTCCAGGGCGCGGCCATGGCCGACTATGCTTACGAGCAGGGCTACACCAAGGCCGCCACTGTGCACGACGGCAGCATCTATGCCGACCAGCTACAGCAGGTCTTTGCGAGCAGGTTCCTGGAGCTGGGCGGCGAGATCGTGGCCCAGGAAGCCGTGGGGCCCGACGATACCGATATGAAGCCCATGCTCACCCGTCTGGCTGCCACCGGCCCTGAATTCATCTACTACCCGATCTTTACCAAGGCGGGTGGCCAGATCACCAAGCAGGCCCGTGAAGTTGCCGGTCTGGAAGACGTGCAGTTGTCCGGTGCCGACGGCCTCTTCTCGCCTGACTTCCTGGAGGCGGCCGGCGCGGCGGCCATGGGCTTTAACTGGTCCAGCCCTGACTTCTCGACCTTTGGTGCTGGCTATGGCGAATTTCTGGCCAAGCACGAGACCAAGTACGGCGAAAAGACCCTGGCTCCATTCCACGCCCACGCCTACGACGGCGCCCGCATCATCTTTGCCGCCATCGAAAAGGTCGCTATCCAGGGCGAGGACGGCTCGCTGCTCATCCCGCGCAAGGCCCTGCACGCTGCGATGGCCGCTACGAAGGACCACCCGGGCCTGACCGGCAACCTCACCTGCAATGAGCTGGGTGACTGCGCGGACCCAAAGATCGCCGTCTATGAGGGTGTTGACACCGATCCGGAAAGCTGGAACCCCGGCGTAGAAGAGGGCAACAACCCGATCAAGATCTGGCCCTAAAGCTTTGGTTCGGCCGCACTTTGGTTGGATCGGGCTCCGTTTGTACTTGTAGAGACAGGCAGGGGCGGGCGTCTGTGCTCGCCCCTGCTGCTGATACGTTGTAATCGAGGGAGATTGTCGATGTTGCAACGCCTGAAAAGACGCGTGTCGGGCATGACCGTCGTCATGTGGGTAATCGGGCTCTTGATGTTGGCCGTCGTCGTCTGGGGGGTCACTCGCACCTTGATGGGCGGCAGGTACACCGGTGCGGATTGGCTCGACCTGAGCATCTATGGCGTGGCCCAGGGAAGCATCTATGCTCTCATCGCCCTGGGCTATACACTGGTGTATGGCATCCTACGAATGATCAATTTCGCGCACGGCGAAGTGTTCATGAGCGGTCCCTTTATCGGTTATTATGTCGCTTCCGCCCTGGCGAATGCGGGCATGTTCGAACAGAACTGGGTCCTCGGCCTGCTCATTGTGCTGCTGGCGGCCATGGCGGTGTCGACCAGCGTCGCCGTGCTCCTGGAGCGAGTTGCCTACCGCCCGCTGAGGCGCGCCCCACGCCTGGTGCCCCTCATCACAGCCATCGGCGCATCGTTTTTCCTCCAGTACTCTTTCCTCGGCCTCTTTGGGTCGGGGGTCAAGGGCTATCCTGAAATCGCGCAGCTCCAGGGAAGAACAACCATCCCCGGCACCGGGATCAGCATTCTGAAATCGCAACTGCTGGTGATCGTCGCCGCCATGGTCTTCCTGGCCGTGCTGTATATCCTGGTACAGCGCACGAAAGTGGGCAAAGCCATGCAGGCCGTTTCCGAAGACAAGGACACGGCAGCCCTGATGGGCATCGACGTGGATCGCATCATCGTCTTTACCTTTCTCATTGGTGGGGCCCTGGCCGGCGCAGCCGGTATCTTTTACGTCCTGCTGTTCCGGCAGGTCCACTTTTTCATGGGCTTTTTCCCCGGCTTGAAAGCCTTTACCGCCGCCGTGCTGGGCGGCATCGGCAACGTCGTGGGTGCCATGCTGGGCGGAATGTTCCTGGGCATTGCCGAATCCCTCTTCCCTAACCTGGTCCTCGACGGCCTGGGCATTCCTGCTCCTTACCAGCTCAAGGATGCGCTGGCCTTTCTCATGTTGGTTCTGATCTTGATCTTCAGGCCTACCGGCATCCTGGGCGAGCGCCTGGCCGCCAAGAAGGCATGAGGTTACGTGACATGGTAGAAAAAGCTGGTATGAAGGCGCCTGAGCTCATCGACGGCCAAGCGGCGGCAGTGACCGCAGGCCGGCGGTTCGATTGGTGGGGCCCGGTCCAAAGCGGCCTGCTGGGGGGAGGCGTGGCAGTGCTCATCTCCCTGGTAGGCATGATCGAGGCTTCCAGCCGGCGCTTTGTCATCAAGGGTACTCTGTCAGTAGGCCAGACCATCCTGTTTCTGGCTCTCATCTATGTGGCATATCGAGCCGTGCAGCAGGCAACGAAACGCGAGGCGGGGGACGACGTAAGGCCTGCCCGGCTGGTGGCAAGCGCGGCCCTCGCCGGGCTAGTGGCCAGTGGCATGCTCGCGGCGCTGGTGCTCATCGGCAACGTCGTGAACCTGCGCACGGTGTTCATCAAGGCCTCCCCTGAGCTGTATGACCTACTGACCTTTGGCCTTTCCCTCCTGCCCGGCATCGTCGTCCTGTTGGTGATCGGCGCCGTCATCGGCGCCCTGGTGGCAGGGCTCTACCTGTTGCCCCCTCGCATTCGCAAGGCTGTCGTCCTGGGGCTCGGCTTCCTCCCTGTAATCGCCGTTCTGCACAGCGCCCTGTTCGCCGGCAGCGGCTTGCAACTGTGGGTCGCCATCCTGATCTTTGTCCTGGTTGCCGCCGGCAGCTATGCCTGGTCGCGCTCACAGAAACAGGTCAAAGAACGGGTTTCCAGCATGTCGCCGGCCAGCCAGCGCAGCATGCGCATCGGCGGGTGGGTAATCGCCGGCATCATTGTCCTGTTGCTGCCCCAACTCGGCGACTACCCGGCCGACGTCCTGGACATGATCGGCATCTTTGCCCTCATGGGCCTGGGGTTGAACATCGTCGTCGGCTTTGCCGGCCTGCTCGACCTGGGCTATGTGGCTTTCTACGCAATGGGCGCCTACACCATCGGTGTCCTCACCTCGCCCGAAATCGCCTGGACCGGCTTCCAGCTTACGTTTTGGGAAGCCCTGCCCTTTGCCGTGGGTGTAGCGACCCTGTCGGGCATTCTCCTCGGTATTCCGGTGTTGGGCATGCGCGGGGACTACCTGGCCATCGTTACCCTGGGCTTTGGCGAGATCATTCGCCTGGTCGCCCTCTCCGACTGGCTCAAGCCCTATATCGGGGGATCCAACGGCATCACCCGCATTCCCAAGCCCGTTGCCGGGCCTTTTGGCGCGCTCAACACCCAGGCGGAGCTCTTCTATCCAATCCTCATCGGCTGCCTCCTGGCTGCCTTTATCGCCATACGCACCAAGAACTCGCGGGTGGGGCGTGCCTGGATGGCCGTTCGCGAGGATGAAGACGTGGCGCAGGCCATGGGCATCGACCTCGTGCGCACCAAGCTGCTGGCCTTTGCCACCGGCGCGGCCTTTGCCGGGCTGGGAGGCGCCTTCTTTGCCGCCAAGCTGACCTCCATCTACCCCCACAGCTTCCACTTGCTGGTTTCCATCAACGTTCTGTGCGTGGTCATCATCGGCGGCATGGGCAGCATCCCGGGTGTGGTCATCGGGGCCCTCGCCCTCGTGGGTATCCCCGAGATCTTGCGCGAGTTCTCGGAATACCGGCTGCTGCTGTATGGCGCGGCGCTGGTGCTGATGATGCTCAACCGGCCCGAAGGGCTCATGCCCGAGGCCCGGCGAGCACTGGAGCTCCACCAGGAGGAAGTCGAGTCGCTGGAAGAAGGTGGACAAGAAGCCACCGCCGTCGCCGGCTAGTTGACCAGGCATCGGCAGGAGAGAGAAATGGCGATACTTGAAGCACAAAACGTGACCAAACGCTTCGGCGGCCTGGTCGCCGTCGGCAACTTTGACGTCGCGATCAACGAGCGCTCCATCCACAGCATCATCGGGCCCAATGGCGCGGGCAAGACGACGTTCTTTAACTGCATCACCGGATTTTACCGCCACGAGGAGGGCACGATTCTATTCAAGGGTGAGCCCCTCGACGGTATGTCTCCCGATCGCATCACCCGCCAGGCTATCGCCCGCACCTACCAGAACATCCGGCTCTTTCAGAACATGACTGTCATCGAGAACGTGCTGGTGGGCCAGCACTATCATATGAAGGCGGGCCTTTTTGGCGCAATTGCCCGCGGCAAACGGGTGCGGGCAGAAGAAGACCAGGCCGTGGACAAGGCCCGCGACATGCTCAAGTTCGTCGGCCTGGCGGGCCGCGGCGACTGGATGTCAAAGAACTTGCCCTACGGCGACCAGCGCCGGCTGGAGATCGCCCGCGCGCTGGCCAGCGAGCCTGACCTGCTGCTCCTCGACGAGCCCGCAGCCGGCATGAACCCTTCGGAGAGCCAGGACCTGATGAACTTTATCCGTCGCCTGCGCGACGAATTGGGCCTGACCATCCTCCTCATCGAACACCAGATGCGGGTGGTGATGGGCATCTCTGATACGGTGACCGTGATGGACTATGGCGAAAAGATCGCCGAGGGAACACCGGCCGACATCCAGGGCAACCCCAAAGTGATCGAAGCTTACCTGGGAAGGAGGGCCGCGGCGTAACATGGCACTCTTGGAGATCCACGACATCCACAGTTATTATGGCGCCATCCACGCCCTCAAGGGCATCTCGGTCGAGGTGGAGCAAGGCGAGATCGTGACGCTCATCGGCGCCAACGGCGCGGGCAAGAGCACGACGCTCAATACGGTGTGCGGCATCCTGCACCCACGGAAGGGCACCATCCTGTTCGACGGCGAGCCGATCCAAAACCTGCCCGCCCATCAGATCGTGGCGCGGGGCGTCTCCCAGGCGCCAGAGGGACGGCGCGTCTTCGGGCGGCTCAACGTCACCGAGAACCTGGAGATGGGCGCCTTTGCCCGCAAGGACAAGGAGGGCATCCGGCGCGACATAGACCGCGTCTTTACCCTCTTTCCACGCCTGAAAGAGCGCCACAAGCAGGTGGCCGGAACCCTGTCGGGTGGCGAGCAGCAGATGCTGGCCATCGGCCGCTCGCTCATGGCCAGCCCCCGGCTCCTCCTCCTCGACGAGCCATCCATGGGCCTGGCCCCCATCCTGGTGGAGACCATCTTTGACACGGTGAGCGAGATCAACAAACAGGGCACCACGGTCCTGCTCGTCGAGCAAAACGCCCTCATGGCCCTGTCCATCGCCAGAAGGGGCTATGTCATGGAAACTGGCTCCATCGTGCTGCAGGATAGTGCCGCCGCGCTGGAAAAGAACGAGATGGTGCGCAAGGCCTACCTGGGAGAGGAGTAAGGCACTCACGCTATGCTCAAGATTTAAGAGCCCCCGGGTACAAGCCGGGGGCTCTTTGCGTAACCGCGATATCCACTGTCGTGCCAGGGGCCGAGGAAGCCTGCCTTCCCGACAGGGTCAATCCACGGCTGGCCGGCAGTTCAGGCCAACGTTTCCTCGGGGGTCTCGACCTCCGACAGAGTCAGCTCCACCTGCGGAGCCTGGAACCCGATGCGACGGTGCATGCCGTCGCAGAACGGCTTGTTGCACGAGCCTCCGCAGCGGCACAGGGTAACCAGCTTTCCCTGAGTGACGCGCCGCTCGCCGTCAATGTCCACGTAGTCAGCCTGTCCCGGGATCATGTACGGGCCGTTCTCTCGACCCTTGATGGTTATCGGCATTCTCGTTCCTCCTGTCAGGTTCCCCGCGCTATGGCCGCCTCCCGCAGGCGGCAGTCCTCGAGGATCAGGTCCATTATAGCAGAGACTAGGCGAGGCGGCAAACCTCTTGCTCCGAAAAAAGTCCGAGGGAAGTGACGCACAGGGACGCCACAGGGCGACCGTGGCGTCCCTGCCGGCATTGCCGACTACGGAACAGGCATTGGTACCGGCACCGCTGGGGGTAGGGGTGCGCTCGGGGAGCCATCCACTGCCGGCGCCGCGCCGTCCTGGATATACTCCTCGGCGACGGCCTGCACGTAAGCCGCAAAGCTCTCCCTCCCATCGGCGCTGTGCCCGTAGAACACCCACACCGGCTGGAGGATATGCTCGACGGGCTCTGGCGTTGGTTCCACCCCATCGGGCCCCACGGCCCTACGCGAGACCGGCGGCTCGTAATAATAGGCCAGCTCTGCCCGGTCCACCACGAACGCACCCTGGAGGCTGCCTCCTGCACCTCCCGGCCCGAGGGACTGGTCGATGACCTGGGGCACGTCCAGCGGGATGTCGTCCGCGCGGCCCGCCGCGTCGGTCCGCGAGTCCTGGGTCAGCCGGATGAGCCGCAACACAGGCAGGCCCGCATGGCTTTTCCCGGGCTCGACCACGCCGCCCACATAGACCCGCCGCCCGCCAGCCACGATATCGCGAGGCACGATCCCGGTGCCGCCGTGCTCGAGAGTCGAGGCCAGCACGTACCGCTGCCCGGTCTCCTGGTCGGTGAACACCGTCACGTTACGACCCTCCAGCGTCTCCATCTCGAGGTGGCCCAGGAAGCCCTGCACCCGCTCTTCGGGCCAAACCTTTTCGTAGCTCGCGACCTCGATAGCCTGTCCTTCAGGCGTCCCCTCCTGGTCGCTGGGCACGATGTGCCCCCGCACGTGGACGTTCAAGTAGGCCAGTTGGGCCAGTGCCTCCAGCACGTCGGGCGGCCCGCTGAACGGATAGGACAGCCTCTCCGGTCCGGCATCCGCTACGTCCAGGGTCGCTACGACCTGCCGCTCGCTGCCATTCACATAGATGACGGCGTTTACCGTGCCGCTGATCTCGACACTCTGGCCCATCTCGAAGGGCGACTCGATCTCGGGCCACTCTAGCTCTTCCGCCTCAACAACCACCGAGACCGATCCGCTGCTCATCACGCCTTCTTGCTCGGACAGAGACGGCAAGCTGATCATCCACCACTCCACCATCTCACCATCGGCGGGCTTCTCATGGGCACAAACCTGGATGCCCTCGCCGTCTGACAGCTCGTCGGGCGCTTGCGACAACCGGTAGCGCTGGCCGCCAGCGGCAACCAGCCACGCCGCGCCTTCCTCCCGGGCCAGCGTGCCGGACGAGCACCAGGGCGAGTAATGGGGAACCACGTCCCAATCGGATACGTCCACCTGCCAGCGCCCTGGTCCCAGGCCGGCGACGACCGTGCCCTGGACCTTCACGTACTCGAAGCCAACGCCGTCCAACCCGGCGATCCGCGGGCCCTCCAGTTCGTACTCCGTGCCGTCCGGCATGTCCAGCCTGGCAAGCAGATCGCTCCCATCCTCGGCGACCAGCACCTGGACCCAGCCGGTGATTGTCAGGCCATCGCCGGGGGCATAGGCCGGGGGTTCCGGCCGGTAGGTGCGGACCCCGGCACCGGAGGGTGCCTGGTTGCGCAAGTCCAACCGGAAGAACCCACCGCCCAGCCGGCCGCCGGCCAGCTCCTCGTAGGCCTCTTCCGCCGGCCGGATGGGATAGCTATCGCTCCGGTCAAAGGTCAGGGGCGTAAAGGCGGCATAGCTCACCTGTCCGGCCGGATTGATGGTCACTGTGGCGCCAGTGGAGGTGCCCACCAGGGGACGTCCGTCCAGCGCCGGCACCACCTCCACGAATCGAAGCCGGCTCTGTGGCGACGCCGTCACACCCTCCGGTTCCCGAACCTGATATGCATCGGGCAGCAGTCCGTGAGCCCGCAGGAAGGCCACGGCCAGGTCCGCTGCCTCCTCGAACCCAAGCGCCGGGCCTTCCACAGCGGCCGCTCGTTCGTCGCCGTAATGAATGCTGCCCTGGAGCCCAAAGGTGCGGAATGTCAGCCGCTGGCCGTTGTTTGCCAGCACGACGATGGCCTGTGGCTCTCGCGGGTCGCGGTAGGCCCGCGGGTCGTCGAGGCCAAAATCCTCTGCCCAGGCCACCACTTCCTCGGCAGTCGCCGGGAGCGGCACGTTGGCCGCGTCGTAAACCGGGACGCGCGCCGGGCCCTTGGGCAGGTCGACGGCCAGTCGCAGATCCGCCCCGGCCAGCAAGCCGGATTGGCCGGAGCCCGCGGCGTGGACCAGGCGCGGCAAGGGCACCAGGCCCCGCTCTCCAACCAGCGCCGGCAGAGCCAGGGCCAACAGGGTGACCAGGGCGATAGCAGCCCCGGCCCACGCCACCCGGCTTAAGGCGGCGCGGCGAGGAAGGCCGTGCCGCTGCAAGGGCTGATGCTGCCGGAGCCGAACCGACAGCCCCTCTACAAAGTCGGGAGCAGGCTGGACGCGGGCTGCGCTGGCGTGCAAGGCATCCACGATCGACGCTTCCGGCGCTTTGCGACTTGGGTCCAGGCCCGTGGCCCGGTCAATGTACGTATCGAGTTGCTGGGCGAACTCGCGTTCATCCATCTTGGTCATCCAGGCACCTCCTTCTCAGCTCGGCGACTGCCCGCCAGACGAGCATCTTGGCCGCACTCTCGCTGCGGCCCATGGCAGCCGCGACGGCGCGGATGCTCAGCCCACCCCAGAAGCGAAGCATGAGCGCTTCCCGCCGATCCGGACTGAGGTGGGGCAACGTCCCTTCGATGCACGCCAGGAGGTCGTTCCGATAGACGACCTCCTCGGGACCAGCCGGCAGGCTGGCGGGGTCCGAATGGACCGCGGACAGCGGTTCACTCCGGGACGCGTACTGCCGCCGGTAGTGGTCCGCACACTTGTGGCGGGCGATGCTGAACAACCAGGCGGCAAACGGACCCCGGCCCCGGTAGCGCCCGAGAGATTCCAGAGCCGCCACAAAGGTCTGGGCGGTCAGGTCCTCCGCGTCCGCCCGATTGCCGGCGTGGGCGTAGCAGTAGCGGTAAACGCGGTCCACGTACCGGCGGTAGAGCAGGTCGAAGGCGGCCCGGTCCGTTCGCGCAGCCCTGGCCAGCGAGCAGTCATCCGCTTCGAGCTTGTAATCGTCCATCATCCTTCAGCGCTGATAGGGTTCACCTGGTATGTCGTTGCTATGGGAAAAAGGTAACACCGGGGCGCACTGCCCGAAGATTTTGGTGGTTTCCGGTCACGCAATAGCGCCCTGGCAACCGGCGAACTGCGGGACCTCAGGCTTCCAGCCGAAAATGGGCCGCCAGCACGGGCAGGTTGACCTCATTCAGAGAAAGGCGCAGCGTGCTGTTGAGAGGCAGTTCGCGGGGCAGGTGCACCCGCGCTTCCAGGGCCAGCGCTGGGATGGTGACGGTGCCCCGCAGGTCGGTCCGGTCCACCAGGATCCCCTCACCCTGCCAGCCGGGATTTTGAAGGAGATAGACCAGCGTCCAGTGCAGCCGCGACAGGCGCTCGGCGCTGCGCACGCTGCCGGCAGCCGCCACCGTGGCCCCCACCCTCTCCACGATCTGGGCAGTGTCCAGGGGGTCGCCGCACAAGTCGCTGCCGGGCAGGTTACCTTCCCCGCCCGCTGCCCCCTCCGACCGGGAGGCCCGCCGCAGCCAGGCGCGGATCTGCTGGTGCACGACCAGGTCCAGGTAACGGCGCAGGGGGCTGGTGGCCTGGGCATAGGCAGGCAATCCCAGCCCGGCGTGCGGCCCCGGCACGCTGCTGTACTCACTGGGGCGCAGCGTGCGCCGCAGGGCAAACATACCCGCCAGATCTCGGGGCCGGTCGTCACTGGTGGGCGGAGCCTGTGTGGTAAAAGGCAGGGGCAAGCCTCGCTCCAGGGCAAAGCGCGCCGCGCCTTCGCCGGCCATGAGCATGGCCTCGGTGACAATGTCGCGGCTGCGCAGGGGCGCGATGGGCCGGATGCGAATCCGCTCGCCCTCGAGCCAGATGCGGACCTCGGGCAGGTCCAGGGAGATGGCACCGAGGGCGTAGCGCCGCTCCTGATAGCGGGCAGCCAGGCGGTCGAGGCCGCGGAGGGGCTCCTCGTCCAGGCGGGTCGCTGCCTCTTCGTAGGTCAGGCGCGTGATGCGCACCCAGCTCGGCAGGATCTCCACGGTCCGCAGCTCGCCCGCCTCGTCCAGCTCCAGGCCGAAGGAGAGGGCGGGCGACACCTCATCCAGGCCCAACCCCAGGCGGGCCACCGCCTCCGGCGGCAACATGGGCACCGGGCCATCCGGCAGATACAGGGTGCTGCCCCGGGCCCGCGCCTCCAGGTCGGCCGGGCTGTCGGGGGACACCAGCGCCGAGACGTCGGCGACGTGCACCCACAGGCGTTCTCCTTCCAGGCTCAGGGCGTCGTCGGGCTCCTCGTTGCCCTCGTCGTCGATGGCCAGGGCGACCAGGTGCGAGAGGTCGACGCGGGGCTCGGGCGGCAGGTCGGGCAGGACCAGCTCCACAGGAGGCGGCGATAGTGGCACGGCCAGGCGCTGGGGATGGGGATTGACGGTTGGATTCCAGTAGCCTATCTTTAGGAGGAGGGCGTGGGCGCTCTCCTGGGTCTCGGCGCGCCCCAACTGGCGCATCACGCGGCTTCGGTCGGCCCGGCCCAGGGCAAGATCCTCCACCTCACGCAAGAAGCGCGCGGCATCGGGCGGTAGCTGGCCTTGGGCCAGCCCCGCGACGAACCCGGCCCAGGCCTTTTCCTCGGCCTCCCGTGCCTGGCGCGAGGCCTGCTCCGAGGCCACCTCTTTGCCGGTGCGGGCCACAATGCGGTCGGGCGTGCCCTGAAAGTAGAGCCCGTCGGCGACCCACGACCAGGCGGACCAGGCGGTCGCCGGGGTGTAGGCACCGTGGGCCAGCTCGGCCAGCTCGGCGAGGTCGGTCACCTCGCCGGCCAGCAGCTCCCAGGCCGCCCCGATCTCGCCCTCGTCGCTGTCCAACTCGCCCAGACTTTCGAGGGGGCCGGGGTGCAACAGCACTACGTCTTTCGGGCGGACGCTGAGGCTTTCTCCTCCCGGGAGCTCGAGCTCCAGTTTCTTCCCGGCCTGCTTCACGCGTGCCGGGCGCGCCTTGTACAGCACCAGGCTGTTCTTGCGTGGGGTCAGTTCCACGGTTCCACCTCACGCAAAGTATAAGGCAGAAGGGAACAGGCGTCAAATCGCCAAATCCACGATTGCCGGGACTCTCGGTTGATCGCCAGTCACGGCCGCAGCCACGTCAGCCAACGGCTGCCTGCCGGGCGCCGGATGTCAGGCCGGCAGGCGGCACGAGACTTGACAGGGAGCAGGGAGGCGGTACAATAGCGGGTGGAACAGTTCGTTGCGCGACGAACGGAGGAGGAAGGCAAGCATGAGCAGAACGAACAATACCTCGCGGGCAGTGGCCCTGACCATGGGCCTGCTGCTGATCCTTTCCCTGCTGGCCGGCGTGTGCCCTGCCTCCGCCGGCGAGCCTGCCGGCAGCGGCCCCGACAGCGCCCAGCGCCTCTCCGGCGACTGGTCGACGCACCAACCCGGGGCCAGCACGTGGTATGCTTTCGAATATGCCGGCGACAGCTCGCAGGTCACGATCAGGCTGCAAGCCGAGCCCCCGGATAGCCTTGCCTTTGGCGTCTGGACGCCGGGGAATGTGCGCGACTGGCGGCTGGGCCTGAAAGCCGAGCCCGTGGGGCGCGGCTCGCCCGATCCCGGGTCGCCCGGCCGCCTTGCCTGGTCGGGCAGCTTTACCGTGGCCGGCACGTACTATGTCGTCGTCGAGGGACAGGGGGGACAGCCGGAGACGAGCTACTACCTGCTCGAGATCGAAGGCACGGGCGTGACGCTATCGGCACCGGCGCCCACCCCCACGCCCACGCCCCGAGCGCAACCGGCAGGCTCCGGGAGCCGTCTGGCGGCCGTGCCCCCCGCGGGCAGGCTCGTCTTCCAGACGTCCATGGGCGGCCCGATCTATGTGGTCAACGCCGATGGCAGCGAACTGCGGCGCTTGACTGACGGCATGGATCCCACCTGGTCACCCGATGGACGCGAGATCGCCTTTGCCCGCTGGCGCGATCCCCGGGGCATCTGGGTTATCTCGGCCGATGGCAGCAACGAGTGGCGCGCATTTGACTGGGGCGAGGCCCGCTGGCCGTCCTGGTCGCCCGATGGCTCCCAGATCTTGTTCTCGCGGCAGTACGGCGGGCGCACGGAGGAGACAGAACGCTGCTTCTGGGGCTTTTGCTTCACCCTGCCGGCGCACCCGCATTGGAAACTGGGCATCGTCCGGACGGCCGACGGCGAGTTCCGCGAGCCAAAGGCGCCCAACTACTGCCTGGCGCCAACCTGGTCGCCCATCCTGGACGACGGCAGCAGCCGCCTGCTCTACGCCGACGAGCAAGGGCTAAAGGTCCAGAACGAGGATGCATCGGTTGCCTATTTTATCACGCGCGACAGCCGGGATACGAGCCCCGTCTGGTCGTCCGACGGCAGCCGCGTGGCCTTCACCCGGCGCCAGCACGACCACTGGGAGGTTTATGTCGCGGACGCCGACGGCCGGAATCCGAGGCGCCTGACGGACACGCCCGTCCGGGCCGACGGCGAGTTGGGCAACAGCGCCGCGCCAGCCTGGTCGCCCGACGGCCAGTACCTCGCCTTCCTGTCAGACCGCAGCGGCAAGTGGGAGATCTGGATCATGCGCGCCGATGGCAGCCAGCAAAAGCCCATGTTCCCCGGCGGGCTCGGGGGCATCTCGCTGGATTACGCCTCGCTGGGTGAGCGAGCCATATCCTGGACAAGGTAGCCGGCAACCGGAACTCGGGCGTCTGCGCGGATCGTGATCGGCTCAGAGCCTTTAGGTTGACGACTGCCCCTCGGGGTGGCTGCGCTTCACCCTCTCCGCGTCGATGAGGACGCCTTCGGAAGGCACAAATCGCTCCCGCGAGAGAATCACACCACTCTCGCCGGCGCCGCGCCCTCCCTCCTCGGCAAGGGAGGGCGCGGCGGCGATCTCGGTGCGCCATTCTTCCAGCCGGGCCAACTCCACCGGCGACAAGCGGTAGTGGATGGCGCGGTCGATGACGTGGCCGGCCAGAAGCGCCAGGAACTGCCGGCGCAGGTCGGCGGGATCCCGAAAGGGACGCCAGGCTGCACGCTGCCGCACGAACCGCAAGAAGTGCTCGCCGGCCGGCGTTCGCAGGGCGTCCTGCTTGAGGAACGGGACCGGCTTCCGGCCGGCAAGGAGCGCGTACCGCCACTCCAGGCCGACGGGTGCGCGGATGTCGCCCCCCAGGAGCAGCAGGTGCACATCGGCCCGGGAGACGGCGTCGACGTCGACCGGCTCGTCGCCGCCCGGCGAGTGGACCACCCGCCACGCCAGCGAGACCGGAACCTCGGTCACCGCCCGGCCCAGGACCTCGCGCTCTGCGCGCAGGTCGGACGCGGCCGAGATGTAGAGCAGCAGCCTGTCAGCCATGGTCGCAAGACGCGACTAGGGCTTGAGCACCCGCGCCACGCTGTACTCCACGTCGGGCCCGGGCTCCACGCCAAAACGGGCATTCACGGCATACAGCGCGTTGCCAAACTCGGCGATGGTCGTCGGCACCTGAAAGTCGGCGTCGGTGATGGTGTCCACCACCGCACCGCTCCGGAACCGTGGGTCCAGCTCGACGACGGCGATCTCCTGAAAGTTGTTGCGCACCACGAAGAGGGTTCGCCCGTCGAGGAGGATGCCATCGCCGGCGGTCAGCTCCCCACCCGAGACCGGGATCTCGGTCGCCTCGCCGGTGCACGGGTTGACCCGGTACAGCGTGCCGGTGGAGCTGTTGACAATGATCAACGTCTTGCCGTTGGGTGTGGCGTCAATGCCGTTGCTGTTAAAGGCTCCCTCGACAAAGTCGAAATCGCCGGTCAACCCGAGGATCTCGACCTCCGAGGGATCGGGCAGGCTGCCATTGGGCGCCAGGGGCACCCGGTAGAGGACAGGGCGGAAGGAGTCGGTAAAGTAGGCCGCGCCCTTGGTCACCACCACGTCGTTGACAAAGGTGCCCAGGGTGGAAGCCGGGTCGGCCAGCGGATACTCGGCCAGGCTCTCGCCGGTGCGGGTATCGTAAACGTAGGCTGCCCCGTCGGGCCCGCCGGCGACAAACAGGTAGCCGGTGGAATTGTCAAAGGCCAGCCCCACGGCCGTGCGGTCCACTTGATCCGGCACGAGGAGCGCTCCCTCGCCCGTGCGCAGGTCACCGCTGTAGATGGCGCCCGTCGCCAGCGACCCGACGTAGAACGTCGACCCGTTGCCGACGGCGATGCCTTCCGGCTGGAAGCCATTGGGCAGGGGGATGACCTCGGGAAAGGTCTGTGCCTGGGCCGGCAGAGCCAACCCCAGGATCAGAAGGAACGCCATGGCCAGGGCGAGACCACCCTGCATGAGCCTGTCTTTCGCGAAAACTGATCCGTCGAACACGATACACCTCCTGAATTTGCGATCGAACTCACAAGTTGGACACGCGACGTGCACGCAGCGTGGGCCAGAGCGGCCCAGGCGAGACAGGAGCGACCATGCTCGGAGATGCGGACGGTGGAGACGCGGAACCGTGCGGCGTTCCGGCAGGTGGGGATTATAGCGCAAAAGGCAGCCGGCGTCAAGCCGGGAATATCTTTTCCGGGTTCAGGATGTTGTTCGGATCAAAGACGGCCTTGATGCGTCGCTGCAGGTCGATGAGCAGGGGATCCATGACCAGGGGCAGATACGCGGCCCGCTTGGAACCCACGCCGTGCTCGCCGCTGATGGTCCCGCCCAGGCGGGCGACGACGCCGTACAGGTCGGCCAGCAGGGATGGCAGCCGCGCCCGCCATTCCTCCAGTGGCGTCTCGGGCCGCTTGATGGGCGTGGCGTGCAGGTTGCCGTCGCCGGCGTGGCCATAGCAGGGAATCAAGACGCCGTATTCCTGCCCCAGCCTGTCCAACTCGGGCATGAGGGCCGGGATCTGGGCCATGGGCACGACGACGTCCTCCAGGCTCTGCACGGGACTGATGGCCTTGAAGGCCTCGGCCAGGTTCTGCCGGGGCCGCCACATCTTGCGCTCCGTGTCGGCGGTGTTACCCACGTAGACGTCCAGGGCGCCTGCCTCCAGGCACAGCTCGGCCACGGCCTCGTACTCGGCCTCCACCTGTTCCTGGCTGTTGCCGTCGACCTCCACCAGGAGCATGGCCCCCACGTCGGGGTAGGGCAGCGACTCGCCCAGGAAGCGATAGGCCGTCTCGATGGACAGGCGATCCATGAACTCGACCGAGGCTGGCAGCAGGTGCCCCAGGGTCATGACCCGCGGCACGGCCGCGATGGCCGCCGGCACGTCGGCAAAGGGCACGAGGAGCACCGCCCGGGCGGCGGGCAGGGGCAGCAGCCGCAGCGTGATGCGGGTAAAGATGCCCAGGGTGCCCTCCGAGCCGACCATGAGGTGCAGCAGGTCGTAGCCGGTGACGTCCTTGACGCGCTTGCCACCCAGTTGCACGATCTCGCCGGTGGGCAGGACCACCTCCAGCCCCAACACGTAGCGCCCGGTGACGCCATACTTGATGGCCCGCCCGCCGCCGGCATTCTCGGCCACGTTGCCGCCCACAAAGCAAGACTCGAGGCTCATAGGATAGCCGGCGTAGAAGAGGCCGTACTTTTGCACCTCGAGGTTGATCTCGTTGGTCACCACGCCGGGCTCGACGGTGATGGCCATGTTCTCGCGGTCCACCTCCAGGATGCGATTCATGCGCTCCACGGAGAGGACGATGCCGCCGCGGACCGGCACTGCGCCGCCCGACAGGCCGGTACCACCTCCCCGGGGCGTGACCGGGATTCGCTCCCGGTTGGCCAGGCGCATGACCGCGGCCACCTGGACGGCAGTCTCGGGCTTGACGACGACGTCGGGCAGGTGGGCGTGCTCCTCGCCGGCCACCTCGTCGTGGGCATACGCCAGCATCCGCTCAGGCTGCCCGTAGATGACGCCCTGCGGGCCCACGATTTCGGCCAGCTCGGCCGCGATCCCGGCCGTCACCACCCCATACTCGCCCATGCTCTCTCCTGTCTCCCTCGAAGCCCGGGCCGCGCGCCCCGGCCCGCGGCGCTACGAACCTGGTTCCAATACCGGCACGGTCTGCGGCCCGTCGGGCAGCACGGCGATGGTCGCTGCGGGGTTGGCGCGGAGAATGGCGGCCACCGTCTCTTCCACCGAAGGACAGGGGATGAGGTGGGCCCGCCGCAACTCTTCAGCCGAGAGCCCGCCGGCATAGACGTGCACGCGCGCCTTCTGCTGCACCTGGGCCTGGACCTGCGCCTCCCATCCGTCGTGACACCGGAAGCCGGGAGCCATAACCCTCGCCAGCAGCTCGTCGGGCGACCCGGCCTCCCAGAGGAGGCGCCTGTACTCACCGTGATCGGGGATGCCGTCCCAGCACTCGGCGGCCAGCAGAATGTCGCCCCCGGGACGCACGATCTGGGCTGCCGCCGACATGCCCTTCACCGCCTGGTAGAGGTTCAGGTCCAGGGGATATCCGCTGTTGGAGGTGATGACCAGGTCAAAGGGACCGCGCACGGGGCGGACGGCGCTCTGTCGCGCGAAAGCCGTCCCCTGGCGGTAGGCGGCCAGCATCTCGCCGGCAAAGGCGCCCGTGATGCGCCGCTCCTGGTTGAGGGTGACGTTTAACAGGAACGAGGGCGCGCTTTGCAGCGCGATGTCCCGCATCTCTTCCCAGATAGGATTGCCGTCGGTAACGGTCCACGTGGCCCCCGGGGAGGATATCATTTCGGGACCATGGTTGTCGAGGATGGCGTCGATGCCGGCGATGGCCGGCAGAACCGCCTTGGGCCCCCCGCTAAAACCGGCGAAAAAGTGAGGCTCGATAAAGCCGGTCAGGATGCGGAAGGAGGCCTCGACGTAGGCCCGGTTGATGCCCACGGGCCGGCCTGCCCGGTTTAGCCCCACGGGGACCAGGTTCGCCTCGTCCCAGGTGTCGTGCTGCACGACGCGGTAGCGCGCCACGATGGCTTCGCCCAGCATCCGCCGCAGCTCTTCGGGCGTCTGGGGGCGGTGGGTACCCAGTCCGTTGAGCAGTACGATCCGCTCCGGGGCGACGCCTGCCAGCTCCAGCTCCTGGAGCAGGACGGGCAGCACCCGGTCGTTGGGCATGGGCCGGGTCAGGTCGGAGAAAACGACGGCCACCGAATCGTCCGGCCGCACCAGCTCGACGAGGGGCGGCGTGCCCGTGGGTCGGCGCAGCGCCTGGCGCAAGGCAGCCGCCTCGTCCGGCAGCCCGGGCAGCGGCATGGGCTCCACGACGGTCACCGGGGCGTCGTCCGGCAGCTCGATGGGCAGGCCTTGCCGGCCATAGGCCAACGTGATGTGCATAGCACTTTTCCTTTCCATGGCGTCCCCCCTATTATCCATGGAGCCCGGTTTTTCGCAAGTTGGCAAGGCCGGGCGCACCGAGTGCCCGGCCAACCAGGCGCCCTCTCGCTCCGCCGCTCGCAAGCCGTAACGCCGGGGCGCGCAGCGGGCAGGACTTGACAAACGGCTCTTTTGAAACTATAAATTAGCTCATGAAAACACTCCAGAATCGTTCACGGAACCTTCCATCCCCGACACCGGGCCGTCTTGCGAGGAGGCAGTAGATGCACGGAGGTGGCTGGTGGAGTTATCTCCGGTACGACGAGACCAAAGGCCGTCCGCAGGTGGACCGCGCGCTGTTGCAGCGGGTGCTGTCGTACGCCACGCCCTACTGGCGGCAGCTTCTGGTAATGCTCGTCCTGCTGGCCATCATTTCGTTCGTAGAGCTGGTGCCGCCCTTGCTTTACCGGGACCTCATCGACAACGTGCTGCCGCAGCGCGATTTCCGCCGGTTGAACTGGCTGGCGCTGGCCATGGTCGGCATCCCCCTGGCCAGCGGCCTGTTGGGCGTCGGCCAGCGCTACCTGAGCGCCCGGATCGGCGAGGGGATTATCTTTGACCTGCGCCAGCAGATGTACGCGCACCTGGCGCGCATGTCGCTTCGCTTTTTCACCCACACCAAGGGAGGCGAGATCCTGTCGCGGTTCAACAACGACGTCGTCGGCGCTCAAAGCGCGGTGACCGGCACGCTGCCCAACATTCTCAGCAGCGGGATTACGCTCATCTCCACGCTGGTGGTCATGGTCTCCATCGAGTGGCGGTTGGCGGTGCTGTCCATCATCGTTCTGCCCCTCTTCCTGCTGCCTGCCCGGCGGGTGGGCCGGTTGCTGCGCCGGATTCGCCGCCAAGGCATGGAGTACAATGCCGACATGAGCAACATCGTGGGCGAAACGCTGGGGATCAATGGCGCCCTCCTGGTCAAGACCTTTGGACGGCAGCGTTCGGAGGTGGAGCGATTCCGTAGCACCAACCGGCAGGTGCGCGACATCGGCGTGCGCCAGGCGCTCATCGGCCGCTGGTTCTTCCTGGGCCTGGGCATTGCGAGCGCCGTGGGAACGGCCCTCATCTACTGGGCCGGTGGCCACCTGGTTCTGGGCGGGTCCATCACCGTCGGCACCATCGTCGCCTTTGCCGCCTACCTGACGCGCCTCTACGGCCCCATCTCGTCCCTGACCAACGTGCAGGTCGAGTTTGCCACCTCCATGGTCAGCTTTGAGCGAGTGTTCGAGTACACCGACCTCCCGGTCGAGATCGAGGACAGGCCCGACGCCGTCGAACTCAAGAACGTGCGGGGCCGGGTGCGCTTTGAAGACGTCTCCTTCAGCTACCTGGAGCCCGATCAGGCGCCCGTGGTCGAGCCGGAGGATGATGAGGACGATGGCGACGACGGCGAGACCGTGGCTGTTCCGGGCGAAGTGGTCAGCCGCCGATGGGCACTGCAAGACCTAACCTTCGAGATTGCCCCCGGGCAGTTGGCGGCCCTCGTCGGCCCCAGCGGCGCGGGCAAGACGACCATCACCTACCTGCTGCCCCGCCTGTACGACCCCACCGAGGGCCGGATCACCCTCGACGGCCACGACCTGCGGGACGTAACCCAGGAGTCGCTGGCCAGGCAGATCGGCATGGTGACCCAGGAGACCTATCTGTTTCACGACACCGTGCGGGCCAACCTGCTCTACGCCCGTCCTGACGCCACCCAGGAAGAGCTGGAAGCGGCCTGCCGGGCGGCCAACATCTATGACTTTATCGCCGACCTGCCCGACGGCTTTGACACCATTGTCGGCGAGCGCGGCTATCGCCTCAGCGGCGGCGAGAAGCAGCGCCTGGCCATCGCCCGCGTCATCCTCAAAGACCCCTGCATCCTGGTGCTGGACGAGGCCACCTCGCACCTCGACTCGCAGAGCGAGGCCCTCATCCAGGAAGCCATCCAGCCCCTGCTTACCAGCCGCACCAGCCTGGTCATTGCCCATCGCCTGTCGACCATCCTGGCCGCCGATCAGATCCTCGTCCTCGAGGAAGGACGCCTGGTCGAGCAGGGCACCCACGACGAGCTGCTGGCCATGGGCGGCCTGTACGCCCACCTGTACGAGACCCAGTTTCGGGCCCGAGCGGCCGAGCCGGTGCAGGCATAGCACCTACCCACCCATACCCATGCCAGGAGGAACCAATGGCAGAAAGCTTCGAGATCAAACAGTACAAGTACCATAACTTTTCGTCGCGCGACAGCAGCATTGCCCAGAGCGTCATCCTGCTGTATGGCGACTCGGGCTACCTGGGCGCCGCTTATTTCAGCACCGAGGATGAGCCGCTGCGGCCGGCGGAAAAGTACTCCAACGGCACCTATGGCCTCTTTTACGACTACCAGGAGCTGCAGATCATCATTGACATGCTGCGCAACGAGAGTCCCGTTTACCTGATCTACAACGGGGCGCTGAACACACGGCTGTCCACCACCGAGGAGCCCGTGGGCGAAGGGGAAGAGTAGGCCAGGCCGCCGATGAAAAAAGAGCAGCTTCTCGGCAAGCTGGAGCGGGCCTGGTCCGACTTTCAGGGGTCCTACGCAGGCCTGACCGACGCACAATTGGCACAGCCCGGCGTTACCGGTGAATGGTCGGTCAAGGACATAATGGCCCACGTAACCGCGTGGGAGCAGGAGGCCCTCAAGTATCTGCCCCTCATCCTGGACGGAGGCAGGCCGCCGCGCTATTCGGTCACCTACGGCGGCATCGACGCCTTTAACGCCCTGACGACAGAGCAAAAGCGCGGCCTTTCGCTGCCGGCTGTGCTCCAGGAGATGGAGGAGACCCACCGTCGCCTCGTGGATTATGTCCACAACTCGCCAGAGGAGCAGTTTACGCGGGAGACACGCTTCCGGCGCCGCCTTCGCCTGGACACGTACAGCCACTATCCCCACCACGCAAAGGCAATCCGGGCCTGGCGCGAGGGGCTGGAGGCGGAGAACAAGCCCTGACAGACAGCACAAACTTTGGACGGGGCGGGCCCGGCGACCTGCCCCGGGTTGGCTTACGCTTCGCCAGGGGCCTGGTTGGCGGCCGAGCCGTCCAACCCCAGGGCAGCCGCTTGCTCCTGCATGGCGTTCAGCACCAGGGGCACGTGCTCGGTCCACAGGTCGACGCCCAGGGCCTGGCAGGCGTGCTCGATCTCCTCACGGTTGACGGCCGCGGCAAAGGCGCGGTCCTTCCACTTTTTCTTGACCGACTGGATCTTGGTGATGTCGCGGATGTCGCCTGAAGGACGCACGAGAGCCACGGCCACAAGGAAACCGGTCAGCTCGTCCACGGCCACCAGGGCCTTTTCCATGGTCGTCTCGGGCTGAACGCCCGTGTACTCGCCGGCGTGGGCCAGCACGGCCCGGACAATCTCGGCCGGCCAGCCCCACTCCTGGAGCAGCCGGGCACCCACCACCGGGTGCCCTTCCACCGTAAGGTCGGGGTTGCCCTCGTAGTCAAAGTCGTGGACGAGACCGACGATGCCCCACAGCTCCTCGTCCTCACCGTAGCGGCGGGCATAGGCCCGCATGGCCGCCTCGACGGCCAGCATGTGGCGTACCAGGTTCTGGTTCGCCGTGTGCTCGTTCACCAGCTTCCAGGCATCTTCTCGCGTTGGATTCATATCACCTGTCTCTTCTGTATACTTGGGCCACCCGCGGCCGGCCGCCGGTCACTGCACACTCGCCTCCCCGGCTCGCCCCCGGGCTAGCCGAGGAGCATGTTCAGTAGCAGGCCAGCCGCGGCGGGGACCGTCAGATTGTCGATGCCCCAGGGAGACAGCGCCTCCACCAGGGTGCAGACGATGGCCACCACGCCGCCTACCATCAGGGCCAGCAGCCAACTGACGTAGAAAAGGCCGATCAGGTAGGGCATCCCAAAGATCGCCGCCGAGGTCGCCAGCCAGCTCCAGAAGAGCATGGCCAGGGACCCCTCCAGGCTCCTGGTGCGCCCGCCCACAGTGTAGGTATAGTGGCCGAAACGCCGCCCGACGATGGCCGCCATGGCATCGCCCCAGGTCATGGGCATCAGGGTTGCCACCAGCAGCAGCGGGTGCTCCCAGAAGGCATAGATGGCCACGGCAAAGGCGATGGGAAAGTAGATGGTCCCGAGGTTGCCCCGCTCCTCGCTCTCCATGGATTGAAAGACACCCCGCCAGTAGGAAACGGCGTTAATGACGACAAAGGTGATGGGCGGGATGATGGCAAAGGGCCACGTCTCGAACAGGGCTACGGTGCCGATGCTCCACATGCCCACACCCACGTGGATGAATTTGCGGGTGAACTCGGGAGGGCGCTTGCCAGCCCTGCGCAACAGCTCGCCGGTGGCAATGATGCCAAAGACATAGACGTAGGAAATGATGAGAGCGGTGTAGTCCTGTTTCCATTCCACGTGACGCGCCTCCCGGGATCAATGACATGGTCGCGGCCAGCCTTCGGCACGCCTGACAGGGTACACCCGTTCACGCAGAATGTCAAGTTGCCGGCCTGCAGCCCGCCTATCCGCGTCGCTCCGGTGGGATTTGGCAGTCCCGCCGGATCGAGCAGGCAATGCCGACACCCGCCCGGGCGACCAGCGCGGCAGAATCGAGGCGCGGGCTACGCCGGCCCTCCCTCCCGGCGCAACGTGGCCAGGGCGCCGGCAATCCGGGCGGCGACGGCGGCATTGTTCTCCAGCAGAGAGACGTTGGCCTTGAGGGTGGCCCCGCCGGTGTGCTCTACGAGCCATTGCAGGAGGAAAGGGGTCGTGGCACTGCCCGTCACCCCCTGCGCCCGGCCGGCCTGGAGCGCATCGGCGATGGCGGCGTCCAGCACCTCGCGAGGCACCTCGTGCCCGGCCGGAATGGGCACCACGACGAGCGTCGCGCCCGGCAGCCCAAGCTCATTGCGGACGTGCACGATGGCGGCCGCCTCGGCGGGGGTCTCAACCCTCACGTCGACCGACAGGCCGCTGTGGCGCGAGTAAAAGGCCGGGAACTCGTCCGTGCCATAACCTACGACCGACACCCCGGCCGTCTCCAGCCACTCGAGCGTGGCCCGCAGGTCAAGGACGGACTTGGCCCCGGCGCAGACGACGGCCAGGGGCGTGGCGGCCAGGGTGGGCAGATCGTTCGAGATATCGTAGGGCGGGTCGCGGTGCACGCCGCCCATGCCGCCCGTGGCAAAAACGTCGATACCGGCCCAGGCAGCGATGGTCGCCGTGGCGGCCACGGTCGTGGCGCCGTCTCCACGCCGCGCTACGACCACGGGCAGGTCGCGCCGGCTGGCCTTGCGGATGCCCTTGCCGGTGGCCAGGTGGGCCAGCTCCTCCTCGCTCAGGCCGGCGCGCAGCCGGCCGCCGAGCACGGCGATGGTCGCCGGAACGGCGCCCTCCTCGCGGACGATGGCCTCCATGCGGGCGGCCGTCTCCAGGTTGGTGGGATAGGGCAGGCCATGGGCAATCACTGTGGACTCGAGGGCCACCACCGGCCGCTTCTCCTCCAGGGCTTGCCGCACCTCGTCGCCGAGCTGCAAATACTGCGCTCTAGATGGCCAATTGATCATAGATTCTCTCCAGGCTGAGGTCGGGACGGACCGTCTCCCGGCTCTGCAGCGTTAGTGCGGCGGCCGCCACGCCCAGGCGCACCGCCTCGATCACGGCAAAATCGTTCAGCAGACCAAAGACCGTCGCGGCCGTCATGGCGTCGCCCGCGCCGGTCAGATCGACCACATCCACGGCCATGGCAGGGACGTGGCCACTCTCCTGCGACGTGGCATAGACCACGCCCGTGGCCCCCAGGGCGACGATGGCGATCTGCACACCCAGGCCGACCAGGGCCTGGGCCGCCTCCAGGGCAGTCTCGCGGTCGCGGACGGCGACGCCGCACAGCGTCTCGGCTTCGGCGCCGTTGGGCACCACCAGCAGAAGCTGCGACAGATAGGGACGCAGGCGGGGCGCCAGCGAGCCCGTCGCCGGATCGGCGCAGACGGGCACCCGGTAGCGTGCGGCCAGGGCAAAGATGGTGCGCAGTGTGGTTGGCGCCAGGTTGGCGTCGACGATGACCATGCGAGCGTCGCGAAACAGCCCCCGATGGCGGTAGACGAGGCCCGGGGTGATGAGGCGGCGGTGGATGACCATGTCGTCGATGGATATCAGCAGCTCACCCTGCTCGTCGAGGACGGCCAGGTAGGCGGCGGTGTGATAGTCGCCGCTGACGACGACGTGGCGGACGTCGATGCCGCACTCGGACGCCTGGTGCAGGATACGCCTGCCCGACCCGTCGTCGCCTACCGCGGAGAGGAGCACCACGGGCTCGCCCAGGCGCACCAGGTTCTCGGCAATGTTACGCGCCACGCCACCAACGCTGACCCGGATCGCGCCCGGCGTCGACGTCCCGGCCCGGATGGGCTCGCGGGCCCGGCCCTTGGTGTCGATGCTGGCGGCACCGATAACGAGGATGTGGGTTGTCATCAGCAGCAGGTCCCTTTCTGAGCAACCACCGATGGTCTCCGACCGACGCACTACCGCTCGGCACTGCTCTCACGAAACAACTGGCTTGAGCACGGCAATGGCAACGCCGACAAAGTCCGGAGGAGGATTCTTGCTAGTAAAGTAAAGTGGTGGATAATCACCGCTCTCGTTCCGGTTTTCGGCTACGAGAGAATACCTGCCGTTCTCTACGCTGCAGCGCTTCAGATTTACCAGACGATCTGTGCCTTCGACGGCAGTAGCCACGATATCCATGTGGTCCGGCAAGGAGTTGCGCACTGTCAGCAGCACGTAATCCCTGTCCTGGATCCCGGCATCTTGCATGCTCCGTCCGTCCACCTGCGCTGAAAAATACTGTGCTTGAGGAACAGCCAGATTGATGTACCCCTTGTCCAAAAGGTCAACGAACCGGTATTCTTGTCCGTCAATCATGAGGGTCTGGATCTCGACGTATCCCCTGATTTCTTCTGAAGGCTCGACGGCCCGTCCTATGCCCGCCGCCATCTTGTTGAGTATCGGAAAGAGAGAAGCGTTGGAAAAGCGCGGCTTTCTATCCCCCTGTTCGTTCCATTTCTTTGACTCCGACCTCTGCTTTGCCCGTAACAAGCCTTTTAGAGATTCCTCGATCAGCCTGTCCATCTCATTGCTCAGCACGACTTTAACGCCCGGGTCTCCTATGCGAACTGCCGATGCCTTGGCACGTTGAAAGGAGTTGAGCGCCTCCTCCACATTCCCGTCGCCATCCGTGCAGTATTGAAGCAAGCCCTTTCCCAAGAGTGCCAAAGCACGTTCCCATGGATAACTACGTTGGGGTAGAAGCAACAAGCATTGGTCGTAACACTCGCCCGCCTCCGGCTCTGTCCTGTCCATCAGAACAATGCCCTGGTGCAAGTAAACCAGTCCCTCAATCAGACCGGTGTTCATACCCAGGGTACTGAGCTCGCCTTGAAAGCGCATGTGCAGTTCCCTGGCCATGTTGATTGCGGATTCACAGTGTCGTCTGACAGACTCGTCGCGTCGCCTCTGGCACTGGCGAATCTCGTCGAGCAGGGTGTAGAACGCCGGTCCAACTTGGGCCTTGTCAACGTTCAGGTTCTCAAACATGAACTTGGCCCACTCGCTTCGCGTCTTTCCCAAGATTTGGTTCACTTTACCTCACTTTGCGGAGCAATCGCATAGGGGAGCACCCATGACCTGGACCACGGCGCAAGAGCACTTCTCCAGGCTTGCGAACGTCATGCTCTATTCCACGTTGCTTGACGCATTTCTGCTTCCTCGGCTCGGCGTCTCAACAGCTCGGCGCTCACATTGGATGGATCGAGCTGCAGTACGAGGCTGAGTAGATCGATGCAGGCGTTCATCTCTCCTCTATTATAGCATTCACCGCCCAGTTCATAAAACCGCTGTGCGAGAGAGGTCTTCACAGCTGATGGAGAATCGGCCAAGGCAGCAACAAGCAGGTCGGCTGCTTCCATCCATCGGGCCCGATCGACGTGCTTATACTCCGCGTCACCTGTCCGTTTGATGCGGTGGGAGAACCGGTCAAAGCAAACGCTATTCTTGGTCTCTGCCAGATGCAGGAACTCTGCCAAGAGAGCCGAGTGCTCTGGACGAGACATGACTGCATCCAGAATCCCTGCCGCACTGCGTGTGCTGGGGATGTGCAGTAGGACTTGGCACCATCTGGGGTTATCGTATATATGACGGTATAGGTCGGCAGTGGAAAAGCATGCCAGCAGGAACTCGCGGGCAACAACAGGATCGTAGATCTCGGGCTCGTCCGAGTTTCCGAGCACTGCCATGGCTGCCATCACAGAACTCAGGCTTTCCCGCAGAGTAGGATCCCACCTTGCATGATACAGAAACTCCTCTTCGAAACTCTGTCGCGCCTCGGCGTCCCACATTACTGCAGGCAGGAATTTCATGGGATTCTCACAGTTTGCCACAGTACCAGCCAACACAGCGTACATTGCTTTCAACAAAGAACTGCAGTAGCCGTCCTGGGTACCTTGTCTTGTAACGCTCTTGGATCTTTTCTTTCAACCCCAGCGTGGGCGCGATGATAAGGAAGGGATACCCATCGTTGGCCGGCTGCAGGCGTATGTGGTCACTGTGCCGGTAGAAATGCTTCAAGACACTCTCGCTTTCCAGGCCATCGATACACGCCACCACAATCTGGCCGTCACCCGGCCAGGTCTCTGCCCCCTGGATGAGAACGAGGTCTCCATGATGGATCCCGGCATCAATCATGCTGTCGCCCTGCACGCGCAGGACAAAATTCGCCTGTCCGGCTACAGCTTCCTCTACTTCCACCCACTCCTCGAACTCTTCCACAGCGCACAGAGGATCCCCCGCCGAGGTGGCAGACAGCACCGGTAGAGAAGCGAGGTGATAAGCCTGAGGTGGCGTGACGGACGCTGCTGAAGCGAGCCGTGCCCGCAGTTTCCTGATCCAGCGCTCGACGCCTCGGCACTGGTTCATCCTTCTTTGAGCGCAATCCCTAACCATCATCCATTCAGCGCGTGCCCGTCGGAACGCGTGCAGGGCCTCGTCGTAGTTATTGACCGCTTCCTTCTCCTGACCTTGTAAATGATAGACAAGACCGAGTGCATAGAGCGCCACGGCTTGGTTGTGCCCGTGGCGGCTATCCTCGTAGCTGCAAAATAGGGTTTCGGCCTCTTCACAGCACTCACGGGCAAGAAGCAACTCGCCTCCCTCGAGGCAGCGATCGGCGAGGCAAATCAGCACGGTGGCACAGCTATTCGCGTCGCCGCGTGCCAGCAGCGCCCTGGCATCGTCCGCCAGGCCCTGCAGGAGGTTTTGGTCACAGGCCGAGAGTTGACGGCACCTGGCTCGCAGGTCCCTGCCCGCCTGGGACAGGTTGTCCACCCAGAGCAGGGAGGAGGGATATAGCTGATACGGTATGCGAATCCTCTTGTGCATCCCCAGACCTCCGTTCCACTCGGTCTCGCTACTCCTCGCGAATGACTGAGGAGCCTCGGTCGTATGAAGTCGATCGCAGGTTGCTGCGTTCTGACTGCTTATGCGGTAGTGTTAGGCGGCTCAGAAACTATATCGACAGCAATAGCATGCTGTGCACGGCCCGAACTCGCGGAGACTCGCACCTGGCCTCGTTGGTCAGGCGCCACAAGATCAACCTGTGCCTGACCTGACTTTGTGTGGGTGACCGGCGGCCACACTTGGCCCTGGGTCGCGTTAAAGACCACTTCCGTACCGTCGGCGACAGGATTGCCAAGGGCATCCTGGACAAGAACGAGCAATTCGGTTGTTCGTCCCACCGGGATAGAGGCCGCAGGTGCTGTGAGATTGAGAAGAGCTGGGGGCCCGGGCCTGACGTACAGCTCGGTAGTGCCGTTGGCCTTCATGGCTGTGGCCGTAACCTTCAGGAAACCCGGATCAGTCCCGACCGCCAGAAACGCGGTCGCCTCCCCGGCGAGTGTACCGCCCAAGCCACTCGAGACAAAGCCTCGGGTTGTTTGGAATGCCACTCGCGTGCCGTCGGCAACCGGGTTCCCCCAGGCATCGACTACCGTCGCCCGAATCTGCACATCGCCACCTACCTCCACCTCAGCGAGATCGGCTGTCAGGCTGAGGCTGTGGGGCGAACCCGGCAGAAAAGCAACCTGCTCCTGGGCCGACTCCTGGCCGACCTTAACGGAAACGTCTGCCTGCCCGACCTTGCCGTCTGCCAACAGCCGGCTCTGTGCCCTTCCTTGCTTGCTCTCGACAGA
>DAOUHB010000203.1:0-16868 GCA_034428935.1 Anaerolineae bacterium | reverse complement strand
ATCCCCATCCGTGAGGGCCGCGTGCTGGCCGAGGGAAGCACCGACGTTGAGCGCCTGGCGGCGGGCGAGCTGGTCTATACCGGCGTCGTCCGCACCAACCCCAACACCATCGCCGCCCGGGTTCCGATCCGCGGCAGGCCCTGCCCCGTGGCGGCCGAGAGCTTTTCCATGATGGCCGACGTCTACACGCTCCTCGGGATGTTGTCGCCCGGCGACTATGGCGTGCCCGCCGCCGACGGCGGACCCAAAACCGTCGCGGGTGCCGAGCGGCGCCTGGCGCGGCTGGTGTGTGCCGACGCCGATACCCTGGGCTCCGGCGAGCTCCACGGCCTGGCCCGCTATCTCCACGAGAAGCAGCTCCAGCAGGTGCTGGAGGCCATGTACCAGGTGCGCTCTCGCCTGCCCGGCGACGACCTGCCCCTCCTTGCCGTCGGCTCGGGGCGATTCCTGGCCGTGGAGGCCGGCCGCCGGCTGGGCCTGCCCCTGGTCGCCCTGGACGTTCCGTCCGCTATCCTCCCGGTGCTGCCCTGCCTGGGCGTTGCCGCCCTCCTGGAACGACACCTGGAACGGCGAGGTCCTGAGCGCGCCGAAGGACAGGGTCCTGAGCGCAGCGAAGGACAGGGTCCTGAGCGCAGCGAAGGACAAGGTCCTGAGCGCAGCGAAGGAGGCGGCGCATGATCCAGGCAGTCGTAAAGGTCGGCGGCAGCCTCTGCCGGGGCGATGGCCTCCCGGCCCTCGGCCGGCGCCTGGCCGAGCTGGGCAGGCGCCATTCCCTCCTGGTGGTGCCGGGCGGCGGCCCCTTTGCCGACGCCGTCCGCGGCCAGGACCGGAGGTTCCGCCTGGGCGACAGCACCGCCCACTGGATGGCCATCCTGGGCATGGACCAGTACGGCTGGCTGCTGGCCGACCAGGTTCCGGGGGGCGAGCCGGTGCGCAGCCTGGCCGCGGCCCGCGACGTGGCGGGGGCCGGGCGCGTGCCCATTTTGCTCCCCTGGGCGGTGCTGTACGCCGCCGATCCGTTGCCCCACACGTGGGACGTCACGTCCGATTCCATCGCGGCCTGGGTCGCCGGGCGGGCCCGGGCGCCGCTTCTGGCCCTCCTCAAGGACGTCGACGGTGTGCTCGACGGCCCGCCGGCGGCGGGCGGTGCCCGCTTGCGAGGGAGCGTCCCGGCGGCCGAGCTGGGGAGGTTTGGGGTCGTGGACGGGCACCTGCCCGGCCTTGTGGCCCGCTACGGCCTGGAGCTGTGGCTGGTCAACGGCCGGCACCCGGAGCGGCTGGCGGAGCTGTTGTCCACGGGTGCGACCAAGGGAACCCGGGTTGCCGCCGGTCAGGGCGTGGCGAGGAGCGACTTCAGTTGACGTACCTTGCTGGCATCGATCCGGCCGTGTACCCGGTCGCCCCGGCACGCGGCGGTGCGGAAGCCGATAATTTCGGGGCCAATGGCCTGGACCCGCGGAACGTCGGCGGCGGTCAGGGAGCCGGCCAGGGCGGAGAGCAGATGGAGCCGGCGGCACTCCTCGACGAACCGGGCCAGTTGGCCGTCGTCCAGGTGCGTAAAGAGGTTATCCCCCGCCTTGACGGCGGTGTCCAGGAGACAGCCGCGGGCGCCAGCCTCGGCGGCCACTCCGGGCAGGTCCAGGGGCGGAAACGCGCCCACTTGGTGGGCGTCGGCATAGGCGGCGGCAATGACCCACGTTCGGGGCGAGAACTCGGCCACGGCCCGGCAGACGCCCCGCAGCAGGCACAGAGCATCGTCCTCCGTACGCGGCCCCATCAGGCCCACCTTGACGTACTCGAGCCCGCAGGTTGCGGCGCCCAACGCCGCCAGGGCCACGCTGCCCGGCAGGTTGGGCGCGTCGCCCAGGGCAGCGCTCACCGGCACCCCCTGGGGGGTGGCCGCTCGTACTCGGCGCAGGACCCAGGGGAAACTGGCTCCCAGGGCCCCTTCGGCCGGGTTCTTGACGTCGATAATGTCGGCGCCCCCTTCCAGGGCCGCCGCTACTTCGTCCTCTGTCGTCACGCTGATAAGCAGTTGCATGGTCGTCGTTCATCCTCGAGCCGGGTGTCCTTGGAGTTAACCACACTTTGGCCCTTTGCGCAACTGCGCGCGGCGGCCGGGCAGGAGTGTCGATGGGTTTGCGGCCCGGGGCCGGCTGCCGGTATAATGGGAAGGCTATGGTGATGCAGCGAGTCGTCGAGGGATTTGCCGTCGAGACCATCGACGGCTGGATTTTTACCGTGAAGGGCAGTCTCCATCCCCCCGATCGATGGATTGCCTATTTGCGCTATCTGCCCGATCCCCTGGGGGACCGGCAGCGGGAGGGACTGGCCTATCGCCGGGTCTATCGCTTCGAGGATCAGGTGGACCTGTTGCGGGCGCGGCACCCCGAGTACCTGTGCAACGATCCGGTCCTCGGCATTGAGGCGCAGAGCGTGCCCCGCGCCAGCGTGGCGGCCGTCCACGACCCCTGCGCTTTCCTGGCCCGCCTCCGCCGGTCGGGGCCGGCCGATCCCGTGGAAGAGGATGCCCTGGGCCTGGCCGGGGGGTTGCAAGAGGCAGCGGGCGTGCCGTGGTCCGGCCTGGGGGTCTCGGGCTCGGTGATGCTCGGCACGCACCGGCCGGATTCGGACCTCGACCTGCTGGTCTATGGTGAGGAGGCCGGCCGGGCGGTCCACCGCGCCGTCGCCGGGCTGTTTCGCCAGGCGGGTGGCCCCGTCCGACCCCTGGACGAGAAAGAGCTTCGAGGGCTGCACGCGGCCCACAGCCCGGATACCCCCCTCACGTTTCACGATTTCGCCCGCCTCCAGCGCCGCAAGGTCAACGAGGGCCGCTATCGCGGCCGCTCCTTCTTCCTGCGGTTTGTCAAGCATCCCGGCGAGTCGGACGAAACGTACGGCGATCGGCGCTATCGGCCCGTGGGCCCGGCCACGGTCAGGGCCACCGTCGCCGGCGATGGCGATGCCATCTGGACGCCGTGCCGCTATGCGCTGCGCCAGGTCACCGTCCTGGACGGGGTCATGGTCGATGACCTGCAAGAGATCGTCTCCTTCCGCGGCCGGTTCAGCGACCAGGCGCGGGCCGGAGAGATCGTCGAGGCGCGCGGCAGCGTGGAGAGGGTCGCCTGCGAGACGGGCAAGGGCCACCATCGCCTGGTCGTCGGCGGGCAGGCCGGCGATTGGCTCCTGGCCCGACCCTGAGGCTGCATCCCGGGGCGGCGGGGCCATCGTGTGCCGCCGGATACTTCTAGAGAGGTGAGGTCGTTCATGAGGATAGCATACCTGGACTGTTTCGCCGGCATCAGCGGCAACATGGTCCTGGGGGCGTTGCTGGACGCTGGCCTGTCGCTGGAGCGACTGGAGGCGGAGCTGGCCAGGCTGGGCCTGGATGGTTACCGCATCGTCGCCGGCGAGGTGCGGCGCAAGGGTTTGCGGGGCATCCACGTCGAGGTCGAGACCGAGGAGCAGGGCGTGGCGCGCCACCTGCATGACATTGAGGAGATTATAGAGGGCAGCGGGCTGCCCGCTCCGGTCCAGGCCCGCAGCCTGTCCATCTTTCGCCGGCTGGCCGAGGCGGAGGCCCGGGTCCACGGCACGCCCGTCGACCACGTCCACTTTCACGAGGTGGGGGCGCTGGACGCCATCGTCGACGTCGTGGGGGCGGTGACGGGCTTCTGGCTCCTGGGCGTGGAGCGGGCCTATGCCTCCCACGTCCACGTCGGCCGCGGCACCATCACCTGCGCCCACGGCGTCATCCCGGTGCCGGCGCCGGCCACCGCGGAGCTGCTGAAGGGCGTTCCCATCTATGGCCGCGACGTGGAAGCCGAGCTGGTGACCCCCACGGGCGCCGCCATCCTCGCGTCGCTGGCTGCCGGCTTTGGCCCCGGCCCGGCCATGCGCGTCGATCAGATCGGCTACGGGGCGGGCACCCGGGAGCTGCCCCTTCCCAACCTGCTGCGCATCTCTATCGGGGAGACCCTCGGCGGGGCGGAGGACGGGGAAGAAGCGGCGGAGGCCGGGCACGGGGGCCACGGCCATCACGACCATCATGGCCACGAGCACGGCGGCCACGGCCACGGCGAACACGGCCACGGTGAACACGGCCATGCGGCGCACGAACATGGCGGCCACGACCACGCGGGGCACGAGCACGCGGGCCACGAGCACGGCGCCCACGGCCACCAGGAGGACACCGCGGGTGTGGATCCTGGGGAGGAAGCCCCCTATGCCGGGGAGGCGGCCCAGGGTCCGGCGGCCGGCGAAAAGCCCAAGGACCGGGATTTTCTGCAGACCCGGGAAGGCATGCTCTTCTGCGTGACCGGCTACCTGCACCCGCCCGACCGATACACGGCCTACCTGAAATACACGCCCGATCCGGGGGGCAAGTGGCGCGACGGGGAGAGGGCCTACCGCCGCGAGCTGGCGCACTATCACGTCTCCACCGTCGCCGGCACGCTGCGCTACCTGGAGGCCAACTATCCGCACTATGTCTCCGATTGCCCCGTGCGCGACATTCGCTTTTCCATGGTGCCGCGCGACTGCGTGGCCCGCTACTTCCGGCCGCGGGAGCGCCTGCAAGAGATCCTGGCCGGCCCCCGGGATGCTCTGGAGGAGGAGACGTGCGCCCTGGTGGACTATATCGCGGGCCTGGCCGGGCTGTCCGCCCACGACATGGGGGTGACCGGCTCGCTCCTGACCGCGACCCACAACCCGGACTTTTCCGACATCGATCTCCTGGTCTATGGCCGGGCCGAGGCTGCCCTGCTCCGCGACCGGCTGGGGCCGGAGGGGACGGACGAGTTTCGCCGTCCGTCGGCTGAGGAGCGCGCGGGGTGGTGCGCGCGGGTGGCCGAGCATCATCCCCTGTCCGTTGACGAGGCGGCTTACCTGGCCCGCCGCCGCTGGAACTATGGCTACTTTGGCCCCCGCTACGTCTCTATCCACGCCATCCGGCGCGACGAGGAGATAGACGAGGAGTACGGCCAGCGGACGTACCGGGCCCGGGGACTCGCCCGCCTGCGGGCCGTCCTCGCCGACGTTTCCGAAGCCCTGTTCCTGCCGGCCATCTATCGCGTGGAGGGCGTGGAGGTCCTGGAGGGCGACGCGGAAGCCGCCGGCGTGCGCGCCATCGTCTCCCACGAGGGGCTCTACTGCGACGTCGCCGAGCCCGGCGCCACGGTGGAGGCCTACGGCAAGCTGGAGGCGGTGAACGGGCGCGTCGACCACCTGGTGGTGGGCGCCATGGAGGGGGCCGGCGGTTACATCAAGCCGCCCCTGGGGACCGGAGGCTAGCATGGCGTGTGTCGCCTGGGGCATCACCGGGGCCGGCCACTTCCTGGCGGGCTGTGCCGAGGTCGTCGCCGGCCTGCCCGACGTGCACCTGTTCCTGTCCAGGGCGGCCGAGGAGGTGGTGCGCATGTACGGCCTGGAGGCGCGCCTGGCCGGGGGCGCCCGGCGCATCTACCACGAAAGCCGGACCGGGGCAAGCGCCCCCCACGTCGCCCGCTTTTTCCGGGGCGAGTACGACTGCCTCGTCGTGGCCCCGGCGACGGGCAACAGCACCGCCAAGTTTGTCCACGGCATCGCCGACAGCCTCATCACCAACCTCTTTGCCCAGGCAGGCAAGTCCCGCGTGCCCGTCATCGTCCTGCCTACGGACGTGGCGCCCGAGATCGACTCGCCCGGCCCGGGCGGCGAGTTGGTCACGGTCTTTCCCCGGCCGGTGGATCTGGAAATGGTTGCCCGCCTGTGCTCCTTCCCGGGAGTCACCGTCGTCTCCAGCCTCGACGAGCTCAGGGGAGCCCTGGAGGCGCTGGCATGACCGGCCCCCAGCCCCGCCGCGTGTTGTTTGTCACCGGCCACCTGGCGGCCGGGCCCCTGCGGGACCTCCTGGACCGCATGGAGGGCGATTTCGAATACGTCATCGCCGAGCTGCCCATCACCGTGGCCGCGTTCCTGTCTGTGGAGTGGATCGTTCCCAGGCTGTCCTACGAGGGCAGCGTCGACCTGATCCTGGTGCCCGGTTGGTGCCAGGGCGACCTGGCCGACCTGGAGGCCCGGACGGGCGCCCGGGTTGAGCGGGGCCCCAAGGACCTGCTGGACATCCCCCGTTGGTTCGGGGTCGAGGGCCAGGCGGTGGATCTGTCCGCCTACGAATGCCAGATCCTGGCCGAGATTGCCGATGCGCCTCTGTGGCCCATGGAGCAGTTGTTGGCCCAGGCCGAGTACTACCGCCAGAGCGGCGCCGACGTCCTGGACCTGGGCTGGCTGGCCGGGAGTGACTTTCCGCACATTGTGGAGGTGCTGCAAGAGCTCAAGGCCCGCGGCTTTCTCGTCAGCCTCGACACCTTCCACCGCGAGGACGTGCTGCGGGCGAACCGGGCCGGCTTTGACTACTTGTTGAGTGTCAATGGCTCGAACCTGGAGATCGCGCGGGAGGTGAGCTGCCGGAAGGTCGTCGTCATACCCGATTTTGGCCAGGGCCTGGAGAGCCTGGAGCGCAACGTCGAGCGCCTCGAGTCGTGGGGCGTGCCCTACATCGTCGACCCGGTCATCAATCCCCTGATGTTTGGCTTCACCGAGTCCATCGCTCGCTACGTGGAGGCGCGGCGCCGATTTCCCGACCAGGAGATGCTCATGGGCATTGCCAACGTCACCGAGCTGACCGATGCCGACAGCCCCGGGGTCAATGCCCTGCTCATGGGCATCGTGGCCGAGCTGGGGATCGAATACGTCCTCACCACGGAAGTGATCCCCTGGGCCTGGGGCTCGGTGCGAGAGGTGGACGCGGCCCGCAGGCTGATGCACTATGCCAGCCGGCACAAGGTCCCGCCCAAGAACCTGGACGACCGCCTCATCGTCGCCAAGGACCCTCCCTTTCAGTCCCTCGCCGAGGGCCAGCTTCGGGAGATGCAAGCCAGGGTCCGCGACCGAAACTACCGCATCTTTTGCGACGGGCAGCAGATCGTGGCCTTTAATGGCGCGCAGTTCATCGCCGGCACCGACCCGCAGGCCATCTTTGACCAGATGGCGCTCCAGGGCGACGCCGGCCACGCCTTTTACCTGGGACGAGAGCTGGAAAAGGCCTCTCTGGCGCTGCGCCTCGGCAAGCGCTACGTGCAGGACCAGCCGTTGCGCTGGGGTTACCGGGATGAGCGCCTGCCCGGCCACCATCGGGAGGTGGACGGGTGAGCCCGCTGATCCAGTACGTGCCCGGCGACACGCTGTTCCATCGCCTCGATCCCCGGGCCAAGATCATCTTTATGTTGCTCCTGGCGGGCCTGATCCTGATCGTGCAACGCATCTGGCTGGTAGCCGCCATCTGGCTGACGCTGCTCCTCCTGTGGCGAATCGCCCGCCTCCCCATGGCCATGCTGGGAGACACGGGCAAGGCGCTGGCCGGGCTGGCCCTGTTCCTCTTTGTCGTCCAGGCCCTCTTTTACCCGGGAGAGACGTCGCTGGTCTATCCCATCATCCCCACCGCGGTGCCCATCGTCGGAGGCATCGGCCGGATCACGCTGGAGGGGATCCTGTTTGCCGTGCTCATCATCCTGCGCCTCTTTGCCGTGATCCTCATCCTGCCCCTGGTGAGCCTGACGACGCCGGTCCACCTGCTGACCCTGGGCCTGGTTCGCATGGGCCTGCCCTATCGCGTGGCCTATTCCATGACGACGGCCATCAACCTGATCCCTGTCCTTCAAGACGAGGCCAACGTCATCGTCGATGCCCAGCGGCTGCGGGCCATGCAGGTCTTTGAGAAGGGACGCTTCTGGGAAAAGCTGCGCTCCTATCCGGCGCTGGTGACGCCCCTCGTCATTGGCGCCATGCGCCGGGCACAGTTGATCGCCGTGGCCATGGATTCGCGTGCCTTTGGCGCCAGCAAGACCCGCACGTTTGTCCAAGACATCCGCATGCGGACCATGGACTGGCTTTTCGTGGGCGCGACGGTGCTGTACGTCGGGCTGGCCGCGGCCGCCGCGTGGGTCTTCTGAGGGTGTCCCACGTGTCCCAGCCAGCCATCGTCTTTGACCAGGTTTCCTATCGCTACCCGGGCGGCAAGCGGCGCGCCATCTCGCGCCTCAGCGTCTCCATCCAGGAGGGCGAGTTTGTGGCCGTCCTGGGCGAGAACGGGGCCGGCAAGTCCACTTTTTGCCAGATGCTGAACGGCGTGATCCCCACCACGCGGGGCGGCCGGATGCGCGGCCGGGTCACGGTCGCCGGGCTCGACACCCAGGTGGAAGGCTTTGCCCGCCTGTCCAGCAAGGTGGGCATCGTCCTGGAAGACCCGGAAACCCAGTTGTTTACCACCTCCGTGCTCCACGAAGTGGCCTTTGGCCCCGAAAACCTGGGCGTGGAACCGGCCGAAATCCTGAGGCGCGCCGCCTGGGCCCTGGAGGCGGTCCGCCTGGCGGGATTGGAGGACCAGCCACCCGCCACCCTCTCGGGCGGGCAAAAGCAGCGCCTGGCCATCGCCGCTGCCCTGGCCATGATGCCCGGCATCCTGGTCCTGGACGAAGCCACGTCCCAGTTGGACCCCGTTGGCACGGCAGATCTGTTCTCCATCGTCGGGAAGCTGAACCGGGAGCGGGGCATGACCATCGTCATGGCCACCGACGAGGGCGAGCAGGTGGCCGAGTTCTGCGACCGCGTGCTCGTCCTCCACGAGGGCGAGCTGGTGGCCGACGGGACGCCACGTGAGGTGTTTGCCGACGAGGCGCTCCTGGCCCGCGTGGTCATCCGCTCGCCGCAGGTGTCGCAACTGGCCAGCTACCTGGCCCGCGAGGGCTGCCCCCTCCCCGACTTTCCCATCACCCTGGCGGATGCCCGCCGGGGCGTCGAAGCACTGTTGGAAGGCGGCCGGGGAACGTGAGCACGCCGGCCATTCGCACCCAGGACCTCACCTTTGCCTACGACGCGGGCCGGGCTCCCGCGTTGCTTGGCCTCAACCTGACCGTGCAGCGCGGGGAGTTCCTGGGGATCATTGGCGAGAACGGGGCCGGCAAGACGACGCTGCTCAAGAACCTGGTCGGGCTGCTGCGGCCGACGGCCGGCAAGGTCTGGATCGAGGGGCAGGACGCCGGCCGGCTTGCCGTCAGCGAGCTGGCGACGCGCATCGGCTTTGTCCTGCAGAACCCGGATCAACAGCTCTTTGCCCAGACCGTGGAGGAGGAGATTGCCTTCGGGCCGCGAAACCTGGGCCTGGACAGGGACGTGATACGGGCCAGGACGGACCGGGCGATTGCCGCCACGGGGCTCGATGCTGTGCGGGACGAGTTCCCACCGGCCCTGCCCAAGGGCGAAAGGGCCAAGGTCGTCATCGCCTCGGTGTTGGCCATGCAGCCCCGCATCCTGATCCTGGACGAGCCCACGACGGGGCAGGACTACAAGGGCTGCCACCAGATCATGGGCATTGCCCGCCAGCTACACGGGGAAGGACACACGGTCCTCGTCGTCACCCACGACATGTCCCTCATCGCCGAGTACACGGCGCGCACCCTGGTCCTCCACGGCGGCCGGGTCCTCCTGGATGGGCCCACCGCCGAGGTCCTGGCCCAGCCCGAGATCCTGGGCCGCACGCACGTGCTCCCTCCCCAGATCACCCAGTTGTCGCAGGCGCTCCCGCCCCGGTTGGGGCTGCCGCCCACGGCCCTGACCGTCCAGGAGCTGGGGCAACATATCCTCGAAAAAAGAAAAAGAGAAGGAGAAGAACGATGAAAAAAGGGTTGCTGACCACCCATCCGGCCGTGATTGCCGTCTGGGCCGCGCTCATTGCTGCCGTCATGCTCGTGCCCGCCTTTCCCATCATCGGCACCGGCGCGACGTTCAGCGTGAGCTCGGCGCTCTTTCCCCTGGCCGGGATCTTTTTTGGGCCCGTGGCCGGTGCGCTGTGCGCGGCCATCGGCGCCTTTGTCGGCCATCTCATCGCGCCGCACACGGCCTTCTTTGGCCCGCTGTCGTTCCTGGTGCCCACCCTGGGCGCCTTCTGCGCGGGCCTGGCGATGACCAGGCGGTGGTACTGGCCCCTGCTCATCATCCTGGGCTTTGCCGGCGCCTGGTACCTGGTCCCCCTGGGCCGGGAGGCGTGGTTCCAGCCGGCCGTCTGGCTCCTGGGGATCGTCGCCTGCCTGGTGGGCTGGCTCGTGGCCTCCAACTGGATCGGCTCCGAGAATCGCAGGAGGATTTTTGTGGGCGTGTTCCTGGCTGCCATGGCGGGCACCATCGCGGACCACGCCTTTGGCTCCCTGTGGGCTCTCATCCAGTTCCGGCTGCCTCCGGAGATCTGGCTGGCAACGCTGCCCCTGGCCCCCGTGGAGAGGACGCTGTTCAGCCTGGGCGCGGCCATCATCGGCACCCCGCTGCTCATCGGCCTGCCCAAGATCGGCCTGCCCGTTGGGCAGCGGATGGGCGACCTGGACGACGACCTGGATGACGACGACCTGATGCCCTCGGCCCAGGAGTGACGCTTCCGGCACCCTGCTCGGCCAGGGCCCGGCGGGCCAGCCCTCGCTGGCATGGCGGGCTCTGGCCTGCTCTTCTCGCCCGGCGTCAGCCTGCCAGCCAGCTCACCACGTACTCGGCCGGCTCCGGCCGGCCGGCCGCCTCCGGGTCCACCGTCCAGCGGCCCTCCAGCCCCATCTCCTTGGCCGTCAGCTCAAAGTGGCACATGGCGATGCCCATGTCCACGCGCTGCAGGTCGCTGCCGCCCGAGACCGGCTCGCTGACCTTGCCATAGCCGGGCGTTCGCTGCAGAAAAAAGTGCCACGCCTGGCCCTGGCGGAGCACCCGCCACGGCTGCCGGTTCGACGCCGAGGGCGCCAGGCGCACCATCTCCAGGGGCGTCGCGTAGGCGCCGGCTGCCTCCTCGTCCAGGGGCCGCTCCCAACCGCCGTCGAAAAAGAGCCTCTCCCATTGGAGCCGGCGCGCCGAGCCGGCCCCGATGTGTGACAGCCTGTCGATGAGGCTGCGCCGGTCGGCGGGGATGCCCAGCGACAGGACGCAGGGCATGTGCTCCTCCGGGCCCAGCCCCAGCCGTTCCGCAAATCGGCTGCGCCGGAAGGTCCCGCCCAGCCAGCAGGAGCCCAGCCCCAGCCCCGTCGCCAACAGCACGATCTGTTCGCCGGCGTAGCCGAAATCCTCCATGTCGTGCTCCGCCGACCCCACAGCGCCCAACACAAAGCCCGTCGCCCCCCGGATGAACCCGTAGGTGCCCAGCCCGCGCAGCGCACTGCGGTCCTTTTCCCTCGCCGCCACCAGCACAAAGCGCAACGGGCTGCCCAGGGGGCCCTCTGCGATGAGCCGGAGGTACTCCTCCAGGGGCTGGCGCCTGTCCGGCCCGATGGGTGTGGCGAGGTACGTGCGGCACGAATAGCGCCTGCGGATGAGCTCGGTGATGGGTGCTCCATGTGACATAACGGCCTCCTGATCCCTCCTCGTCTCGCGCCGCCCCGGCAGGGGCATGGGGCCATTATACGGAGAATGGGGGAAAAGGCCAGCGGGCAGGGCGCAAAGGCGCGGCCAATGCCCCATTGCCTTTTCCCACCCCTGGTGGTATAATACGGTCAACAGCGTGGAGGAACAGGTAGATGGGCAAAGGGGTACGGGACCCAGAGGTCAACGCCGGCCGCTCGTCCGGCGGCCCGCCCCGGCAGCGGGGGCGCGGCGCCTGGCCCTGGCTGCTCCTGGCGGCCGTCTTGCTCGTCCTGGCCCTGGCCGCCTCGGCCCTGTTCCTGGTCCTGGGTTCCGGGCCGATGCCCACGGCGACCGCGGAGGAAACCCCGGTCGCGGAGGTAACGGTGCCCGAGGAGGAAACGGCGACCAGGACGCCCCCGCCGAGCCCCTCGGTCCTCGTCCCGCTGGTGACTGCGACGCGCACGCCCCCCAGCACCGCTGCCGCACGCCAGACCCCGACGGAAAGGCCGGGCCCCGGCCCGACCGGAACCGCGGCCGGCGCTGCAACACCCACGCCCACGCCCACGGTACAGGTGGAGACAAACGAGGGCACCGAGATCACGGACGTCTCGACGCTTGGCGAGGTCAACATCGAATATCCCATCCGCATGACCGCCGGCTCCAGCGACGTCGTGGTCCTGTCGGTGTACGTGCCGGCCATGCTCGCCTCCCTCGTCCCCATCGAGGTCGAACGGGTCGAGATCCCGCCCGATGCCCCGGCCGTCGCCGGCGAGCTGAACCGCTACCGGGCGACGATCCTGGTCGCCGGCACCATGCGCATCGAGCTCCACTCCCTGGGCTTTGCGGTTGAGGACCTCTACCCGGCAACCCAGGCCATCGACATCGACGAGGTCAACGTGGCCACGGTGTGGGCCTGGAACGTGCAGGCGCCAGAGCGCCCCGGCACCTACGTCCTGGTCGTGAGCGCCTACCGGATTGGCGAGGGCAACGAGGCGCGCCCGAGCTGGATACGCAGCCTGTCCGTCGACGTGGTCGGCCCGCCCGAACCGCGGGGTGTGCCGGGCCTGGGCTGGATCGTCGGCGCGGTGGTGCTGGGCAACGTGCTGGTTGCCGTGGCCCTGGTGCTGGCCCTCAGGCGCAGGCGCGCGCTCCTGCCCGTCCGGCGCCCGCCCTACGACCTGGCCGTGCTCCGCGAGCTGCTGTTGGCTTCCTTTGGACCCCAGGAGCTGCGACGGCTCTGCCAGAGCCATTCCGACCTGCGGCCCGTCCTCGACGACCTGGACGCCGACCCCAGCTTGAACGAGGTGGTCGATGCCGTGGTGGACCACGTTGAGCGATACGACCTGTACGACGTGCTCCTGGCGCTCGTGCGCGAGCACAATCCACGGCAATATGCCCGCTTCGAGCCTCGCCTGCGCCCCCGGCCATAACCGCGCCGGGGTCGCACCCGGCGGAGAGCCGCGCCGCCGGCGGCCTACGCCCCGCCCGCCACGCTCCATCGCGGCTCGCGCACGGCCCAATGCAGGGCGCCCAGGCCGGCCAGGCTAACCGCCGCGCTGGCGGCAAACAGCGTTCCGTAGCCCACCGTCGCCAGCCAGGCGCCGATGAGGGGCGCGGTCATGTTCACCAGCCCCACGGTGCTGTTGGCGATGCCCACGTAGGTCGGCCTCTGCTCGGGCCCCGAGAACTCCATGGTCACCAGGATGCCCGAGCTGAGGAGCGCGGCCAGGTGGACGCCCACCAGGCCAAAGACGACGTAATACCACGCCGGTGCCGGCGCCAGCAGGGCCAGGAGAAAGGCCGCCGCCAGGGCCCCCGCGCCCAGCTCCAGGGCGAGCTTGTTGCCAAAGCGGTCGATGAGCAGGCCAAAGCAGAGATAGCCCACTGTCTCGCCGATCCAGAGGGCGGTGGTAAACAGGCCGACCGTCGAGTCGGGCACCTGCCAGCGGTTCACGGCGGCGACTGTCAGGAAGCCGGTGCCCATGCCCCCCAGGGCCAGCAGCCAGCGCGCCGAGAGAAAGCGGCGAAAGTTGGCGTCGCTGCGCACGACGCGGGGCAGCCGCGCCAACAGGCGCTCCCGCTCGACCGGACGCCGGGAGGGCGGCTGCGCCGGCTCCCGCGTCCGCGACAGGAAGAACCAGCTTAACGTAACTGCCAGGCCGGCGATGGCAAAGGTGGCCGCAAAGTTCTGGGGGAAGGGCAACTGCTCCAACAGCCAGGCGCTCAACGCCGCGCCCGCCACCGCCGCCGCGGCCCCCAGAAAGCTGGCCGTGCCCAGGAACCGGCCGCGGCGGTCGACGGGAAAGCAGCGGGCGATCATGTCCTGCCAGGCCGGAGCCACCACGCCGCCCCCCAGCCCGCGCCACAGGTAGACGACGAAAAACACGACCAGGGCCAGCGCCGGCTGCGAGCCGGCCAGCAGCGCCGCCCCCACCAGCAGCCACACCGGCACCCGTTCCAGGAAAAAGCCGGCCCGGGCGACGACCGGCACCATGCGGGGCAGCCGCTCGATCCAGTGGGCGGCGAACATCTGCGGCAGGAACCAGCCCGCCGACGAGATGACCGCCACCAGGCCCACGGCAAAGGTGCTGTCCGTCAGCTTGGTGACAAAGAGGGGCAGGATGGTGGTGGCGGAGATAAAGCTCAGGCCGAACCAGAAGATGCCGCCATCCAGCAGGTTCATGGCCAGGTTCCAGCGGTAGTGGCGCTCTACCTCCGCGGCTGTCTCGGCCTCGCCGCCGGAGACAAAGGGCTGGTCGGCCTGCAGGAACCGGAGCAGGGCGCGCCGCAGGAAGGGCTGAAAACGGGGAAAGGACGGGCCGGCCACGGACGGGGAGCCCTAGACTGGCCGGGCTGCCCGGCGGGCCGCCTCCATCACTTGCGCCAGGGGAACGCCCGCCCCGGCCGCCAGGCGGGCACAATCGTCGTACTCGGGCGCCGCCGCCACCGGCCTGCCGGCCAGCAGCTTGACCTTGACGCGCACCGTTCCCCAGGGCGTCTCCACCTCCCGGATCTCGCGCCCCGCGACGGCGCGGGACAGGACCTGGTAGCGCAACCCCAGCGTGGGCGTTTCCCGCAGGATCAGGTCGACCAGCCGGGCCTGGTCCTCCGGCCGGGCCAGGACGGAGAGCTTGACGGCCGGCCGGTTCTTTTTCATCTGGATGGGCGTGAACCAGGCGTCGAGGGCGCCGGCTTCCATGAGGCGCTCCAGGACGTAGCCCAGGACCTCGCCACTGGCGTTGTCCAGGTTGCACGCCATCTCTACCACCTGGTCCGCCTCCGGGCCTGCCGCCGGCAAGGGCTCGCCCAGCCAGGCCCGCAGCGCGTTGGCCCAGGGATACTCCCTGGTGCCAAAGCCGTAGCCCACCCGCCCCACGGCCATGGCCGGCCGCTCGAAGGTCGCCAGCTCGGCCAGGAGCCCGGCGCCCGTCGGCGTCACCAGCTCGCCCGGGCCGGGGCCGGGCAGCGTGGGCGCGCCCACCTCGGCCAGCAAGGCCAGGGTGGCAGGCGCCGGCACCGGCAGCCGGCCGTGCTCGGTCTCGACCGTGCCGCTGCCCAGGGGCAGCGGCGAGGCATAGACCTCGTCCACGCCCAGGCGTTCCAGCCCGGCGGCAAACCCCACGACGTCCACCAGGCTGTCCACGGCGCCGATCTCGTGAAAGTGGACCTGCTCCACGCTCGTGCCGTGGATGGCTGCCTCCGCCCGGGCGATGCGCCGGAAGACGGCCAGGGACCGCGCCACCACCCGCGGCGGCAGGTTGCTTCCGCCGACGATGGCCTCCACGTCGGAAGGATGGCGGGCCGGCCGGTCGCCGGGCTCGATGTCGACGTGCAGGTGGGTGCCCGTCAGCCCCCGCCGGGTGACGCGCTCCGCCGCCAGCCGGTAGCCCCCCACGCCCAGCTGCGCCAGGTCCGCCCGGAGGTCGTCCAGCGCGAGGCCGGCGTCCAGCAGCGCGCCGAGGAGCATGTCGCCGCTGGCGCCCCCGAAGCAGTCGAAATAGGCGATCAATCGGCCTCCACGGCAATGACGTCGCCGGCCCGCACCCTGCCTCCCTGGTGCACGCGCACAAAGATGCCCTCCCGGGGCATGACACAATCGCCGGCCTGGGCATAGATGGCGCAGCGCGAGTGGCACTCCTTCCCGATCTGGGTTACCTCCACCAGCGTCTCGCCCAGCCGCAGCCGGGTGCCGATGGGCAGGTCCACCAGGTTGATGCCTTCCGTGGTAATGTTCTCGGCAAAGCTGCCGGTGTTGACGTTCAGGCCCAGGGCCCGCATCTTCTCGATGCTCTCCCAGGCCAACAGGCTTACCTGGCGATGCCAGTCGGCGGCGTGGGCGTCTCCCACGATGCCCCAATCGGGCCGCAGCTCGGCCTCGCCAACGTCGCGTTTGCGAATCCCCTTGCGCTCGCTGGTGCAAACCGCCAGCACTTTGCCCCTCGGTAGGGCCTGCTCTCCACTCATGGGTGTGCGAATCGTCCCTTCTATAAGCCTCTCGCAGAGCCCGTTCGTAGTGCGCGCTTCAGCGCGCTTCTTGGGCGATAAATCGCCCACTACGAACGTATAAGCAAGCACCTCTCCGACAACCTTCTAGCGTTGCTGTCCTGTCCTGCCCGGTGCCGTCACTCCGCCGGAGTCGTAGGATCCCCCTCGTGCCACTCGCCGCTCTTGCCGCCGCTCTTGTGCACCAGGCGCACGTCGCCGATGCGCATCCCCCGGTCCACGGCCTTGCACATGTCATAGACCGTCAATGCCGCCACGCTGACGGCCGTCAATGCTTCCATCTCGGCGCCGGTCTTGCCCGTGCAGCGCACGGTGGCCTCGATCTCGACCCACGCCTCTCCCGCCTCTTCGCGCGGCTCGAGGGTGACCGCCACGTGGCTCAACAGCAGGGGATGGCAGAGGGGGATCAACTCGTGGGTTCGCTTGGCCGCCTGGATGCCGGCGATCTGTGCCACCGTCAGCACATCGCCCTTGCGCGCCTCGCCGGCGCGCACCAGGGCCAGGGTCGCCGGCAGCATGGTGATGCGCCCCGCCGCGACGGCGGCTCGCTCCGTCTCGGCCTTGGCCCCCACGTCCACCATGCGGGCCCGGCCCGCCTCGTCGACGTGGCTCAACCGCTTGCCCCTCACGCCTTTCCCTGCCTTTCCCTAGCCGCCAATCTGCGCTCCCGTTCGTAGTGCGCGCTTCAGCGCGCTTCTTGGGCGATAAATCGCCCACTACGAACCTGCAAGCAAGCGCCTCTCCGACAACGTGTTAGCCGCCGATCTGGGCTCGCGTTCGTAGTGCGCGCTTATGAACTTTGACAATTCAATAGGGTAATAGGATAATATGGGGACTTCACGCATAGGTGGTGCGACATGCCGAAACGCCGCTACCTGAGGTTGAGCGAGAATCAACGCGCTGAGTTGGAAAGGGTACTGCGTCGTGATTCCCGGCCCTACATGCGGGAGCGTGCC
>DAOUHB010000202.1:0-3918 GCA_034428935.1 Anaerolineae bacterium | reverse complement strand
GCCCCTGCCCCTGGCCGGCGGCCGGCCGGAGGTCCGCCGCCTGGGCCTGCCGGGCGCCTGCAGCCTGCCCCAGGAGGTGCAGCCGCCGCGCCCCATCCTGGGCCGCAACGGCGAGCTGCACGCCCTGGCCCGGCTCTACAGCCGGGGGGCCAAAGTCGTGACCGTGGTGGGCACCGGGGGCGTGGGCAAGACGGCCCTGGCCGCGGCCTTTGCCGAGCGCTTTGCCTGGCGCTGGCCCCGGGGCGTCCTGGGGCTGAGCTTTGCCGGCGGCGAGGTGGACGCCGCCCGCTTCCGCGGCGACCTGCTGCGCGGCCTGCTGGGCGAGCAGGCGGCCCTGGGCCTGGCCGCCGCCGGCCCCGGCGCGCAGGCGCAGGCGATCCTGGCCGCCCTGCGCGACTGGGACGGGCTGCTGCTCCTGGACAACTACGAGAGCGTCCTCCAGGCCCTGGCGGCCGGGGCGCGCGACGCCGGCGCGGAGGCCGGCCCCCCGGCGGCGGAGGAGATTGACCTGGCTGCCATGCGCGCCCTGCTGCGGGCGGCGTTCGTCGACGACCGGGGCCTGCGGCGCCTGTGCCAGGAGACGCCCGCCCTCCAGGGGGCGCTCCCCGCCTTTGGCTCCGGGTTCAGCCTCGACGACGCCATCGACGCGCTGCTGGACCACTGCCGGACGCGAGACCTGATCCCCGAGCTGCTGGCGGCCGTCCGGCGGGCAAACCCGCAGCAGGTCGCCCGGCACGTCCCGGGTGCGGCTCGCGGCGCGGCGCGGGACGAAGCCGCAGGCGTCCACCGCCTGGTCTACCAGGTGGCCGAGGGCGGCGCCCGCCTGCTGCTGACCAGCCGGGAACACCCGGCGGGCCTGCCGGGCGAGGTGGTCTTTCCCGGGCGGGAGGCCCTGCCCGGGCTGCGGACCGACCCCGCCGCCGAGCTGTTCCTGAAGCACAGCACCAGGGCCAGGAAGGAGGAGCCGGCGGGCCGGAGGCTGGCGGCCGACATTGCCCGCGAGACCGAGGGCCACCCCCTGGCCATCGCCCTGCTGGCCGGGGAGTACGACCGCAGCCCCGTGGCGGCCGAGGCCTTCCTGGCGGGCTGGCCCGACGAGCTGGACGCCGCCCGGCGGGAGGGGCTGGCCGGGCACCACGTCACCTTTGCCGCCGCTTTCAACCGCAGCTACGACGCCCTGCCGCCCGCCCTCCAGGCCCGCCTGCGGGCCCTGAGCGTCTACCCCTTCCCCTTCTTTGCCCAGGGGGCGGCGGCGGTTTGGGGGCTGGAGATGGACGAGGGCGGCCTGGCCGCGGCCCGGGAGGACCTGGGCCGCCTGGCCCGGGCCAACCTGCTGGAGGTGGAGGGGTGGTTCGAGGACGGCACGCCGGCGACCTACCGCTTCCAGCCGGCGCTGCACCAGGCCGTGGCCCGGCGGGCGACGGACGAGGAGCGGGCCGGCCACCTGGCGGGCTATGCCGTTTATGCCAATTGGTTCGTGGGTTTCGCTCGCCAGGCTGTGGGGCGCGATCCGGGGATCGCCCGGCTGGCCCAACTGGGTGCCGAGGAGTTCATCAAGCAGATAACTTCGCAGGCCGATGATCAATTGGCCCACTACTGCTGGGGCCTTGGCACCATCCTCCAGCAATTCGGGCGCAACGAGGAAGCGGAGCAGGTTTTGGCCCACGGCGCCGCACATGCCAAAACATTTGGAGACGACGTGTACCGTGAGCGGATCCTCTTTCAACAGGCACGGCTGTTGGTATTGCGGGGCGATCTGGATCAGGCACTGCAGCAATATGAAGAAGCTGCTGCCCTAGCCCAGGCCGAGGAGAATCCAAGAGAGTACGGCGCCGTCTTGCACGAGATGGCCGCGGTCTACCTCTCCCGCGGCGACCTGGACCGCGCCCTGGCCCTCCTTGAGGAAAGCCTGCAGCTCAAGGAGCAGCTCGGCGACAAGCGGGGCAAGGCCGCCTCCCTGCACCAGATGGCCGGGGTCTACCTCACCCGCGGCGACCTGGACCGCGCCCTGGCCCTCTACCAGGAAAGCCTGCAGCTCGCCGAGCAGCTCGGCGACAAGAAGGTCAAGGCCGCTTCGCTTGCCAACATGGCCCGGGTCTACCTCACCCGCGGCGACCTGGACCGCGCCCTGGCCCTCTACCAGGAAAGCCTGCAGCTCTACGAGCAACTCGGCGACAAGAAGGGCAAGGCCGCCTCCCTGCACAACATGGCCGCGGTCTACCGCACCCGCGGCGACCTGGACCGCGCCCTGGCCCTCTACCAGGAAAGCCTGCAGCTCAAGGAGCAGCTCGGCGACAAGCAGGGCAAGGCCGCCTCCCTGCACAACATGGCCGCGGTCTACCTCACCCGCGGCGACCTGGACCGCGCCCTGGCCCTCTACCAGGAAAGCCTGCAGATCTCCGAGCAGCTCGGCGACAAGCAGGGCAAGGCCGCCTCCCTGAACCAGATGGCCGCGGTCTACCTCACCCGCGGCGACCTGGATCGCGCCCTGGCCCTCTACCAGGAAAGCCTGCAGATCAAGGAGCAGCTCGGCGACAAGCAGGGCACGGCCGCCTCCCTGCACGAGATGGCCGGGGTCTCCCTGACCCGCGGCGACCTGGATCGCGCCCTGGCCCTCTACCGGGAAAGCCTGCAGATCTCCGAGCAGCTCGGCGACAAGCAGGGCAAGGCAGCCTCGCTTTCCAAGTTGGCCGATGTTTACATGGCCCGGGGAAACTGGGATGATGCGGAACACTGTCTTCAAGAAGGCCTTGCTATCTCACAGGCTCTGGGAGAGCGGGCCGGCATCGCCTTTAGAACTGTCAAGCTCGGTCAACTGGCCCAGGCCCGGGGAGATCGCGATGCGGCTCTGACTTATTACCGGGAAGGGCTGGCCCTGTTCGAGCAGTTGGGCATGCCCGAAGCTCAACAGGTGCGGCAGATGATCGCGGACCTGGAGGGCGGGGGAGCGCCGGCGGACGACCCCCTGGGGCAGGCCATCGCCCGGGCGCGGGGGGCGGCAGCCCGCGGGGACGTCGCATCGGCCATCGCCGCCCAGGAGGAAGCCGTGGCGCTGGTCCGGCAGGCAGGCGAGGGCCGCGACGCCCTGGTGGCCCTCAGCGTCCTGCTCTACAACCTGGCCGCCTACTACCGGGGGGCCGGCCGCTTTGACGACGCCGTCCGCGCCCTGGAGGAGGTGGTCGCCCTCGACGAGCGTACCGGCCACCCCGACCTGGAATCGGACCGGCAGGCCCTGGAGGAGGCCCGGCGCCTGGCTGCCATGCCGCCAGGCGAGCGGGAGCGGGAGCGGCCCCAGGGCGGTCCGCAAGGTGGTGCGCTCCCCATCGGTGCCGAGGAGCTGCCGCCGGAGCTGCGAGAGCAGTTGGAGGCGTTCGCGGAGCAGCTTGCCCGGCTCAGTCCCGAGGAGCGAGCCGAGGTAGAGGGCCAGATGCTGGCCTTTGCGCGACAGCTCGAAGCGATGAGCCCCGAGGAGCGGGCCAACCTCCAGGCGGCCGCGCAGGCCGCCGCCCGCCGGGACCAGATCGAATCCCTGGCCGACCAGGCCAGGGACGCGGGCATCGCCGCCCTGCGGGGCGAGGTCGAGCCCGGGCCGCTGGCCCAACAGCTCGAGGAGGTGGCCGCCCAGGCTGCGGACGGCGAGGAGCCGGGCTCGCCGTGGGACGAGCTGGCGGGCTACCTGCGGGCCGTGGCGGCCCTGCTCCGCGGCGAGCCGGCCCCGCCGGTGCCCGCCGCCTACGCCGCCCACCTGGCCGCGGTGCAGGCGGAACGGCGGTAGCAGGTTGTCGGAGAGGGGTTCGTAGCAACGGCTTTAGCCGTCCAAAAACGACTGAAGTCGGCACTACGAGCGAGGGTCGTTCTCCTCTCCGACAGGCTGCCGGCCGCCGCCGGAAAGGAGAGACCCCATGGCCGAGTTGGTCG